>JANMGQ010000043.1:0-12129 GCA_031374735.1 Hyphomicrobiaceae bacterium | reverse complement strand
CGGAGCTGGTCGCCATCATGTTGAAATGGCTCCGCACCCGAGTGACCGTCGCGCTCGTTTCGCGATGGGTGGCCGGGACAAGCCCGGCCATGACAGTGGGAGGGGAGGTCGTCAGTCAGAAATTTTGCTCGCCGGTATAAGACAGGCAACGCGGACCGCTGCGCGGACGTCTTGCGCTGGATCCGGCATCTGCACGCGACCGAAAGAGGCCGCGTTTGTGCGGGATGACGGTTCCTGCAATTGCCCTGCGTCTCGGGCGACTTGCACTCGCCCTCGGTCCGTACCAGAAGGGCGGATGCAGCCTTACCTCGACATCTTTACAACCCTGGCCGCCGCGCGCGCGGGTGCCCTGCGCGAGCACGGCCTTGTGATCAAGTCCGGCGAAGGCATGGGAGCTGCCATCCTGAAGGTGTTGAAGCCGGCGTGGACGACGGATCCACCGGATCAGTTCCTCAACACCAACGGGTTGTTCTTCTCCGTCTGGGTTGATGCAGCGTGCAAGAAGCAAAAGCGCGCGCGCTATAACCTGCACGCCAAGAAGCTGCGCACGATCAAAGGCGAGGCGTTCGCGGCGCGCGAGTTTGCCCGTATGTTTCGCGCCGAGGCGAGTGCGACACTGCAAACGTGGCCATCAGCCGTTTATCCGAAGGGGCCGATTACGCTGTTTGAGGGGCACTTTCATCTCGATCGGCGGACGCTGGACGCCGAGGCCGGCACCGTGTTGGACCGTTTCGTCGCGATGGTGCCGATGATCGAGAGGCAGTTGGCGGCGGCCCCGATTGCCGCACCTCGCCCTGCGGCACTGACGGCGCCTTGATCCGTTGCCGGACGGCGCCACATTGCAGTTATGCGTAGCCTTGCGGACGCCGGACATCGTGCCTCTGGTGTTCTGCTTGGTTCGCATTTAAAGGGCAGCAGATCCCTGTATGCGCAACAGGGAATAAACCAGAACACGATGGATGTGTGACCATGGCAAATGATGACCCGCAGGCACCGAAGTGCCCGGTTACGAGCGGCCCCCAAGCTCATGCAAAAGCCGGCGTCCGGTCAAATCGCGATTGGTGGCCCAATCAGCTGAACGTCAGAATTCTGCACCAGCATTCGGCGCTGTCGAACCCCATGGACAAGGGCTTCAACTACGCCAAGGAATTCAAGTCCCTCGACTTGAACGCCGTCGTCAAAGACCTGCATGCCCTGATGACGAACTCGCAGGCCTGGTGGCCGGCGGATTATGGCCATTACGGGCCATTGTTCGTCCGCATGGCCTGGCATAGCGCGGGCACATATCGCATCGGCGATGGTCGCGGTGGCGCGGGCTCAGGTACGCTCCGCTTTGCCCCGCTCAACAGCTGGCCCGACAATGGCAACCTTGACAAGGCCCGCCGCCTGCTGTGGCCGATCAAGCAGAAATACGGCCGCAAGCTGTCGTGGGCCGATCTGATGGTGCTGACAGGCAACGTCGCGCTTGAATCGATGGGCTTCAAAACCTTCGGCTTCGCTGGCGGACGCGAAGACGTGTGGGAGCCGGAGGAAGACATCTACTGGGGCGCAGAAAACACCTGGCTCGGCGACACCCGCTACACCGGCGATCGTCAACTTGAGAACCCGCTCGGCGCAGTCCAGATGGGCCTCATCTACGTCAACCCGGAAGGCCCGAATGGCAAGCCGGATCCCGTCGCCTCGGGCCGAGATATCCGTGAGACCTTCGCGCGCATGGCCATGAACGATGAGGAAACCGTCGCGCTCGTCGCCGGCGGCCACACCTTCGGCAAGGCACACGGCGCTGGTCCAGCGTCACACGTCGGCCGCGAGCCGGAAGGCTCGGCCATCGAAGACATGGGCCTTGGCTGGAAGAACAGCTACGGCAGCGGCAAAGGTGGCCATGCCATCACGTCTGGCATCGAAGGCGCGTGGAAACCGAACCCGACCAAGTGGGACAACGGCTATTTCGACGTCCTGTTCGGCTACGATTGGGAACTGTCCAAGAGCCCAGCCGGCGCACACCAGTGGCATCCGAAGAACTGCAAGCCCGAGCACATGGTCGTCGACGCGCACGATCCGTCAAAGACGCATCGCCCAATGATGACAACGGCCGACATGGCCATGCGCATGGACCCTGCTTACGAGAGGATTTCGCGCCGCTACCACAAGAACCCAGCGGAGTTCGCCGACGCGTTCGCCAAGGCCTGGTACAAGCTTACGCACCGCGATATGGGCCCAACCACGCGTTATCTCGGCACGCTCGTGGCGAAGCAAACGTTGATCTGGCAGGACCCGGTTCCGGCCGTTGATCATGACCTCGTCAGCGACGCAGACATCACGGCGCTGAAGGCCAAATTGCTCGCCTCGGGCCTGTCGATTTCGCAGCTCGTCTCAACCGCCTGGGCGTCAGCCTCGACGTTCCGCGGCAGCGACAAGCGCGGCGGCGCCAACGGCGCGCGCATTCGCCTGGCACCGCAGAAGGACTGGGCCGCCAACCAGCCGGCCGAACTCGCCAAGGTTCTGCCCAAGCTCGAAGCGATCCAGAAGGACTTCAACGCCACGGGCGGCAAGAAGAAGGTCTCGCTCGCCGACCTGATCGTGCTCGGCGGCGGCGCTGCCATCGAGGCGGCAGCCAAGAAAGCCGGCGTGGAGGTGAAGGTGCCGTTCGCGCCCGGCCGCACGGACGCAACACAGGCGCAGACGGACGTTGAGTCGTTCGCCGTGCTGGAGCCGAAGGCCGACGGCTTCCGCAACTATGTCGCCATGGGCAACACCGGCGCACCCGCTGAAATGCTGCTCGATCGCGCCAACCTGCTGACGCTGACCGCGCCTGAGATGACAGCGCTGATCGGTGGCCTGCGCGTGCTCAACACCAATGTCGGCACATCCGCACACGGCGTGTTCACCACGCGACCCGAGACGCTGACCAACGACTTCTTCGTCAACCTGCTCGACATGGGCACCACGTGGAAGGCAGCGGCCAACAGCACGATCGAAGGCCACGACAGTGCGACCGGTAAACTCAAGTGGACCGCAACCGTGGTCGATCTGGTGTTCGGCTCGAACTCACAGCTGCGCGCACTCGCCGAGGTCTACGGCAGCGGCGACGGGCATGCCGCCTTCGTGCATGACTTCGTCGCGGCCTGGGCAAAGGTCATGAACGCCGACCGGTTCGATTTGGCTTAACGGCAGGCGTGATTTCGATAGAGCGGCGCTTCGGGGCAACCTGGGGCGCCGTTTTCTGTTAAGCTTGGCGGCCGAAGGCATCGCGACGGCGTTGTGCTCGGTCAACGGACTGGTCACGTCCTCTCCCGCGCAGTAAACGCTGCTGTAACGCGCCTCGGAGGCACCATGTCTGCATTGCCCTATCGTCAATCTGTTGCCGGATGCTTGCCAGCTGCCATCGGCGGCTATGGGCTGAGCGATCCTGTGCTCGACAAGACGCTCGGCGCGACGACCGACGGCCTGGCGTGGCTGCGCAAACAGTATGCGGACCGGTCGCTCGCCGTCCTGCGCATCGCCGAGGACACGGCCGACATTGTCGAGGCCAAGACGGCGCTGGCGAAGCTGTCCGAAGGCGCGCGCACGATCGTGTTCTTTGGCACGGGCGGATCGAGCCTCGGCGGGCAGACGCTGGCGCAGCTCGCCGGCTGGAACATTCCCGGCCATATGTCGGAGGCGCAGAAATCTCGGCCGCGCACACGTTTTTACGACAATCTCGATGCCGACACGCTGGAGCAGGCGCTGGCGCATATGGATCTCGCCACCACGCGGTTCGTCGTCACGTCGAAGTCGGGCGGAACGGTCGAAACACTGGTGCAGGCCATCGCGACCTTGCAGGCCGTGAAAGCCAAGGGCTTGTCGGGCCATATCCCGCGCCTGTTTCTTGGCCTGACGGAGCCTGACGCAGCAGGCAAGGCCAACGGACTGCGTGCGCTGTTTTCGGCGCACAACATTCCCATGCTCGACCATCACACGGGGATCGGTGGGCGCTTCTCGGTGCTCTCGAATGTCGGTTTGCTGCCAGCCTTGGCGCGTGGTGTCGACGTTGCGGCGCTGCGGCGTGGCGCGAATGACGTTGTGGTCAACATGCTGGCAGCGCGCAACCCGCGTGAAGTCCCGGCCGCCATCGGCGCGGCGGTTGTCATTGCGCTGGCGCGTGACAAGGGCGTCGGCTGCCAGGTGATGATGCCCTATGCGGATCGGCTGGGCTCGTTTGCAAGCTGGTTCGTGCAGCTGTGGGCTGAGAGCCTTGGCAAGGGCGGTCATGGCACAACGCCGATCGCCTGCCTTGGGCCGCTCGACCAGCACAGCCAGCTGCAGCTGTTCCAGGACGGCCCGCGCGATC
Organism: Hyphomicrobiaceae bacterium; assembly: GCA_031374735.1. Classification (GTDB taxonomy): domain Bacteria; phylum Pseudomonadota; class Alphaproteobacteria; order Rhizobiales; family Hyphomicrobiaceae; genus JABFRJ01. The sequence continues at coordinate 7,799 of JANMGQ010000043.1, read as the reverse complement.
ATCTGGTCACGATCCTGCGCACGCCGACGGCAGGTCTCGGCCCGGCGCTGGCACCTGATATGGCCAACGTGGCGGGCATCCCGTTTCTCGCTGGCCGCAACGTTGGCGATCTCGTCGCGGCGCAGTCGGCTGCAGTGCCAGAGGCCTTGGCGAAGGCCGGTCGGCCCGTGCGCCTGTTCGACATTCCCGAACTCGACGAGCGGGCCATGGGCGCGCTGTTGATGCACTTCATGCTGGAGACGATCATCGCCGGCCGCCTGCTCGGCATCGACCCGTTCGACCAGCCTGCAGTGGAACTCGCAAAGACACTGGCGCGTGAGCGCCTGGCGGCCGGTAGAGGCTAAGTGGGCCGATGGGATACGCTTTCCTACCTAACCCGAGCCTTGACCGTGCACGCCCCTATGGTGCGGCGGAACAGGCGATCCAGTCGCTCACCTGTGCCGCCGAAGCGCAGCGCGCGATCTCTTCGTGGCCTGGTTATGCGCCGACGCCGCTGCTGTCGCTGCCGGCGCTCGCCAAGGCGGCAGGCGTGCGAGAGATCCTCTATAAGCACGAAGGCCATCGCTTCGGACTGAAAAGCTTCAAGGCGTTGGGCGGCGCTTACGCTGTCGAGCGGCTGGTCGCGGCACGCGGAGGCGCAGCGGGGCTCACTGTCACGTGTGCGACGGACGGCAATCACGGTCGGTCGGTCGCGTGGGGCGCGCAGCGGCTCGGCGTGCGGGCCGTCATCTACGTGCATGAGCACGTGAGTGAAGGACGAGCTGCCGCCATTGCAAGTTATGCCGCTGAAGTGCGTCGCGAAGGCGCCACCTACGACGACAGCGTGCGGGCCGCCTCGGCTGCTGCCGCAGCCAACGGCTGGACGGTCGTTTCAGATACCTCGTGGCCCGGTTACGACACCATCCCGAAGCACGTCATGCAGGGCTACGCGCTGTTGCCGATGGAGGTCGAGGCGCAGGGCGTCCAGCCGACACACGTGTTCGTCCAAGGCGGTGTTGGCGGCCTCGCCGCATCGGTGCTTGCCTATCGCTGGGAAAAATACGGCGCCGCGCGGCCAAGGATGGTCGTGGTCGAGCCGGAGCATGCGGCCTGCCTGTTTGAAAGCGCGCGCGCCGGCCGGCTGGTCGCGGTGGGCGGAGACCTCGACACCATCATGGCCGGGCTCGCCTGTGGTGAGCCGTCCCTACTCGCATGGTCGCTGCTGCAGCCGGGTGCCGATGCCTTTATGACCATCCCCGACGACGCTGCCGCCGCGATGATGCGCACGCTTGCGGCCGAGCAGATCGCCGCCGGCGAATCCGGCGTTGCGGGACTGGCCGGGTTCATGCGCGCCGTAGCTGATCCGGACGCGCGCGCCGCGCTTGGCCTCGACGCTACCTCGCGCGTGCTGTGCTACGGCACCGAAGGCGCGACAGACCCGGACGTGTATCGCCACATCGTTGGACGCGACGCCAGCGACGTCGAGCCCGAGTGAGACGCCACTGTGGTCGTTGCGGCAACAGATGTGTCCGAATGCGCCCGACGCCACAGGAACGCCACGAGTCCGACGAACTCCGACACATTCCAGCCGTTGTGCCGCCGCCTCCCGACACAAGTCTTGAGCGACTGCAACACGGAGGACGTCATGCATATGTCTCAATTCGGTCTTGCGCTCGCGCTGGCCGGCACTCTATCGCTCGCCGTCGGGCCAGCCACGGCGACCGGGCCGCGATCCTCGGCCTCCGTCGAACTCTCAACGACACTCAATCAATCGGTGCTCGCCGCGGATCAAACGCAAACGGCGTATTTGCGCGTTGGCTTGAAGGGCATTCGCACACCAGGCCGTGAGCGCGCGCCCATCAACATCGCTCTCGTCATTGATCGATCGGGCTCCATGGAAGGCGCTCGCATTCGTGCGGCGCGCCAGGCCGCCAAGATGGCCGTCGATCGCCTGGGCCCGCGCGATATCGTGTCCGTCGTCAGCTATGACGACCGGATCACGATCGAGGTTCCCGCAACACGGGCCAGCAATCGCGACGCCATCAAGCAGAAGATCGATCAGCTCACCGCACGCGGTTCGACCGCCATTTGGGCGGGCATGCAGGCGGGCGCAGACGAAGTGCGCAAATTCAAGTCGCCCGACATGGTCAACAAGATCCTGCTGTTGTCGGACGGCCTCGCCAACCAAGGCCCGAGTCAGCCGGCAGATTTCATCCGCCTAGGACGCCAGCTCGGCCGCGAAGGCATCATCGTGTCGACCATCGGTCTTGGCACGGAGTACAACGAGGACCTCATGGCTGGCCTCGCCAAGTCCGCCGAGGGGACACACAAGTTCGTCGCCGAGCCCGCCGACTTGAAGCGCTTCTTCGATCTCGAATTTGACGACGCGCAGAACGTCGTGGCGCAGGCAATCAACATCTACTTCGATCTCGAACCGGGCGTCGGCCCAGGCCGCATCCTCGGGCGTGAAGCCGAGGTGCGCGGCCAGCGCATGCACGTGCGCCTGACGCAGATCATCGCCGACACCGAGCAATCGATCATCGCGGCCATCGAAATCCCCGCCTCGATCGCCAACGGCGAGAAGGTGTTGGGCCATGTCAGCGTGACGCTCAGCGATGCAGGCGGCGAGACAATCGAATTGCCAGGACAGGTCGTTCGCGCGCGCTTTTCAGCCAGTGCCATCGAGCGGACGTCAAGCATTGATCCCACCACCATGCGCGATGTGATGGTGCACGAAGCGCGCGCCATGAACGAGGCAGCGATCAAGCTGCGCGATCAGGGCCGCGCCGACGAGGCACGCCGCCAGTTCGAGCAGAATGCGCGGGATATCGACGCCAAGGCGAAGGCCGCCGGTCTTGAACGTGACGAACACCTGGCGACCCAAAGCGCCGCCGCTAAAGCCGCAGCGGCACCTCCGCCTGCGTCGCCTGCTGCGGCGGCCGCACAGTGGGAAAACCAGCGCAAGACGCTGAAAGAGATCGATACCATCTCATCCGGTGCAAGGCTCCGGTTCTGAACCGTCTGGTGTCTGACCTCTGGTCAGACACCCAGGTCGGTCCGATGAAGTTCCCTCTCCCCGTCCTTCAACGGGGAGAGGATTCGGGGCGATAACAGGTTCCGTCGGTGATCGAACAACGAGCAAATTGCCAACGATCACTAACAAGATCGGGCGACGACGGAGCAAACGCCAGCAATCAGCCCAGTCCCACGTCGAAAGTGATCCACATTTCAGAAGTGGCCCGCGCAGCGGCCACCCCCACCACTGTCATGGCCGGCCCTTCGTGCCGGCCACCCATGCCTCCGCACACGCTGATGCCAAAATGAGCACGCAATTGCTGCAACATTGAGGACTTCAGCATCTCCTGAAACTGTTGCCCGATGGGTGGCCGGGACAAGCCCGGCCATGACAGTTGGGGGTGTGGCGGCCGTAGTGGGCAACTTCGGGAATCGGCACTTTTCTACTCCGTTCTGTTGTTTTTCCTGCGTCTGAGCAAGCGGTCACCTCAGCCCTCGCCCCGTCCTTCAACGGCGAGCGGTAGCAGCCCCACGTCCACCCGATTGCCTCGATCAACACCATACCACCATTGGCGCGCAGACCTTGATCGCGCTATGAAGCGCGATCAGGGACCAGGGACAGCTGCGATGTCGCGGAATGAGACTTACATGGCGCGCCAGGCGCCGGACTACTTCGGCGCAACAGACCCGTTCGCGCTGTTTGACACCTGGTTCGCTGAGGCCAAGCAGCACGAGCCAAACGATCCGAACGCGATGGCGCTCGCAACTGTCGATCCGAGCGGGATGCCGAACGTGCGCGTCGTGCTGTTGAAAGGGCTCGACACCTGGGAGCAGGGCGTTGATCGCGGCTTTGTTTTCTACACCAACCACGAGGGCGCCAAAGGGCGCGAGCTTCTCGCCTCGAAAATGGCGGCGCTGAACTTCCATTGGAAATCGCTCAGCCGACAGGTGCGCATTCGCGGCACGGTTTCAATCGTGAGCAACGACGAGGCCGACGCCTACTACAACAGCCGCCATCGCTCCTCGCGCATCGGCGCGTGGGCGAGCCAGCAGTCGCGCCCGCTTGAGAGCCGCGCTGTGCTCGAGAAAGCCGTGGCCAAATTCGATGCCAAGTACCCCGGCGAAAATGTGCCGCGTCCGCCGCATTGGTCGGGCTTCCGCGTCACGCCCATGTCGATCGAGTTCTGGCATGACCGGCCGTTCCGCCTGCACGACCGCCTCGTGTTCAAGCGTGCTGCGATGGGTGAGCCGTTCGCGCGTGAGCGGCTGTATCCGTGAGCGCTGCGCCACATATCCCGGTTCTGCTCGACGAAATCGTGGCGGCGATCGCCCCGCGAGACGGCGAACTGATTGTCGACGGAACGTTTGGCGCGGGCGGCTATTCGCGCGCGATCCTGGACGCTGCGAACTGCCGCGTTCTGGCGCTTGATCGGGATGTGACAGCGGTGCGCGCCGCGGCGCCGTTGGTCGAGCACTACGCGGGTCGATTGCGGGTCGTTGAGGCGCGGTTCTCGACGTTGGACGAGCAGGTAGCCAGGATCGATACGGCACAGGCCGACGCCGTCGTGCTCGATATCGGCGTCTCCTCCATGCAGATCGACCGGCCGGAGCGTGGCTTCTCGTTTCAAACCGATGGTCCCTTGGACATGCGCATGTCCGCCGACGGTGCGACGGCGGCGGATCTCGTCAACACGCTGCCCGAGGCGCAACTCGCCGACGTGCTGTATCGGCTCGGCGACGAGCGCCAGTCGCGCCGCATCGCGCGCGCCATCGTGCACGACCGGGTGACCACGCCATTTTCGACCACGCTGCAACTCGCGGGCCTCATCCAGCGCGTGCTGAAAACGCCGAAGATCGATGGCCGCCACGCCGCGACGCGCACGTTTCAGGCGCTGCGGATCGCGGTCAACGATGAGCTTGGCGAACTCGCAGAGGCGCTTGCCGCAGCCGAGCGCTGCCTGAAACCCGGTGGCCGTTTGGTCGTGGTGACGTTTCATTCGCTCGAAGACGGCATCGTGAAACGCTTTCTGCGCCAGCGCTCAGGGCGCGAATCGAAGGGATCGCGCCACGGGCCGGTTCAGGATGTGTCAGGCCCACCGCCGACATTTGGACCAGACGTGCCGAAGGCGGTCACTCCGAGTGAACCCGAAACCGTGCGCAATCCCCGATCGCGCTCGGCCAAGCTGCGCTTGGGCGTCCGCACCGACGCGCCCGCACAAGCGCTGGATCGCGATGCGCTCGGAGTCATCTCGCCTCTGAGATAATGGAGACGGCATCGTGGCTGGAAACATTCGTGTCGGCATTGGCGGCTGGACGTATGAGCCATGGCGCGGCGTGTTCTATCCGGATGATCTCCGCCAAAAGCGCGAACTGGAATTCGCCTCGCGCGCGGTGACGTCGATCGAGATCAACGGCACCTACTACTCCACCTTCAAGCCCGACAGCTGGCGCAGTTGGCACGACGAAACGCCCGATGATTTCGTGTTCGCCGTGAAGGCCTCGCGCTATTGCACGAACCGCAAGGTGCTCGCCGAAGCAGGCCCCGCGGTCGACAAGTTCGTCGCCCAGGGGCTGGTCGAACTTGGCCCCAAGCTCGGGCCGATCAATTGGCAGTTCGCGACCACCAAGAAGTTCGATGCGGCCGACTTCGGCGCGTTCCTCGCGCTGCTGCCGAGCGAACACGCGGGCGTGCGCTTGCGCCATGCCATGGAGGTGCGCAACGCGAGTTTTGCCGTGCCGGCGTTCTATGACCTCTGCCGCAAGCATAACGCGGCCATCGTCTACGCGCTCGACGAAGAGTTCCCCGAGATCGACGAGGCCACCGCCAACTTCACCTATGCGCGCTTCATGGCCAGCAGCGAGAAGCTTAAGGCTGGTGTCTCGCCCAAAGACGTGAAGGCGCTGGCCTCGCGCACGAAGGCCTGGAACAAGCGCGGCGACGTCTTCGCCTATTTCATCGCCGGTGCGAAGGTGCGCAATCCGGCTGCCGCGCAGGCGCTGATCGCGGAAATCGGGCGCAAATAAACTGCGCCGCTCATCCCATCTTTTTCAACCAACCGCTGAGCCGCGTCATGGCTTCGGCCACTTGTTTCGGGTCGCGCAGGAAGCAGACGCGGAAGAACGGCGCGCCGGCGTCGCCAAAGGCTGAGCCGGGAGCGAGGCCAACCTTGGCCTCGTCGATCAGGCGCATCGCCGAGCCGAGCGAGTCGGTGACGCCATCGATGCCGAAGAACGCGTAGAACGCGCCTTTGGGCGGCACGTAGCGGGCGGCGTTGTTTGAGGCCAGCGCTGCAGTAACAATCCGTCGGCCTTCAGCCGCGCGCTCGATCTGACCGCGTGCGAATTCTTCGCCGTCTTCGAGCGCCACGACGCCGGCGCGCTGGAGGAACGGCGCGACGCCTGACGTGTTGTACTGTATGAGGTTCTCGACGACTTGCCCGAGTTCGGCTGGCGCCTGCAGCCATCCGAGCCGCCAGCCGGTCATGGCCCAGTTCTTGGAGAACGTCTGCGCGAATACGATGCGATCCGTCGGCGTCCGCAGCGTCTGAAACGACGGCGAGAGGCCAGCCGGTGTGCCGTCTGCGCCATAGGTGAAGCGCATGTATATTTCATCGGCGATGATCCACAGGCCTCGGCTGCGGGTGAACGCGAGAATGCTGCGCAGCTCTGCCTCGGTTGCGGTCCACCCGGTCGGGTTGGACGGTGAGTTGATCACGATCGCGCGCGTCTTTGGCGTCACCGCGCGAAACAGCGCGTCGAGATCGAGCGACCAACCTTCGCGGCCAAACGACATCGGAACGTCGACAGCCTTGGCGCCGTTGCATTCGAGCGCGCCGCGGAAGTTTGGCCAAGCGGGCGTCGGCACGAGGACCTCATCGCCGGCACCTGCGATGGCCTGCACAGCGAGCTGGATCGCCTGCATGCCGCCCGCTGTTACAAAGAACTCGTCGCTCGTAAACTTCTGCGCGAACAGGCGTTCGTGATAGGCGGCAATCGACGCGCGCAGCTCTGGAATACCGCGGTTCGGCATGTAAAAGGTGTCGCCGGCGGCCAACGCTTTGGCGGCTGCCTCGTGGATGAAAGCAGGAGTCGGGATGTCTCCTTCGCCCGCCCACAGCGGGATCAGGCCCGGCACATAGCGCCCATGATTGAAGACCTTGACGATCAAGCTCTCGGGCAGATGGGCGGCGGTCGGCCGCAGAGACGCGTGCAGGGACATGAGCGGGCCTGATGATGACAGTCGCCCACCTCCTTAGCATCCAGGCGCCCGCGGAACAGCAATGATGGTAGGCGCGCCGGTCGCGTCGCGGGTAACGGTTGGCGCGCATGATCCGCTCTTACGTCCGGTCGCGCCCCAAGCTCTTGAGCGCCGACTTCCGCTGCTGACAAATGCAGACGATGAGAACATTGTGGGTCTGGGCCAGGTGCTGACGCGGCCACGTCATCCAAATTCAACGGTGTCCCGGAATTTGGCGTGCCCTTCGCACGACAAATATCCGGGATCCTCACCCGTCGACGTCAAGGCTCAAGCCCGTGCAAGCGAAGGACTTCGGGATAGAGATCAGCCCACGTTGGATTCACCTGTTCGATCAACTCGATTTTCCAGTCACGCCGCGAACGCTTCATCAGATACTCGCGCTTTTGCGCGGACGCTGCCGTCTCATGAGCTTCGAAATAGACAAGTCGATCAACCCAGTAGGTTTTTGTAAAGCCCTCGATCAAGCGATCGCGATGTTGCCCGGCACGCACGACGAGGTCACTCGACATGCCGATATAGATGACGCCGCGTGGCGCGCTCGCCGTCA
>JANMGQ010000041.1:0-2556 GCA_031374735.1 Hyphomicrobiaceae bacterium | reverse complement strand
CGGAGCTGGTCGCCATCATGTTGAAATGGCTCCGCACCCGAGTGACCGTCGCGCTCGTTTCGCGATGGGTGGCCGGGACAAGCCCGGCCATGACAGTGGGAGGGGAGGTCGTCAGTCAGAAATTTTGCTCGCCGGTATAAGCCCTCAGCACTGGCAGCAGTTTCGCCAGTATCTTTGATTGCGCCGCCTGCAGTGCGGGCGTCCAAGCCGCGCTTGTTGAAACCCATACGTTCGCTTCCGAGCGCAACAACGTGCCCCCGTCTAGAATCCTGAGGCCGTTGGCCTTGAGTGTGGCGCCGGTCGTTGTGATGTCGACGATCAGCTCTGCTAGTCCGGCCGCTGGCGCGCCCTCTGTCGCGCCGAGGCTCTCGACAATGCGATAGCTGACAATGCCCTGAGCCGCGAACGCCCGTCGGGTCAGATTCAGATACTTGGTCGCCACCCGGATGCGACGGCCATGGCGACGACGGAATGTCATGCCCATCAGCTCGAGATCGCTCAGGTGCTGCACATCGAGCCAGCAATCGGGCACCGCCACCACCACGTCGGCCGGACCAAAGCCGAGCTTACAGGCCGACGTCACCCGTCCATCGCCCTCGGCACTGCTCTCGCGCACCAGATCTTCGCCCGTGATGCCCATGTGAACGCGGCCGTCACGCAGCCGCCCCGCAATCTCCGATGAGGCGACGTAAATCACCTCCACCTCGGGCATGTCAGGCATCCCGCCCTGATAACCGCGCGCTGAGCCGGTTTTGACGATCGCAAGCCCGCTGCGCGCGAACACCGCCGCCGCATCTTCCATGAGGCGGCCCTTCGAGGGGAGGGCGAGGATCAGCGTGTCGGTCATGGCGGCGGTTTGGCTCTGCTCCTTCACGCCGTCTTGCGGGGAAAGGGTTGGGTAGGTGCCCGATGAGGGGCAGGCGGTGGGGCTAGGTGCTCGGGGTGAATTCCGGTAGTTCCCCCACCTAGACCAAAGGCGTGTACCCCGCCAGCCGTCGCTCGGTCGCTGGTTCCGCATACGGAATCCACCCGCGGCGGGGCGCTGGCATCGCCGCGATGGCTAAGATGGGCGCGCTCTTGCGCTTCCCGAAGCGATTCGTTAAGTCATTGCAATAGAGATAAAAATAGCTTTCAACCGAATCATTTCCCGCGCAGCGTCCCATATCTGCAGCCCTACAAGTGAGTCGGCCGTTGCGTTGAGGCCACACACAAGAGGGATTGCCACACCAGTCCGCTGTTTGCTCTTTACCTCTCGTTAAGGTCCAGGCTAACTCCACCTCGGAACGGTTGAGAGCGACGGCAAGTAGAGACTGGCAATCGCAGCTGTCACACTGAACCGGGAGAGTGGACTTTCCCTCGTACTAAGTTCTGGTCGGCGTACCCTCGTAGAAGCGTACACAGTCCTGGAGTTCGTTCGTGGCGGTCCGTAGCTTAAAAGTGTCAAACGGAGAGAAAAGCATGTTCGGGGGACTCAAGAAGTCCGCTAGCCGCCTGGCCCTCGTGGCCGCCGCTGGCGCCCTCTCAACTGGCGCATTCGCAGCCGATCTCGGTGGCGACTGCTGCGCAGATCTGGAAGAACGCGTTGCTGAACTCGAAGCCACAACGGCTCGCAAAGGCAACCGCAAGGTTTCGCTGACCATCTCGGGTCAGGTCAACCGCGCCATCATGTATTACAACGATGGCAGCAGCTCGAACACCTACTTCGGTCTCGACAACTCCAACTCGTCGACCCGCTTCGGCTTCGCCGGTAGTGCAAAAGTGACGCCGACCGTTACGGCTGGCTTCAGCCTCTTAATCGACGTTGGTAACTTCGCCCGCACCTACACCGTCTCTCAGTCGAGAGAAGATGGCACCGCTGGCGACAGCGCTGCTGCAACGCAGAACGGCGATCATTTCCTACGCCTGCGTGATGCGAACTGGTACTTGGATTCGGCAAGCTTCGGCCGCGTCACCGTTGGTCGCATGACCACCTCGGGCGTTGTTGCTGGCATCGATCTCGCTGGCGTACAGGTTGTGGCATCGTCCTCGCCAGGCCTCGTCGGCGGCGGTCTCTTGTTCCGCGACGCAGCAGGCGCTCTGACCAAGACTTCCCTCAACAACATCACGGACGGCGGCGGTTATCCGACGACACGTGGCGACGGCCTTAAGTACACGACACCAACCTTCGCTGGCTTCCAGGCTTCGGCCTCTATCGCTGAAGCTGCTGAAGTACAGACGAACGCTATCACTGCTGGCAGTGCAAACCAGACGGTCGGCGGCCGCAACCTCGGCGTCCAGTTGACATATGCTGGTGAGTTCTCCGGCGTGCGCATCGCAGCTGGTCTCGGCTGGGAACGCTTCGAAGGCAACGGAGACGGCGTGCTGAACACGGCTGCGCCTGCTGCCGCGATCACAGTCGAGCGTTCGACGAACATTGGTGGCTCGTTGGCCCTCATGCACGTCCCGACCGGTCTGTTCGTTCAGGGCGACTACATGAAGAACAGCAGCACCGGTGCGGGTGTTGCTGCTGCCGCGAACAACCTGACGAACTACGCGGGTACACGTGATGCGACCCGC
>JANMGQ010000038.1:0-1732 GCA_031374735.1 Hyphomicrobiaceae bacterium | reverse complement strand
TGGAGCTGTTCACCTTCATCAAGCGCATCGTCGAGGGCGGCAGCGAGACGCGAAAGGGCGATATCGTCCGGGCGATCGCCTCTGTCGTTCCCCAGTTCGAGCATCGCGAGACGGGCAGGAGCCTCGATGACCGGATCTGATCGCAAGGAGATGATCCCGCTCGCGGTCCCCAATCTGTCGGGAGCTGAAGGCGCGTATCTCGCGGAGTGCGTGCAATCGACTTACGTCTCGTCGGTCGGCGCGTTCGTCAATCGCTTCGAAGACATGGTGAAGGCTTCCGCGGACGCGAGCTTTGGCGTCGCAACATCCTCCGGAACGACGGGGCTTCAGGCGGCGCTGGTGGCCGCCGGCGTGACGGCCGGCGACCTCGTCATCATGCCGTCGCTGACTTTCATCGCCACGATGAGCGCGGTTCACTGGTCCGGTGCCAGACCCTGGCTGTGCGACGTGACGCGCGAGAGCTGGACCCTGGATCCGGTTCAGCTGCGCAACATGCTTGAGCAGGAAGTGGCGCGAGAGAGCCTTCAGCAAGCAGCGGCCTAGCTGTTGAGTTGCAATAGGTTGTTCCCGCCGAGGCGAGAAGCTGGAGGGCGGTTGCCGAGGGCTGAATGAGGGCGTCTGGCGTTGTAGTAGGCCAGAAAGGCAGGCAACCAGGAAGTGCGTTCGGCGCTGGTGGTGTAGGAGCGTACATAAGCCCATTCACGCAGGCATGTCTGGATAAAGCGCTCGGCCTTGCCGTTGGTTTGAGGGCGATACGGGCGAGTGAAGCTGTGTTTGATGCCCAGCGCTTGGCAAGTTCTGGCGAACAGACGCGAGCGGTATGCGCTACCGTTGTCAGTCAGAATGCGTTTGACGCGTACACCCAGGGTGGCGTAATGAGTGACGGCCGCCATCAGGAAGCGGACCGCGGAGCCTTTGCGTTCATCGGGATGCATTTGGACGAATGCGGCACGGGAATGGTCGTCAATAGCCACGTGTGTGAACTCCCAACCGGCACCGTCGACCGAATCGCGCCGGTTGCCAGTGACGCGATGACCGGGGCGCTCGATGCGGCCCAACTTCTTGGTATCCAGATGCAATAGCTCACCAGGCGCATCGTGCTCGTAGCGGACGATGGCGGGTGCGGGGTCGAGGGCCTTCAGGCTCGACAAACCGAGAGGTGCCAAAAATCGGCTGACAGTGGCCACACTACGGCCGACAACTGCTGCGATTCGACGCATCGGCATACGCTGGCGCCGCAATCGCTCTATGCGCACCCTTAGCCCGGCATCGATGGTCGAACGGGTCCTGGCTGGCCGTGAACTGCGATCGATCAGGCCTTGTGGCCCCTCTTGCAAGAAACGCAACTGCCACTTCCGCGCGGTGCGCACACTGATGCCGGCGGCTGCAGCCGCCGGCATCAGTCCAAGTTCGCCAATCCGCGCAATCAGCAATTTCCGCCCTTCGTACGTTGTTCTGGCATTCTTATGGCTGTTCATCCGGGGTTCCTTCTGTGGTCTCTGAAGCGTAGAGAACTCCAGTTTCCCAGATACCCCCGGGTGAACAACCTATTGAAACATCACACCTATATCACCGGCCAGAACCTGCGTGTGGACGGCGGCCTCACCCGCTCTGTCTGATTTACCAAACCAATAACGGAAGCATGATGAGCAAACCCTTCGCCGAACGAATCGCCCTGATGAACGCCATGTATCGCCTGCCCGCGAATCCGCGGCCGACCCTGCCGGATAAC
>JANMGQ010000264.1:0-3748 GCA_031374735.1 Hyphomicrobiaceae bacterium | reverse complement strand
TCGGTGGTACACGCCCGAATGCGCGCGTCAAGGGAGCGTCCGAGGCCCAAGTCGGCGAACTGGTGCGGACGCTGCGAGCATGATGATCGAACAAGGAGTGACAGTGCGACGTAGACGGATACTTGGTCTTGCCGCAAACGGCCTTGCTGCCTTTTCGCTGTCGGTGCTCGCACAGAGCGAGCGCCGGGTGCGGCGGATTGGATTTCTCGGTCTCGCAAGCGCCCAAGCCAACGCTCCAAGGCTCGCCGCGTTTCGCGCAGGCATGCTGGAGTTGCGCTGGGTCGACGGGCGCGACTACGTCATCGATGCCCGCTACGCAGAGGGCGCCGCAAACGCCGCGCCGGGTCTGGCCACCGAGCTGATAGCGACTGGGCCTGATCTGCTGCTGACAACTGCTGACGGGACCGTCAAGCTGCTCGCGCAAAGGACCAAGAAAATACCCATCGTGTTTGCCATAGCCCAAGATCCCGTCGGAGACGGCCTCGCGGCAAGCCTGCGGCGGCCAGGCGGCAACGTGACCGGTCTGACAAACCTAGCGACCGAACTATCGGCCAAACGACTGCAATTGCTCAAAGAGGCTTTTCCTCGTGTCACGCATGTAGCACTATTGTTCGAGCCAGACGATGTGGGCGGTGTCTCGCAAGCTAAGGAAGTCGAGGGGGCGGCGCGGCGCCTGGCGATGCGCGTCACGCCGATCGAGCTGAGGCAGCCCACGGATATCGAGCCGGCTTTCAAGCGCGCCATTGTCGTCGGCGCCCAATCCTACATGTTGGCTGCCGGCGGAATCGCGACCAGCCAGCGTCAAGTGATTGTTGATCGAATCATCGACCTCAAGATCCCAGCCATGTTTGCGAATAGCCAGTTCGTGGAAGCGGGCGGACTGATGTCGTACGCGACGTCCTACACGGACAATTTTCGCCGCGCGGCAGCCTACGCGGACAAGATCTTCAAAGGGGCGAAACCGGGTGACCTGCCGATCGAGCAGCCAACCAGGTTCGAACTGGTCGTAAACATGAAGACCGCCAAGGCAACGGGCCTCACGTTCCCGGAGTCGTTCATGGTACGTGTGGATCGAGTGATCGAGTGACAGGCCGCTTCCTCGGCAAGAGCTGCCGCACACCGTGACGGGCCGCATCTGGCGGGACCCGACCAACAGCGGTCCCCTAACGTCTGGAAGCAAAGACGCTCTGGATGTAAGCTAAAACACGCCGGAACACGATGATCCAAATTGACATTGACCGGGGCAGTTGCTGGCCGGATCGACTGACAGACACCCTCGGTGAAATGCCATCGGTCGCTCCTGGCCGCGACCTGCCAACGAGCCTCCGCATTCCCTTGGATAGCCGATTGATGCAACGCGTTTCGGTGCCGTTTTGGCGGGATATACTTTAGATGCCGCCTGCGTGCATACCGTTCACACCACATACACTTGGGCGGTGAACGAGATCCTCAAGAGGTTGGCACTCCTGCTGATGAAAGGTGAGGTATGGACCGCCGTGCTACATGTATAAGTTTGGTTGCTCTCTCGACTGCGACTGCCCTTCCGGCGCGTGCCCAAAACACACGCATCGCGCACGTGGCATGGGCATCGGTGGACCGCACTCAACCGGATTCACCGTTTCTCCTTGCTTTTCGCGGCGCTATGCGTGAACTCGGCTGGGTCGAGGGCCGCAACCTTCTTATCAGCATCTGGTCGGGCAGCGGCTCGCTGCCCGGGCTGAAGACACTGGTGCCGGAAATCCTGGCGAAGCGGCCCGACATCATCATTTCTGCAGGTGGCCCCGCGACGCGCGCGATGATCGATATGAACGTGCAGCTTCCGGTCGTCTTCACCAGCAGCGCCGACGCGGTCATCGCGAAGATTGTCGATAGCTACGCTAAACCGGGCGGCAACCGAACCGGAATCTCGTTCTTTGGGCTGGACCTGATCCCCAAGCGGCTTGAGCTCATGAAGGAATTGCTCCCGGGCTTGAAGCGCGTCGCGATCATTGGCTGGCCACCGCACGGTGGCGAGCTGCTTGAACTGGAGGCGGCTTCCAATGCCGCAAAGAAACTCGGGCTCGACCACAAGTACTGGGGCGTGAACAGCGCTCCCGAACTGGATGCGGCGTTCGACTCGCTCGCGCAATGGAGAGCAGACGCGATGATCGTATTCGCCGGCGCGATCGCCACGACATATCCCGATCGCATCGCGGCGTTTGCCTTGCGCAGTCGCATACCGGCGTCCTCCTCGTGGGCTGACTTTGCGGAGAAGGGCAACGTGATGACCTATGGGCCTGTACTCAAGGAGTGCTACGGGCGCCTCGCATCGTTCGCCGACCGCATCCTCAAGGGAACAAAGCCTGCCGATCTGCCGGTCGAGTTGCCAACCAAGTTCGAGATGGTGGTCAATCTAAAGACCGCCAAAGCCCTCGACATCAAGATTCCGCAGTCGATACTGATCCGCGCCGACCGGACGATCGAATAGCTCGTTCGCGATCGGCGACATCCAGACTGGACCGGCCAGACAAACCGGGCGGGTCAATGACTCTTGATGGCCGCGACCTGCTACTCAGCAGGCGCAACACCTCCGTCAGCGAATGGCCGCTCCTTTGCCGATACCTGCCGGGCGACTCAAGCGTTGCCATCGGGCAGGACCCGACCCACAGCGGAAGTTCGAAACTGGGCAAAGCTGACATTCGGCCACTACGAAAGCGGATATCATGTGGAGCGAATGGAGCGTGATAGAGCGCAAATGTCGAAGTGAGCGATGAATGTATCTTGCTTAGATGGCGCTTGTTTTCATCCCGAATAAGAATGCGAACGCCTGTCGAATTTGTTTGTATTGGCCCGAAACGACGTTCTGTGGGGGCGACAGCCTCTTTGGTCAGACGCTGCATGGGTTTTATCTTGGCAGGGTGTCTTGCCGCCTGCGCGGTCCAGGCGGACAAAGCTAAAACAATCCGAGCCGTTCCCACAGTCTCCGTCCCGCAAGTTCCTAGTGAGGCGCTTTGCAAATTTGCGGTGGAGTTGGCCGACGCCTGCCGAGGGGGATCGTTTCCTGTCGATGTTTTCTTTCGGACAGGCAGTTCTAGCATTGATCCGACGGAGCGTCAAAAGCTGCAAAATCTCCTTCACAGAATTTCCCGCCAATCTTCCGACAAGGAGATTCTCGGATGGCATCTCAGCGGGCATACGGACAGCTCTGGGAGGGCTGTTGCGAACCATGCGCTATCCATTGAGCGATTGCAAAATGTGCGGAGGTATCTAGAGTCTGATGTAGGCCCATTCAAGGGGAATGTAAGAATCGAAGCATTTGGGCAGCAGCGGCCAGTAGCGGACAACCGAACTGCCATCGGGCGAAAACGCAATCGCCGTGTAGAGATCGAAGTCTTTGTAGGGCCAAACAGGAAAGCGTGTCAGTCGCGACTTGAGTACGAAATTCCGTGCGGTAAGCAATAGAACAGTTCATCTCAAAAAGCAACCATCCCCGCTACCGGCCACACGAACTGCAGTGGCGGCGTCTTGCATGAGTCGCTTTGAAATGCTCAACCGGAAGCCCGCTTCTGGCCGATACCTGCCCGCCAATATCCGAGCTCGCGCGCGCTCTGAACGGCCGCTGTCCATTGGCGGATTCAACCGGTGGATGCAACGGATTGGCGAAATCGTTCAGCGGGTGTTGCGTAATTTAGTGTTTTTCTAGGGCGCTCATTCAATTTCCTCGCTATGGCATTGAGCTTGGCTTGCGAGTAGGTCGAAATATCGGTTC
>JANMGQ010000258.1:0-3777 GCA_031374735.1 Hyphomicrobiaceae bacterium | reverse complement strand
CTGAGCACGAACGCCTTCGCTGCCGACCTCGGTGGCAACTGCTGCGCTGACCTCGAAGAGCGCGTTGCAGAACTCGAAGCCACGACCGCTCGCAAGGGCAATCGCAAGGTTTCGCTGACCATCTCGGGTCAGGTCAACCGCGCCATCATGTACTGGAACGATGGCTCGAACTCGAACACCTACTTCGGTCTCGACAACACGAACTCTTCGACGCGCATCGGCTTCACCGGCAGCGCAACGATTAACAGCGAATGGAAAGCTGGTTTCAGCATTGTGATCGACGTGGCCGACAAGGCACGTACGTACACCGTGTCTAATAACGGTGGCGCTGAAGACGCCAACTCGCAGGGTCCAGGTGGCGGTCCAAACGGTGACCATGCGCTTCGCCTTCGCGATGCTAACTGGTGGCTGCAGAGCGAACGCCTCGGTCGTCTGACCGTCGGTCGTTTGACGACGTCGGGTGCCGTTGCCGGAATCGACCTCGGTGGCGTCCAGGTTGTTGCTTCGTCGTCGCCAGGCTTGGTTGGTGGCGGTCTGCTCTTCCGCGACGCGGCAGGCAACGCATTCGCCAACTTGAATATGAACAACGCCACGGACGGCGGCGCGTATCCAACAACACGCGGTGAAGGCGTGAAGTGGACCAGCCCGACGATCCAGGGTTTTGTCGTCAGCGCCTCTATCGCTGAAGCTGCTGATGTCGAATTCTATTCGACACCGGGAGCAGGCAGCACGACGGGTCAGAACCTCGGCGTTGACCTGAAGTACGCTGGCGAATTTAACGGCGTCCGCGTTGCATTCGGCATCGGCTACGAGCAGTTCCGCGGCAACGGCGACGGTGTCCTAAACTCTCCGTCAACAGCCCCGGCTGGTGATCTCACTTCTCTGAAGACCACGCAGTGGGGCGCATCGCTCGCTCTGATGCACGTGCCGACCGGCCTGTTCGCACAGGGTGACTATCTCGACAGCGAAAGCACTGGCTTGTCTTTCACTGGCTCGCGTAGTGCAAGCCGTTGGTTGATCCAGGCCGGTGTGTCGCGCAACTGGTTTGGCATCGGCAACACCAGCATTTATGGTGAATATGGCCGTGCAGAGAACTGGCTGTTCTCGCGTGATTCAACCGCTGCTCTTTTCTCGCCACTCGGCGGTGACAAGGTTAGCTGGTGGGGCCTGGGCGTCGTGCAGAACGTTGACGCAGCAGCCATGGAACTCTACCTCGGCTATCGCAACTTCAACCCGACTGTCCCGACTCAGACCACTCTCAAGGACATCGACGTCCTGACCGTTGGTGCACGCATCAAGTTCTGATCCCTCGCGGGTTCGAAACTGAACGGAAAAGGCCGCTTGCGCGGCCTTTTCTGCGTTTCTGCGCGTGTGTGGTGGCGCTTGAGCTTCAACACTCGCAGTCCGGCTATGTGGATGATCCGCTGACTGGTAGCGTGGGGTGTGTTTGCTGGATTTCTGGATGTCCGTGTCATGACCGATCTCACCATCTCCGTCGGCGCCGCGGGTACGGCGCGCTTGATCGTTGCGGCGGAGCACACGGCGGCTCGCGTCGGCTCGGGGCTGATCGCTGTGCTCGCAACGCCCGTCATGATCAATCTGATCGAAGCTGCCGCGTTGGCTGCGTGCGAGCATGCGTTGCCGCCGGGCCATCAGACACTCGGCACGCGGCTCGATGTCTCACACACGGCTGCAACGCCGGTGGGCGGGTTGGTGGTCGCGACTGCCAAGGTGGTGGGTGTGACGGGGCGCGAAATCGCCTTCGCCATCGAGGTGCGCGATGACCTCGATGTCATCGGCGGTGGCACCCACACCCGTGTTGCCGTCAACGTCGAGAAGTTCGAAGCCCGCGTACAGCGCAAGGCGGACGCGCTCAAAGCCAAGCTCGGTGCCGCCATCGGATGAGATCGACCGCAGGTCGGCGATTGCTCTGCGCGCCGACCACGCCGCACTTGCCGCCGCGGCGGTCCGTCTGGCATCAGGGGGGATCGACCGATGCGGAGCGACCCGAATGCTGCCTGGCGTGATGATGAACCGGCCCCTGCTGGTCTCGAGCGTGATCGACTATGCTGCGGAAGTGCACCCCGACAGCCAGATCGTGTCCTCCACCGTCGAGGGTGGGTTGCATCGCTATGGCTATGCCCAGGCACGCGCGCGCATTGCCAAGCTGGCCAATGCGCTGCTCGCGGGCGGCATCAAGCCCGGCGATCGCGTGGCGACGCTGGCCTGGAACGGCTACCGGCATTTCGAACTCTACTATGCGATTTCCGGCATCGGCGCTGTCTGCCACACCATAAACCCGCGCCTGTCGGCGGAGCAATTCCACTACATCGTCAACCACGCGGACGATCAGGTGCTGTTTTTCGACACCAGTTTTGCGCCGATCATCGAAAAGATGGCACCGGGCTGGACGTCGCTCAAGCATTACGTCGCCATGACGGATCCGGCGAATGTGCCGAAAATTGCAGGCGTCGAGAGCGTGCACAGTTACGAAACGCTGCTCGAATCGGGTGCGGATGGCATCGTGTGGCCGGAGTTCGACGAGAACGCGGCGGCCGCGCTCTGCTACACATCCGGCACGACTGGCGACCCGAAGGGCGCGCTGTATTCGCACCGCTCGACCATTTTGCACGCGCTGTTCTGTATCACGGGCATGGGCAAGGGCATGGGCGTCGACAAGTCGATCCTGCCTGTCGTGCCGATGTTCCACGTCAACGCCTGGGGGCTCAACTACACGGCGCCGCTGACCGGCACGGGTCTCGTGCTGCCCGGCCCGACACTCGACGGCGCCAGCCTGTTCGATCTGATGGACCTCGAACATCCCTATGCGAGCTGGGGCGTGCCGACGGTCTGGCTCGGCCTGATGGCCGAGATGAAGAAGCGCGGGCGCAAACCCGTTGGTCTCAGCGAGGCGATCATCGGCGGCTCAGCCGCGCCGAAGGCCATGATCGAGACGCTCGAAAAAGACTACGATATCGACGTCGTGCACGCGTGGGGCATGACCGAGATGAGCCCGATCGGCTCCATCGGCCGCCTGACGCTGGATGAGGAAAGCCGCGCGTTGCCGGAGCGGGTCGAGATCAAGACCAGTCAGGGGCACCGCATGTTCGGTGTCGATTTCAAGATTGTCTCGGAGGACGGCAAGCGTCTGCCGCACGACGGGGTGGCACAAGGTGAGCTTTTCGTGCGCGGCAATTCGATTGTCTCGGGCTATTTCAACAATCCCTCAGCGACAGCGCGGGCCCTCGACAAGGACGGCTGGTTTGGCACGGGCGACGTTGCCAAGATTTCACCGCGCGGTGTGCTGACGATCGTCGACCGCACCAAGGATCTGGTCAAGTCCGGTGGCGAATGGATCTCGTCCATTGATGTCGAGAACGCTGCGCTGGCGCATCCGGGCCTAGCAAACTGCGCCGTCATCGGCGTGCCGCATCCGAAGTGGCACGAGCGGCCGATGCTGATTGCGATCAAGGCCGCCGGGGCGAACCCAACCAAGGCCGAGGTTCTGGCCCTGCTCGAATCCAAGCTCGCCAAATGGCAGCTGCCCGACGACATCGTGTTCGTCGACACGCTGCCGCTCGGGCCGACAGGCAAGGTGTCCAAACGCGACCTGCGCGCCAAGTTCGCGGATTACAAGCTGCCGGAGGCATGACGGCAGAACCTGCGGCTGACCAACACGACGGGCGGGTTCCTTCTCCCCGTTCTTTACGGGGCTTTACGGGGAGAGGGAGTCCGTCGCGTTGGCCCTCGCTGCCGAGATCGACCACCAACCATTTT
>JANMGQ010000214.1:0-5644 GCA_031374735.1 Hyphomicrobiaceae bacterium | reverse complement strand
ATGAGCCCGTCGGCCTGCTTGTCGTAGGCCTGGCGCACTTGGCCGAGATACTGCGCGAAGAACCACAGCCGCAGGCCAGCGCCGCGCCCGGTATCGACCATCCGCATGACGGACGCCATGCGCTTGAGTTGCGGGAATTCGTCGAGGAAGAACGTGATCGGCGGCTGGCCTTTCCGATAGGTAAAATCCCGCAGCAGGGCATTGGCGTGCTGTTGCAAAATCAGCCGCACGATGGGCGCGAAGGTGTCGAGATCATCGCCGGGCAGGCACAGGTAGACCGTCATGCCCGGCTTGCGCCGCAGATCGAGCGGATGCCAATCGGAACCCGCCATGGCGGCGCGCAGCGTGGCCGAACGCGAGAAGATGTTCAGGAACCGACGCGCATTGTCGGCGACACTTTCGAGCCGCTGACTCCCAAGTCCGCCTTTGATCGCGTTGGCGTGCTCCGCGAGCGCGGGAATGCCATACGCCTGGGCCATTTCCGCGAGACCATTGATCAGATTGTCGGTGTCGCTGCCGGCAAAATCGGGGGCGGTGACCTTCACATCCAACGGCACCGACAGGAGCCGCATCAGCGTCGCCATGGCGCGGTTCTTCCCGCCGGAACGCAGCGCGACCACCATGGCCATAGCCCACAGGAAATCCCGACCGCGATTTTCCCAGTATGGATCGTGGTTGTTGGGCGTCGGCGTCACGATCTGAAACGAAAATACCTCGCAGTCCGTTGCGGCCTTTTCAGGCTCGGTGCTGATGAAGTCGAAGGGATTGTAGCGGTGCGAATGGCCAGCCGGGTCGGTCGGCGCGAAGCGATAGACGGGGCCGAAGTGCTTTGCCCGGTAGCCAGCTGTCTTGTCCCACAGCTCGCCTTTAACATCGAGCACCAGCGCGGAACCCGGATAGGACAGCAGATTGGGCAATACGAGGCATTCGGTCTTGCCGGTGCCTGGGCCGCCGATCGTGAACAGGCTTTCGTTGCGTGCGTAGTAGACTGGAGCGCCCTGCGCGCCGTCGTACCCGACCACCAAGGCGGCCGGGCTCGGTGTCAAGCTGAGCACGTCGGATTGCGCAATGTCGGCACGGTCGCGCCAGCGCGCGCCCGGTGCCAAGAACCGGTCAATGGCATCCGCCAAACCAGCGGTCTGACGCGAGCGAGCGGCCACCATTGCGGCGGTTGCCGCCAGAAACGGCTCATGGGCGTCAAAGCGCGCCTTTAGGATATCGGCAAGGATGACCTTGGCGTCTGCCAACTCGGCATGAGCCGCATGGGCGGCGGACGGACGCACACTGCATTTGCCATCGGCCCACACCATCTGCGCGGCAAAGCGCGTCCACTCCGCTGGCGCAATGATGCCGCCGGCAAACAGCGTGGCCATGCCGCGCACCAGCCCCCTCTCCTTCTCGGACAGCCCGATGGCGGCGCGCTCCAATGTGAACCCCGCCAACAGGGTACCAACACCTGCATGCCTCCGCCGATGGACATGACGGGCATGCCCATGGGTGAGGGTCGCGGCTAGCAATCCCGCCGTCCAGGCGGATGGCCCGAGCTTCAGCCACGCGGCAGCACCAGCCGGCGCAGCACTCGGCAAGGTCATCAGCGCTGCCGCATGCTTGACCACGCTTGGCGCTTCGCCAATCCGCTTGGTCACGACCGCGTCGATTTGATCGGCTTGTACATCGCCCAACAGATCGGTGGCCGACGCTTGCAGCCGTCCGGACGGGTCGGCCAGCAGACGTTCAACGCGTGCCAGGAACTCTACCGGGGTCAGACCGTCGAAGGCGAGCATGGTTGGGTCTCCCTGGTTGGGGCTGTTGCAATCAGCAGAGTCCGGTCATCGCCTTCGTCAACGAACTGACGGTGACCCATCAGGTTGGCGAGGTAGACGAACAGATTGCGGGCACCGAGCTGAGCGAGGCTTTGGGTCAGATGCGTGTCGATCAGATCGGCATTGAGACACGCTCCATCAGTGCCCGCCTTGACGAAGAAGCGGTCGCAGCCGTCCGTGGCGAGCGCCACGGTGTCGATGCCGGCTGCGGCGCGGTCGGGGATATGGCGCACGCGCAGCGACGCCTTCCACGATGCGTGGGTGAGGTCGGTGACGCTCGCGTCGCTTCGGGGCTGCTGGGTCTCGGCAAGAGGCACCAGCCGGGCTGCCCCACGAGTGCGCTCAAGGCCCAACACATAGCCGTCGCCAATCTTGGCAACCGTTATTGATTGCGGGCCAAGGACCGCCACAAGCAGGGTGGTGGCAAAGTCGGTCAACGGTGCTTTGCACGCCTTGGCGTGCGTTGCGAGTTTGGTCCGCGTGGCTGATATCGCCTGCGTCAAACCAATTTCACCAACGGTCTGGCCACCGGCAAGTCTGCCGGCAATCTCGTGGCCAACTGTGGCCGTAACGAACGTTGCGCCTTCAGCCGCGCGTTTCGCGGCCGAGACCCCATCGGCGACCGCGAGCCACGTGTAAGCGTCGCCGCGATGATCATGGGCTTGGCCGCTAGCAAAGGCATCCTGATTGCCGAGCCCCAGTTCGGCATGCCCCTGCCCCCAGTGAGAGAAGCCGGCCACCAGCCACGGCCGATGCCAATGCGTTTCAAGGCGCGCCAACGACAATGTCGCGAAGGGTGTGAGATCAGGCTGCACGGGACACCCCCTTGCTCGCGAGTACCTTGAGGGCGGTTTCAGGGTCTGCACCTGGCTGCGACAGTGTCGTGATGGATTTCACCACCAACTCGATCATGTTGGAGAAGTTGTCGGAGCCTTGGTCGAGGGGCACGATGGCGTTGGCGCCAAACCACTGACTGATCTTGTTCGCGCCGGCTCCGGCGCCCGAGTAGCCGTTCGGCGCAATCAAGTGCCGACAGACGAGGCTTTTCTTCGCGGGGTCGCTGGCGGCTTTGGCGAGCTTCTGTTCGATGGTCGTCCATAGGAGATCACCGATCTGGACATCGGTCGGGCTGCCGTCAGTGAGATTGAAAATGTGCGGCAAACCGCAGCGCGGCAAACCTTGCTCCTTGTAGCGTCGTTGGCGCGCGAGGGTCTTGTCGAGCGCCATATCGAGTGCGGCGCCCATGGCGGTGCCGCCGCTGGCCTGAAAGATCGGCAACTGATCCGGCAGGTCCGGGGCCTTGCACCAATCGACCACCACCGTCGGCGCTGACGCGTAAGCGATCAGCATCAGGTCGATCTGGTCATGCACCTGTGCCAACGGGCTGCCGGGCTGCGGATACTTCAGCTTGCGGATGAGATGACCGAGGGCGTCGTTGATCTTGTCGATATCCGCGACGCCATTCTCAATCATGCCCGTCGAAAAGGAGGTGTCGACCAGAAACGTGAACGGAAACCGAGGGTCGGCGGTGTCAACATCGGGGATGGCCGGCCCGCCGAGATTGGCGAGCGCGTCGAGCGCGAAGGTGAACGGTGACGTAGACATTGGGATTTCTCCTTGGGGTTAGATGCAAGCAGTCGAAGAGTTAGGCGGCACGGGTCGTCATGGCTGCGATCTCCTGGCAAACGGCGAGATGGAGACGCGTGACCCAGTCAGCGGCGCTGACGACAACGCCACGCTGGAACACCTGCTCGAACGCAGCGCGAATGCTGGTAGGCAGCTTTTGGTACGTCTGCAGACGGATCTTCGGCGGGAACATCTGGTCCGGCTGAGCGTAGGGAAAACGCTTGGCCAACATGTTGGCCTCTTCGTCAGGCTTGATCCCGCTCACCTCGAAGCGTTCGCCGGCCGCAAAGGGATGCGCGCCATCGACCAGAACCTGGAAAAGGATCACGGCGAGGCAAAAGGCATCGTCGTCCGGTGTCACCTGGGGAAAGCCCTGGCCGGCAGCGGCGGCGGTCGCCATGCGCGGGCTGCGATAAGCAGGCGTCGTGTCCGTGGCCCTGAACACGGCGGTGTGGGATTCGATCTGATAACTGTCGGCATCGGTGAGCCGGCATTGCAGACCGGGTGTGATCATGACGTTGCGTGGTGTCAGATCCCCGATGCAGAACCCATTGCTGCCGCTAGGCCCATGCAAATGCGCAACTGCCTGTGCAATCGTCTGACTGGCTGCCAGCAGGCCGTGCCCCGGAAGACCAGGAAACTGCTGCTTACGCTGCTTGGCACTGGTCAACTTGGTCAACGGAAGCGCGTCGGCAAACAACGGCATCACAAAGCCGATGAGATGCTCAGGCTTGGCCGCGTTGGCGTCGTACAGAAGCGCCACTGGCCAAGCCACGTAGGACCAACTTGGCAAAATGCGGCCATTGCGGACAACGCCGCGCACGAGGCTTTCGGCACTGGCGGCCAATACCGTCAATTTGGCGTGAGCGTCGGCGGTCTGACGCGCGGCCAGCGTCTCCGGCAAGAAAAGTTTGGCCGCATGGTGGTGGTACGGCTGGCTTTTGATCCGGCAAATGGTGGCAGTGCCACCAAACGCGCCGGCATTGAGCTGGTCGCCGATTTCTATCGGCACCAGCAGTGGGGGTGTCGGCGTGGGCGCAGGTCGGTACGCCCAGACCTTGCGAGAGGTCGGGTTTGGCATGATCTGACTCGTTGGAAACGTTGGTTAGGTGAGAAGATTAGCGCTGGGACTCAGGTTCCTGGTCCGGTGTCGTGGCGCTGGTCGGCTTAGTGTCTTCAGGCTCCGGTGTGTCGTTCAGGGGCTTTCGCCAGCGCGGTGCTTCAGGCGGCGAGGGTGCTGCGCTGAGGTTGGACTGCCAATCGGCCGAACAGGCGCGGTTGATCGTTGCCTTGTCGCCAAACCCCAACGCGACATCCATGTCCGAGACCGTCACGTCGGTAGCCGGAACTGGTAATCGCCGTGTCGCGTGGTCTGCGAAGGATTCACCGAAACGGGTTTCGAGGCCTCCCAGGCGATGTTGTTTGCCCAGCGCTGACAGCTTCACATACCCGGTGCGGCGATTGTCTCGGATGATCTGCCCCTGCCCCTTCACCTCGATCGCGCCACCGAAGGCATCAATCTGGCGGTGCAGCTCGTCCCATGTGGGGGCCGCTTCCAGCATCAGTTCCAGCTGTGGCTTGATCCGGCCGATCTCAATGCGCGTCCAAGGCTTCAGCGTGTCCGGCTCTTTGCGCGCCTTCAGCATGGCGCCTCTCGCCCGCACACGGGCGAGGTTGCGCTTGCTGCCGCCCTCGCTATGGCGGCCAGGAACAGCCCTGAAACCCATGGCGCTAGCCTGCTTGAAGATGCTGCGCTCAATGCGGGCGTAGTCATGGGAGGTGGACCATGCGACGCCCGTATCGGCGTGGACCCGGTTCACCATGACGTGGACATGAGAATTGCTGGTGTCGCCATGGGCGACCAGCAGGGCTTGGTGGCCGCTCAGGCCGATGTCAGCGAGGGTGGTGTCAACCACGCGTTCGATAGCGTCGCGCGCGGGCATTTCTTCCGGGCTCCAGGAAATGATGAGATGATAAACCGGCCGCTCGACGCGCACGGAAACACGAGCGGTAGCAGTCATGATTTTTGCTGCGAGAGTGGGATCGTCCGACGCGAGATTGCGGGTGGTGGTCCACAACACGCGTTTGGGATTTGGTGGGGTGTTGGCAGGGCCGTGGATCAAGTAACGGGCTGCGCCGAAGAAATCGCGACCTGGTCGCGGCACATTGGCGAGCATGGATCAGAGCTTGGTAAG
>JANMGQ010000171.1:0-9065 GCA_031374735.1 Hyphomicrobiaceae bacterium | reverse complement strand
ACGGTAAGGGCTTCAGTCTCAAGCTCGATTTCCTACCACTGAACGGTGCCGAACTTTCCCTGCGCGTGCCCAAGCCCAAGGACGCGACCGATACTGCATTGTCCGATCAGGACAACGCACCAGCAACAGAAGGAGGCTACTAATGAGATCCTCCCTCGCACAAGCCCACACAGCTAATGATCGCATACTCCTCGTCGATGACACCGACGAGGACGCGACCGAACTGCTCACCGTCATCTGCGACGGCGACCCACGCATCAATCGTGGTTTTGATTTCGACGACTACCGGATGGGTGGTGTCGCATGATCAGGCAAACCCACATCACCATCGAGATTGGTCGCTACGCAGAACTTATCGATGCCTTGAAACTCGCTCGCTACGCACTGTTGCGTAGCGGGCGGCGTTTCGATTGCCCGCCCCACGACCACTACACCGTCGCGCATACCATCGATGTCGCCATCGCGAAGAACACCGATGTCGGCAGCGAGGTGCGCTCATGAGCAAATTGAAAACGTTCAACGTTCAGCTGATCACCAAGGGCTACTTCTTCGGAGAGGTCGAGGCTGTATCGGAGGAGGACGCCATTAAACGCACCTTCGATCTTTGGTGCAATGCGTCTCCCCATCCCTTTGAACAGGATGACCATGAACTCATCTCGGTCGTCGCCGTCGAGGAGGTGCACTCATGAGCATGTATGAATGGGCCGCAGACCGGTTCGACGAGATCAAATCCGAACGCAAGCTTCGGGCACGAAGCAGGCGGCTATGCGCCCTCAATACCGAGTTGCGTTCCGCTCTCGAAGATCTCCTGAGGGACAATCCCGATATCCAATCTGGGCACTGCGTTCGCTGCGGCCGTGACTATAGCGGCGAGCCTGAACTGGCCGCAGCCGACTGTCCCAGCGGTGATTGTCCCGGCGCACGAGCCAGGCGAATTCTCGCTGCGGCAAAGGCTGGTGCGCAATGACCCACGCCATCATCCTCGGCTCAACACCGGCAAGGCTGACACCGCAACCGGTTCCGCTCCGCAGTGTGCCGCGTCGCCTGCCGAACGAGTTCTATCCGACACCGCCCGAAGCCACGCGCGCGCTGCTCTCGGTCGAAACCTTCGAAGGCTCGATCTGGGAACCGGCGTGCGGGGAGGGGGCCATCGCCAAGGAGCTTGCCGCTGCCGGCCACACCGTCATCTCAACGGACCTGGTCGACTACGGATTCGGCATCCCGCGTGTGGATTTCCTGAAGGAGATCCGACCACGCGCTCGGCACATCGTCACCAATCCACCATATGGCTCCGGCTTGGCTGACGCCTTCATCACACGTTCGCTGGACTTCGTGCGCGAAACACGCGGAACCGTGGCGATGTTGCTGAACCTCGCTTCGCTCGCGCACCGAACGCGCACGCGCTGGTGGCGGGAACATCCACCCGCACGGCTCTACGCCATCGACGACATCGTCTGCTGGCCCGAGCATCGCTACGGCCCCGCGCCATCGTATTTTTCCAAGCATCGCTACATCTGGGCGGTCTGGACCCCGAACCATCAAGGCCCCTCGGCCTTCTGGTGGCTGTCGTCTGCGGATTTCCGCAAGCGCCAACCTTCTACCAACTGCAACTCAATCCCCAACAACAACAAGAAAAGGACAGCCTCATGAAACCTGATCCATCAACCGCCGCGTTCGCCATGAACATGGCGATGCACGCCAATCTGGCAGCGCTCGCCTATCAGCTCGATGCCGCGAGCAAACGCGTCACCGAAGCCCGCAATGCCATGGAAGCACACAACCGCA
Source organism: Hyphomicrobiaceae bacterium (assembly GCA_031374735.1). Classification (GTDB taxonomy): domain Bacteria; phylum Pseudomonadota; class Alphaproteobacteria; order Rhizobiales; family Hyphomicrobiaceae; genus JABFRJ01. The sequence continues at coordinate 7,280 of JANMGQ010000171.1, read as the reverse complement.
ATCTCGCCATCGGCACCGTGCTGCCACTCGAACGCGTCCTCCCGGAATGCGCCACGCTGCTGCACTGCGTCCTTGCCCTGCAAAGCTGGCACAATCAGCTGCCGACGCAGGAAGGCGGTGCCGCATGAGCGGCACTACATGCAAACCGCGCCGCGATTTGCGCAGCGAATACGACATGGCCTGCCCGAAGTGCGGGCAAGCCGATACGTTGTCGGTCGAGATCACTTGTACCGCCACGCTGTCGATCGATGGCACCGAGGTCAATGGAGACCATTACTGGGATGACACATCGTCCTGCTACTGCGATACCTGCGACCATCATGCAACCGTCGGGGAGTTTCGCATCACCGCTGACGACGAGGTGCAATCATGAGGAGACCGCGCTTCGAAGACCTTGCCTGCCCGCGCTGCGGGCATCACGACGACTTCCATGTCGATATCACGGCCACGGCATATCTCGACGCTAGCGGCCCGACGGTCGAGAGCGATTACTTCTGGGATGAGGCCTCTGGCTGCGTCTGCCTTAGCTGCCACTACGATGACAGGGTCGCCGAATTCACGAAGGCTGCGGAGGTGGGATCATGACCCGGCACCAGACCTTTCGCGTGCTTGTCACCAAGAGCGAGACATACAGTATCGACCTCGCTGCGAAGAACGAAGCCATTGCGCTCACCCGCGCCGAGAAGCTTTGGGATGGCGGGATGCGCAGCCGCTTCAACCGCTTCGAACGTCAGGAACTGGCAACCTTCGCTATCGATGAGCACGCGACCTCGCCCCTCCGTGACATCGCCAACGAGGACCGCGCCCGCTGGGCGAAGAAGGCCCTTCATGCCTTCGCGCAGGAAACCGGCTCCGACATGGGGCGCGACGCCCTCCACGATCTGCTCTGCGACCTCGGCCACTATGCGCGCAGCACCGGTCTAGACTTCCGTGATGAACTGCACCGCGCCGCCGATGTCTGTGGTGAGGAAGTCGCCGAGGAGGTGCACTCATGAGCGCAGCCCTCGATGCCTTGCTCGAAACGATCGCCCGCGAGGAGCTCGCCATACCGACCTTGGCAACGCGCGGCCGTGATGTGCTCGATTTCCATCACGTCGGCGTCGTGTCGCCGAAGCGCGCATTGCGACGCGCCTATGTCGCTGGCTGCGATGCCACGGCCAAACAATTCATCGCTTCACTCACCATCAGCAAAGGAGACCGACCATGATAGCAGAACCATTACCAACATTGCCGACCCGTCCGTTCAAGCAGCGTGTCCGCTGCGGCAGCTGGAATACCTTCGACCGTCGCTTCGAGCCGCTGCCGGCGCCCGACCATGATCTGCTGTGGGAGATAGGACAGGTGCCGAAGGGTGCGGACTACCGATACTGGTGGACCGTGTTGGACTGCGAGGGCCATCTCTATCTGTCGCCCGGCTTTCGCTTCGTCAATCGCTTCGCATTCATACGTTGCGCCCGGCCATGGACCGACGATGACCAGCGTCAACCCGACTACTGGTACGATTGATGGTCCTGCTGCACGTTCAATTCTCATCCGGGTACGCCACGCACGACAGCCGTCAAGCCCGTGCAGTGCGCACTGAAGAAGTGCTGCACAGCACGCCGTTGGCCAAGGGGGGCATTGACTGCCGTCGTTAGCGCGGCGTGAAGGTTCCACCATGTCATTTATGCGAGGCGCGCTTCGCTTTGCTCGCACAAATAACATGATGGAGAACCCGCTATGACCACCACGACAACCAAGACCAACAACACGCCCACCCACAAACTTTACCGCGTCGTCAAAGGCCGCACGACGGCAGACAAGACTATCTGGACTGAAGTCGCCGCCTGCTGGCCGCACAAGGACGGCAGCGGCTTCAACGTCAAATTCAAGTTCAACGAAGCCCCTGCGAATGGCGGCGAGTACGTCATGCGGCTCGATACGCCGAAACCCTCGCAGTCGGCATAGGGGGCAACCATGACATCACGCACCACAAACGCTAACCTCCACCCAGCACAATGGCACCGCAACGGAGATGATTGGCACCTCCTCGGCGCAGGCCGCACCTACGCCCGCATCGACCGAGATGGCCGCCGCTGGCTTTGCTATGCCCTTGATGAAGGCGAGAACGACCACTTTCTTGGCCAGTCCCGAAGCCTTGCCAGTGGCAAGGCGCACCTCTTCCTGCACTATGCGCCTCGTTTGCCGTCAAAGGCCTTCGCCGAGGAGGCCGCGCCCATGTGAGGGCGCGACCGTCCACCCCATAAACCACGACCGAACCCAAACAACACGCTAGCAACTAGATTGCGTTTAGTGGCGCGTTCGCCCGCCGGAAATTCGTTGAATTTCAATGGCGGAAAACCACGACATCAGCTTGCTGCCTTGTTGGTATCTTGTTGATAGCAATATAATATCTTCTTGATACGTAATTGCTCGCAATATAATAGCTTGATGCTGACTTTTTGAGCGCAACATCGTCGCTTGTTGCGAGCAAGTTGACGGCAATATGCGAGATAGTTGATAGCAACGACTTGCCGTCATAATTTGGCCGCGCAGGCCGTTGGCGCGACCTTTGGTCAAGTGCCCGCAAGCATCTTGATTGCAACGAAAATCCAGCCCTTTTGCAGTCCCTCGACACTCATGGAAGCAGCCGACTTCACGCGGTCAATCCAAACCTCGCAGCCCCAACCGAGCCCGACCTGACGCACCCGCACCACCAAAATGCACTAGAAAACACGTCATTCGCACAGAATCACTCACCCCTCAAAACCATGCCTGTACTCATTCAAATCAACGGCTTGCATGGCATGGCCTCGATTTAGTTGCTATCACCTAGATTTCTCGCTCTTTACTTTCATTGATTGCATTTATTCTTCAGTAGCGCGGAAGGGGTAGCAAGATGGGTTTTCGTTACACGAAAACACGCGGGTAAATCCCGCTCATCTTGTCGGGGTTACGGACCGAAATCGGTCCCGCACCCCAAGCCCCCGGACGCTGCGCTCTGCTGGAGGAGTGCAATGACCCAACCCAACATCCCGGCGAAGGTGCGTCCCGCGAAGGGCCGGCCGAAAGCAGCACGCGTCAAAGATCACTGGATCAGTTTCCGGGTGACGGCGGAAGAGCATTTCCAACTGATCGACAAGGCGCAACGGTCAAGCATGGGTCCTGGCGATTACGCGCGGTCGCGTGCCCTGCGAGGCATCGCACGTTCGAAGAAGTCCGCACCGGAAACGGCGCCGATCTTCGGTGACGCAACCCGCGCGGTGTTCCACGAACTGCGCAAGCAAGGCGTCAACCTCAATCAGATCGCCCACCACTGCAACCGCAACCAGGTGCCGCCGCCACTCGAAGTGAGCGAACTGGCCAAGGTCATCATGGCACTGTGGGAGAGGTTGCTGCGGTCATGATCATCCGCATTCAGGCCAACGGCGGCTCATTTCGTGGTGCCGGGCTCTACTACCTGCACGACAAATCCTCCGACCAATCACTCGACAAGCATCTGAAGCCGAAGTCCGACGAGCGCGTCTGGTTCGCGGATACGCGCAACTGCCTCAGCATAGACCCGGACCGCGCGCTCGAAGAGATGTGGCGCACAGCCCAGGATCAGGCCTATCTAAAAATGCAGGCGGGCGTAAAACGCGGCGGCCGCGTCTGCGAAGATTCCGTCAAGACGCTGTCACTGTCCTGGCACAAGGACGACCGGCCGACACCCGAACACATGGTCGAGGCAGCCGATGCACTCATGAAGCACATGGGTTGGGATCAGCATCAGGCGGTCTATGTCGGCCACAACGACACCGAACACCGGCACATCCACGTCATCCTCAATCGCGTGAACCCCGACACGGGTCGGACAGTGGATGACTTCCGTGAGCAGAAGCGTGCGCAGGCATGGGCACTGCAGTACGAGCGATCGCAGGATCAGGTGCGGTGCGAGCAGCGCGAGATCAACGCGGCCAAGCAGGTGGAGCGAACCAACCAGCGCCAGCACGAAACCACCAACGCGCAGGAGCAGGTGCCGGATGTTGCGCAAGAGGTCACGGTCGAACGCGCGCCGATGGAAGCGCCTGCACCGTCCATTAGCCGTGCCGCCAACGATCACCTGCCGCACAACGTCATCATGCTAGCTCGTCCACACGAGCAGGAATTCAACGCCAACGAAAAACTGCGACAGGATCACGAGGCCGCTACTCGCACCGAGCAAGTTGCCGAACAACGCGCTGAGCTGAAAGATCACCAACGTGCCGAGCGCGAGGCGTTCTTCAAGGACGGCGCCAAATTATTCAAGGCAACACGCCACGCCGCGTACGACGAGGTGCGCCAGGAGTACAAGGCCGACTGGCGGCAGTTCTACAAGGACAGCGACGCCACGCGGAGGCGTTCAACGATCGTGACAGCGTGCGCGATGCGGTGACCAAGGAACTAGCCGAACGAAAGGCGGATTTGAAGGGGCGGCAGACCGATGATCTGCGCGAGCGTCAGCGCGATGCCTGCGATGCCCTCCGCGAAGTCCGCGATGTTCAATATCAGGATCTGTTGCAAAGACAGCGCGATGAACGCGCCGCCTTGAAGGTCGGCGTCACGCTGGAAGCCCTCGGCATCGGCCGCGACCAGCAGGACGATGGCGTGGCAAAGCCAATGCCAGCAAGAGCCGCGAACGAAAACCAGACTATCGGAGCCGCACCTGTTGAACTGAAACACGACACGCCTCACATCGAAGCGGCACGTGCCGACGTCAGACCAGAAGAACGCCAACGCGATGATAGCATCGCGACCGTCGCCCAATCCATCGGGCAAGCGGTCCGTTCCGACGACGGCAACAGCATCGACCTGTCGGACGTGCACGTGTCGCACCAGGAATCCAAAGCTCCGGCTCGCGGCGTTAGCGATCTAGCGGCCGCTGGCATTGGCAGCGCCGCAAGTTACCTTGCCGATCAACTCGGCGAATTTTTCGCACCGACGCCACCCGAAGTTCGGGAGGCGCAAGCCAAGGCACAGGCAAAAGCGGATGCCAACCGCGAGGCCGAACGGCCCGCCCCCGAAGACAAGGCCGCTGCCTATGAGCGCATCATCGAGTCCGCTGTCCGCGCCGTCGAGGAAGAGCGCGCGCAACAGGGTGAAGCCTGGTGGAAGGAGCGCGACAAGGGCAAAGGTTTCGAAAGGGACCAGTAACGGGACCGCTGGACAGGCCGAGCCAGCAGCCCCTCGAAACCCGCAAGGCCGCCGATCACATTCGACCTGCCCGCGACGCGATCCACGCGGCGCGAAGAACTGTCGCATCTATCCACGCCGCCGAACTGCAACTACTGGCCGCCAGTCAGCGCGCCGAACGCAGCCAAGCCATTCGTGCCATCGACGCGGCACTGGCGGCGCGTCACACCAGCAACATCGCCGCCGTCATCGCCCGGTTTGCCGACCGACGCACGGCCCTGGCACAAATGATCGACCCAAATGCCCGCGCCGCAGCCGCGCACCAACTGGCCGCCGAAGAAACCGCTGAACTGGCCCGCCTTGCCTTGGAACACGCTGCGGAGAAGCGACAAATCCGGAAATCGACTTTGGGAAGCATGTCGACGAGGCATCGTGCAACTCGCCGCAACATCGGACAACGCCTGCGCCGTCAACGCCTCGGCATTGCCGTCCAATTGCAGACGCTGCGGCCACGGCCAATGATCAGCAAAAGCGCTTTGCGCGTGTCGGCACGGATGCGTTGGCGTTTCCCGGCCGCTCATTGACCTTGGCGCGTCGGGTTGGCGTCCATATTGCGGATTGCATCTGAACACATGGCAAATCCACGCTGGCGCATGAGTCGCTTCCACTCGAAAGGTCCATCGATGCCGCAGGCGATGCGAGCAGGTTCACATTGATGCCGTTGTTGCAAGTCTGCCCAAGCATCTGGCGACTGAGCACCTGATCGCGGATTTGACGGCTGACGGCGTCCCAATTGAGCGGCAAGATAGACAGACAAAGGCTTTGCATAACGCCGGGATGTCAGGGATATAGGCCTGCGGTGTTATTTTAATCCGTTATCGTCACATCTTGACTTCAGTCGCCTCCAGTGCGACGTTCGTTGCCTAGTCGAAACTGTCTGGAACGATGACCGAAGCTCACGCCGAACACCGCAACACACCCTATGCCTCCTTGCGCGCCGCCAGCGATGCCGACGCAGACAAGGCGCGTGGGGATTCACCCGCCAGTGCTGCTGCTGTGGAGCCGGACTACCTCACCGCCGAAGCCGACAAGCTCGAAAGCTTCAAACAAGCGCTCTACGCCGCCTTCATCGCTGCTCCGAAATCCGGCATTCCGACCGCCCTTGTTGACTTGGCTGCGACGTATACAAGCGCGCTCCGGCTGCAATTGACGCTCCGGGGTTTGAGCACTGCGTCGACGAAGTCGGTCAAGGCACCGATGTTCAACGTGGGACGCGGGAAGTAACTGGGCGCGATCGGTGCTTTGCTGTTGGATAGGTGGATGATTTCGACTGGCCCGCGATTCGGCGACGCTTCATGGAGCCCAGAAGTCTGAACGCGTCAGACGATAAGACGGCGGGCCGTTTGTGTTTCCGTTACCCTGAGTTTATCTGGCGTTTAAGCACCATCGCGCTCACGGCCTGAATGAGTTGTGCTGGCCGGCATGGCTTCTGCATGAAGCGCGCTCCAGGAAAATCACCTTCCAACTGCTCCCTTGAGTACCCGGACAATACGATGAACGGGAGCCCGCGCGCCGCCAATGCCGATGCGGCGGGGCTTGCGCTCACACCAGCCAGATTGGCATCGATGATGGCGGCATCGCAGGCACCGCTTTCAATCACGGCGAGTGCTTTGTCGATTTTGTGGACCACGGCGGCGATTGTGAAACCCGCATCGACAAGCATCTCCTCAAGGCTAAGCGCAATAATCGGCTCGTCGTCGACGATCAGGATGCGGGCGCTGGGTTCATTGTCAAATTGCATCTGATTTTGACGGGAACACCCATCCCTTTTCAAAGGTCTCAACAACGGGCGCACTCAATTTCCAGTAGATCCCACTCTCCTCGTATTCAATTGCAGCTGTGCCGTCGACGGCCGCCTCCACCATGCGTCCGACTACCATTTGGCCAAACCCCTTCCGTTTTGGCGCAACGACACTTGGGCCTCCAGTCTCCAACCATGAGATAAAAAATATTGGCCTGACGGCCATTGCGATATGCCAGCAAATCCGCACCTGCCCCACGCCATTCGAGAGGGCGCCATACTTTCCAGCGTTGGTAGCCAGCTCATGCAGTGCCATGCCGATGCCTTGAGCGGCAGAAGGCGTCAATCT
>JANMGQ010000109.1:0-70694 GCA_031374735.1 Hyphomicrobiaceae bacterium | reverse complement strand
GCCTCATCCGGCCCGAGCCGCCGCCGATCGGACGCGCGGCCGTGTCCGCTGCCTGAGCCCGCCCGAAACCACGGAAAGTTCACCATCCCGACACGATGCGCGCCCGTCGGCGAGCGCCCGTATCCTGGCCGAATACATGGGTAATAGATCCGCCTACGGCCTATATCGGTTTGGGAGGACTATCCGGGGAATGGGGGGAAAGGGGCAATCGGACGATGGAATGCCGTGCGCGCTCATCATGTCCGTCAAGCCGCGGAACGTCGACATCGTACCCTTCCACAATCAGGAAGGCCGAGTAGATCGCGTTCGTCGCATCATCCATCATTCTCCGTATGTCTTCGACATGACGTGACGATCAGATCCATGGCCGGCAGCCCCTCGATCCAAACATGCCGCGAGCCGTCCTGACGCAGCGTCATGCCCTCGCAGGGCTTCCTCTCGCGCTTGCGGCGGTGCACACCGCGCTTGGGTGTTTTATCGAGCAGTTCCGCCGTGTGCAGCTGCGTCTTCGGCGTCGTGCCGAAGGCGCGCTTCCAGCACGACGTATAGCCCCACGAAAAGCCGTGGTGGCGCACGCCATGATCGTGGAAGTTTTTGGCCGTCCAGCCGCGATGGTGCTCGGGGTAGAGCTTCAGCATCGCCCGAGCCGGCGTCTTGCCATACCACACGGCTACGGCGATGGTCCGCCGACCATTTGTCCTTTCGAGAGCCGCGCAATGCCAGCACTGTCTCAGAGCCAACCAACCGCTGCACTCGAGCGAATGCGCACCTATCAGGACGCGTTGACGGCCATCCGTCACGATATTCATGCGCATCCCGAGCTCGGTCTTGAGACGCATCGCACCGCCGACGTTGTCGCGCAGTTGCTGACGTCCTGGGGTATCGAGGTGCATCGCATGGTCGGTGGTGCAGCGGTCGTCGGTGTTCTGCGCAATGGCAATGGCTTGCGGCGCATTGGACTACGCGCCGACATGGATGCGTTGCCCATCATCGAGGCGACGGGCGTGCCCTATCGCAGTGGCACAGCCGGTGTGCATCATGCCTGCGGCCACGACGGCCACACGACAATGCTGCTCGGCGCCGCCCGATATCTCGCCGAGACGCGTCAGTTCAACGGCACGGTGAACTTCATTTTTCAGCCCGGCGAGGAAGGCATGGGAGGCGCGCTCGCGATGTTGGACGAAGGTCTGTTCAGCAAATTCCCGTGTGACGACATCTACGGCATGCACAATCGGCCTGGCGCCGCGGTCGGACATTTTTCGATTGCGCCGGGTGTTGGGATGGCCGGTGGTGCTTTTTTCGATATCGCCATCACGGGCAGCGGCACGCATGGCGCCCGACCGGATGCCGGCATCGATCCGGTGGTGGCGGCCTGCCACATCGGGACCGCGCTGCAGACCGTCGTCTCGCGCAACCTGACGCCGGGCACCATGGGCGTCTTGAGTGTCACGCAGATCCACGGCGGTGACGCCTACAACGTCGTGCCGGAGCGTGCGCGCATGTCTGGCACCGTGCGCGCCATGACGCGCGAAACGCTCAACCAGATCGAAGCTGGGATGAAGCGCGTGGTGCAGGGAGTTGCAGCGGGTCTTGGGGCCAAGGCCGAGGTCGACTATCGCTTGATCTTTGCGCCACTGGTGAATGCACCCGACGCGACCGCGGCGATCGCAGACACAGCTGCTGAGTTGGTGGGCGAGGCCAATGTCGAGCGCAACAAGCCACCGGCATCGGCGTCGGAGGACTTCGCATTCATGCTGGAGCAGGTGCCGGGCGCCTACATCAACATCGGCAATGGCGAGGCGAGCGCGCCCGTGCACAACGATCGCTATGATTTCAACGACGCCGCCATTCCGCTCGGCGCCGCGCTTTGGTCACGCTTGGTGGAGCGGACCTTGCAGCGCCAGCCGGGCGATGCGTGAGGCATTCGAAGACGGCAACCCTCGTCAACCGCAGCCCGGTTCAATCCCATGTTCGTGAACGTCAACGGCCAGCGCCTGTTCTTCGACTGCGTCGGCGAAAAGCTGCGCATCGACGGGCCACGGCTGATCGAGAAGCCAACGCTGATTGTCATGCATGGCGGCCCCGGTTTCGATCATGCGCGCATGCGGCCGGACTTCGACCACTTCGCTGACGTGGCGCAGGTGCTGTACATCGATCATCGCGGCAATGGACGCAGCCAGCCGAGCGACACACGCACGTGGTCGCTCGACCAGTGGGGCGACGATGTGAAGGGCCTGTGCGACGTGCTCGGCATCGAGAAGCCGATCGTCTTTGGCCAGAGTTTTGGCGGCATGGTCGCACAGTCCTACCTGACGCGGTATCCGGGCCATGCCGCAGGCGTCGTCATCTCATCGAGCGCGGCGCGCATGGACTTTCCGTCGACCTTCGATTTTTTTGAACGCAAGGGCGGTCCTGACTCACGTGCCATCGCCGAGCGGTTCTGGGCCAATCTCGGTGACCAGGATCTGGCGGACTATCTGCGGGTGTGCATGCCGCTCTATGCCGCGGCGCCGCCAGCCGACCCCGACCAATCCCATCGCTCGATCACCAGCATCGAGATGATGCGGCACTTTTCGGCTGCCGGTGGCGAGATCCACCGGATGGACTTCCGGCCCGCTTTGAAACGGCTTGCGCTGGCGAAAGCGATGAGCCCTGTCCTGGTGATCGGCGGCCGGGAAGATCCGATCACACCCCCGCATCTGTCCGAGGAGATCGCGGCTTGCCTGCCAAAAAGCAGCACGGAGCTTGCGCTTTTTGACGGTTGCGGTCACGGCCCGTTCCGCGATGCGCCGGCGCGCGTCTGGCCCGTTGTGCGGCGCTGGATTGGGGAGCTTGGCCGATGATCCGCGCCGCACGACTGCCACAGTCGCGGCCACGGTGATGCCAAAGGAGTGTGCGACGCAGCTCTCATGAGATGGGCATCGACATGGGCACTGCGAGCCACAGCAGCTGCGGCAGTAGGCATCGGCTACGCCGTGCTCGTCGGGCTGCTGTTGTTTGCCGGCCAATCCAGCCGCATGCCTCAGCTTCACGTCGAGGATATCCAGCCGGGCGATGGCGTGGTGGTTCTGACAGGCGGCGAAAATCGCGTGCGTGAGGGCTTGAAACTCATGACAGCCGCACCCGTGCGCCGGGTGTTGATCTCGGGCGTCTATCGCTCGACTTCACGGGAAGATTTCCGCCGCCACTTTGCGTTGCCGACGGTCCTGTCCGACTGCTGCCTCGACATCGGCTATGCCGCGCAAGATACGGTCGGCAATGCGGAAGAGGCCCGCGGTTGGGTCGACGCCTGGGGCTTCAATCGCCTGATCGTCGTGACGTCTGGATATCATATGCCGCGCAGCCTGCTGGAACTCCGGCGCGCGCTGCCACAGGTCGAATTGATCCCGCACCCTGTGAGCTGGGGGCGCGAGCAGGTCGGCCGGTGGTGGCTCGATGGCGCCACGGTTCGGCTGGTGTTGCGCGAGTACGCAAAATTCCTGCTCGCACTGGTGCGGTTCTAGTGGCCTGAATCTCCTAAATCGATCTACCGAGTTGCCCGCTGCTTTACCTCCAAAACTGTCATGGCCGGGCTTGTCCCGGCCACCCACTTCTCAACGTATTCAAAAGCTTCTATGCGGCGCGATGGGTGGCCGGCACGAAGGGCCGGCCATGACAGTTTTTCTTATTCGACGAGTCGTGTTAGGTTAGCCAAGCCACTAGTTAAACTCTCAGACGGCAGCTGACCGGCGACGGCGAAAATCATCACTCCATTGGGCAGGGTCCGGCGCATAAACAGTGACCAGCAAAACCGGCCCCGCCGTTGCCGCCTCGATGCGCCAGACGACATGCAGCGGTTTGGGCTGCGGTTTGTCGCGGTCCCACTGCAACATCAGCACCGCCGGTCCTTCATCGTCATGCGGATAATGCTCGATCACCTCGCCACCCGGCACGCCGGCGAGAACAGCGTCGAGCGCTATCCCGCGACGCTTCATCTGCGCTCTCGCGTGAGCCAATACAAAAATGTCGCCCGTCGCGATGTTGCGACGCACGAGCTGCTCTGTCTCAGTCACGGGTGCTGGCATCGGTCGTCTTCCATTGCTGCGGAAGTATACGACATTGCGGCAAAAAATTGCAGCAGGCGTGCTCCAATCATGGCGGTTCGCGCCTTGCCGACACGTGTTAAACCGGTATTGTCATAAGGGCTGGCTAGCGCCTCGCGCGGCCCACGGAGTGAAGTTATGTCCGTCCTCGGATGGGTCAGGCGTGCGGTGTCCGCGCTCATCGTCGGCGGGGCGATCGGCTGGGTGACCTATGAGGCGCGCTACTCTAATTTCGGGCTTGGCGACACAGTCCATGTCATCCGGCGCGCCGTGATGCCGGACCCGCATGTGCTTCGGATCGGCGCATGGACGACGACACGGGCGGCCGGCAGCGCCGACGCGGACATGTTCACACGCGCCATGGTTGCCCGCACTGGCCTGCTCGCCCTCAACCAGACCGAAACCTTATATTTCTCAGCGACCCACGACGACAGCGGCTTGCCGCTCGAAGCGCGATGCCGCTACGAAGTCACCGGCGAAGCCCCCAGCGCAAAATGGTGGAGCCTGACGGTTTATGCGGACGACCAGTTTCTAGTGGCCGATCCGAGCCATCGCCATTCGATCAGCCTCAAGGATGTCACCGGCCCCTTCAAGCTCCTGCTTGGACCCGACAAGCGTCAGGGCCTGTGGTTGCCGACGGGACGCGCTGGCGGCTTCAGTCTCTTGCTGCGGCTTTACAAGCCATCGTCAGAGATTTTGAAAGATCCAACCAACGCTAGCACGCCCAAGATCAGCCGGATCGGAGGGTGCCTCTGATGCGCTTTTTCCTTTGGCTCGTGACTGTCTTGGCCATCGCAGCGGCGACGCATGTTGGCCTAGTCTACGCCACGCCGCGCATCATCATGAGCAAGACCATGGAGACCTTAGCTGCGCGTGCCGGAGGCGTGAACACGCCCAATTCAACCCCGCCCGCCACGGTCGCCTCCCGCGCCGTGGTCAAGCCGAGCCCCGACCTCGCCCACACCGCCTGCGTTTACGACGTTTCGGCAGGGCCGGTGCTCGTTTCAGGCTCGCCGTCGATGGCCTATTGGTCGATTGGATTTTATGCAGCCAATTCCGACAATTTTCACGTCGTCACTTCGGCCGATGCAGTCGACGGCAAGGTCCGCATTGTGCTCGCAAATACCGTGAACAGCCGATCGAGCGCGGCAACGACCGGCTTGCCCGTTATCGTGTCTCCGAGCGATCGCGGCATTGTGTTGTTCCGATATCTCGTGCTCGACGCCGCCGCACTCGCAGACGCCAAGCGCGCCCAAGCGACGGCGGTCTGCCGGTCTCTCAAAGACGGGCCATGACAGACGGGCCATGACAGACGGGCCATGACGGCGGAGGAACGGCCCGGTCGTGTGCCGTCGCCATCCCATTCACCTTATTGGGCACTTTTGAGTGTATTCGCCCTAGGGTTGAGTTATTGAGTTCATGGCTGACTGTCCACCCGATAAATCCGTTCGCTGACATATGGCGCAAGGAGTGGACTTTGGCTGTCACACCACGACACAAGACTAAGGTGGTTCAATCCCGACGTGCTGATCTGAGACGCCGCCGTCACGAACATGGCGTGCTGGTACGGCTCTCCCTGGCGTCCTTGGCGATCCGGAGCTTCTCGATTGATCTGTCCGAGATTTTGGCACCTGCACGCGGCGGCGCGCGGGTGACATTTGCACGACATGCAGCGATGTACCTGGCCGTCATCGAGGGCCGCCTGACGCTCACAGAAGCGGCATCCCAGTTTGCCCGGGACCGACGTGCCGTTGCCTACGGCATCGCCCGCCTGGAGGAGCGGCGCGAGGCCGATCCCGCGTTCGATGGAGCGATGGATGCGATCACAAAGCAGTTCCGACAACGGCTCGATGATCTGACAGCATACTATTGCCTGACCGGAACCGTGCATGGGAGCGCAGCATGACGGGCTCGCAGCAAGCGCAGGCGATGTTGCGCCTTCTGAACGGTCTGGCGCGCAAAGGCGCTTATCTCGACGCGGTCGACGGCGGCTACGGGCTTGTCATGCCGGGCGTGGCGCGTCGTCGAGCCGATGCAACGGAACGGCTGTTCGACTTGGCCGTTGTCGAGGCGGCTGCTCGTCAGGGCTGGATCCAGGCCGTCAGCAAGCACTACCGCCTCACGGAAGCTGGCGCACTTGCGCGCCACAGTGGGCTTGCGTCCCCGCTCGTGCGACCAGCCCCTTCTGCGTCGGGCTCGCAGAGCACGGACCTCCAGAGGTCTCCAGCGCGTCCGGTCCGCCGGGCAACGACACTGGCAAGCCATCTGATGGAGGCGGCCGAACGCCTCGCTGAAGATTTTCAGACTGGGCAAATGGTGCCGCGCGTGACGTCGAACTGGGATCGGGCAGCACTTGGCGCGCTGCCGGATGGCGGCCACCCGTCTGGACGTGGCGTGGATGTGTCCGAACGGATTTCGAGTGCGCAGGAACGCGTGCGACGCGCGCTTGGTGACGCCGGGCCTGAGTTCGCCGACGTTCTGATCGAACTGTGCTGTCTTGAGACCGGCGTTGAGGCCTTTGAGACCAAACGTGGCTGGCCGCGTCGTTCGGCCAAGCTTGTGCTCGGTCTGGCCTTGGAGCGCCTCGCACGTCACTATGGCATTGTCGGAAGTGGCCCGCGCCATGGCCGTACCCAGCGCTGGGGCGAACGGAATTATCGGCCGACGTGAGACCGCGCTTGGCTGCCCGCGGCAACGCACCTCGCTGGTGCAAGAACCGTATCGGCACGCGGGTCGAAGTACGGGCGATCAAAGATCACGAAATCGTGATCAAATCCGTCCCCCCGCTGAGCGCATCAGATGACGGCTGTCATGTGGTGGGCAGGTGTCGATTGCCAGAGCACTTAAGCCGCGCGCCTAGGCGCGCACAATCTAGGCGAACCTCATAATTCACCACAGAATTAAGCAGTTTTTTGGCTGACGGCCCGCAGCCGGCGTAAGCATGCATTTATCTTCGAATCGGTTCTCGCAAGTAAGGCTTGCGCACTGAAGTCAAATGGTCTTTAGTAGAGGCCTTAGAAACGTGGTGCGTCCCATCCCCCTGATACGCCCCACGGGTTGCCCGCAGCTCATTCCCCCAATGGCTGCGGGCTTTTTGTTACCCGCGCGCTATCAAACCGTCGGGGCTTCTGGTCAAGTTGTTCACAGTGGTGCTTGAGCCGCCCGACCGCCTCCCGTAGACATCGGATCGGATGGCTGATGGGCCGCAACTTTCCACTCATCGCCGCTCTCTCGGTCGATCCAGGGGTTTCACGTGGCATCCAGCAAGAAGCGCGCACTCGTCACCGGCGTCACCGGACAGGACGGCGCGTATCTGTCCGAACTCCTCCTCTCAAAGGGCTATGAGGTGCACGGGCTCGTCCGCCGCAGTGCCTCCGCCGATGTTATCAATTCGCGCCTGCAATGGCTCGGCATTGCCGATCAGGTGCAGATGCACGACGGCAATCTCACGGACCTGTCGAGCCTCATTCGCGTGGTCGGCGAGGTGAAGCCGGTCGAGGTGTTCAATCTGGCGGCGCAATCGTTCGTCAAGTCATCGTGGCAACAACCGATTCTGACCGGCAACGTCACGGCCATGGGCGTGACCAACCTGCTCGAGGCCGTCCGCATGATGGCGCCGGAGGCACGCTTCTATCAGGCCTCATCGTCTGAGATGTACGGCCTCATTCAGCATCCCATCCAGTCGGAAAAGACACCGTTCTATCCGCGCTCGCCTTATGCCGCCGCAAAACTCTACGGCCACTGGATGACCGTGAACTACCGCGAAAGCTTCGGCATGCATGCCTCCAGCGGCATCCTGTTCAACCACGAGAGCCCCTTACGCGGCATCGAGTTCGTAACGCGCAAGATCACGGATGGCGTCGCGCGCATCAAGCTTGGCAAGTCCGAGACCTTGGCGCTTGGCAATCTCGACGCCAAACGCGACTGGGGCCACGCACGCGATTATGTCGAGGCCATGTGGCTGATGGTGCAGCAGGACAAGCCTGACGACTACGTGGTTGCGACAGGCCGCACCGAAAGCGTGCGCCGCTTTTGCGAACTGGCCTTCTCACATGTCGGCTTGAAGATGGAAGATCATGTGGTCGTCGATCCGCGCTTCATGCGTCCGGCCGAAGTCGACGTGCTGCTTGGCGATCCCTCAAAGGCCAAGTCGCGATTGGGCTGGGTCCCCAAAGTGACGCTGGAAGGCCTCGCGGCCGAGATGGTGGACGCAGACATCAAGCGGCACAAGGCCGGTTCGCATCTCTGAGGGCTGGTCATGTCCACCATTCGATTGCTGGTTACGGGCGCGAACGGCTTTGTTGGCCGTCACGTGCTTGCGGCGGCGCAAGGTGTACCCGGCATTGATGTGCAGGCGACGGCCCGGATCGCCTGCAGCGAGGCGGACGGCACACACTTCGTCGGTCTTGATGTCGAGAACCATGCTGCAACGCGTGCAGTGCTGCGCGACTATCGCCCGACCCACGTACTGCATCTCGCTGGCATCTCATCCCCGGTGCCGGGAGCCGGTGATGCCCGCGGCATCTGGCAAACCAATGTCACGGCCACCATTGGCCTTGCATCGGCGATCCTCACCGAGACGCCCAAGACGTGGCTGATGTTCGCCGGCTCCGGCCTCGTATACGGCGCGACCGCGCGCGACGTCGCCTCGCTGGACGAAGCAGCTCTTCTGGCGCCTTCGAATGCCTATGCGGCAACCAAGGCCGCCGCAGATCTCGGGCTTGGCGCCATGGCCGCAAGCGGCCTCAACGCCATCCGCTTCCGCCCGTTCAACCACACCGGCGCCGGCCAGACCGAAGCCTTTGCTGTACCCTCGTTCGCAGCCCAGATTGCACGCATCGAAGCTGGCAAGGCCGAGCCCATCATTCGTGTCGGCGATCTCTCAGCCGAACGCGATTTTCTCGATGTGGGCGACGTCGTCGACGCCTATCTGGGGGCGATCCAACGCTCGGAAACACTGACAAGCGGCACGATCCTCAATCTTGCCTCCGGCGTGCCGCGCCGCATGCAGGCCGTGCTCGATGGCTTGCTGGCACTGAGCCACACACCCATCCGCGTCGAAGCCGACCCGGCGCGCATGCGCCCGGGCGACATCCCGCGCTATGTTGGCGACGCCTCAGCGGCGAAGCACGTACTTGGCTGGTCGCCGCAACGGCCATTTGCTGCGACGCTCGCCGACGTGTTGGCGGATCAACGGAGCAGGGTGGCAGGGTGAGGCTCAGTGGCCGGGACGAGGAGGCGCGACTCGGACCTCCGGTTTCACTTCTTGCGATTTAGCCATTTTAAAAAGCGCGAACTCTATATCGCGCAATTGAGGACCTTTTCGCCCAGGACGATTACGTTGCACTTTACAATGCGGCGTTCGGAAAAAAGATTAAAGCGACGGACCTCAAAGGCTCGGACCCCATCGTGCGCCAAATCGCGCGGCACTTTGGTGTGGATCGCTGCGACGCAATGGCTCCGAGGCCCGACAGTGTTGGCGGCATGGCAAGTGTCACCAACTGCGGCGGCCCCGATGTCTGTAAATGGGATTGACCGTTGGCGCTGTCGAACCAGCCGCCGCCGAGCCCCGTATCGAAGGGTCAGTGCTTTGACCCGCTAGGGTGCCAGTTGATCAAGCTGTTCGTGTCTTGCGCGGCAAGTCGCTGCTTCACGACCGCAAGTGCTTCGAGTTCGCCGCCCCTCGTGATGAGGGCCTTCCAAACCGCAACGTCCATGTTCATCGCGAGAAAGTCCGAGGCCAGTCCGTCGAGTTCGGCATCAGTGAACGGCGTTCTTCGATCATTGGCCGGATTGAGCCAATCCGGCTCACTTGCGTCTCGTGCTTTGCGCGTCATGGGCAATCTCGGTCAGTCATTCCTGTGGTTGGTCAGAACTCAGCGTACAAAAACACTGCGCTGGCAGCTACTGCACAACTTCCAAGCTTGCGCCAAGTTGTCCACGTCAGCAGCGATCCGATCGCGTCGTTTCACTGCAGACGTCATGGGTCAAGTGCCGTCGTCAACCTGATATCCGAGACGCGACTGTCACCGATCAATCCCACGATCAATCCCACCGTCACACGCCCACCGTCACATGTCCCGGCCCATCATACCGTCGCCCTTTTTGGTACTCCCCCAGAGATCCGAAAGCGCTTCTGCAACGATGTCGCGTGCGCGCACGGGCCGGGCCGCGAGATAAGGTAGCGGCCGCAACACATCGATCGCTGCGACGCCGACCCGCGCCGTAACAGTGCCGTTGAACACACCCTCTCCGAGCCGGCGTGACAGGCGCTGCAGCACACCTTGCCCGATAAACTGGCCCAAAAGGTCGTCTGTCAACGCGAGGCTGCCTGAGGCGAGCAGGTGCAGGATGACGCGCCGTGTCAGGCCGACGCTCGCTGCGAACCCGGGCCGTCCGCCATAGATCTCGGCGACTTTGCGGATCATACGGATATTCTCAACCGCCACGAAACCAAAGGCGAGCATGGCGAACGGCGAAAAGGCCGTGACCATCGCGACCCGGCGGGCCGCGGCCGTGATCAGCCGCCGCGCTGCGCCGTCGATTTCGGGCATCAGGTCGCGATCGGCGAGATGGAGAAGCGCGCCGGGGTCGTGCACATCGCGGGTGTGCTCCGTCAGTTTCTGAGCCTGCCAGCGCAACTCAGGGCGTTTGCCATAGAGCGACAGCAGTCGTGCCGCGATGGCTTGATCGCCCTTGGCCGTTGGCGTGGCGATTGCCGCTGTCACCTCTGTCTTCAGCTTGCCGAGTTTCTTCAATCGGAAGAAGCCGAACAGCTCGCGCAGAAGCAGCATCAGCGCCGCGAACGCGGCCACACCGACCAGGATGCGCAAGGTCCAGCCGATCCAGTCGTCCTGCCAGATAGCGACCGACACGAGGCGATAGAACCATATGGTCAACGCAAGGCTCGATGCGGCTGTCAGTGCCGCGAACAGCAGCGAGCCCCAACGGATGCCGCGGTCGAGATCGAAGCGCGCCGGCATCGCAGATGGCGGGGCGGCTTGCGACGTGGGCTCGGGGCCATGATCGGTCGTGTCAGGCGGAGGCGTGATTTCTTTCAGACCGGGATCGTCGATCTTGAACACACGCGGCTTGCGGGGCGCGTCAGTCATGAGCGTGCTCCGGGAGTGTCTGCTTGAGCTGCCCAGTGCGTAGCAAGCGGAGCGCAAAATCAGCCGTCGCGTTTCCCACCACCCACCCCGTCCCTTCTCGGCGTGCCATCGTATTCAGACATCGTAACCGGGAGCGGAGTGATCCAGTCGACATCGCGCTCCACTTCCCTCTCTCCCCACGTTGAGGGGAGAGGAAAACTATCCAGCAGTCGCGCGCGACTGCTGGATAGTGGGTGAGGGGCTGCCGCTTGCTCGGGTGTACTGCCTTCGTGGACAGTGCGAGTAGATGGCGCGCCGTTCGAGCAAGCAGCCGCCCCTCACCCTCGGTCCGCCGCGCTTTCGCGCGCGGCAGACCTTTGCCCTCTCTTCCAGACGTGGGGGAGAGGGAAGTGGAGCCTACCTCTCTCACCAACTGGCCCTGAATCGATTGCCGCGAACGGGTAGTCATCTCAACCGGTCTCCAATCAAAAACTCGAGCGCACGGTCGAGCCGGATGTGGGGCGGCGCGGGCTGCTGACCGCCGCCGGTTTGCAGGATCAGTCGTGGCGGGCGGAACGTCAGTGCGCGCACGTCGTCGGCTGAAATGCCGCCGGTGGCCTTGTCTGTCAGCAGCGACTTCGGATCGGCCGGCAGGTCGCCCGGAAACAGCGCCGTCTCGGTCTTGCCGTCGAATGTCACGTTGCCGACGTGCTCGCCAGCAAGCGGCACGCCGACGATGCACGGCAGCGCTTCTCCGTTGGCTGCGATTTCTGCTTCGCGCGTCGAGCGGATTGCAGCCATGGCCAACACCTGTACGTCGGCGCCAGCATCTGACGCCTTCAGGATTGCGCGATTGGCCAGCACCCGCATGAGGGACTCGAGGCGCTCGTGGCTTTGGCGATTGAGATGATCGGCCTTCGTCGCGGCGAACACGATACGGTCGATGCGTGGCCGGAACAGATTGAGGCCGAAGGTCTTGGCCCCGGTCCGGAACGGCTCAAGCACGAGCGCCATGGCGTCCGCCAACTCCCGCACGCCAGCCGGCCCTCGATTGAGAGCCGCGAGCGCGTCCATCAGCACAATCTGTCGATCGAGCTTGGCGAAGTGATCGCGAAAGAACGGTCGCACGATCTTGCTTTTGTAGCTCTCGAAGCGTGTCGTCAGCAGGCGGCGCAGCGGGCCGTCGGCGTATCCCTCAGGTAGCGGGAAGAACGTCAGCAGCGGCGAGCCGTCGAGATCCCCCGGCATCAGAAAGCGCCCTGGCGTCAGCGACGACAAGGCTGGCGCTGATGCGCGCGCTGACGACAAGTGCCGGGTGAACAGCCGCGCGCCCTCGATCGCAACCTGTTCGGGATCGGCGCCGAGCCGCTTCGGGTCCTCGACGAACGACACGAACTCGGATGCAGCCCCTCGCCGCTCCGGCGCGCGCGCGTCAACAATGGCGCGGTTGGCCCAGGTCGCGTAATCTTGGCTGAGCAACGCGAGATCGACGATCCATTCGCCGGGATAGTCGACGATATCGACGTGCAGGCGATTGACCCCACCCGTCATGCGCCCGGCGACGGTGCGGATGAGCCGTTTCGAGGTGTACTCGATGGTCACACGCAGTTGGCTGATGCGCGTTGTTCCGGCCGGCCACTGGGGCGGATCGGCAGCAAGGCGGCTGAGATGATCTTCGTAAGGAAAGCGCGGCACGTCGTCGTCGGGTTGTGGCTCCAGGTAGGCGCGGTGGAAACGGTTCTCGCCCATGACAGAGAAGAACGGCAGCCGCCCGCCGCTCAGCAGGTTGCGCACCAAAGCGGTGATGAACACAGTTTTTCCCGCGCGCGACAAGCCTGTCACGCCGAGACGCACCGTCGGCGTCAGAAGATCAGCGAATGTCGGCTGCGGCGTGCTCAGGCGAGCCCCCTTGATGCCACGCGTGCTCTGTACAAGGGCTCGGCGTATGTCGCAGACACATATGTGCTCGCGGGCCGGGCGGCAAGAATGCGTGTCTCAGATCGCCATCGCTCAGTTCGCCCTGTGCGGGCTGGACATCAGACGCGATGGGCCTTCAA
Source organism: Hyphomicrobiaceae bacterium (assembly GCA_031374735.1). Taxonomy (GTDB): domain Bacteria; phylum Pseudomonadota; class Alphaproteobacteria; order Rhizobiales; family Hyphomicrobiaceae; genus JABFRJ01. Next base: position 57,464 of record JANMGQ010000109.1, on the reverse strand, counting down.
AGCGTCGACGACACCGTTTGGTGTTGCGGTTACCACCACATGGGCGGCTTCGAGCGCGGACTTCTTGCTCGCGTAGCTGCCCCGGTTGCCGACCACGATGGCGCCCGCATGGCCCATTTTCTTGCCTTCGGGTGACGCCGCTCCGGCAATGAAGGCCGCCACGGGTTTTTTCATCGTTTTGGCATACTCGGCGGCTTCTTCTTCCATCGTGCCGCCAATCTCGCCGACCAGCGCGATGCGCTTGGTCTTGGGATCAGCGTCGAGGGCCATCAGCGCGTCGCGCGTGGTCGTGCCGATGACGGGATCGCCGCCGATGCCGATGAACGAGGAAATGCCGAGCCCCGCCTGCACCAGGTTGAGGCACAGGAGTGTGCCGAGCGACCCCGAGCGCGAAATGACGCCGACATCACCAGGCTGGAAGACTTTGGGATTGAACGCGGGCATGAAACCGACGAAGGTTTCACCTGTCGTCACGAGCCCTGCTGTATTGGGGCCAACGACGCGGCAACCACTCTCTTTCGCCGCCGCGAGCACATACATCGTGTCGTGCACCGGGACGTGCTCGGTGAGGCAGACCAGCGTCTTGACCCCGGCTGCGATGGCGTCCAGCGCTGCCTCCTTCACGCCCATAGGCGGTATGAACATGATCGCAACCTCAAGGGCGCCAGCCTTGGCAGCCTCTACTGCTGAGCCCCAGACAGGTTTCCCGAGATGCGTTTCACCGGCGCGCTTGGGGTTCACACCGCCGGCGATGTTGGTGCCATAGGCCGCCATCTTTTCGGCCCAGAACGTGCCTTGCTTGCCGGTGATGCCGAGCACAAGCACGCGATCTTTGCGGGTGATGATCATGGTGCCTCTGGCCTTGTGGATATCGCATCGCTGTGCGGTCGGCAGCGCGCCCCTGTCAAGCACGGCGCAGCACAGCAACCGCCTCGACATGGTTCGACCACACAAACTGATCAATGGGCGTCACGCGATTCAAATCGAACCCGCCGTCGATCAGAATTTTCACGTCGCGGGCCAACGTCCCCGGGTGGCACGAGACGATGATCACCGACTTGACCTTTGATGCCGCCAGTTTCTCGCATTGCGCCTTGGCGCCCGCATAAGGCGGGTCCAGCACGACGGCATCGAACGGCTCCAACTCTTTTGGCGATAAAGGCTCGCGGAACAGGTCTCGCCGCAGCGTTTCAACGGGCTTCAAACCCTGGGTGTTGCGTGTTGCCTGCACGAGGCTGTCGAGGGCCGCTTTTTCGGTGTCGGCCGCCAGCACGCGCGCGAGCCGGGCGAGCGGCAGCGACAGAGTGCCCGTGCCCGCGAACAAATCCGCGATACGCTTCACTTTTGGCGGCAAGCCCGCGAGAACGGCCGTGACGATCGCTTGCTCCGCCTCAGCGACCGCCTGAAAGAAACCATCCGGCGCCAGCGGAATGGCGCCAGCCGACGTGACGAGGCGCGGCTGCGTGCGCGTGACAATCGTGTCCGTGCCGACTGTGAGGCGAGCTAAGCCGGCCGCTGCCGCGAGGTTGGCCAAGGCGGTCAACCGCTTGGCCGTGAGTTCGGTCTTGAGGTCCGTGACGACGACGTCCAAGCCGCCGTCGAGATCGGCGACCGAGATCCGCGTCTCGGCGGTGGGTGCCCCGATGGCTGCGATAATGGCGCGCAGTTTGGGCAGGGCTGCCTCGATGCGCGGCGTCACGACGGGGCAGGCGGCGAGATCGATCACTTTCGTGTCGGCCGGAGCATGAAAGCCAAGTTCCTTTGCCGTGACCGAGAATTTGGCCCGACGTCGCGAACGAGGCGGCACGATGACAAGCGGCTCGATGGATGGCGACAAGCCGTGATCGCGAAAGCCGCGGATGACGAGGTCGTGCTTCCACTGCTGATACAGCGTCGCCGACATGTGCTGCGCAATGCAGCCGCCGCACGTGCCAAAGTGCTGGCAGGGCGGCGTGACGCGGTGCGGGCTCGCCTCGTCGTTGATGCCGTCCGTGATGGTGTCGCCGGGCAACGCGCCGCGCACGGCAATAGATGCGCCCGCCGTCGACCCGACCGTGCTGACGCCCTGTGCGAAACGGTCGAGCCGGTCAATCTGCACCACGGTCATGGCTTCGTCGCTCCAATGAGGAATTCGCGGTTGCCGTCGCCGCCGGTGATGGGCGATGGCACGACGCCGCGAACCGTCCAAGCCATATCAACCGCCAGCCAGTGCCTGATCTCCTCAACCACGCTGGCATGGACATCCGGATTGCGCACGATACCGCCTTTGCCGACATGAGCGGGGCCGGCCTCAAACTGCGGCTTGATCAGCGCAATCAGCCAGGCTCCGGGCCGGGCCATGGCAAGCGCTGAGGGCAAGGCTTTGGTGAGCGAGATAAAGCTCACATCGGAGACAATGGCATCGACGGGGTCGGGCACGATTGCCGCGTTCAGGGTGCGCGCATCTGTTGCCTCGAGTGATACCACGCGCGCATCGGCTGCAAGGCGCGGGTGCAACTGTCCGCGGCCGACGTCGACCGCATAGACCTTTGCGGCCTCGGCCTGCAGCAGCACTTCGGTGAAGCCACCGGTGGAGGCGCCGATATCGAGCGCAGTTCTCTCGCGCACCATGAAGGCAAACACCGCGAGGCCGGCGACCAGCTTTTCGGCGCCGCGCGAGACGTAAGCCGGGCCGGTGCGGTCAATACGCAAGGTGTTGGTGGCATCGACCATGTGGGCCGGCTTGGTCACCGTTGCAGTGTCGACGCGCACGAACCCGCGCACGACGAGGTCCCGCGCCTTGGCGCGTGTTTCGACGAGACCACGTGCAACCAGTTCCAGGTCAATGCGCTGGCGGCCGGCTGTTTCGGCTTTCGGGCGTTGCTCGGCAGATCGAGGCAGGGTGCTTGCTCGCATCGTTGTTTGTCTGCGGCGATACCCCTGTCACCAGCCATGAGCAAGCGGATTGCAGCGAGATGCTCCTGCCGCCCGGGCGGGTTTACCTTGCTTGCCTGGTTAACTGTTCTATCGATTCCCATTGTTTTCCCGGGCCGTCCGGGCTTACATCACGGCACATCATGCAAGGACGTGACACATGGGACGCATCTTCCGTATTCTCAGCGGCTTCATCCTGGCCTGCTTCGCCGCGGCGTTGACGATGCTGCTGTTTGCGTTCACGCCGAGCCATCTCTCAGACTTGGCGCCGGAGATTGCGGGCCTGCATCTTGACCGCATCTGGGCCCTGGCAACCCACACCGCCATCTTCGCGTTTCCGTTCGCCATCATCCCGATTATCCTCGGCGAAGTGTCTCGCTGGCGCGATTGGGCCTACTATGCGGCGGTTGGCATCGGCATTGCGCTGCTCGGCTTCTGGATTCAGGTCAACAACGAGACGGGCGGCACCTGGTCAGTGCTCGATAACAACGCGCCACTCTTGAAATTCTTGACCGAGGGCTTCGTTGGCGGTCTCGTCTATTGGTTGGTGTCCGGTCGCCTCGCAGGTCACCACCTGTTGTCAAACCATGGCCGGCATGGGCTCGGACATGTGGCCAACAACAATAGCAAGGTTGCCTCAGGCAAACGCTGATACCGGCAAGCGCTGGCCTGCGACGCTGGCGGTGACGCCCGCCTTCGGCGGTGCTACACGCAACGCCAAGCAACGTCGGACGCACCAGCCATGCTTTTTCAGCTTCTGTTCGGCCATGGCCGGATGCAGACCTATACGGTCCACGAGGGCCCCGCGCATCCCACGGATCGGATCGACCGTGCGGAAGCGCTCGCCTTCGTCAAGGACGGCTTCTCGCTGCAGGCGTTTCTGCTCGGTCCGCTCTGGCTGCTGATGCAGCGCTTGTGGCTGGCGCTTGGAGCCTATGTGGCCGTCGCCGTTGCGATCCTCGCCGCCAATGAGTGGCTCGGCCTGCCCGCCATCGCGGCCCTCATCGCCTTTATCGGCTTGCATGCCGTGATTGGCTTCGAGGCCGACACGATCGAGCGGATGAGCCTGGAGCAAAAGGGCTGGACGTCCCTCGGCTCAGTGTCCGGCACCAGTGCACTCGACTGCGAGCGGCGCTTTTTTGAAACCTGGCTGCACCAGCAGCCCGTGCTCGCCAGCCGCGAGGCCCAGCCCCAGCGACCATCGCCACCTGGACCAGCAACGCCCCTGCGCACCGCAACCACGCGCGGCGCTGTGGCGGGGCGCCTCGCTGCTCTGTGGGGGCGCGGGTAAGACCAATGCCTCACTGATCCGTGGCGGTCGAAGCTGCAGACAATTCCCCATCATGCGCCAGCCATGCGCGCAAATTCAGCAGCAACGCCCCCTCGCCTGGCCTTTGTGACGCGCAGATGGTCATCGAACGCCTTGTTCAGCAGGGCAATCGGGTTCATGTCATGCCCAAACTGTGCAGCTGGATGATGCGGGCCTGAGTATGCAAATCAGACAACCGTGACGCGGTTTACAGGCGGTCGGCCTGGCACTAGACAATCGACCGGGGCAGCCGGTTGCGTGCGGCCTCGGGCTGGCAACGTGCTATTTTCTGGCAGGTTACAGAGCCGCATCAGATGTCGGCTCGGTCTGTTGAACGTATTCTAAGGTTATCACGGAAGCGAACATGATTGTCAGTTTCGATCCCGCGCGTTTGCACAAGGCACGTGTTCTGATTGTTGGCGATGTGATGCTCGACAATTTCATCTACGGCGATGTCAACCGTATCTCGCCCGAAGCTCCGATCCCGGTGTTGTCCTACCGGTCACGCAAGAGCATGCCAGGGGGCGCCGCCAACGTGGCTCAGAACGTCTTGTCTCTCGGCGCCAGCGCGACACTCATTGGCGTCGCTGGCCGCGACATCGGCGGCACGGATTTGCGTCGATTGCTCGAAGGCAAGCGCGGTGGCGATCGTCATTGCATTTTGGATGACGACGATCGTCCGACCACGGTCAAGACACGCTACATCGCAGGGTCACAACAGCTTCTGAGGGTCGACGAAGAGGAGGTGTATCCGATTTCGAGGCGCGCAGAAGAAGCCATTGTCCAGGCGTTTACAGCGCGTCTCGCTGAGTGCGACGTCGTCGCCATATCCGACTACGGCAAAGGCGTGCTCACGGACACTACTCTGGCAGCGCTGATTGGTCTTGCACGACAGGCGGGCAAGCCGGCCATCGTCGATCCGAAGCGATCGAACTTTGCCGGTTACAAAGGCTGCCAAATCATCAAACCGAACTTATCGGAGTTGGCTCGGGCGACACAGATCGCATGTGATACCCAGGACGGTATCGATCGTGCTGCGCGCCAGCTGATGGCGCAGACGGGCGCCGAAATTCTTGTCACGCGCTCTGACAAGGGCATGTCGTTTTACAGCCACGACGGCGAGACCCAACATGTTGCGGCAGCCGCCCAAGAGGTCTTCGACGTCTCTGGTGCCGGAGACACGGCTTTGGCGGCATTCGCTTCGGCATGCGCCGGCGGCTATGGAGCGCAGGACGCCATGATCATTGCGAATGCGGCGTCCAGTGTCGCCGTATCGAAGCTCGGGACCGCCACGGTCACAGCGGACGAGATTGCAACCGCTTTATTCGAGGGGGTGTTCATGGAGCCTCGAGATCACGTTCTATCGTTCGAGCGCGCTGCGACGCTTGCGCAGGCATGGCGCGACCGCGGCCACAAGGTTGGCTTCACAAACGGGTGCTTTGATATCCTGCATGCGGGCCACGTGTCGTTGATGTCCAAGGCTGCTGCGGGCTGCGACCGTCTCATCGTCGGCCTCAACTCGGATGCCTCCGTCAAGCGCCTGAAGGGGCCGACGCGGCCGGCTCAATCGGAGCAGTCGCGGGCGCAGGTTCTGGCATCGCTCGATGCCGTCGATGCGGTTGTCATTTTTGACGAAGACACGCCCTTGGAACTCATAAAGGCACTGCGCCCCGACGTTCTCATCAAAGGGGCCGACTACACCGAGGACAAGGTCGTCGGTGGCGATCTGGTCAAGTCCTACGGGGGACGCGTGATGCTGGTCGACCTGGTGGCCGGTCAATCGACCACGAATACGCTCAAGCGTGTCGCCAGCCAGAGCCAGAAGGCGTAACGGCACCTCGGTCCTTGCAGGCATCGGCGGCACGGCCTCATCTGCGCCAACAGTACCGGGCGACCAAAGCGGTTGGGAGAGTAAACATGTATCTCGTCACGGGCGGAGCAGGATTTATCGGATCCAACGTTGTCGCCGCACTCGCTGATCGCGGCGAGCGCGTTGTCATCGACGACACCTTCGGCACCGACGACAAGTGGCGCAACGTCGCGAAGCATCTGGTGCACGACTTCATCCGGCCGGATCAACTCGAAGACTGGCTCGCGCGCCACGGCAGTTCGGCTCCCCTCAAATCAGGCCGCGTGAAAGGCGTCGTCCATATGGGCGCCATCAGCGCCACCACGGAGCGCGACAGCGACCTCATCATCGCCCACAATTTCCAACTCTCCAGCCACCTTTGGGCGTGGTGCAGCCAGAACGACGTCCCCTTCATCTACGCCTCCTCAGCGGCCGTCTATGGTGATGGCTCCCATGGCTTTGTCGATGCGTTCGACAGAACCAGCATGGGTCGCCTGCGGCCGCTGAACCCTTACGGCTGGAGCAAACTTGCTTTTGACCGCAGGCTTGAGCGTGGCGTTGCGGACGGAGAACCACAGCCACCGAAGTGGGCGGGCTTGCGCTTCTTCAACGTCTACGGACCCAACGAGTACCATAAGGGGAGTATGCGGAGCGTCGTGGCGATCAACGTGCCGCGTCTCGTCGCGGGCGAACCTTTGCGCCTGTTTCGCTCCTACCGTGACGACTACCGCGACGGCGAACAGAAGCGAGATTTCATCTACGTCAACGATTGCGTGTCGGTTATCCTGTGGATGCTAGACAATTCGTTCCCATCGAGCGTCTACAATGTCGGCAGCGGGGCGGCGCGCAGCTGGCTCGATCTCGGTCGTGCAATGATGAAAGCCGCGGATGTGCCAGAGCGGATTGATTTCATCGAGATGCCGGAAACGCTGCGCGAGCGGTACCAGTATTTTACGGAAGCGGACCAGACGAAGCTGCGCCAAGCTGGGTATCAGGCGGCGTTCCATACGCTCGAGCATGGCGTCGACACGTACGTGCGCAATCACCTGCTGCAGAGCGATCCGTATGCGTAGCGTCAGCCCTCGTCGCGCGCCGCCTGCGTGGCTTACACCAGTGGCCAAAATTTGTGACTGACCAACCATCATCGTCATCCCGGATACACGATCACGCGGGACGCGTGATCGTATTCCGGGATGACGCCGTTGGAGATAATAGGTCAGAAATTTTGCCCGCCAGTATTACGTGCCGGTCGTGCGGGCATCGTAAGCCAGAACTGCATTGAGCAGCACCTGCGTGCCGGCCGCACAATGCTCGCGCGTGGCAGATTCACTCTCGTTGTGTGACACACCACCGGCACAGGGCACGAAGATCATCGTCGTCGGCATGACCCGGTTTGTGTAGGCGGCATCGTGGCCCGCACCCGATACCATGTCGCGCGTCGTCTGACCCGAACGGGCGGCGCCGTCGCGCACGCAGTCAATCAACTCGGGTGAGAAGCGCACGGCCGGCTGCGCCCAGATGCACGTCTCCTCCACGTCAAGTTTCAGCTGCGCCGACACCTCAGCCAACGCCTGGCGAAAGTCCGTTTCCATGCGCGCAACAACGGCGTCGTCGGGGTGGCGCAGGTCGACCGTGAAGAAGACTTCGCCTGGAATGACGTTGCGGCTGTTCGGGCGGTTCTCGATCAGGCCGACGGTCGCGACGGCATCCTTGTGGGCGTGACCGATCGCGTCGATGCGGTCGACCACTCGCGCCGCGCCGAGCAGCGCATTACGGCGCAGGTACATGGGCGTTGCGCCCGTGTGCGCATCCTGCCCGCGCACCGTCACCTCATACCAGCGCATGCTTTGGACGCCCTGGACCACGCCGATGGTGGTGTTCTCGGCTTCAAGAATGGGCCCCTGCTCAATATGCAACTCGAACATCGCTTGCAGCTTTCGCGCGCCGGCTTTCTCCGGCCCTTTGTAGCCGATGGCCACCAACGCATCGTCGAAGGTGATGCCGTCTCGGTCTTTCTGGGCGCGTGCATAGTCTGCCGTGAAGGCGCCAGCATAGACGCCCGAGGCGAGCATGGCCGGTGCGTAGCGGCTGCCCTCCTCGTTGGTCCAGTTGACGACGGCGATAGGAGCGTTGGTGTCATAGTTTGCGGCGTGCAGCGTCTTGAGCGCCTCAAGCGCGCCGAGGACACCGAGCACGCCATCGAATTTGCCGCCGGTCGGCTGGGTGTCGAGGTGCGATCCCATGGCGATGGGCGCCAACGTGTTGTCGCGCCCTGGTCGGACCGCGAACATGTTGCCGATCTCATCGATATGTACGGTGCAGCCCGCCGCTTCGCACTCGGCCTTGAACCAATCGCGCACGCGGCGGTCCTCGTCAGACAGCGTCAGGCGACGAATCCCGCCCTTGGGCGTACCGCCGATCTTGGCTGTCTCCATCAGCATCGCCCACAAGCGATCGGCATCGATCTTGAGGTTGGGGAGTGACATCGCGGAGCTCGCGGCTGATGCGGACAGACGCCGCAAGCTTTCGAAAATGTGGCTCGGGGGTGCGGCTAGGAGTTTGGTGCACGACAGCAGGCCGCGGCGACACAGCGCCGCCGCGGCCATCACGTCTCATTACTTAATCAGTCCTTCGGCCTTCATGGCTGATTGCACGGCAGGACGCGCAGCCACGCGCTGATGGTACTTCTGCAGATTAGGATACGGCGACAGGTCAATGCCGGTCGGCTTGGTCCAGTTCAATGTCGTGAACAGATAGCCGTCGGCGACGGAGAAGGTTTTGCCCATCAGGTAGTCATGCGCCGCAAAGTGCGTCTCAAGATGTGCAAAGCGCGTCGCGAGACGATCCTTGGCGATCTTCTTGGCATCGTCTGGCATGGCCGGGTTGAACAGCGGCGAAAAGCCTTTGTGCATTTCGGTCGAGACGAAGTTGAGCCAGCTCTGCAGCTTGTAGCGATCGAGCGTGCCATTGGCTGGCGCAAGATGCTTCTCGGGTGCCTTGTCGGCGATGTATTGCACGATGGCCGGGCCTTCGATCAGCAACGTACCGTCGTCGAGTTCAAGCGCCGGCACATAGCCGAGCGGGTTCTTCGCTTTGTAGTCAGCGCCGGCTTCGGTCACTTTGGTTTTCAAGTCGGCTTTGACTGCCGTGAACTTCAAACCAGATTCCTGCAGGGCAATATGCGGGGAGAGCGAGCAGGCGCCGGGGGCATAGTACAGTTTCATGGGGGATACTCCACTGGACGCGGGCAGTCATGCGTCGCCGCCCGTCGTGACAACGCATAGACCGTCGATGTTGGCGAACGCAACGCCGCTCACCGAGACGTGACTGCAGACCTCACGCGCGCATCTGCGCGACGATTTCCTCTTCGACGTCCCGCAGGCGGTCCTTGCCAAAGAACATCTCGTTGCCAACGAAAAAGGCCGGACTGCCAAAGTTTCCGCGCGCAACTGACGCTTCTGTGTTGGCGGTGAGTGTGTCTTTCACGGCCTGATCCTGCGTCGCTGCGAGAAGCGCTGCGCCATCGAGCCCGGACGCGTCGAGAGCCGCGCGGATCACGTCGGCGTCGTCCATTTTCTTTGGCGCCTCCCACATGTGATGAAACACGGCGTCTACGTAGCGCGCCATCTGCCCTGCGCTCCCTGCTGCCACCGCGCCGCGCATGATTTGCACCGTATTGACCGGAAAGTGCGGGTTCATCTGAAACGCGGTGAGGCCATGCTTTCTGATGAAGCGCTGGATCTCCAGCCGCTGGTATTCGTTCTTGTTCTTGATGCCGGCGTACTGCGCCATGGGCGGCTTGTTGTTGGTCAGCTTGAAGATGCCACCGAGGAGGACTGGAACGTAAACGAATGTCGCGCCGGTGCGGGCCTCGATGCCGGATATCACCTTGTGCGAAAAATACGCATTCGGGCTGCCAAAATCGAAGTGAAATTCGATCGGTGGTGCGCTCATCTCTGCCTCGCTCATGTCAGCTCGGAAACGTGTAAGTTTTCCAGTCTCTCAAGCTTGCGACAGCAAGTCGAGCGGCAATTCAGACCGTTAAAATTGGACGATCCGCGTTGATCACTTTTTGTGTACGATCGGAAATCTCACTCCACCGATATTGGACATGGTGTCGCAATTGTGTCACCTTCACCGCCTCGTCAACACGAGCACGGAGAGACTGATGTCACTGATGACGCATCTCGTAGAACTGTCCGAAAAACATCGCCAGCTGGAGCGTATGATCTCCGCCGAACAGGCTAAAGCGGCGGCGGACGAGGTGAAGATCAGAAAGTGGAAACATGAGAAGCTTCGACTTAAAGACGCGATGGCACGGTTAAAGACCGAGACGCGGCACTGATTTGGCCCCCGTAACGGGCCAGACGTGTTGGGCTAGGCGTATCAGGCCAAACGGCCGGGGCGGGACCTTAGGGTACCCGCCATTTTCTTTGAACTCATCATGGGCACTATGGGCATCAAGCACGGCCCGTCTCACCACGGCCAGTCTCACGCGGGGTCCCATATGGCTGCCGGCATCGGCAAGTTGGCCCACATGTCAGGGCCAAGCCGCCCATCCGGAACGATGCCGAGGTGTTCTTCGAGTACCCACATCAATTGCCGCGCGTGCTGCCCGGCGTGCCACGTCGTCCGTTCCAGAAACTCGTGCCGACTCTGGCGCCCATAGTAGACGCGCGCGGGCGCGGGCCAATCGACATGCTGCCCCTCCGTCACAAACCAGTGCGCCATGCGGCGGCGCGTCTCGGTGCCATAGGCTGCAAGGTGCTCATGTACCCAGCCCTTCGGCGGCACCCGATTGTACGCGTCGAACTCCAAGGCAATACCGGCGTGATGTTCCAGGAAGGCGTCGGCAATATTGAAGATGTGGAACGCCAGATCGGCGTAACTACGCGGGCGGTTCGGCACGTGTGTTGCGAGATCGGTGGCTGGCACCTGCAAAATGAACCGGCCCGCTGCCGCTAAAATCTCGTCAAGCCGACGGCCTAGTTGGCGAACCGGTAGGATGGCCGTGATGCCATAGGGAATGCCAACAAGCCGCGCCACATCGACGAGCACTTGACCGTCAGCCCAGGTCCGCCCGCGCGCGACGACAGGCACTTGGCGCAGGCCGAGAGCCGCAAGTTCCTCGGCCGCCGCGGTATCGGCGAGCACGTTGCGCGACACGAACGGAACACCGTGCTTGGTCAGAAACTCTTTCGTGCGCAGGCAACTCGTGCACCCGGGCTGCCAGTAGACTTTGATCTCGTCGCTGTTCATCGTCATCTCGGGGTCTCACGCGCTTGCGAAGCTGTCAGGCGACCTATGGCCCGAGTGCCTCGATGACCTGGGCGTGGATGAGCGCCGCGATCGCTTCATGGCCGATGACGGTTGGATGCAACGTTCCCGAGTCGACCTTTGCGTCCTGGCCCATGTTGAAGTGGCTGCGGTTCGCACAATAGCCGTGCTTGGTCGTGGCGCCGACGGAGCCCTTGACTGTCCGCCAGTTGGCGTTGGCCACCCGCATGGTTTCAACGGCTTTTGCGACGGCCGCGTTCAGCGGCTTCAGCAGCGTATCGTCCGCCCAGAGATTTTCTTGTGTATCGATGATGAAGAAGCCGGTACCGGAGAACAGCGGGCTCGCGTTGCAGTAGGCACCGCTGTCGTCCTTGGTCGGATCCGGATACTCGACGACAACAGTATGGCGCGGCGCCAGAGCCTTCTCGATGTTCGTATAGGCGTGCAGCAGCGAACCGGGCGTCGCGGCGTCCTTGCCGAGATGGTCGAGGCGCCGCTTGACGGCGGCGGTCATGGACGCGGGTGGCGTGCCGCTGTTGCTGAGGGTCAAACGGCGGACAACGGAACTGAAGTCGAGATCGTTGATGCCGACCGAGAGTATGACGACATCCGGCCTGATGGTGCACGGCTGGTCGAGCCCGCAGAATGCCTTCTTCACCTCATCGATCTGCGCCAGCATGTAGAGCTGCGTGTAGTGCCGCGCGCCATCCTCGTTGCGTGCGGCCTGCGCCGTTTCGACGCCTGCGTACTTCTGCGCGGTGCGTGGGATGTGCCACGCGGTCGAGCCCGAGCAGGCCACGTTGTAATAGGCGACGAGGCTTTTGCCGCTGCTGGCCATTTTCCATGCGGTGAGCCCCGCGGCCGAAATCAACGATCGGTGACAGCGTTTTTCGAGCCATTGGTCGCGAGACAGGATGGTGTCGTCGCCGGGCGTGGGGCGCCCCCAGATGATCGGATTGCCTTCGCCCGACAGCAGGCTATCACCCATAGCAATCACGATGTGGCGCCGGACGCGGATCTCTTCCTTGAACACTTTCTCAGTCGCGCCAGCGCGCATGGTGACAGCCAGCTGATAGACTTGGCGCCGGCCATCTTCCGAATCGGGATCGTAGAGGCGGACGCGCAACTGATCGGTTGTGCAGGGGCCATCGACAAGCTGTTCAGTGTCGACCGACCAGGTGCATGTCGCGTCCTCCGGTGCATCGGCAATGCTGACACTCAAGGTGACGCGATCTTTTATGGCTTCACCCGACGACGGCCAAAGCATGGCTTCGCGATAGGACAGCGACTTCGCCGTAAAGCGCAGGGCATATGGACGTTCGGCGACACCGGGCCGTTGCCCGTTTGGGCAAGCCAGCGGATTGAACTCCCGTTCCATGCACGCGATGTATTGGCTGAGGTCGTCGGCAAAGCGCGCCTGCGTTGCTTCATTGGCGATCAGGGTGAAATTGTTCTTCACCTTCCACTCGAGCCGCGGCTCAGCTGCCGTCGCTGAGACGGTCGAGGCGATGAATGCCGCCATGGTCAGATAGTATAGCACCAGTGCCCCCGTGGGTTCGTCGTCGGTCCGACGTGTCGCAACATGCAAGCCGCTGTCAACGGGCCTGTCACTGTAGCCTTTCTGCGAGGCTCGAGGTCGACTGAGACAATTGGCAAGTTTGCCGGAGTCTGGCGCGTTCTTTCGGTTCGGCCTGCATGCTATTAGGGTTTATGCGGCGTTTCCGGGCATGGGCCGCGATCAGCCGCTACAGTCGAAACTCTGCCCTTTGCCGCCATAGCGATCCTCGATGCCAGATCCCCAAGCCTACCATATCGAAAAGGGCACCCCGACCCACGGCACCTGGGGCGGCACCGTCCTCGCCGCCCTGAAAGGCGACCGAGCCGCGCGCCTCGCGATCCGCCACCGCGTGTACAACATCATCGAAGTCGGCCGCGGCGATGATCGAGCCAGCAAGATCTTCGACACCTTCATTGTCACGATGATCCTGCTCAACATCGCGGCCTTCATGGCCGAGACGGTCAAGAGCGTTCACGAGCAATATGGCGTTTGGCTCTGGTGGTTCGAAATCGTCTCGGTCGTCGTCTTCACGCTTGAATACCTGGCCCGCTTGTGGACAGCAGTGGAGATGCCCTTTCTGGCGCGCATGTCGCCGCTCAAGGCGCGCCTGACACTCGCCAGGAAGGGCGGATTGATCATTGATCTGCTGGCGATCCTGCCCTTCTATCTGTCGCTGATCTTCAACATCGACTTGCGCGTTCTGCGGGTCTTGCGCTTGATCCGCTTCTTCAAGCTCTCGCGCTATTCGCCGGCCATGCATTCGCTCATTCGCGTGCTCACCAATGAGCGGCGGACGCTGATTGGAGCTGGTCTGCTGCTCATTGCCGCCATGCTGATCTCGTCGACAGGCATGTATTTCCTGGAGCACAATGAGCCCGACAGCAAATTCTCATCGGTGCCCGAAAGCATGTATTGGGCGATCACCACTTTGACCACGGTCGGCTATGGGGACGCCACGCCGACCACGGCTCTTGGGAAAGTCTGGGCCGGTCTGACCATGGTCATGGGGCTGTGCATTCTTGCGCTCCCCGTCGCCATCATCGCCACTGGATTTGCGCAGGAAGCCGGTCGGCGTGACTTCGTCGTCAACTGGTCACTCATGTCGCGCATCCCGCTGCTCGCCGAACTCGACACCACGGAGATCGCGGCCGTCATGCCTCTGCTGCACGCCAACAGCGCGCCCGTCGGCGCAGAGGTCATCCCGTCCGGCGCGCCGGGAGACGCCATGTTCTTCATCGCCTCAGGCTCAATCGAACTGCAGGCCGGCGAGCGGCGCGTGCACTATGCGACGGGTGATTTCTTCGGCGCCGTCGCCATGCTGGAGGGCGACATGAACCCGGGTAGCTTCCGCGCCGTCTCCCGCGCGCGGTTGCTGAAGTTGCACCGCGAGGATTTCAATCAGCTTGAACGCGTCAATCCATCGGTCGGTGCCCACATCCGGCGTGTCGCGGCCGAGCGTCGCCGCCAGCGTGAAGAGTATCAGCAGGCCCATCCGGGAGTCTGATTTTCGTGCCGCGTAGCCATCATCGCTGTTAACCAATTGACTCTGTTGCGACTCGTTAACGGTATTAGCTTGGCCTAGGGCGATCCCGGGGGCGCAGTCTGGTGTGCCCGTGGAATCACTGGGGCTCACCATGTCACTCCGCTTTCGATTGCCGCTGGCTGTCGCCGCTCTCGTTGTGCCGCTCTCCGTCTCAGCGACGCCTGCTGCGGCAGCCGGCGAAGGTTGCCTGCCCGGCGTGCTCAAGCAGCGCCTGTCGCAAATCCGCAGCCGCTATGGTTCGATCTCCGTCGTCTCGACGCACCGACCTGGCGCCAAGATTCGCGGCTCTGGTAAGCCAAGCTATCATGGCAGCTGCCGCGCCGCCGACTTCGAGCCACCGCGCGGCAAGTATGGCGAAGTGGTCCGCTGGCTGTATGCGAACCATGAAGGCGGCGTTGGCACCTACACCTGTATGAGCCACATCCACATCGACAACGGGCCAAACGTGCGCTGGTCAAAGTGCCGGTGAGGTATGCGTGCGGTGACAATCCGCGGTGACTTGGCGCGCGCTGAAGGGAATGGCAACGTTTGCCGTCCCGCACCGAGGAGCCAGCCATGTCGCCAACCGTTTTCAAGTATAGTGTCGACAACGGCCTCGCGCGACTCGTGCTGGCCGTACCCGAGCGCGGCAATCCCATCGACGGCACATTCTGCCGCGAGATCAAGGACATCGCCATCGACATGAGCGAGCGCGCGGACGTGCGGTGCGTGCTCATCAGTGCTGAAGGCAAAGCCTTCAGCGTCGGCGGAGATATCCGTACGTTCGCAAAGGATCGCGCGGCGTTGCCGGCGCTCGTGAAATCCTGGACCGGCGATGTCCATTCGGCGCTGTCGCGCATGATGCGCATGCGCGCGCCCGTTGTGACCGCCGTCGCGGGCAATGTCGGTGGCGGCAGCGTGTCGTTCGTCGCGGCGTCCGACATTGTCGTTGCCGCTGAGGGCGTGAAGTTTGCTTCCGGTTTTGCCGCCCTCGGCTTCAGCGCCGATAGCGGTTCGACCGTTACCCTCACAGCCCGTATGGGCGCGCAGCGGGCGAAACGGTTTTTGATGCTCGCCGAAGCGCTGGATGCGCGGGCCGCCGAAGCGGCAGGCTTGGTCGACATTGTCGTGCCCGCCGACGCCGTCATGCGCGAAGCCGAGGCGATCGCGCTGCGCCTCGCCGCTGGCCCAACGGACGCCTACGGCGGCATCAAGCGCCTGATGCGCCTGACGCACACGAATGGGCCCGAAACCCAGATGGAGGAGGAGGCGCAGACGCTGGCGGCCATCGTCCGCACCGACGACGCCTGGGAAGGCGTGACCGCATTCGCGGCCAAGCGCAAGGCTGAGTTCAAGGGGCGCTGAGTCGCGGATATCCCTAGAGCGCGAATGCAACTTTCTTCGCGAGGCCGGGCAGCGGCATGGCATAGGCGTCAAACACTTCGCGGGTATCAAAGGTCATGCCCGAACGCGTGCAAACAGTTGCCTTGCCGGACCGCCCATGGGTGATGATGGCGATCAGCCTGCCGCCGTCCTTCAATTGGTCCAGCAGGGCACGCGGGATCTCAGGCACCGCGCCGCCAAGCAGGATGACATCGAACGGGCTCTCCTGCGCGTTGCCGCCGGTGATCGGACCATGTGTGACAACGGCGTTCGTCACGCCCTGCGCGGCAAGCGTTTGTCGTGCCGTCTCTGCCAGAGCCGCGTCGGGCTCGACGGCTGCCACGCGCCGCACGATCCTGGCCAGAATCGCCGTCGCATACCCCGTTCCGCAACCCACATCCAAGACCGCCGCATTGGCCGATAGATCTGCTGCCTGCAGCAGCTTGGCCAGACAGCGTGCCGGGATCAGTTCACGGGTCGGACGTCCTGCAGCATCGGTCTTGAGCGGCACAGCCTCATCCATATAGGCGACCGTCCTCAAGTATTCTGGTACGAACATCTCGCGCGGAACCTGCCCCATGGCGCGAATGATGCGACGATCGGTGACATCGCTCGGCCGCACCTGGCTTTCGACCATGTTCAGGCGCTGCAAGCTGACATCGGTCATGGCGTCCCCGCGAGTGATTTGACGCCCTCATAGCCCATGCTGGCCCGTGCGGACCAGTGGGCTCAGCCGTGTGCGGCGGGCTGACGCGAGTGCAATTGCTTCTCGGCACTTTGACTTGACGTTCACTCCGCCGGCACGATGTTCGGGCCGACGCTTGCTCCAGTCGATGGCGGGCTCGGCGGCGCTGCCTTTGGTGTCGTTGCCGCTGTCTTCTTGCGGCCGAACAGCTTGCGCACGACGACGTAGAACACCGGTGTGAACAGCAGACCGAACACCGTGACGCCGATCATGCCCCAGAACACGGCTGTGCCGAGCGCGACGCGAAGCTCCGCGCCGGCGCCGGTCGCGATGTAGAGCGGAATGACGCCGAGCGTGAAGGCGAGCGACGTCATCAAGATCGGTCGCAGGCGCTGCGACGACGCCTCGACCGCGGCGTCCACGATGCCTTTGCCCTCTTCTTCCTTTTGCTTGGCGAACTCGACGATGAGAATGGCGTTCTTCGCCGCCAACCCGATCAACACGACGAACCCGATCTGCGTCAGGATGTTGATGTCCCGGCCGTGTATCCACACGCCGAATGCCGCTGACAGCAGGCACATGGGCACAATCAGCATGATGGCCAGCGGCAGTGTCCAGCTTTCGTACTGCGCGGCAAGCGCAAGGAACACGAACAGCACCGACAGCACGAAGATCAGATAGCCCGTGCGGCCGACTTTCTTTTCCTGGAACGACAGGTCCGTCCATTCGTAGACGATGCCCTGCGGCAGCACCTGGGCGGCGATCTCTTCCATGATGCGCAACGCCTCGCCCGAGGACACGCCGGGTTTCGCCGAGCCGTTGATCTCGACCGTTGGGAACAGGTTGTAGCGCGGCACGCGATCGGGGCCGGCAGACTCCTTGAAGCGCACGACTGAGCCAAGCGGCACCATGGCGCCGTCGATGTTGCGCACGCGGATCTTGTTGATGTTCTCGCCGTCCATGCGGAACTCGCCGTCGGCCTGCGCCGTGACGCGATAGGTGCGGCCGAACATGTTGAAGTCGTTGACATAGGCCGAGCCCATGTAGACGCGGAGCGCCTCAAAGATGCGGTCGATCGGCACTTTCAACATTTGCGCCTTGTCGCGGTCGACGTCGACGAATGTCTGCGGCGTGCCGGCGGCGAAGGTCGTGAACGCGTTCTGCATTTGTGGGTGGCGCTGCGTCGCCTGGATCAGATCCTGGGCAATGGCTGCCAGGTCATTCGGCGGAATGCCGAGTGTGTCCTGGAGACGCATCGAGAATCCGGCGGCGGAGCCGAGGCCGCGCACGGGCGGCGGCACGAACACCTGCGCCGTTGCCTCCTGGATCGCACCGAGCTGCTGGCGCAACTGCTGGGCAATGGATTGAACGTCCATGCCAGGGCCTTTGCGGTCCTCGAAATCTTTGAGGATGACGAAGAACGAGCCGAAGTACGACGAGTTGGTGAAGGTCGCGCCGTTCCGGCCGGAGAAACCGTTGGTGTACTTGATGCCGGGTGTCGCCAGGATGATATCGTTGGCGCGTTTGATCACCTCATCCGTGCGCGCGAGCGAGGCCCCTGATGGCAGCTGCATCGACACAATCGCAATGCCGCGGTCCATGTTCGGGATGAAACCGGTCGGGATTTGCGGGATGAACCAATAGGCGAAGTAGATCAACCCGGCATAGGCGACGAGCATCAGCGGCCAGACAAAGGCGAGGCCACGCACGAGCCCACCATAGCCGCGCTCCATGAGCCCGAAGACCCAGTTGAAGGCGCGGAAGAAGGTGTGGATCGGCCACATGAGAATGCCGATCAGGTTCATCTTCCGGTGCTTTGCGTGTGGCCTCAACAAAAGTGCCGCAAGCGCCGGCGACAGCGTCAGCGACACGAACATCGATAGGATCGTCGCGGTCGCAACGGTGATCGCGAACTGCTTGTAGAACTGCCCGGTGATGCCCGACACGAACGCCGTCGGGATGAACACGGCTGACAGCACCAGCGCGATGGCGATCAGCGCCGCGCCGACTTCGTCCATCGACACCTTCGCGGCCTCTATGGGCGTCAGCCCCTCTGCGAGTTTGCGCTCCACATTCTCGACCACGACAATGGCGTCATCGACCACGATGCCCACCGCGAGCACAAGGCCGAACAAGGTGAGCATATTGAGCGAGAACCCAAAGGCTTGCATAACTGCGAAGGTGCCGATCAGCGAGATTGGTATGGCGACCACAGGGATGATGGTTGCCCGCCAGGTCTGCAGGAACAGCAGCACAACGATCACGACCAGCGCGACGGCTTCGATGATCGACTTGTACAACTCTTTGATCGAGACTTCGATAAATTCGGTCGGATTATAGGTGATGCGGTATTCGAGCCCAGGCGGGAAGGATTTGGCCATCTCGGCCATGGCGGCCTTCACGCTCGCCGTCGCGGTGACCGCGTTCGACCCGGTCTGCTGGAACACGACGAGCACAGTTGCCGGGTTGCGATCGGCATAGCCGTTTGCCGAGTAGCTCAAGGCGCCCAGTTCGACCCGGCCGACGTCCTTCAAACGCACGACGCGATTGTCCGCACCGATCTTGACCACGATTTCGTTGAACTCTTCCGGCTGGCGCAGGCGCCCGCGCAGCTGCAGCTGCACCTGGAACGCACGCTGCTGCTCGGATGGGGGCTCACCCACCGCACCACCGGCGACCTGGACGTTCTGGTTGCGTAGCGCAACGAGCACTTCTTCGGCCGTCAGGTTGCGCATGGCGAGACGCTCGGGATCGAGCCAGATGCGCATCGAGTATTCACGTGCGCCGAACATGGCGACATCGCCAACGCCGTCCATGCGCATCAGCTTGTCACGCACATTCAGCAGGCCGTAGTTCGAGATATAGACTTGGTCGTAGGTTTTGTCCGGCGACAGCAAATGGATGTTGAGCAGCTGATCCGGGTTGCGCTTGCGCACCGAAATGCCGTTGCGGCGCACCTCGTCCGGCAAGCGGCGTTCGGCGGCGGTCGCACGGTTCTGCACCAGCACCTGGGCACGGTCGACATCGACGCCAAGTTCGAAGGTCACGACCACCTGCACGCTGCCGTCGTTGGTCGACTGCGAGTACATGTAGATCATGCCCTCGACGCCGTTGATCTCCTGCTCAATGGGGGCGGCGACTGTGTCAGCCACGGTTTGTGCTGAGGCACCCGGGTAGCTCGTCGAGACGACGATGGTGGGCGGAATGATCTCGGGCAGCTGGTTCACCGCCAGCCCCTGATAGGCGATGCCACCGATGATGGTGACGAACAGCGAAATCACCGCGGCAAAGATCGGCCGGTAGATGAAGAAATGGCTGAGGTTCATAGGTCACCTGTGGCCGGAGACGAGAGAGCCGGGATCTTGGAGGGCGGCAGTGCATCTGGTAGCGTGCTCGCCATGGATACGATTGAAGCACGTCTCGCTCGGATCAAGGACGCAGTCCGTACATTGGATGAGCGCACGCGAGAGGACGTACTCGGCTGGTTCGAGTCGGAAGTGGCGGAGCGGGTCGCCGAGGTGGCTAGACGCAAGCGCACGGGTTCGACGTCGTCAACACGGACAACGCCGCGCCCAGGACGTTGATTCGTTTGGGCGGGCGAGGCATTGCCGGTGGAGGCTGGTGTGGACGACGTTGATATTCGCTTCCGGCGCATCGAAGACTTATTGCGTTCTCTGAACGGCAGTGACCGCGACGACATACTGGCCATCATGGAACAGCGCTTCCAGGACACTGAATCGCTTCTCTCGCCGGAACAGATCGAGGAACTTGAACGTCGGCTAGCCGAGCCGCAAGATATTGCCACCCAAGAGGAAGTCGACGCCGTCTTTGCAAAGTACGGGATCAAGAAATGATCAAGATCGAGTGGTCCATCATGGGACTGCTTGACCTTGACAGAGTTCTTGGTCGTGCTTCGAGCCCCAAGGGCCAGGAAACAATCATACGTTCGATACGGCGCGCAGAACGGACCATCGCTCTGTCTCCGCACGGCGCGCGCTTCGTACACAAACATAACTGGTACGAAGCTGTCGTGACCAGGGCGCCGTTTCTCGTGATTTATCGACTTGTAGAGCATCCGGAAGGCACTCGCGCACGCATCATAGGCGTTTTCAACACGCGGCGCGATCCGACGTGAAAGCCGCGCCGTCGCCGCTGACATCACTGCGTTTTCACCGGTGGCGCGCCGGCTGGTGGTCCGCCCGGCGCGGCGCCAACGCGGATCTCCTCTTTCTTCGGCGTGACTTTGCCGCCGGGACGTGCCCGCTGGACGCCCTTGGTGATCACCCAGTCGGTGGCCGCGATGCCGGCGCGGATCACACGCAAGCCGTCCACCACAGGGCCAAGCGTGATAGGCTTGCGGCCGACAGTGCCGTCTTCAGCGACGGTAAAGACGAACTTGTTGGTCTGGTCCGTACCGATGGCCTCGTCGGGCAGCAGGATCGCCGGATAGTCCTCTGAGCCTTGTACGCGGACGCGTGCGAACATGCCGGCCGAGAACGACGCCTTGCCGTTTTCGACAAGCGCGCGCGCGCGCATCGTGCCGGTGGCCTGATCCAGCCGGTTGTCGATGAAATCGACCTTGGCCTTGTGCGGGAAGCCGGGCTCATCGGGGAGCGCCAACTGAACGTCTGTGCCGACCTGAGCGGCGCCGGATTTCTGGCCCTTTTCGATCATACGGCGATACTTGATCCAGTTGTTTTCCGAGATGTCGAAATACAGATGGATGGGGTTTTCTGTGACGATTGACGTCAACAAGGTGGCGTTGGCAGCAGCACCGGCTGAGACCCAGCCGCCGGCAACCATCGCCGAGCGGGACGTGCGACCAGCCACGGGCGCCGTGATTTTTGTGAAAAACAAATCAAGTTCTGCGGTTTTGACCTTCGCATCCGCCACTTTTATCAGTGCCTGGGCATCGCGCAGCGCGTTGGCGCGATCGTCGAAGTTCTTTTCCGACATGATCTTGCGGTCGACCAGCGGGCGGCCCCGCTCTACATCGAGCGACGAGTTTTCGACCTTGGTGTTGGCTTGCGCGAGTTCCGCTTTGGCCTGGGCAAGCGCCGCCTCGAAGGGTCTTGGATCGATGCTGTAGAGCAGATCGCCCTTGTTGACGATTTGGCCGTCCTGGAAGTGCACCTCGTTGAGGAAGCCCGAAACGCGCGCCCGGATATCGACGGACGCGACGGCATCGAACCGACCTGTGTATTCGTCCCATTCGATGACTTTGCGCTGAACCGGCAGTGAAATTGTTACGGCGGGCGCCGGAGGTGGGCCGCCTGCGCCACCTGGGGCTGGCGGGCCTTTGGGGGCAGCGGTGTTGGCTTGCGGTGCGGCGGGTGATGCAGTCGCAGGGCTAGGCTGGGTGCCCTGTTGGGGGGCTGGCGGCACCGCGGTTGATGCTCCGGCAGGCTGCTGTGCCGTCGTTACACCAATCTGAAGGCCGGTTGCGAGCGCAACAGCGGCAACTGCAACAAGACTCGTTGCCAAAACAACACGTGACATCATTGGCATAGAACCAAGTCCTTTCCCACGCCGCCCACAACCCACTCCCCAGTGGACACTCGTCTTTAGCACAACACAAGGCGCGTGAAAGTCACACTCTGTTCATTCCTTGGGCGCCAGCGGCCGAAACAATGGCGGCAAAAGTGCCTGCGCATTCCCAGAAAGATGCACGCATTAAAGGTCTTTCAACCAATTTTGGCGAGCATGCCCTTTAAGAGCGAACCCTGAACAGCCCGATCCGATGGGCAACGGGCCGCTCGCGTAGGCCGGGCCGCAATGCCCATCGCTTACCAGCGTAGAACCTGTGTCGTAAACCTGAAGGGGAATTTAGCATGACCAATCGTGGTCTCATTCTGGCTGGTCTTGCAGCACTCCTGCTCGGCTCCGCCAGTGCATCGGCTGCCGATCTCGGCGGCATGAAGGGCGGCAGCATCAAGGACGGCTACGTGCCTCAGATGGTCGATAACGTCGGTGCGCGCTGGTATCTGCGCGGCGACTACAGCCACGCCTGGCAGGGCCTTGGCGCTGTCACCGAGCCGCCGAACTATGACCTGTCGATGACCTCGATCGCCAACACCAGCGCGTTCGGCTTCGGCATCGGCCACTACTTCTCGAAGAGCGTCCGTGGCGACATCACGGTGGATTGGCGCCGTGGCGCGAACATTCACGGCACCGTCGGCGACGACAAGGCAACCGTGATGGGTGAACGCCAGTTCGGCGTCCACAACCTGGTCGCCCTCGCCAACCTCTACTACGATTTCGACACGCGCACGCACTTCACGCCGTACATCGGCGTCGGTCTCGGCTTTGCCCGCAACACCACCAAGGCTGGCAAGGTCAACGTCGTCGCCCATGCGACGGATCCTTGCTTCGTCGCAACGGTCGCAACCTGCGAAGCCAGCTTTGAAGGCGCAACGCAGACCAATGCCGCTGGCGCTTTGATGGCGGGCTTCTCGGCTCGCTTGCATGACCGCCTGCATCTCGATGCCGGCTATCGCTTTCTGTACATGGGCGGCGCACACACGGGCGACATCAAGACAACCTCAACCGTTATTGCAACGGGCGTGTCCACCAGTGGCACCGCTGCCGACCCGATCGTGCACGATCTCTACGCGCACGAGTTCCGCGTCGGCCTGCGCTGGGACATCAAGTAAAAAACCACGTCGCGCGTTCCGACCGGCTCCGCGCAGCGGAGTCGGAACGCGCCACCAAGACCGAATTCGGGGCGAAAGCCTCGAGTGAGACCCACCATCCGGACGCGGCAACGCGCCCGGATGGACTGAAACACGTATCGCCGCCTCGCTCACAATCGAACGTTCCGTCTCTGCCCGCGATGTCATCGCAGCAGTTTGTCCTGATCCAGTGTCAGTCAGCGTGGCGAGGTGTCTCGCCCAGGATGCGTCGAACCGGAATTCTCGAACCCTGCGGTCCAAGTGGACCCGAGGATGGCTGCCGCCGGATCGTCCGCGCGGGTGCATCCAATTCTCCTGTTACGTTCGAGGGATCGACGCCCCATGAAAAATCCAATGACACACACGCTGAAGACCACGTTGAAATTTGCGACGGCCACCGCGGCGTTCGCGCTGCTCGCCAGCGCCGCACTCGCCGGTGACCTCTCGAACGGCATGCCCGGCGGCATGAAAGATGGCCGCGGCGGCGCCGTGCCCGTGCCGGTCCCTGTGCCCTACGAAGAAACCTTTAAATACTACGTCGGCGGCAGCGTGGGTTGGACCTTCAGCTCCACCGGCAACATGTCGATTGCGGCTGATCATCAGGTCGTTGGCCAGTCGCACTGGATCGACAGCTACAGCCAGCTGCAGGGCCCACACGTGCTGAGCCTCGTTGCCGGCCGCTACATCACACCGTCGCTGCGCGCCGAACTCGGCATCGACTATCGCTCGCCGCAGCGCCCGGCCAAGGCCAAAGACGTCGTCTCGTACAATGGCAGCCTCACCGGCACTCTGACGTCTGGCGCCAGCCAGACCAACGTGTACGCCATGACGCGCACCGAGGATGTGATCACACAGAACCACACGTTCATGCTCAATGCCTACTATGATCTCAACCGTGAAGGCCGCTTCAAGCCCTACATCGGCGCGGGCATTGGCTTCAGCCGGCGCTATGTGACGCGCTCGTCGACGGAATCGGTCGGGGGGTGCAACACCACCCTGTCGACCGGCGGCGCCTGTACGAACGATGCGAGCTTTGTCGCCCCGACCGCCTTCTCCTCTTCAAGCTCGGAAGACGTTGCGGGCTTTGGCCTTGCCGCATCCGCCATGGCTGGCCTGTCCTACAAGATCGGCGACCGCACGACTTGGGATCTCGGCTATCGCATGATGTATCATGGCGGCAAGGTTGCCGTTGCCGCCCCGTCGCTCGGGGGCTTCTCCACGCTCAACATCGGCGACCGCTTCGATCACGAAATCCGCACCGGATTGCGCTTCGACGTCTGGTGAGAGCTGCAACGTTCACATCGATTGGCTCAATGGCCCGGAGATCGTATCTCCGGGCCATTCGCTTGGGCCCGCCGCCATCGTAGTCACACATTTCGTCAGTTAACGGATAAAAACCCAAAAGTTGCGCTCCGCTGCCCCTCACCCGCGGTCGACAGCGCTGACGCGCGCGGTCGACCTTTGCCCTCTCACCCTGAAAAAGGGGGAGAGGGAAGTGGAGGCCGTAGGGCCCGCCGTTAACGCTTGCGACCAAAGAGCGGCGCACTGCCTCGTTTTCGCCCAATTGCGGGCCATATCGCCGCGCAATTGAAGCTTACTCGAATTTAAGGATCGGCCATTAGGTTGCGGGCAAGGACTCCGGGGGAAGCCAAACGTGTCTCGTCGCTTACCTGTCACATCGCTGGTGCTTGTCTCGGCCATGGCGCTGTGGGCGCTCGCCACTGCCGATCGGCTGACCGCCGCTTTCGGCGACACCCGCACGCTGACGCTGTTCAACATCCACACCAAAGAGACCGTCACCGTCCTCTTTAAGAAAGACGGCAAATGGGTGCCGGGCGCCAAGGACAAGCTGGATTGGGCCGTACGCGATTGGCGCCGAAACGAAAAAACCGCGATGGACGCGGAACTCTATGACCTGCTCTGGGAGATGCACACGGAGCTTGGCTCGCGCGAGGCCATCCACGTCATTTCCGGCTTCCGCTCGCGCGGCACCAATGAGATGCTGCGGACGTCGTCAGGCGGGCAGGCCAAAGAGAGCCGGCATATCCTCGGCCAGGCCATGGATGTGCATTTCCCTGATGTCCCAACGGCACGCCTGCGCTACTCGGCCTTGATCCGCGAGCGCGGCGGCGTCGGTTATTATCCGACGTCGGCTATTCCCTTCGTACATGTCGACACTGGCAACGTGCGCGCCTGGCCGCGCTTGCCACGCATGGAATTGGCGCTGCTGTTTCCCAACGGCCAGACCAAACATCTGCCGGCGGACGGTGGTCCGATCACATCCAGTGATGCGCGTTTAGCGCAATCGCAAAAACAGCAGCTCGCGCAGGAGGTCGCGGCCTTCCACGACTTTCGCCGCCAGCCGAAAGCACCTTTTGCCCTCGCCGACGCGACGGCTGCAGGACTACGCCCGTCTGATGGCGCAGGATCTGCGAGACCTCAAAAACCGCCTGTCGCGGTCGCAGCCGCCAGCCCCCAGCTGATCGAGCAACCGTTTCCTGTGGAGCGCTCGTCGCGGCTCTCGGCGCCAACCAACGCCGATCGCGCCAAGTTGAGCACGCTGATGCAGCTCGCCTCGGCTGAGCCAGCGCCACGTCTGGTGCAGGCACCGCTGCCGGCTGTGCGACCGGTGCTGAAGCCCAACCTGACAGGTGCCGACGTCATTGCAGCCGCATTGCCGGCGCCGAAGCCCGCGGCCCGTGTGGCCGCGATCGCGCCGTCGGCCGGGTCGCCGATAGCTTCGCTCATCGATGCTGGTGGTTGGAGCAACGGTTTCGCCTCAGCGCCCGCTTTCGACGATGAACACCCCGACGAGCTGTCGTATCGGCCGTTTCCGATCGCGCCCTACATGACCGCCACGGCCTCCGCCGACGACCCTGCGCTTGCGACCCTGACACATCCAGATGTGTCGAAGACACTCGAGATGATCGATCAGGCCGGCTCGGTGCTGCCGATGCGCCTGCGCCCGACCGAGCAGCAGGCCGCTATGATGTTTGCCCAGCAGTTCCGTGGCGATGCCGTCATCGCCATGCCAGCTGCCGACGCGCCGCTATCGCCGCTCGCCAATCGCAAGGTGACGACGCGGTGAGGAGCCGCGATCGTCCTGCGCATCCACTTTTGCATTGACTCAAAATCGCCGACCGTCAGGTCGCGCGATATGGGTTCGACATTGAGCTGAACGCACAGCGCAATATGCCCTCACTCCGCCGCCTGCCGGATTGCGGGGGCAGCGGCTTTCACGCAGGCATCGACGTGCTCTTCGAACTTGGCGAAGTTCTTGACGAACATGTCGACCAGCGCTGCGGCCTGCGCGTCGTAGGCGGCCTTGTCGACCCAGGTGTCGCGGGGCTTCAGGATCTTGGCGTCGACGCCGTCAAGCGCCAGCGGCACCTGGAAGCCGAACATCGGGTCTGTGCGCATGGGCGAGGCCGCGAGCTTGCCCGACAGGGCCGCGTCGAGCAGCGCGCGCGTGGCCTTGATCGGCATACGTGAACCAACGCCAGCTTTGCCACCGGTCCAGCCGGTGTTGACCATCCAGCAATCCACGCGATGCTTGGCGATCAGGTCGCGCAGCAGGTTGCCGTAGACGGACGGGTGACGCGGCATGAACGGCGCACCAAAGCAGGTCGAGAACGTGGCCGAGACTTCGTTGCCCTTCATGCCTTTTTCGGTGCCGGCGACCTTGGCCGTGTAACCGGAGAGGAAGTGATACATGGCCTGCGAGGGCGAGAGCTTGGCGATCGGCGGCATGACACCGAAGGCGTCGGCACACAGCATGACAATGTTCTTGGGATGCGTCGCGATGCCGGTCTTGGAGGCGTTGGAGATAAACTCCAGCGGGTAACAGGAGCGCGTGTTCTCAGTCAGCTTGCCGTTATCGAAATCGGGGTCGTTGCTGCCATCCTTGAGGATGACGTTTTCGAGCACGGTGCCGAAGCGGTTGGAGGCGTCCCAGATCTGCGGCTCGGCTTCCTTGGAGAGGCGGATGGTCTTGGCGTAGCAGCCGCCCTCGAAGTTGAAGATGCCGTCGCCCGACCACCCGTGCTCGTCGTCGCCGAGCAGGATGCGCTTGGGGTCGGCCGAGAGCGTGGTCTTGCCGGTGCCGGAGAGGCCGAAGAACACGGCACTGTCGCCGCCGTGGCCGACGTTGGCCGAGCAGTGCATGGGCATGACGCCCTTGGCCGGCAGTGTGTAGTTCAAATACGTGAACACCGACTTCTTGGTCTCGCCCGCGTACTCGCTGCCGCCGATGAGCACCAGCTTGCGCGCGAAGTTGATGGCGATGACGGTGTCGGAGCCGGGTCGCGAGCCATGGCGAGCCGGGTCGGCTTTGAAGCTCGGCAGATTGACGATCGTGACATCAGGCGCGAAGTTCGCAAGCGCGGCGAGTTCAGGCCGGCGCAGCATGTGGCGGATGAACAGAGCGTGCCAGGCGAACTCGGTCACAATTCGCGCCTTGATCTGCTCCTTCGAGTCCGCGCCGCCATTGAGATCCTGCACCAGCAATTCCTTGCCGGCGATGTGCTTTTGGAAATCCGCATAGATGGCGTCAAAGTGCGCCGGCTGCATGGGCTTGTTGTTGTCCCACCAGATCTGGCTCTCGGTCGAGGTATCGCGGACGGTGAATTTGTCCTGCGGCGAGCGGCCCGTGTGGATGCCCGTCGTCATGGTGAGCGCGCCGGTCGACGCAAGGCGGCCTTCGCCGCGCCGAACCGCCAGCTCAATGAGCTCAGCCTCCCGCAGGTTCCGAAGAACCGTTTTCGCTGTCGAAAGGGGGAACGTATCAGTGGTCATCGGAACGATCGTCATTTGTTGGAACGGTCGAGCTGGTGGGGACTGGAACGGAACAGGTCAATCACGCAAGGGGCAGGCTATAGCACGTTCAACAGTCCGTGTGACGCCAGCGCCATGAGCCTGTGCGATACACGCACGACCGTGCGCTCGGAAGCGCTCTTTATGGCGCAGTGGCAGTGCTCTACCATGAGGCACATTGTTCGCTTGTGGGGTATCCTGAGACATTCAGGCGCTCACGTCTGCAAGCGCATCTTGATCGAGCGTAACGATCCGTCCAAAGCCCTGGATCAGATGAGCGCTTCGAACCGACATGGCAAACATGCCGAAGTCACCGAATGAGGCATAGTTTTGCGCCGACGGGTGGCGAGATAGAAATGTCGACTTCGCGGCGTCGTCGTCCACCGGGAACGTCTCGCCAATCAAGGTTAGGCGGCCGCCCGCCAGCGGGTCGCCGGTCACGTCCGTTTCATCGATGAGGAGGCTCGATGCTGGCCCGGCCAATAGGTTTTGCGTATGCAAAGCCAGCTGCGACAATAAGAACAGGGGCCGCAAGCGGCCGGGCGAAGCGACCAGGACCATCGATACATAGGGATGCCCGTCTGCGGCTCGCGCGGTGCCGAGTGCACCTTTGGTCGCGCGCTGCAGCATCAATAGCACATCGCTGGTTAGAACAGACACGGCAATCTTCTCCGTCGGTTAGGCGCTGACCCTGACACGACCTGAAATTTCCGCCCACATCGTAAGGCGGCAAATTTGGTCATGCCATGAGGCATGGCAGCCTAGCGCCGCGCGGGCGTTTTCTGAGAGACTGTTGTGACGTCGGAAGATGAAGTCAAAACATGCACCTCAATTGACGCACATTTCGTGCCGTGTACGGTCGCACGGAGATCAGTTGTTCAGGTTAACAGTCGATGCGGCTCACGTCGTTTGTCACCGCATTGCTTTTGCTGTGCGGCAGCGCGCCTGGCAACGCGCAGGCACCTGTGCCGAAAGAAGCGCCGGCCACGGTGGCGCCGTCGGATCTCACCGGCACAGGCTGCCTGCTGCATGGCGTGCCGTCGCGGGTCATCGAAGCCTGTTCCCGCGTTCTCGGTGCTGAGCCGAAGCACGTCGAAGCCCTTGCGCTGCGCGCCCACGCCTATCGCGGCAATCAGAATGCGCCAGCCGCACGTGAGGACATTCGTGCCACGTTGGAGCTGGACAAGGAGAACCCGCGCGCGCTCGCATTGCGGGTGACGATGGCGCAGAGTTCAAACTCGGCTGAGGCGACCGCGACTCTGCAGCGGGATGTCGACCTGATCAATGCGATTGCCGGCTCAAGTGCCGCGCACTTTGAAGCGCGCGGCGTAGCCAAGGCCGCGCGCCGGGAATACCCTGCCGCGATCGCGATCTACACAGCTGGCCTGGAGGCGCATCCAGACAATGCTGCGCTGCTGAAAGCGCGAGCGGCCACAAAGGCAACCATCGGTCAACACGAGGCGGCCGTCGCTGACATGAACCAGGCGCTCGCGGCAGCGCCGGCCGACATGAACGCCTACGTATCGCGCGGTTCGTACTACTATCAGATGCGGCGCTACCCAGAGGCCCTGATCGACTTCAATCGTGCCCTGGAGATGGACCTCGCGCGGGGCGACGTGCGCATGGAGCGCGCGCGGGTCTACACGGCGCAAAAACGCTACGATATCGCCCTGACCGATCTGGATCGGGTCATCACCGAAAACCCAGGGCTCGGCGGCGCGTATTTCTACCGCTCCCAGGTGCACATTGACCGCAATGATCTCGACAAGGCCATTGCTGACTTGAATGTGGCTATCGCCGTTAATCCGCGCTCGGTGGTGTCTTACACGCGACGCGCGTCAGTGCACAAACGAAAGGGCGACACGGCGGCGGCTTTTGCAGACTACGACAAGGCCGTCCAGATCGATGGCAACTCCGTCGATGCGCGGGTGGCACGTGCTGGTGCGCGCGCTGAAGCGGGCGATCATGATAAGGCCCTGGCTGATGCCGACGAGGCCGTTCGTCTCGGCCCGCACATGCCGATTGCCCATAGCGTCCGGGCTTATGCGCTCCTGCAAAAGGGCGACCATCAAGGCTGCGTCAACGCGGCGACCAAGGCGATAGAGCTTGGCTCCAAGAGCCCGAACGACTTTGGCTATCGGTCGCAGGCGCATCGGCGTCTGGGTCGGCTGGATCTTGCGATCGAGGACGCAAACAAGGAGATCGAGCTCGCGCCGGACGGAGCCCGCGGCTACGAGAACCGCGCAGCACTGTACACAGCTCTGGGCGATACGCAGAAAGCCAACGGCGACCGTGTGCGGGTCGAGAGCCTGAAGCCACGTCCAGCAACGTCACCCAGCGCCGCCGTGACTGCGCCCGCAGTCGCGAGCAACAAGGCACCCGCCGTACCGCTACCGGGGGGCAGCGGCCCGCGCACGACCGACCTCGCGCGCTCGCAGCTCGATCGCCGCGAGTATGATCTCGCCATTGCAGAGCTTGACAGAGTGCTGGTCACCGAGCCGCGCAACTATGACGGCCACATCATGCGGGCGGAGGCCTATTTGGGCAAACGCGACCTGCCACGCGCGTTGGCCGATGCCACCAAGGCGATCGACATCAATAGCGGATTGTTCATCGGTCATGCGCTGCGATGTGAGCTCAATCTGGTGGCGAAAAAGTTTGATGCGGCGCTCGCCGACTGCAATCGCGCGATCACGATTGGGCCAGCCACACCGAACACATACGCCAGCCGCGGCGCCACCTACACCCAGCTGAAAAACTACCCGGCGGCGCTCACGGACTTGGACAAATCACTGTCGATGCGGGAGACCACGTATGCCCGCTTCAACCGCGGCATTGCGCACTTTTACATGAAAGCGCTCGATACGGCGGCCGAGGATTTCCGCAAGGTTCTGGCCGAAAACCCAAATCATCAAGGCGCCGTGCTGGGTCTGCGCATGCTGACAAACACCGAAAAGCCCGGCAGCCATCCCATGGAAGTGCGCGTCGTGCGCAATGCCGATCCGCGCTGCGGCGACCAGTGTGCCGAATGGATCTCGGCCGAGGGCGATATCGATGCCGCCTCGGCCGACAAATTCAAGGCGGTGTTCCGCCAGATCGGTGAACGTAAGCTACCGGTGTTCATCAACTCGGCCGGTGGGCGGATCACGTCGTCGCTGGACATCGGCCGCATGATCCGTGCGCGTGGTCTGGATGTCTATGTCACGCAAACCGAGATCACGGACTGCAAGGGGGCAGCCGACGTCTGCCGGGCTGCAAAAAGCAAAGGCGCGACGTTCGGCGTGCCGCGCGGCAAGCTCGCGAGCTGTGCCTCTGCCTGCACCAACATCCTGGCGGCCGGTACGCAACGCTCCGTCGGCGCGTCGGCGCTCGTCGGCGTCCACCAGGCTGCTTACTACACCGTCCAGGACGGCAAGCGCACCCAATCGGACAAAGAGATCCCGCAGGAGACCTACGTCAAGCTGAAGGACTACTTCGTCGAGATGGGTGTCGATGCCGTCGTGATGCTGCGCATGCTGAACACACCGCATAAGGACATGTACTGGTTCCGCCGCGAGGAGCTGGCGCAGACGCGCCTGACCACACAGGCCAAGAGCGGTGAAGAGCTGATCACAGGCAGCGAGACGGACGATTGGATGTCTGTCTCAAAGACGGCTGCGGCCGCGATCACGAAGGCCAACTTGGATTCGGGCGGGGACAAGAGCGACTCAAAGCCGGAGGCGCCGAAATCTGAGCAGAGGCCCGCAGTCATCCCGCCAGCCATCCCGCCTGCGCCTTCAACGCCAACGCGGCCGAGTCAGCAACCTACGGCGCCGCCTGCCGCAAAGGCGGCCGTCCCCACGACAACAGCGGCATGCATCGGCAATCGGGTCACCTATACCAGCTTCAACGATTGTGTCGGTCGCCAGCAGCACCCGACGTACTGCAGCCGGATCTGCAGGTGAGCTGGTCTTTACACAGCAATTCTCAAAGTGGCGCCGGCGTTGGTGTCTGACCTCGGTCAGACACCCGAAACGCAACCGTGCCGCAAGCAGTCTGAGCGCAAATCGGGGTGCTTGGGACTGGTGTCTGACCGAGGGCAGACACCCAACTGAAGTGCATTCGGCCACATTGAGAACCGCTGGTCGACACGGCGCCCCAGACGCCAGGCGTTCGATGGATATCCACAGAAAATGTGGGACTCGCCGCCAAGCTTGGCATTTTCTTGCGGCTATGTGCTATTCAGTCCACATTCAGCCTGACTTGTGTATCACGCGTGTCGAACCCAGGGCGGGGGTAAGGCGTGTATGGTCCCTCAGCCGGGTGATTTTCACGGGGCCGTATGGCCCGGCCGCCAGGGAAGGACACCGCCATGAAAGAGAAGAGCACGATCTGCCTCGTCGACGATGAGCGCAACATCACCCAGCCGCTCGCCCTGGCGCTCGAAGCTGAAGGCTTCAAAGTGCGCACCTACGCCGATGGCGCGGCGGCGCTTGAAGGTCTGACCGAGGAAATGGCTGATCTGGCCGTGCTCGACGTGAAGATGCCCCGCATGGACGGCATGGAGTTGCTCCGCCGCCTGCGCCCGATGACCGACATGCCCGTGATTTTCCTGACCTCGAAGGACGAAGAGATCGACCAGTTGTTCGGCCTCAAGATGGGCGCCGACGACTACATCACCAAGCCGTTCTCCGTGCGTCTCGTCGTCGAGCGTGTGAAGGCTGTTCTACGCCGCGGCGTGGCGCGCGAAGGCGTTATGACGCCGGCCGATCAGGCGCGCATCCTCGAGCGTGGCAAGCTGAAGCTCGATCCCGAGCGCCACACCTGCCACTGGGACAACAAAGCTGTCGTGCTGACAGTCACGGAGTTCCTCATCCTGCAGGCGCTGGCAACACGCCCAGGTGTCGTGAAAACCCGCGATTCGCTGATGGATTCCGCCTACGACGATCAAGTCTATGTCGACGACCGCACCATCGACAGCCACATCAAGCGTCTGCGCAAGAAGTTCAAGCAGGTCGATGACGACTTCGATGTGATCGAGACGCTGTACGGCGTCGGCTACCGCTTCAAAGAGTAAGCGGCACGCAGGCTGCCTTTTGGCCATGCGTACCGGGCCATTCGAGACGGGCCATTCGAGACACACGACCTCGCGTCAGGAGGCGTCATGGCGTCGGATGACAACGACCGGCGACCAATCTCGGCCGTCGGTTCGACGGTATCGGCCGTTTGGACTGCCGGCTTGAGCAAAGTGAAGGTGGCGGCAAGCCGGGCCTTGGCGCGCGCCACATTGGCCCCAGCCGCAACCAGGGCTGCAATATCGTATGTCACGTCGCAATTGCGGCGCCTCGGGGCGGGCATTGGCCTGCTCTGGGATCGGATCGAGCCGTGGCTGGAGCGCCAGCCGCTGTGGCGCTGGATCAGCAAGACCATCGGACGGCGCATTCTGGTCGCAAACCTGTTCGGGTTTACGATCCTGTTCTGCGGGTTGATGGTGCTCAGCCAGATGAACCGCTGGCTGGTCGACACCAAGACGGACAGTCTCAATACGCAAGCGCGTATGATTGCCGCCGCTATCGCCGCCAACGCCAAGGTGGAAACGGGTCGCTTAACGCTTGATCCCGCGCGTCTCGACGACCAAGGCACGCCCCGGCCAACGTTCGGCGACGACACCTTTGCTGACATCCGTCTCGCCATAGCACCCGAACAGGTGGCGCCGGTGCTTGCGCGGCTGATCCCTTACGGCGATGTGCGCGCGCGCATCTACGGGCCCGATGGCTTCCAGATTCTAGATACGAACCAGCGCTTGCAGCGGGGTCAGCTCACTCGCTCGACCTCGGTGACGGGCGGCATGGCGCAGCCGTACCCCGAGGAAAAGCTGCGCAATGCCTGGACGCGCTTCATCGCGCTGTTCTCGCGTGAGGGCACCAGCGTCTATCGCGAGATCCCCGGCGAACGTGGGATTGTCTACCCAGAACTGTATCGCGCGCTGCAAGGCGTCACGACGCAGATGCTGCTCGTGACCGCCGAGGGGCTGCAAAGCGTCGCTGTGGCGCAACCGATCCTCGCCCAGGGCCAAGTCCGCGGGGCGATCCTGCTGTCGTCGCGCCCTGGCGATCTCGACGAAGCAATTGCGCGCCAGCGCCGCGCCATGCTGGTGCTCTCGCTCATCGCGCTCCTGACATCGCTGGTGTCCGCGTGGCTCTTGCATCGCACGATTGCCGGTCCCATGCGGCGGCTGTCGGAAGCGGCCGAGCATGTGAGCCAGTCCATCAACAAACAGAACGAGCTGCCGGATTTTCCAAACCGCCGCGATGAAGTGGCAGCCCTGGCCCTGGCGTTCAAAGATATGACGGCGTCGCTGTTCCGGCGCATCGAGGCCAGCGACCGCTTCGCCCAGGATGTGGCGCACGAGTTGAAAAACCCCGTCGCCGCGGCCCGCTCGACGGCCGAGGCTCTGATCTATGCCAAGTCGGACGCCCAACGCGAGGAGATGTCACGCCAGATCGAAGGCGAGATGAAGCGGCTCAATCGACTGATCACAGACATTGCGAAGGCGTCCCGCCTTGAGGGCGAATTGGCCCTGCAAGAAACGGAGCCGATGGATTTTGCCGCCTTGACCCGCAGCGTCGCCGAAGCGCTGCACGGGATCAACAAGGACAACGGCCGCTCCGTCGAGATGACCACCACTGTTGCCGACAAACTGGCCTATATGGTCGACGGCCACGACATGCGCTTGGGCCAGGTCATGACCAACCTGATCGACAATGCACTGTCGTTTTCGGCCCCGGGCGGGGTCGTCCGCGTGGCGGTGCGGCGTGATGGCGACATGATCACAGCGACGGTGGACGACGACGGTCCTGGCATCCCGGAAGATCGCTTGGAGCACGTCTTCAGGCGGTTCTATTCAGACCGGCCCCAATCTGACCGAGCCAAGGGCAAGAACTCCGGCCTCGGCCTATCGATCTCCATGGACATCGTCCGCGCCCACGGCGGCAAGATGTGGGCCGAGAACCGGATGGCCGCAACGGGCGAGAAAATCGGCGCGCACGACGAACCGGAACTGAAAGCACGTCGTATCCCTGGGGTAGCGGGCGCGCGCTTCATGGTGCAGTTGCCCGCCATGGCGACGCCTTTAGTGCGGCGTGCGTAATGGCTGCACGTTACCAGGAACGAACAGAGATCAACGCGAGCGATTTGCGCGACATGGACGATATGAACGACAACAAGAAAACCCTGTCTCCGGCAGCCGAGCGGGCTCTAGCCGAAGCAAAGGCGCGCCGGGCGGCCCGTGATGCCGAGGCTGCCGCCAAGGCTCCTGCGCCCAAGGAAAAAGGCGGCCAGAACGGTCCCGACCCCGCGCGCTATGGCGACTGGGAAAAGGGCGGCATCGTCTCGGACTTCTGATATGAGTGGGTCACCAGGAAAGCCCCCTCTCCCCGTTTCTTCACGGGGAGCGGGTAAGGGTTAGGGGGGCGGCATCCGCACATCTGGCGATTGAACAACTGGCGAAACGTTGATTGTGCGCCAGCGCAGCAATCTCGATTCGAGCAGCGGCTGCCCCTCACCCCGGCCCTCTCCCCGTGAAGAACGGGGAGAGGGTGCAGTTCCGCGGTCACCTGATTGCCCTCCGCCGCATCAATTTCAACCACCCCTTAACGCCTGTGCGGCACGGTAAACGCAACGTTTCCGTGGCCTGGTGCTGGTGCGCCGTGCCTGCGGAGCGGGGGCCGTGCCATGGGATCAGACGCACAAGCAACCGGAGCTGCAACCCCTGCCCCTCAGGCCGGCGGGCGCAAGCGTGCGGCCAAGTCGACCCTCGACCCCCAGGTCAAAGAGGCGCGCGCGCGCCTGAGCCAGGGCACGACGCTGAAGCCCGAGTTCGAATACGAACTGCTCGCCATCTTCGCCCGCAACGAGCGGCAGGCGCTGATCACGATTCCCACGCTCGCCGTTATCTCGCTGTTCGCGTTGCTGTTCTGGGCGCCAAATCAGCTGCAGGCGCTCGGCTGGTGCGCGCTCGTCATCGCCACCAAGTTCTTCATGACGGATGCCTGCCGCCAGTTTCTGGCCCAGCCGCGCAACGATGTGCACGTGGACAAGTGGCGCCGCCGCATCGTCTTTCTTGAGCTTGTCTCGGGCATCAGCTGGGCCGGCATGGCCATGGTTGCGGCGACGACCGCCGATACGGCAAGCCATGTGTTCGTGCTGGCAGCCCTGATCGTGCTGCTCGCCATCCGTATGACGTTTGCCCACACCGTGATGCCAGCACTTTACGCCGGCACCATCCCCATGACCGTTGCGGTGTTCCTGCGCCTCGCCCTGCAGATGGAGCTGTTCTACGTCGCCATGGGCTTCATGGCGCTCGGCCTGCAGGTGTACTTCATCGTGCTCGCCAAGGATCTCTATGCGACGGCGCTGAACCTGCTCGTGTCACGCGCTGAGACCGACGACCTGATCTTCGATCGGGAGCAGGAAAGCGAGATCGCGGAAGAGGCACGCCATCGCGCGGAGGCCGCCAACGTTGCAAAATCTCGCTTTCTCGCCACCATGAGCCACGAATTGCGCACGCCGCTCAACGCCATCCTCGGCTTCTCCGAAGTCATGCAGGAGGAGTTGATGGGTCCGCTGAATAACCCGCAGTACAAAGAATACGTTGGCAACATCCACGACAGCGGCCGCCATCTGCTGCATCTCATCAACGAGATCCTGGATCTCTCGCGTATCGAAGCCGGCCGCTACGAACTGCATGAAGAGGCAGTCCGCCTCGCCGATGTCGTCGATGACTGCCGGCGCTTGCTGAAGCTCAAGGCAGACGGCAAGGGTCTTACGATCGAGCAGGACATCGCACCGAACCTGCCCCAGCTTTGGGTCGACGAACGCGCTGTGCGCCAGATTGTGCTCAACCTGCTGTCCAACGCTGTGAAGTTCACGCCGCGTGGTGGACGCATCACGCTCGTGGTTGCGCCGACCCCGCAAGGCGGCCAAGCGCTGACCGTGCGCGACACGGGCCCCGGTATTCCAAAGGACGAGATCCCAAAAGTGCTGCAGGCTTTCGGGCAAGGATCACTGGCCCACGAGACTGCCGAGGGGGGGACGGGTCTTGGCCTGCCGATCGTGCAAAATTTGATCGCGCTGCATGGCGGCACGTTCGATCTGCAGTCGGAGTTGCGCAAGGGGACGCAGGCCAGCGTGCATTTCCCGGCAGCTCGCGTGTTGCAATCGATGCGCCCGCTGCAGAAGCTCGGCGGCGAAAAGCATCGAAAGGCAATCCCCTGGCTCATCCGCAGGGCTGGGCCAACCTCTGGACATTCGGCACCGCGCACCGTGCGCCAGCCACGCATTTGAGACACGACATCCGCGCATTCATCCGCCCAATGCATAACTCAATTTGGCGGCCATCGCACACAGGGCGTGATCGCCGCCGGGTTTGCCGATTAGGATGCAACCGAGCGGCAAGCCATCAGGCGTCACCCCGGCGGGAACAGTCAGAATTGGACCGCCAATCGCAGTCCACGGGGCGATGTATTTCGGATCGCCAGTCCACGCGAGAGATCGCGGCGCTGGTCCCGGTGCTGCCGGCCACAGGAACGCGTCGCAATCCACCGTCTGTGCCAGCAGCGTCTGGCGCAGTTGGCCGATTTCTTGGCGTTCGTCGAGGTAGCGCTGATCCGTCATGGCTAGCCCGTCAGTGATGGCCCCAAGCAACTTCTCGCCGATCTGTCCCTTGGGTAGATCGATGAAACCTCGCATCGCGCGACTGGCCTCAAACAACATGGTGGTCCGCTGGATCTCGAACAGCCGCTTGAAGCTGATCGGAGACGGACGGCGCACGATCCGAGCACCAGACGCGGCACATCGATCCACCATCGCCGCCGCCGCGGTTTTCATGGCGGGAATGGCGTCGTGCACATGCGGATCGTCAAGGATTGCAATGATCGTTGATGACGACGCCTTTAGCGCCGCTGCCGCGTGATCCGGGGCGATGGCGAGATAGGCATAGATGGCGTCGGCGACGCTCCACCCGAACACACCCGGCGTGTCATAGCTTGGGCCCAGCGGGGCGATCCCGTACGTTGAAAGACTGCCTGTCGACGGCTTGAATGCAGCAACGCCACAATAGGCGGCCGGACGATTGACCGAGGCGACGGTCTGCGTGCCGATCGTCAGCGGTACCATCCCGGCCGCGACGGCCGCCGCCGACCCCGAACTCGAGCCACCCGGCGTATGTTCGACATTATGCGGGTTGCAGGCTGGTGACGGGTCGAAGAAGGCGAACTCGGTCGTGTGCACCTTGCCAAGGATGATGGCGCCTTGAGCCTTCAGCGCACGTACGATTTCAGCGTCGGAGGTGGCCGGCACTGAGCCCGCACGCGAGCGGCTGTTGCACAGTGTTGGCAGCCCCTCGACATCGATGATGTCCTTGATGCCGACGGGAATGCCATGCAACGGACCACGGATATGGCCGGCCTGCGCTTCTTTGTGGCGCTGCTCCGCAACTGCGAGCGCGCCTACATTGTCAACGTGTCGCCATGCATGAACGGTTGGTTCGACAGCCTCAATCCGCGCGAGATAGGTCCGCACAAGCTCGACTGGCGAAAGCCGACGCGCGGCGATAGCGGAGGCTAGGTCAGCCAACCGGCCGGGATCTCGTGCGTAGTTTTGGAGGCTTGCCGTACCTGACATTTCCGTTTCACCCTTCGCAACTCGGATGCGGCTCCGCCAAAAGTTCAGGCACGCTGCCTAGAACTGATGCCTTGACGCCTGTCGCCGATTGAAGCCCAATGGGCCGTCGTGATCGCGCGATCACAAATTTCATCATGCGCCCGCGCGCAGTGTATGTCGACAAAACGGGGAGCGGACACAATGGATCGCAGAAAAGTTCTCAAGAGCATCGGCGCCACCGGCGCTGTTGCAGCCACGACCGGCGGTCTCGCCATGCCGGCCATCGCGCAGAACGCGCGCGTGCTGAAGTTCGTGCCCCAGGCAAACCTCGCCAACTTCGACCCGATCTGGGGCACACAATACGTTGTCCGCAACGCCTCGCAGCTGGTCTGGGACACCCTCTATGGGATGAACAGCAAGCTCGAAGCCAAGCGGCAGATGATCGACAGCGAAGAGGTGTCTTCGGATGGATTGACCTGGACGTTCAAGCTGCGCGACGGCCTCAAGTTCCACGACGGCGCAAAGGTCCTGGCCAAGGATTGCGTCGCCAGCATCGAGCGCTGGAGCGTGCGCGATGCCATGGGGCAGATGCTCAAGGCCATCCAGAAGGAACTGGTTGCGGTCGATGACCGGACGTTCAAGTGGGTGCTCTCAAAGCCCTACCCGAAGATGATGCTGGCGCTCGGCAAAGTCGGCACGCCCTGCTGCTTCATCATGCCAGAGCGGATCGCCAAGACCGACCCCTTCAAGCAAATCGAAGAGTACGTCGGCTCCGGCCCGATGAAGTTCGTGCGCGCCGATTGGAAGCCCGGCGCCATCGCCGCGTTCGAACTCAACAAGGATTACGTGCCGCGCGGAGAGCCCTCCGAGTGGCTGTCGGGTGGCAAGACGATCAACTTCGATCGTATCGAGTGGATCATCATGCCGGATCCCGCGACGGCGTCTGCCGCGCTGCAGAGCGGCGAAGTGGATTGGTGGGAGAGCCCGATCCCGGATCTCGTTCCGCTGCTGAAGCGCAACCGCAATATCAAGGTCGATATCGCCGATCCCCTGGGCAACATCGGATCATTCCGCCTGAACCACATGCACCCGCCCTTCAATAACGTGAAGGTACGTCGGGCCGTGCAGATGGCGTTGAGCCAAGAAGACTACATGCGCGCCGTCGTCGGCTCCGAAGATGCGCTGTGGAAGTCGTTGCCGAGCTTCTTCACGCCGGGTACGCCGCTGTACTCCGAAGAGGGCGGCGAACCGCTCAAGGGCAAGCGCGACTATGACGCCGCAAAGAAGTTGCTGGCTGAAGCCGGCTATAGCGGCCAGCCTGTGACGTGTGTCGTTGGCCAGGATCTGGCGCCCGTGAAAGCCATGGGCGAAATCACAGCCGATCTCTTGAAGCGGATCGGCATGACCGTTGATTTCGTCGCAACCGACTGGGGCACGGTTGGTCAACGCCGCGCGTCGAAGAGCCCACCCGGCCAAGGCGGTTGGGGCATGTTCCACACGTGGCACGCCGGTTCCGACTGCACGAGCCCGGTTGGCTACATTGCGTTGCGCGCCAGCGGCGAAAAGGCGTGGTTCGGCTGGCCTGACGATCCCGAGATCGAGAAGGATATCGCGAGCTGGTACGATGCCAAAACGCTGGACGAAGAGAAGGCGATCATGGCGCGGGTCAACAAAGCCAGCATGGAGCACGTGACCTACATCCCGACGGGCTTCTACCTCGGCTACCAGGCGTGGCGCTCAAATCTCAGCGGCATTACCAATGGTCCGCTGCCATGGTTCAGCGGCGTCAAGAAAGCGTGAGGGATCGGGCTTAAAGGTAGTGCTCCACTTCCCTCTCCCCCTTCTTCAGGGGGAGAGGGAGACCACCATTAAGTCGCTCGCGACTTAATGGTGGTGGGTGAG
Source organism: Hyphomicrobiaceae bacterium (assembly GCA_031374735.1). Taxonomy (GTDB): domain Bacteria; phylum Pseudomonadota; class Alphaproteobacteria; order Rhizobiales; family Hyphomicrobiaceae; genus JABFRJ01. Next base: position 16,942 of record JANMGQ010000109.1, on the reverse strand, counting down.
GGGCGGCCGCTTGCACTGACGCCGTACCAGCATGCGCTACTCCAGCGGATCGATCTCGGTTGAGCAAGCAGCCGCCCCTCACCCTCGACCGACCGCGCTTTCAGCGCGCGGTCGGTCTTTGCCCTCTCCCCTCAGAAGTGAGGGGAGAGGGAAGTGGAGTGCGCTGCGGCGTTTGCGTTCGGACGACGCGCTTGACCACGGACGTTCCTCAACCCGAGACGAACCGAGACAAACGGGAAGACCACGGCTCCAATGTTTGGCTACATCCTCAGGCGCGTGCTGGCGACGATCCCGGTCATGGCGATCGTCGCTCTGTTCGTCTTCAGCCTGCTGTACATCGCACCGGGTGATCCGGCGGCGGTCATCGCTGGCGATCAGGCGTCGCCGGCAGATGTCGAGCGCATCCGCCAGAGCCTTGGTCTCGACCGGCCGTTTCTCATTCGCTTCGGCGAATGGGTTTGGCTGATTTTGCATGGCAATCTCGGCACTTCGATGTTCACAGGCTTGCCGGTCACCGAACTCATCCGCCAGCGCATCGAACCGACGCTGTCCCTGATGATCGTGACGCTGGTGTTTGCCGTCACAGCCGCTGTGCCGATGGGTGTGCTGGCCGCCTGGAAGGTTGGCAGCTGGCTCGACCGGATCATGATGGGGCTGTCCGTCATCGGCTTTTCCGTGCCGGTGTTCGTGGTCGGATATCTGCTCGCCTACGTCTTCGCCCTCGAACTCGAATGGCTGCCAGTGCAGGGCTATACCCCCTTCGCAAAGGGCTTCTGGCCGTGGCTGGAGAACCTCATTCTACCAGGGATCGCTCTTGGCTTTGTCTACATCGCCCTCATCGCACGCATCACCCGCGCGACAATGATGGAAGTCCTGAGCCAGGACTACATCCGCACAGCGCGCGCCAAGGGGCTCGGCGAACATACCGTGCTGTTCATTCACGCACTCAAGAACGCGGCCGTACCGATTGTGACCGTGATCGGGATTGGTGTCGCCCTGCTCATTGGCGGCGCGGTCGTCACGGAAAGCGTGTTCGCTATTCCAGGCCTCGGGCGGTTGACCATCGACGCCATCGTGCGGCGGGACTATCCGCTGATCCAGGGCATCGTGCTGATGTTCTCGTTCGTCTACGTGCTGGTCAACCTCGCCATCGACATCGCCTACATGGCCCTTGATCCGAGGATCCGTTATTGACCGCGACATCCACATCAAGCGCGACAGCCCCGCATCCGTACGCCGCCGCACCTGACCTGCCCGACATCATGCCGGAGGTGCGCGTCCGGTCGGGTCTATTCGGCTTCATCTACCGACATCCGACCATGGCACTTGGTCTTGGCGTGCTCGGGCTGATGTTCGCGATCGCGCTTTTCGCGCCGCTGCTCTGGACCGTTGACCCGACGGCGCTGGCACCCATCAAACGTACGCGCACGCCATCGGCTGAGTTCTGGTTCGGCACGGATGCGTTCGGCCGCGATATCTATTCGCGAGTCTTGTATGGGGCGCGCGTCTCATTGCTGGTCGGCTTTTCGGTGGCTGTCCTGTCGTCCATCGCCGGCCTGACCATTGGGCTGATCTCCGGCTACATGCGTCGGCTGGACGGCGTGATCATGCGCGTGATGGACGGCATGATGTCGATCCCGCCCATCCTGCTGGCGATTGCGCTGATGGCGCTGACGCGCGCCAGCGTGCAGAATGTGATCATGGCCATCACGATCGCCGAGATTCCGCGCGTGTCGCGGTTGGTGCGCGGCGTCGTCCTGTCGCTCCGCGAACAGCCCTATGTGGATGCGGCAGTTGCGGCCGGCACGACAACGCCAATGATCATTCTGCGCCATATCCTGCCCAACACGATCGCGCCGCTGACAGTACAGGCGACCTATATCTGCGGCAGCGCCATGATCATCGAGTCGATCCTGTCGTTCATCGGTGCCGGCACGCCACCGATGATCCCCTCGTGGGGGAACATCATGGCGGATGGCCGCACGCTCTGGCAGGTGAAGCCGTACATCATCTTGTTCCCCGCAATCTTCCTGTCGCTGACGGTGCTGGCGGTCAATCTGCTCGGGGATGGCCTGCGCGACGCCCTCGACCCGCGCATGGCGAAGAGGCTCTGACCGCACATGGCGCTCCTCGAAGTTGAAAACCTGCAAACACACTTCCGCACGCCCGACGGCGTCAATCGCGCCGTCGATGGCGTTTCATTCTCGGTCGAAGCGGGTGAAACACTTGCCATTGTGGGGGAATCCGGCTGCGGAAAATCCGTGACGGCCATGTCGATCCTGCGCCTGATCCCGGAGCCACCGGGCAAGATCGCCGGCCAGATCCGCTTGCAGGGCAAGGATCTGCTGAAGGCCTCGCATCGCGAGATGCGCGACATCCGTGGCAACGACATCTCGATGATCTTTCAGGAGCCGATGACGTCGCTCAACCCCGTGCTGACGATTGGCCGACAGCTGACGGAAACCATCCGCCTGCATGACGGGCTGGGTGCGAAAGCTGCCAGCGATCGGGCCGCCGAAATGCTGCAGTTCGTCGGCATTCCCGAGCCGCAGCGGCGCCTCACCGAGTATCCGCACCAGCTTTCGGGTGGCATGCGCCAACGCGTGATGATCGCCATTGCGCTGGCCTGCAATCCGAAACTGCTGATCGCAGACGAGCCGACGACGGCGCTCGACGTCACCATCCAGGCCCAGATCCTCGACCTGATGCGCGACCTGAAACATCGAGTCGGGGCCGCCATTGTGCTCATTACGCATGATCTCGGTGTCGTCGCCGAAGTCGCAGAACGCGTCATGGTCATGTACGCGGGCCGCAAAGTGGAGGAGGCGCCCGTGCGCGACCTGTTCCGCAACCCGCGCCATCCGTACACGCAAGGCCTGCTCGGGGCATTGCCGAAGCTCGGGTCCTCGCTCACGGGCGTTGAGACGCGGCTGGCTGAAATTCCGGGCCTGGTGCCGAGCCTCAAGAGCCGGATCAAGGGCTGCGTGTTCGCCAGCCGTTGTGCGTTCGCGACTGAGGTTTGTCGCAACGTCGCTCCGGCCCTTGAGCAGAAGGCCAATCGGCATGTGGTTGCCTGTCACCACGCTCCACGCGAGGCGGTGACCGCATGAGCACCTCCACGATGAACCCACCGTTGCTGGAGGTCAAAGGCCTCAAGAAACACTTTCCGCTGAAGACCGGATTTTTTGGCGGCGCGCGTGGGTTTGTCTACGCGGTCGACGGCGTGTCGTTCGACATTGCCAAAGGCGAGACGTTGGCGCTCGTCGGCGAATCCGGTTGCGGCAAATCGACGGTCGGTCGTGCGATCCTGCGGCTCTATGACATCACGTCGGGCGAGGTGCTCATCGAGGGCCGCCGCATCGACAACATCTCAGCCTCCGCCTTGCGCCCGCTGCGGCGCCGCATGCAGGTCGTCTTTCAGGACCCGTTCTCGAGCCTCAACCCGCGCATGCGCGTGCGGGATATCCTGGCTGAGCCGATACGCAATTTCGGGCTTGCCAAGACCGATGCCGAACTGGACGACAAAGTCGCCAAGCTGATGGATCTCGTACGCCTGCCGCGCGAGGCCGTCGGCCGCTGGCCACATGAGTTTTCCGGCGGCCAGCGTCAGCGCATCGGTATTGCGCGTGCGCTCGCAGCCGAGCCGGATCTGATCATCTGCGACGAAGCCGTTTCGGCGCTTGATGTCTCGGTGAAAGCCCAGATCGTCAATCTGCTGCAGGATCTGCAGAAGCAGCTGGGCCTCGCCATGCTGTTCATCAGCCACGATCTGGCCGTGGTCGAGCATATGACGCATCGCGTCGCGGTGATGTATCTCGGGCGGATCGTTGAACTCGCGCCGAAGCGCAACATCTTCGCAGGCCCAAAACATCCCTATACCAAGGCGCTGTTGTCAGCCGTGCCGGTTCCTGATCCGGACGCACCGCGCAACCGCACGATCTTGAAGGGCGATGTGCCGAGCCCGATCAAGCCACCGTCGGGCTGCCATTTCCACACGCGCTGCCCCCTCGTCATGGACCGCTGCCGTGTCGAAGCACCCGTGCTGCGGCAAGGCGGCGTCGACCACGCTGTCGCCTGCCATCTGGATATAGGATGAGATGGCGCTCGCCTGCGCTCGCTGAGACACGCGCCCGACCAAGGCAATCGCATGAACGAAATCCCCGTCACCCCGCACAAGTGCGGCCTCTTCAGGCCGCGTTTGTGCGGGATGACGGTCATGAGACTGCCCGGCGTGCCCGACCGCGTCGGGTTGCAGATCCGGCTTGGGCGTGCGAACACTGGCGGCATGCGGGCCGAGTCGTGCGACGATGGCCGATACAGCGCAGCGGGCCTGCGCAGGCGCAAATTCGGTGTGGCTGAATGCTGACGCGTGACGGAAACATCGACTACGAGACGCTCGTCAGCGAGGCGATGCGCGAGGCTTATCGCGGCGTCGTGCGTACGATCCTTCATGATGTTGCGGCCAATGGTCTGCGCGGCGAGCATCACTATTATATCTCGTTCTACACGCAGGCGCCTGGCGTCTCGGTGTCCCGGCGGTTGATGGAAAAATATCCGGCCGAAATGACCGTCGTTTTGCAGCACAAATTCTGGGATCTGACTGTGCTGCCAGACCGATTCGAAGTGAAGCTCGCCTTCAACGGCATTCCAGAGCGGCTCGTGGTGCCCTACTCGGCGTTGAAAGTGTTCTTCGATCCGAGCGTCCGCTTCGGTCATCAGTTCGACGAGCCGGAACAGGATGGCGAAGCCGCGCCAGACGACGCTGCTGCAGCGCGCGCCACCAATCGTCCGCGCGTTGTTGGAGCACGGGGCGAAAAGAAGCGGACAACGTCGGCGGCCCGCAAGCGGCCCGAAATTGTCAGTGACGATCGTTCGCCCGATGTGAGCCCGGACACCAAGCCTGAGGCGCCAGCGGCCGCTCTGCCGGAGCGGCCCGCTGTTGCGCCAGCGCCGCCCGTCGTCTCAGACAGTCCAAAGGTCGTCAGTCTCGATCAATTCCGCAAAAAATGACGGCGCTGACGGCCGCCGATCCGACGCGCCCGCTCAAGGATACGCAGTCGCGCTTGGCCTCTGAAATCGCGTCGATCCCGGAATGCGCGCGGCAGCGCATCCACCAATTCTCAGACGTCGATGCACTGGCTGCACGCCTGCGGCGGGTTGGTCCGCGTTTCGTTGTCACCATTGGCCGCGGGTCCTCCGATGCCGTGTGCGACGCCGTCGGACGCGCGGCCGGTGTGCATGCGGGCCTCATTGCGGCGAGCCTGCCGCCGTCGCTCGTGACGCTTGATCACGCGCGGCTCGATTGTCGCGAGGCGCTGGCGATCGTTGTCTCGCAGTCGGGACGCAGCCCTGACATTATCGAAGCCGCGCGCGCCGTGAGCGCTGGCGGCGGCCACGTGGTCGGCATCATCAATGTCGCTGATAGTCCGTTGGCAGCCGTTTGCGACGATGTCTTGCTGGTTGGCGCTGCGCCTGAGGTCTCGGTCGCGGCCACCAAGAGTGTTGTGCTGTCGTGGCTGATCGGCTTGCGGCTTGTGGCCGGTCTCGGAGGGGTAACGTTATCGGGGTGGGAGACCATTGCGGACGATCTCGCGCGCGCCGTCGGATTGCGGCCAACGCCGCACATGCTCGATCAACTCGATGCGCCCCAGATCGTTGTGCTCGGGCGCGGGGCGTCATTGGCCGCAGCACGTGAGGTCGCGTTGAAGATCAAGGAACTCGCGGGCATCGACGCCGACGCCATTTCAAGCGCGGAAGTGATGCATGGCCCGCGCGCGGCGATCAGCCCCGAGACGGCGCTGTTAGCGATCGCGACAAATGCGGCCCCGCTCGACGACGCGCTGCGCATCCTGTCCGGGCTGACACGTCGCATCGTTGTGGCCGGCCCCGCGGCACACGCCTACGCCGCCTATGGAGACGTGCTCGATGTGCCGGCGGCTGAGCTGCGGTCTGCCGACCCCGTTGTGACAATGGCGGCGCTGTATCCGCTCGCGGTCGCGTTGGCCGCCAAACGCGGGCGCGACCCAGACAGCCCGCAGGGCCTGTCGAAAGTGACATTGACCCGCTGAGGCGTTACTTTTGATGACCAGCATTCACCATGTGGCCCCTCCCGCGCGCATAAGAGTTCATATGCAGATCGACATCCGTAAGATTGCCCTCGGTATGGAGGAGGTGCGCCACGACGGCGGGCCGCCGCTCGCACGGCCGATCCTGAAGGCTTGGGCCGGTGCTGTGGTGCGCAACCCGTTTGCCGGCCGCTATGTTGACGACATCACCCCCATGATGGCGCCGCTGAAGCCCGTCGGCCTCGATCTCTCGCAACGGCTCGTCATGGCGCTCGGTGGCGATCCCACACGCATCGAAGCCTATGGCAAAGGCGCCATCGTCGGCAGCGCGGGCGAAATCGAGCACTCGGCGCTCTGGCACGTGCCCGGCGGCTATGCCATGCGCGAGCTGCTCGGCAAGGCGCTCGCCATCGTGCCGTCCGCCGTCAAGATGGGCGCGCTTGGTGCACAGATTGATCTGCCCACGCACCACAAGGACGCGTGTTACGTCCGCTCGCACTTTGACGCCGTCACGGCGATGATCCCGGACGCCCCGCGCGCCGACGAGATCGTCTTCTTTCTCGCTATGACCACCGGCGGCCGACCACATGCCCGCGTGGGCGGACTGACGGTCGACGGCATTACGAAATGGGATGGGTTGCGGTGAGCACGCGTCGCTCAGAGCCGGGACGATCTTTCAGGGCTCATCAACGCCGCTGACCAAATGGTTCCTCGCCATCTCTCTGGTGACGCAGAGCAAGAACGACATCGCGAGCCTCGAACTCCTTGGCTATGTGCCAAGTTTACCCGAGCTGGCAGTATCTGCCAATCGGGCCACCCGCGCCCGATGCAGCATCAGCGTCGCGACGCCGAGCGCCATGCCGATCGGTACGTTGACGCCCATTGTTACGCCGAGCGACTTCATCAGCGCGATGGGGTGATCGATGTCGAGCCCGGTCCACGGCTTCAAGAGCGCGTTCAGCATGCTTGGGAACACGAACAGCAGGCCGGCGATGCCAAACAGCACGCCTTCGAGTTTGCTCGTCTTCTTGATGTACCAGCCCTGGAAGGCGAGGCCGAGAAAGACAATGCCGACGCCGGTCTCGATCGTAATCTCCAGAATGTCGAACCAGGTGCCGCCCTTTGGCACTTTCAGCAGCAGGCCGATGCCCTGCGGGTCGCACACGAACACGAACGGCGTCAGGAACGCCGGCAGCGTGTACTTCCACGACTGCAGCGTCGTTTTGTAGGGCGAACCGCCGGTGATGGCGGCGGCAGCGAAGGGGGACAGCGCGGTTGGCGGGGACACTTCCGAAAGCACGGCATAGTAGAAGATGAACATGTGCGCCGCGTAGTCGGGCACGCCGAGCTTGATCAATGCGGGGCCTGCGATGACCACGCACATGATGTAGCTCGCGGTGACCGGCACTGCGAGGCCAACCACCCACACGATCAGTCCCGTGAAGATTGCGGTCAGCACGAGATTGCCGGCGGCGTAGCCGATGATGATGTCGGCGAAGCGCTGGCCGAGACCGGTCAAGGACGTGACGCCGACAATGATGCCGGCGCAGGCGCAGGTGACGGCGACGTTGAGCACGCCACTGGTGCCCTCTGCGAAGGCCTGCTTCAGTTTTGGCACGCTCAACGCCGTATCGGCCCGCACATAGCTGACGAGCACGGCGAGCAGCGTCGCCCAGAACACCGACAGCACTGGCGAGAAGCCAAGCAGCATGAACACGATGATCGAGATCAGCGACGAGAAGTGATACCAATAGGTCTTGGTGACCTTCCACAGCTCGCCCTTGGCGACCATCAGCTCGTTGGCGCCCCCTGCGCCCGCATATTTGCGTGCGTCGAGTTCGACCATCACGAGGATCGCGAAGTAGTAGAGGATGGTCGGTATGAGGGCCATCCAGATCACGTCGAGGTAGGATATCTTGAGATATTCCGCGATCAGAAAGGCTGCGGCCCCAAGCACGGGCGGCGAGATGATGGCGCCAAGGCCGCCGGCTGCGAGCAGGCCGCCGGCCGCGTTTCGCTCGTAGCCGGCCTTCTTGAGCATCGGGTAGGCGACGGTGCCGATCGTCACGGTGGTGGCGACGCCCGAGCCCGACGGCCCGCCCATCAGGAATGACGACAGCACGACAGCGCGGCCCGCGCTGTTGCGCCTGCCGCCCATGGCCGCGAACGAGAAGTCGATGAAGAACTTGCCGGCGCCCGAGTATTGGAGGACCGCGCCGTAGATCGTGAACAGAATGATCAGGCTGGATGAAACTTCGACGGTTGTGCCGTAGACGCCTTCAAGGCTCATGTAGAGAAAGCCGACGAGGCGCTCGAGGTCGTAGCCTTTGTGCGTCCAAGGGGCGGGTAGACTTTTGCCGACCAGCGCATAGGCGACGAACGTCAGCGACACCAGGGGCATGATCCAGCCCGTCGCGCGACGCGTGGCCTCGAGCAGAAGGCCCAGGAACACGAGACCAACAGCGAAGTCGAGTTTCGTCGGCAGAATCGCGCGTTCGCCGAAATCATCGCCGCTCGGGATGATGTAATCGACGGACAGAATGTAGCCGACGACGGCAAGGCTGAGGATGGCGAACAGCCAGTCCCAGGCCATGATGCGGTGCCGGAACCGCTTCGCCGCCGGGAACATCAGGAACACCAGCGCCATGATGATGGCGACGTGCAGCGGACGCAGGATGTAGGTCGGGATGATTGGGGCCCAGCCGAACACCGGAATGTTGAGCGTGATCCATCCGGGAACGGGGATAGCGAGCGAGGAGCCTGCCGCCGCGCAATACATGTGAAAGACCGACGATAGGATCGCAGCCCAGATCAGCATCTGGCCAAGCCAGCCGCTCATCTTGTTGGTCGCGCCTTCGTCTTCTTCGATAAGTTCGGTGATGCGCGCTTGCGTATCGGCATCGAGGCCGTCGCTGATGCCACCAGGCACTGTGCCGCTCGTCGGCGTGCCCGTTTTTGTCGTGCCGGTCATATGCGTTTCCCACCCGTGCTGCTGTTGCAGCTTGGGTGGAACCCTATCGGCACAGGCGAAGCGCGCCTATGCCATTATTGTCGCGTGTCGCAACTTAAGCTGAGGCTTAAGCGGCTTTGCGGCCAAGGCTTTGCGCGCCGAGGCTGGCGGCAATGCGATCGACGACGACGGCCCAATCGCGCGGGGCGTCAGCGTCCGAGAGGCCGAACACGCGCAGCGCTTCAGCGGGGGTGCCACCATCGCGGAACACGCGGGCGCAGGCCTGCCGGGCGAGGCCGACATTCTGCTGCCACTGGGCCGGGAACTGCTGGGCGGGATTGGAAAACGTGGGGTTCATGGGAGATCCCTGACTGGGCCGAGAACGGTGGGCCGAGAACGGTGGCCGGGCGGATATCCCAAGGCAAAGAACGACAACGAGCAGAGAGAGGTAGGCAGGCACACCGAGCGCTCAGGCTCCACGACGCAGCACTTGGCAATGTAGAGCCTCGAGTCAATTGCACAGCAACGCTCAGTACGCCTGCCTTTCCGTGCGGTTCGGCGCGGGCTAGCCGCAGACCGTTCCGAATTCCTCTAGATGCCCGAGTACGTTATCGACCTTGAAGGGTATCGTACCGGATCATGTTCTGTTTGACGCTTGGACTTTGGTCTTGAGCGAGGCGAGCACATTGGCGGCTGCCTCCCCCAACGCGATGAACTCAACAGGACGCAACGGATACTGACGCGACGGATACTCGGTACGCGCGGCAACAGACGCACGGGACACGACTGATACGAGCGGGTTCGCCGTGGAACGATCAACAGGGTTTGCCATGGGAGCCTCGCGGAGGGGGTTGACGCTTGGGACGCAACAGACGGGACGCACTGGGGACTGACGCACTGGGGACTGACGCAACGCAACGGAACCAAACGCGGACACCACACACGCAACGCGAACCAACTCAACGCCACTCAACTCTACGCAAAGCTACGCGACGCAACGGACGCAACACACGGACGCAAAACCAGAAAACGCCACTCACGGATACTGAACGCAACACCACTCAACACACGCAACCGACGCGACACACGCAACTGAAACAACTTGGGGCGATACGCGACGCGCCCCGACAGGACATGGGAGATGACGCAACGAACGCGACTGAACTGAACGCAACCGACACAACACTGGAACACCCTACCCGGCCGCAACAGACGCTTACAGACGCTCGGCCAGGGGTACTTCGGGCTTACGCTACACTCTGGAGCCCCATGACTTTGGGCGACTTGGGCCTCGACGCGATTGCAGAGTACGCAGATGACTTGGGTCTCTGTATCGCGCTTCGTTCACTCCAGTTCCAGGCTAGTTCCGGGCCAGTTCCGTCTTCGTTGCCCGTCATGTGAGTTGTTTTGCCGTCACAATCTGGCTCAAAAGAGGCGTGATCGGGCGCAAATCGAGGTATCTTGCTTGACTTTCGTTCATTCTATTTTTGTTCCAACGCCAATTGAACGCTTCGAAGCAAGCGTTAACAAATTGTAAACGTTGAGTGTTTGGCGATGGCAGCCGCCTCAGATGCGGCGAAGACGCGTCGTGGCGAAAGCAGCCGATTGAGAAATTATCCACAGGAGCATCGATGCGATGACGTTCCAACCGGGGAAAGATAGCCCCAAAAACCGTCCAGCAGCCGCATCGCAGCGCACAATCGGGGTCTGATTCCCTTTCAGGCGGTCAAGAATCGAGCCGCCCCCACTGCCGGAGGCCGGAATTGTGCCGCTGCACGTGTCGGGGCCAGCCCAAAAGCCCCACTCGACGCCGGCGTGGTAGGTGCCAAGGCCTGCATTGATCAGGAATGCGATGGAAACCATTAGAAACAGTAGGCCGCCTGCCGTCGTCTTGCCGGAGGCGAGCAGAATCAAGCCGGCGAACAGCGCGGGGATGGCGATGTAGTAGGCCCAACGCTGCTGCAGGCACAGCACGCACGGCTTCATGCCGCCGATGTATTCAAAGCCGAGCGCGAGCACGATAGCGCCGACGGCACCGAGAAGGGCCACCGAACCATAACGATAGGCGTCGGTCTTGTGGGGGGAATCGGTTGAACGCACGGGTACGCTGCCTTGTTGGGCTCACTTGAACAGAAGAGGCAGATACTTGATGGCGACGAAGCCGCCAACCAGGGCGACGACAAATAGAGTGGTCAGAAGCGTCAGCCGCTTCTCGATAAAGGCCTTGATCGGCTCCCCATAAAAGTAGAGCAGGCCCGCGACCAGGAAGAAGCGCATGGCTCGCGCCAGGATGCTGGCGGCAATGAACGGGATGAGTGCCATCTCGGCGACGCCGGACAGGATCGTCAGCACCTTATAGGGGAACGGCGTCCAGCCTTTGGCAATCAGGATCCACACGCCCCATTCGGCAAACCACGCTTTCACCGTGTCGAGACTGCCGGAGTGGCCGTAGAATTTCAAAATCGGCTGGCCGATGGTCTGGAACAGGAAGTAGCCGATGGCGTAGCCGGCGATGCCGCCGAGCACCGAGGAGATCGTCGCCAAGGTCGCGTACCACCAGGCCTTGGTGCGGTTGGCGAGCACCATCGGGATCAGCATCACATCGGGCGGGATCGGGAAGAACGAGCTCTCCGCAAACGAGACGACGGCCAGGGCATGGGGCGCTTTCGGCCCAGCCGCCTGCCGCATCATCCAGTCGTAGAGGCGCTTCATGTGGGCTGGTCCTGGCCGAGACGGTTCGATCTCATACCAGCAGTTGGTCAATGACGGGTTGCGGCTTGGTCACGCGTGTAGGGCAACTATTAGGCGTTGCTTTTAAAACGGGCCTCGATGTCCCTGCGTCCATTCAGGATGTTCACCACCTCTACGGTGTCGCAAGCCGAATCGGCTGGAGTGTAACGGATGAAGATCAGGAAATTGCCGGACGGCACACTCCGCAGGTCCGGTAACAACTCTGGCCTCTGGCGGCCCAGTATGACTGGGTTGGCGGCGTCGACCGTGTCAAAGCGGCCGTCACGCACCTGCGCGTCGAGCCAAGCTGCTGCATCTGGAGAAAGATTGATCTGTATGTTCATCCTCCTGCTGGATATCTGTAGCATCGTAGACGCTCAGCCCAAAGCGTGAACGTCTGCGATCAGCACTTCTCAATGTGAACGATCGGCACGTCCCCTTGCAAGAGCAAGGGGAGAGGGAAAGTGCCTCCGTTTTCACGTTGAGTTCGCCACCGGACTGATGTCCGACCCACTGAGTATGAAAGAGCTTGCTGCAATGCACGGCAATGCCGCGTGTATTACAGCTACTTTCTTTCTAGAATTGCTGGTCTGCGATGCTGAAAGCTCCCACGATCAGCCATTGCGTTGCTTTGCCCGAATAGCCGTCGAGGACAGCGGCGACAGCGGGCCGGTCAGCATCACCCAGGCGGGTGATGCGCGTTGCGGCAGCATGGCCGCATTCGCCTCTCGCAGCTGCGCCCGCGCGAACGCCCGCGCGGCTGGCGACGATAGCGCGCGCAGATGCCAGCCTGGCCGATCGACCACGGCCATGGGAAATGTGGTGGCGATCTCGCGCCATGCCCGCCAGCGATGCATGGTCGCGAGATTGTCAGCGCCCATCAGCCAGACGAACTGCGCCGACGGATGCCGCAACTTGAGAAAGCGCAACGTATCGATGGTGTAGGGGCTGCCGAGCGCCGCCTCGAAGGCGGTCGCAGTGATCCACGACGCGGCCGCAACACGCCGGGCCTCGTCGAGGCGGTGCACAAGTGGCGCCAGATCACGCTTATCTTTGAGCGGGTTGCCCGGCGTCACGAGCCACCAGACGGCATCGAGGCCAAGCTGCCGCCGTGCGATCTCGCTGATTTGCCGATGCCCGGCATGGGCAGGATTGAACGACCCGCCCAGCAAGCCGATGCGCGCACCGGGCGGTGCTGGCGGCGTCGGTATGCCAAAGATGCTCGGACGGGGCGGCATGATGCGACGCACGGTTAAGCCAGTTGGCTGTCGAGGCCTCATACCGGCGTGCAAAAATTTCTGACCTATCATATCCCACGGCGTCATCCCGGATGCACCTGCCGCGCCTCGGCGCAACGGGCATTCCGGGATGACGATGATGGTTGGTCAGTCATAAATTCTAACCGCCGGCATCAGACTTTCGAGCGCTCGATCTTCGCGATCTTCGGCTTGGCGCGGCCAGAGCGATGCTCGATCTCTTTGTCCTGGGCTTCGAAGAAGGCCTGTGCCGGTCCGTCGCCGTCAAGCCCGGTGACTTCAAGCGCTGCGATCTTGCGGTTCGAGGTGCGGCTGCCATCCTCGTAGTAGATGTCGAAGAAGACGTATTCGACGCGCGCGGTTGGTTTACTGCGTGCCATGGGAACCCCCGGGGTGCCGGCATTGAGCCGGATGAACTCTGAAGTGCGTGGATGCGCGTGGCGTACGGGGGAAATGCGTCCGCCCCAAGACACATCGGCCGCCCAGACGGGCGGCCGATGGTCACGTGTCGCGATGTTCAATCAGCCAGAAGCTCAGCCGAGGGTGATGCTGCCGACGGCAACTTTGCCGCTGCGACGATCTTCCTGCGTGTCGAACGTAACCTTGTCGCCTTCGCGAAGGCCTTGGATGCCGGCGCGCTCAAGAGCGGTGGCGTGAACGAAGACGTCTTTGCCGCCGGTGTCGGGCTGAATGAAGCCGTAGCCTTTGGTTGCGTTGTAGAACTTGACGGTGCCCTTGATCATAGGGGGTCTCCAGTGAGTGCGTTACGGCGAGGTACGGTCGGCAATGCCGCCGCGACCGGCCGTGTCGACAGTTCTTGTAGTGAGCTTGCTCGCAGTCGGCGAGACCAAGGCAGACCAGACAGAGCGAGCTGCCAAACGTCAACGCAAAACTACTACTCCGCGACAGCCCGGTGCACAAGCAGAAACGCGAATGTCCAGGGTCCGAATTGACGCGGATAACAGTTACGTATCCGGTAGTTATACTCGTTTTAGTTGAAGTTCAAAATCATGCGCGCTGGCGCACGCCCTTGGTGCGGCCATCGCTTCGGCGTATCAGTGCATCAGTTGCGCGGCGCCGGGCGATGTAACCGATTGCGCTGCAAAGTGGATCCCGACCATGCCTGTCTTCGCCGCAACTTCAGAGACAATCGCCGAGGCCGGTCGTTTCATCGCGCAGGCGGGGTTGGTCGCGTTTCCGACTGAGACGGTCTATGGCCTCGGCGCTGACGCCACACATGACCTTGCAGTGGCGGCCATTTTCTCAGCCAAGAAGCGACCGGTTTTCAATCCCCTCATCGTGCATGTTCCGGCGCTCATGATTGCGGAACGCTTTGCCCGCTTCGATGACCGTGCACGCCTGTTGGCCCAAGCGTTCTGGCCGGGACCGTTGACGATGGTCTTGCAGCGGCTGCCTGGCTGTCTGATTTCGGATCTTGTCACGGCCGGGCTCGATACAGTGGCACTGCGCGTTCCCGCCCACCCTGTCGCGCATGCGCTGATGCTTGCGGCCCGCAAGCCGATTGCCGCCCCAAGCGCAAACCGATCCGGCCATGTGAGCCCGACAACGGCGCAGCACGTCGAAGCCGATCTTGGCGACGTCTTGCATATGATTCTTGATGGCGGGCCGACGGAGGTCGGTCTTGAGTCAACAGTGGTTGATGCGTCGGGCGCGGTCGTGCGGCTGTTGCGCCCCGGCGCAGTGACAGCCGAAGAAATCGAAGCGGTTCTCGGTGCGCCAATCGTGCGGGCGACGGGCGACGCCGATCCCGACCGGCCGACATCGCCTGGTCAACTGCTCAGTCACTATGCCCCCCGCGCGCGCGTTCGCCTGAATGCAACGGCCGCATGGCCGGGCGAGGCGCTCATCGCCTTTGGCGACGGACCGCAAAGCGAGGCTTATGTCGCCAACCTCAGCCCGCGCGGCAATCTCCTGGAGGCGGCCGCGAACCTGTTTGCAAGCCTACGACGCCTCGATGCCACCGGCGTTGAAACCATCGCAGTCATGCCGATCCCCGAGTCGGGCTTGGGCGAAGCCATCAACGATCGCCTGCGCCGAGCGGCGGCTGGCCGTTGATCGGACGGACCGTCGCAAGACGACGCAACCTCGATGGGGCAGCGATCAAGCCGGTCATCGTCGATTGAGTCCAAGCCGAGCGATCTCCGTTCGAGCAAGCGGCCGCCCCTCTCCCCTTGAAAAAGGGGGAGAGGGAAGTGAACCCGTAAGGACGAGGAGAGGGAGACGTTGCCCGTTCACGGTCTCGAAATCTTGCGCGATGTGCCGTATGGGGCTCTGTCCGCCCTCATCATTGGTTGAGCCACATGTCCGAAATCATCTGCGTGTCCCCGATCGACGGCTCGATCGTTGCCAAGCGTCAGACCGCGACGCCCGCAGTGCTGGAAGGTTCGATTGCTGCCGCCCGGCAGGCCCAACAGGCTTGGGCGCGTGTGTCGATGGCCGAGCGCGGACAGGTGGTGCTGAAAGCCCTGGCGGCACTCGAGGCGATGAATGGCGAGGTGGTGCCTGAGCTGGCGCGCCAGATGGGGCGGCCGGTGCGCTATGGCGGCGAATTCCGCTCGCTGAAAGAGCGCGTCGAGCACATGGTCGCCATCGCCGAGGGGGCACTTGCGCCGATGCTGCCGGCTGCCAAAGAGGGCTTCGTGCGCCGCATCGAGCGCGTGCCACTCGGGTTGGTGCTGGTGGTCGCGCCTTGGAACTATCCGTTTCTGACGGCCGTCAACACGATCGTGCCGGGACTGATGGCGGGCAACGCGGTGCTGCTGAAAGCCGCGTCGCAGACGATTTTGACGGGCGAGCGATTCCAGCGAGCGTTTGACGCAGCGGGGTTGCCGAAAGGTCTGTTTCAGAATCTCGCGCTCTCGCATGAGGACACGGCGCGCCTCATCTCTGGCCGCCAGGTTGATCACGTCAGCTTCACCGGGAGTGTGGCCGGCGGACAGGCCATCGAGCGCGCGGCCGCCGGTACCTTTGTGTCTGTGGGCTTAGAACTCGGCGGCAAGGATCCGGCCTACGTGCGCGCTGACGCCAAGCTCGACCACGCCATCGAAAACGTCGTTGACGGCGCGTTCTTCAACTCGGGCCAGAGCTGCTGTGGCATCGAGCGGGTCTATGTGCAGGCGTCGGTGTACGACCGCTTTGTGGAGGGCGCCGTGGCCGCGACCAAGGCTTACGTTCTGGATGATCCGCTGCGCGAGGCGACCACGCTCGGCCCCATGGCTGCAACGCGTTTTGCCGACGTCGTGCGGGGGCATACGGCTGAGGCGCTGGCCCGGGGTGCGCGCGCAACGATCGACGGCAAGAGCTTCAAGCGCAGCGCGGTGGATACGCCGTGGCTTGCGCCGCAGGTGCTGCTCAATGTCGACCATGCGATGAAGGTCATGACCGAGGAAACGTTCGGCCCGGTCGTCGGCATCATGAAGGTCGAGGACGATGCCGAGGCGATCCGGCTCATGAACGACAGCGCTTATGGCTTGACCGCCTCGGTCTGGACTGCAGATCTCGAGGCCGCCGCCCGCATCGGGGCTGAGCTGCAAACGGGCACGGTGTTCGCCAACCGCTGCGACTATCTCGACCCTGGCCTCGCGTGGACGGGCGTCAAGGACACCGGCCGCGGCGCCACGCTTTCGCCGCTCGGCTATCACGCGCTGACACGGCCAAAGAGCATCCATCTCCGCGCGGTGTGATGGGGCAGAGCGCGCAGTTGTCCCGGATCGAGTGGCGACTTGAGCTGTCAAGCTGGGTACTTACCCAGTAGACGGATCGCGTCGCACACGGCACTTTCGCGCCCATACAAGACCCGAGCCCCGGGTTGGGAGACACTCTCCTCGCTGGCGGGGCACATGAGGTGGCGGCGACGTCATCTCTCGGAGGGGAGCGCGTCCGGAGTAGCTGACCGGGCTTCCCAGGGTCTGTTGTCAGTG
>JANMGQ010000105.1:0-21997 GCA_031374735.1 Hyphomicrobiaceae bacterium | reverse complement strand
TTCAAGGATCGCGTGCTGCCCTACACGACGGTCCGCAAACTGCCGCGTGCGGCCACGATCGAGGACGACAAGACGATCGACGCCTGCGTGGATGCGATCGTTGCGACCGCGCGCGTGCCGAGCCAGCGGCCCGGGGCTGTGGACGGCGCTGCGTGATGTGGACACTGCGCCCCGCCCACAGCCCCTGCGGCAGTGACCTCACTCGACGGCCGAAGGGGACATCTCTACTTTGCCAGACAAGGGGACATTTCTACTTTGCTCCGACAGCCGTCGCTTTCCGCTTGACGGCGGGCAGTTCGAACAGCGACGCTATCGCGTCGGATTTGCGATATTCCGGGGCAAGAGTGCCTCGGTGTCGGCGAGACTGGTCGCCTGGAGCGCCGGTGGGCGTATAGCTCGAGCACCCGCCGCCTTCGCCGTCTCGACGACACGGCTTCCGCTCGACCATCGTCAAGAGACAGGTCCCGGTCGAGAAGTAGCATAACCTGATCCCCGATCCGACCGCCGCCGATGCCATGCTCGACCGCCTCGTACGCACCGCAGGCGCTGTCACGCGTTCGACCGGAACGATCGGCCGTTGGGGCTCGGCAAATCGGCTCCGGCGCTATCGATGCAAGGGCTGCAAAGTCAGCTTCAACTGCCTGACCGGCACGCCGCTCGCGCAATTGCACAAACGCGAGCTATGGGCCGGTCGCGCGCAGGTGCTGGTCGACAGCATCAGCCTGCGCAAAGGCGCGGCTCGACTCGATGTCGATCCGAAGACGCCCTTTACTTGGCGATATCGGTTTCTGAGCGCCCCAAAAACCACACGCAAAAGTTGCGCATCGACCTTAACCCCAGGATGCTTCATAAGTTATCGAAAGCCTCCAGCACAGGCCAAAATACCACCACTCAAAACAACCCCCACTTTGTGTTTATAGATTTGATTCTGCTATATTCACTGCCTAGTGAGCAGATAGCGTTGGTCTACGCCCTGTGAACCACTTGTAACAATTCATCCGATCTGCGCGCACCCAAGCGGCCAAGTTTCCGCGTCGCAAGCTTGCACAAGCACAAAATCGCCTTGAATTGGGCGGGTGTGTCAGCGCGCGGCAGCTCGACATTCAGCCGCCTAAGGTGGCCGTATGTATTGTTGCTATTGGTATTGGTGGTTTTGATCAAGCTTCACAGTATCGCCGCCGCCGTTCGGTGTCGGCCCGCGCACCCCCGAAAGAGTAAACCAAATGTAGGAGATGGAAATGATTAAAACTGAGCTTCCAAGACTAGCCGATCTCTCTGACGATGAATTTCTCTCACTGAACATTGGCATGGTATTCGACGAGAATTACCATGATCACAATCCACCGGTATTTGAATCGATCTATGAGAGCGATTTGCCGCGAAAAGTGCGCGGTTTCGACATCAATGTCGTCAAGTATCCGGATGACGATCAAAGCCTGAAGCTATTGCTCGTTGCGGCATCGAGCGCACGGTGTGGACTAAATCCGCTTCAGCGCAAAGGGGCATCAAGGGTCAAGTTGTGCAATCGAGATTTTAAAGCGCTTACCGATGTCATTGACGGGTGGCTCGTTGCCGTAACAGCCGGCGGATGGCCACGGACATTACGCTTTCACGTCATTCGCAAGGCGAAGTGGATTGCTGCCGGAAAGCCGACACAGCTGAGGATCGGCATCCAGAAAGCGATGACTCAAGAGGAAATATTTCGATTTTGATAGCTTATTTCCGCGCCTGACATGGCGAGCTCAGGTTATGTGTTGGTAGATCTTGTAATATTGCAATTCTATATACTCCGGTTCCGGTATTTCGAACTGCCTGCGTCAGTTTCAGTATGCACCCTGGGCTTGTGCCAGGGTGCATACTGCGTCGGCTCTTAGGCTATCTCAAAGACAACCAAGCAGTGAAGCTTTGACTGACCAGAAAGCGAGCGACCGCAATGAAAGCGAAAGCGCCCCCAAGTCGACCAGTAAAGCTCATCGATATCGCGGAGCCAAACGTCCAATTTTCCGGATTAATCAAATGTGGTGACATTAATTACGACGACGAAGAAGATCCAGCTGAACCATCTGAACATCTATGCTACATCTGGCCACACAAACTAGGCTTGCCTTTGCGTTTGATCAACCTTCCCATTGTTATTTCTGATCTCACTGGAAGAGAACAGGTTCTTTTGGTCGTGAACGCGACAGGGTGCACGTGTGAACTCGTTCCATTATTACCAATCGGCAATCTGCAGAAGAGACTGAATAAGCATGATTTCGATCTGACTATCGCAGCAGTGGATGGGTGGCTTATCTCCACGGCGACCGGAGGTCCCCGGCCGGAATTGCATGTCTCAGTGGTCCTGAAGAGGAACTGGGAGAAGAGCGGAAGGCCAATGGTGCTTGATGTTCCGCTGCCTCCTGGTTCAAGCTTGCACTGATCGGGCTGCGCGCGTCCCAACGGCCCCTTGCGACTCGAGTTTCGCAGTACACACAGACGTCAAACCACGATCGGGCCCACCTCGCTGCTTCCCTGTTGAAGCGCGCTCGTGCTGACGCACGCAGCATCGAGATGTGTCGGCCGTCACTGACGTGTGGTGGCTGAGGGCCGGCGTGCGCGCCGACTGTCCGAGCATCACCGGGGTGCTCCGTAAACAATCGACAGGTCATCGGCACAACGCCGTGGCTTGCAATCGCGACCAACCCGACATGGAGCAGACCAATCATGAAAATGAAGTCGACGAACGGCCCGTTACAAGGGCTCGACCCCCAACAACGTTCAGCCGTCACGCACGGGATCGCGGGCGGTGCGCAACCGCTCGAAAAGTGTGGCCCGCTGCTGATCGTCGGTGGCGCCGGAACGGGACGGACGACATGCCTGGCGCATCGCATTGCAAACTTGGTTGTGAGTGACAGGGGCGATGCAGGTCGAATTCTGGTGCTCACGGCGTCAGGCCGCGCCGCGCAAGAGCTCACCGCGCAAATCCGTGAAATCGTCGATCGTGCACGCCAGCCACATAGTCGACCGAGGCCCGTGCACCTGGAATGGGCTGGCACGTTCCAAGCGATCGGCGCGCGTGTGTTACGCCGCTGTGGCGACCTCATCGGCGTCGCCACCAACTTCACGGTTCTTGGCCGCAGCGAAGCCGTCTCGTTGGTGAAATCGTTTTATCGTCAAACTCTCGACATCAGGCCAGATCGAGCTGCCGACATGGGATTTCCCAATGCGGAAACCTGCCTGCAGATTTTTGCGCACTGCGCCAACACGGGCCGGACGCTCAGGGATGTCTTGAAGACCGAGCATGTCTCGTGTTTGCCGCACCTGCAACGGATCAAGCGTTTGCGCGAGGCTTACAGCGCAGCAAAGATTGAGCGATGCAATGTCGATGTGGATGACTTGCTCGTGCTCTGGCGCAAGATGATGCGCAACCCGAAGGCAGGCGCCGCCGTGCGAGAGCTGTTCGATCACGTGCTTGTCGACGACTATCAAGGCACGAATGTCTTGCAGGCCGACATCTTGAGTGCCTTGAAACCAACCGGCGCAGGGGTGACCATCGTCAAAGATGCCACGTCGCCGATCGGCTCGTTCCGCATTGGTGGCGTCAAAGGCGCCGCCGCAGAGCTGGAGCCGTTCTCACGCCCAGCCAAGGTCATCTGGCTTAGACACAATTATCGTGCGACGGGTCGCAACTTGCGCGCCACGTGCGCGCTGATGAAAGGCCTCGACAGCCGTTGCGAGAGACCACTTCGTGGAACCCGGCACCCAGGTAAGAGGCCCCAGCTGTTCCTTGTGGCAAACCCATTCGAGCAATCGCGGCTGGTCGCTGAACGCATCGTCACCGCCCGAGATAAAGGTGTGCCGCTGGCCGAACAGGCCGTGCTCTTTCCTGCGGCGCTGCACAGCCACGGCCTTGAGATTGAACTCAATCGCCGCGGCATTCGGTTTCGGAAGTTTGGCGGCGCGAGCTTCATGGATGGGGCGCACATCAAGGACGTGTTGGCCTTTCTGAAGTGGGCGGAAAACCCGGCCGACCGTGTCGCCGGTCGTCGGGTCTTGGGTTTGGTGAGCGGTGTCAGTGAGAAATCCGCAAACCACATTCTCCACGGTGGCTCGACGACTCTCAAAGAGCGCTTATCGCGACACCAGCCGTCCTCGCACGCGTTGCTCGCTTGGCGTTCGTTCTATGACCTCATGATCAAACTCGAGAACCAAGGTCGGGCTTGGCCCGCTGACCTTGATGAAGTCATCAGGTTTTATGACAGCATCTTGTCGGCCAAGTTCGACAACGCGGATGACCGCTATCATGACTTTGTGCAGCTTCGTGCCATCGCGGCCAAGGCCAAAATACGACGCGTGTTTCTCGACGACGTCACGCTGAACCCTTTCGACGGGAAACGTGCCGACGACCCTGACGCCAAGAACTTTGTTACGCTTGCGACGTTCCGCGCCGCGAAAGGGCGCGAATTTCGGCACGTGCAAATTTTGCAGGTTGTCGACGGCAGCATTCCCTCTGCTCGCGCATCGTCACAAGCTGATCTTGACAAAGACCAGCACGAACTCTGTGTCGCAGCGGGGCAGGCGAAGGATGATCTCGCATTCATTGCGCCGAGGGTCGTTGTCACGAACACCGGCGGCCACACGCAGACAAACCTCAGCCCATTCCTGACCACGGCCGTTCGGAAATGCTGCAGCGTGCACGAGCTGATAGGCGGGAAGCTGGTCTCGTTGGGCTTCGATCTCAAACCAGATAGCCGCAGCAAATAGCGCCGCCATCGGCGACATTGGAAACGCCCGATGGTCGGCGCCGCGCCGACTGTCCAACCGGCGAGCCTTGTGCCTCGTCGACAGTAAACATCCAATAGGCGCGTTCGTGTCTGGTCGCGCCGCCAACAACTGTTGCGTCGACGTCGCGTTTCATGGGCCAATTTTACTCCGGCCAATCATCGGCCGTGCCTGACCGAACGCACGGTCACACGGCCTCGACCTCAACATCATCTCGGAGACTATCATGTCGCTAACAACGGTCGAACTGTGTGCAGGCGGCGGGGGCCAAGCCCTCGGCCTGCAACGTGCAGGTTTTCAACATCTCGCTCTCGTCGAGATCGACAAGCACGCCTGCAAAACGTTGCGTCGAAACGTCACCAAAACGCACGTCGAGAATGCTGACATCAAGACTTGGAAGTCGAAGCCGGAACTTCGTGGATGCGATCTGCTGGCTGCCGGTCTTCCGTGTCCGCCGTTTTCGCAGGCGGGCAAGCAGCTCGGGGCGGCGGATGATCGCAACCTGTTCCCGGCGTTCGTCGGTCATATGCGTCGCCTGCAGCCGAAAGCGTTCATGATTGAAAACGTCGAGGGTTTCATGAGCAAGAAATTCGTGGCGTTTCGTCAGGACATCACGCGTCAACTTGAAGGCCTCGGCTACGCTGTGCAAATGCGCGTATTCGATGCGGCCGACTTTGGAATTGCACAGCGTCGTCGTCGCGTCGTGATTGTCGGTCTGCGTCATGTCTATGCCAAGCGCTTCAAACGGCCGGTGCCGCCGAACACGCGCAAGACGGTCGGCGCGGCACTGCACGATCTGATGGCGGCGAACACGTGGGACGGCGCGCTTAAATGGGCTCGTAAGGCGAACCGTTCCGGGCCGACCATTGTTGGCGGTTCGCGGAAACATGGCGGCGCCGATCTCGGCCCTCGTGGCACGCGCCGCGGCTGGCTGGAACTCGGGGTCGAGGGCAAGAGCCTTGCGGATAAGGCGCCGCCGCCCGGCTTCAAAGGCAACCCGCGTTTGACACTCGACATGGTCAAGCGCTTGCAGGGTTTCCCGGACCGCTATCTGTTCAGCGGCGGCAAGACCAGCAGCTATCGCCGGATCGCGAACGCGTTCCCGCCGGTCATCGCCGAGGCCGTCGGGCGCGAGATCGCCAAGGCCCTCGAAAAGGGCCAGCGCCGCATGCAGCAGATCGAATGGCCTGCGAACCCGCCGCTGCGTCGCGTGAAGGAACCGGCATAGCCGCGCACGGGGGACCGGCGTGCAGACCAAAAACCGAGGCCGCGGATCTATCCCCGCGGCCTCGGTCGGCGTTTTGCGGCCAGTGCGTTACGCCAAATGTGCACTATCTGCGGGTTTCGATGTCAAATGCCTGCAGCAGGTTGATCGAGACTACCGGACGACATGCAGGAAGGGTGCGCTAGCCCGGCCGACTTCCCGTTCCGCTTCCCCTGGCTTCGCCCCGGTCGCTATCGGGGATGCACCTTCCGACGACCACGGTCTGTTAATCAACTGGCAGGTAACTGGTGTGGACCGACCGGTGCCGGTCGGCTACCCTGATGCTCGAACCTGACCCGGAGCCGACGCCGCGGCATCGGAGGTTGCGTTCCCAAGTCAGGTCCGCTTACCGTCAAACCTCGTGTTTGACTTCCTTCGCACGCCGTTATGGATAGCGTTGATGGTGTTTCGATGGTTTGGCCGCAAGGGCGGAGGCACTGACCGTCCGCAACCGCCGCCGCCTGCGGGACGGCCCGATCGTGTCTATAGGGCCGGCGATATTATAGGCGGCGAATGGCGCGTGTTGCGCGCGATGGAAGGCGGCCTCGGGCTCGTCTATGCGGTGGAGCATCGGGAGTCGGGCGAGCGCCGAGTGCTCAAAGCCCCGAAGCGGCAATCAGACCCGGTAGTTCGCGAGAGTTTTCGTACCGAAGCCGAGACATGGGTGCGCCTTGGCGATCACCCCAACATCGTGTCAGCTCAAGGCGTCGATGAATTCGCGGGCCAGCTTTTTGTTATCGCCGAACTTATCGAGCCTGACGAACTGGGCCGCGTGTCACTGCGCGACTACCTAGCAACCGGCGCAGCAACCCCGCGCGCGGTCGCGGCGCTCACGGCAGACTTCTGCTACGGAATGGCGCATGCGCTGTCCAAAGGCGTGGTCGCGCACAGGGACATTAAGCCCGAGAATCTTTTGATCGGCGCTTCCGGCAGGCTGCGCGTGACCGACTTCGGCCTTGCGCGCGCGATGGTGCTCGGGGCTGCTGGCAATGATACCGGGACCGGCAAGTTGGGCGGTTGGCAAACACACGACGGCAAGATCGCCGGAACCCCCTACTATATGTCGCCAGAGCAATGGCAGGGAGGCCGGCAGGACATCACGACGGACATCTACGCCTTCGGTGTCGTCCTGTATGAGATGTGTTACGGGCGACTACCTTTCGCCGGGGCAGACTTGCGCGACCTCGCCGCTCAGCACATCGGCCGGCAGCCGGACATTCCCGGCGGTATGTTCGCCGCCGTGATTGCGCGCTGCCTTGCCAAGGAACCGGCTGCCCGCTACGCGGACACGCTCGCGCTGCTCGCCGACTTTGCGCGCGTCTGCAAACAGCACAGCATTCCGCTCCCGCCAAAGCCCGTCATCAGTGGCCAGAAAGGCCGGGAGCTTTCGGCGCTGGCGAGAGGCCTGTCGGCAGTGGGCAAGCCGAAAGAGGCACTCAAAGCCGTTCGGCAGCTTGTCGAGATTGAGCCCGAGATCGCCGGCAACTGGACCGAATTGGGCCGCCTCCTTCTCGAACTTGGTGACGATACCGCTGCTGTTGCTGCGATGGAGCGCTCGCTGGCGCTCGACGAAACGCGGTCGCCCGCCTGGAATAACTTCGGTATTGCTTTGAAGCGTGCAAAGAAATGGCAGGGAGCAGTCTTCGCGTTCGACCGGGCGCTTGATTGCGATCCGTTCAATACCGCCCCCATGCTAAATTCGAGCGAAGCGCTACTGCAATCGGGTCAGGCGGGAAAGGCGCTACTTCGCCTCCGGAGGGCCGCCGAAATTGCTCCAGACAAATTTGAGGTCTGGACAAATCTTGGCGGGGTTTACATTGAACTCCGCGACAAGAAGAACGCTCTGGAGAGCTTGAAGAAAGCGCAGGGGTTAGCACCCGACCGATTGCACGATTACATTGCAGGCGCTGTTCGGGCTGCGCAGTCCCTTCCCGACGAGCCGGGTGTTCTTGCGCTCATGGTCACCGATCCAAAGGCCGCGCGCCGGCAGCTCGAAGCAGAGACGCGACGAAAGCCGGCCGACAAATCCGTGTGGAACAATCTCGGCCTCTTGCACATCCAAGCGAACGATCAGGCAGCCGCGCGCGAGTGTTTCGCGCGTGTGCTTGAACTCGACCCGAATGACAGCTTCGCGATTTGCCGCCTCATCGAAACTAGCCAGCTCCTGAAAGACGTACGTGCGGTCGAGCACTGGTGTGAAGTTCTCAAAGGTATGCCGGGCGGCAAAATGCCCTCCATCGCATTCAGGGTCCGCGCGCTCATGCATTGCGACCGCTACGACGATGCGCGAAAGCTAATCCTCGACGCCGTTCGTCAATACCCTGACGAACCGGATATCCTCATCGCATGCGGCGATGTGATGATGACCCACCCCGGCTCGTCTACCGCCATTTCCAATGCCGTGGCGGCCTATGGCCGTGCGGTCGACATCTTGAAGACGGGTATCGACATTGCCCGCGTGCGCGAGATCGAGGGCCGTCTGAGCCAAGCAAGGCACTATCTGGAGCAATGCAAACGTGACGGTGGATTGCAACCAGCGAATAACTAGCTCCCCAATAGTCCGGTATTCCAGTGTTTTTCGGCGGAACCAGAACTTCCGCATCTGGTCAATCAGCGGTCGTAAGTCTCCGCAAGCTACTCCGTGGACACGACTTCTGTTATTGGCCCGCTGTGATCGGGACGGTCGCCTGCAGCGACGCTCGGTTCCGAGGGGTAAGCTTCCGGTCGCCGAACGAACCATGACCGCCAATTCCGAGCATCACCGGCGAGCCGCCAGCGGCATGATCCACAAGCGGCTTCCGCAATGAAGTGACCAGGGCATTTGCTGCCCCGGCCACCACAGTCACACGTCGGTTTTCTCAGAAATCTCAAGCGCATCGTCGACCTCGATGCCGAGGTAGCGCACGGTGCTTTCGATTTTCGTGTGGCCCAATAAAAGCTGGACCGCGCGTAAGTTGCCCGTTCTGCGATAGATCAACGTCGCCTTTGTGCGTCGCATCGAATGCGTGCCGAAGGCGAGCGGGTCGAGCCCAATACTTGCCACCCATTCGCCGACGAGTCGAGCGTATCGTCGTGTCGTCAGATGCTCGGCAGGGCCGCGGCGACCAAGGAACAGGCATTGGCCAGCCGTTCGTCCCGTCTCGGCCAGATAAGCATCGACGGCTTCACGGGTCTGATCGGTCATTTCGAAGCGCACGGGCCTGCCGGTCTTCTTCTGTTTCACCGTCGCCCGGTCGGCCGTGCGCCCATGCGGAGCAACGTCGTCCACACGCAAAGCAACGAGATCGCAGCCGCGCAACTTGCTGTCGATGGCGAGGTTGAAGAGAGCGAGATCGCGCGTTCTGTTGTCGGTTTTCATCTTGGTGCGAATGGACCAGATGTGACTAACTTTCAGCGGCGGCTTCGGGCCCACCAACTTGCCTTTGTTCCACGGTGGGCGGCGTGGCGGTCTTGAGGTCGCAACTGTTTCGTTGTCGTTCATGACAGGGCTCCTTGTTGAGGCCCAACATCCGGCGTGAGGTGATCGATCCGACTACGATCGGCGAACCGATCCGTTTGTAAGGTTACCGATAAGCGCCGGCTCGTCGCCTCGCGTTGACCTGCCAGTGTAGAATGGCGGTAGTGCACTATCGATCGACAGGGGCAACAGCGCCCACTGGGTGAAGGAGAGCCGCATGAACGATCATCGCAAGCAGCCAAGCCGCTTTGTGCAGGTCGCGCGCCTTCGCATCGAGACCACGATCGTCGGCATCGACGCCGACGATGATGCCGACGACGCGGGCGTCGAACGCGAGGCCATTGAAACGGCGTCGTCACTCGCTGAGGCGGACTGGAAGCTCATACCGTTCGACCGAGGCGCCTACGAGCCATTCGTTCAAGCGACAATCTCGCAAGTAGAAATCGCTGAGATGGCCGAGATGGGCAGCAAGGCGAGCATCACGACGCTGGTCGATGCCAACGAGGACACGCGCTACCTATTGCTCAAGGCGGATTGCGCGACCGGTGAAGCCGCGGTGGTTTTGCAGCCCTGGCTCAATGTTGACGAGCCTGACCTGCTGACGTCGGATCTTTGCAAGGCGTGGCTGATGGCGCTTGAAGAGCTCGGGCTCACGCACATGTCAGATCGCCTCGACGATCTGGCGGCAGGCTCCCCGCGAATGCCGTCAGATCAGATTTTGTTCGGGCCAAAGGTGACGCGCAAACCAAAGGAGTGAGTTGGTGCGTCGTGCCAACGAAACGTGACCGGTCGCTCATCCCCCGGAACCGTCCGGAGGCTTGTCCCCGGCTGGTGCCGCGCGCCCGTCACTGACGCGATCGTGACGGCAGATTGACTTCCGCTGGTCGCCCAGCATTATGGGTGAGGCTGGCAACGGCTGAGGCGTCCTGTGGGCCAAAACCGACCGCGATCGCGAGTCTCGATCTCCGAATGTTCACGGCGGCTTTGGAGGTCCAGACCGACCTTCGCGATGGCCTAGTTCACCTACTTTTCACATGGCGATCGTATCCTCTCAACCCTCCCCTCCCTGTTCTGGTCGAGACTTCCTATGGAACGCTACGAATTCAGAGACTGCAGCTCGCAGAAATTTTGGGAGGTTGGCGTGGAGGCCAGCACACTCACGGTTCGGTTCGGCAAGATCGGAACCAACGGCCAAGTCAAAACCAAAACCCTGGCCAGCATCGAAGCCGCCGAAAAGGAACGGGCAACACTCATCAAAGAGAAAACAGCGAAGGGTTATGTGTTGTGCGGACAGGAGCCGAATTCAACGGTCACGTCGCAGTCTGTCTCCATGTCTCCGGAGGCATTATTGTTAGCGACCAATGGCGTGGTGGGCGGTCTTTTTCCTATCGACGGAACAGAGGCTGCGGTTTTCCTGGAATGTCTGAAGCAGATGCATGCGCCTGGACTATATCTGGCTAGCCAAGAAGGACTACAGTCGGCGAACTGTTTGGGCGGACTTCCCTCCCTGCCCGCAGATCTCGACTGGCCGTTACATTTTAAGACTAAGCGCCCCTTGCATTTCCTGGCGCAGGTCGATCTCGGCTCATTGCCACCGCTCGGCGCGTCGCGGTCGGGCAAAACTCCACAACCAGCGCTACCCTCGTCGGGAGTACTGTTCTTCTTTGTCGACATGGGCGGCGACTTTGGCGACGGCAAGGCGAGCGCGCGCGTTCTTTACTCACCCGCCGCAGGTTCGGAACGAGCTGCACCTTCGGGCTTGCCGAAAATCGGTCACGATGAAGGCATCCTGACAGGAGAGTATGCACTTGAGGCAACAACCTTCGAGCAGCGCGCGTTGCAGGCGTTCGCAGTGGATACATTTCACTACCTTGACGATCTGGATGTCGACGATCTCGAAATAGATTTCGATGATGACGACGGCGGCTTGAAGGCTTCCGCGAAGGCACTGGCAAAGTGGGCCGGAGGGCAGGCCAAGGACTATGCTCGACTTCTCAAGGGTGCCGACATCGCGGAGTTCTGGGAAAACTTCAATATGGGCGATGCGGCTGTCGAAAACCTCGTCGATGCCGGAGACGTGCAACGAAAAGCATCCCTCTATGGTCAGATGGGGAGATCGGCCGACGAAGTCGGGTTTGTGGCCGGGTTTGGAATGCTCGGTGCGTCCATTGGCGGGTATCACACTGCGATCGAAGCGCGGAAGAAGGGGTACGTGGAGCTCCTGGGTGTTCATGGACACCAACTGACCCCGTCCTACTACGATGACGGCGTATTTCAATTCTGGATCAAGCCTGACGATCTGGCAGCAAGGCGTTTCGACCGCGTCTGGGTAACCTCCGATCATTCGTGATCGAAGTTCCGACGCCGATCGGTACTCCGTCCGCATCTTGGTGCTAACCTGCCATTCGGCGAGAAAACTGCCGAACGCTCACTTAGGGTCATGATGGTCGGTCGCCGGCCGGCGACGCGACGCTTCATGTTGCTCCGTCATCGTCCGTCGGCCATGGTTCGTTCGGCGTCCGGAAGCTTACCCCTCGGGACCGAGCAGCGTTGGCGTGGAGCGCCTCGATCACACCGGGCCAATAGCGTCCGGTCTTGTGTTCTACCCGAAACACTTTTTCGAGGCAGCTTGTCGGGGGATGAGCGGACGGCAATTCGGGCCCGATGATGGCGCCGTAACTGCTCAAGTTGATGGCGCACGACGACCGGACGGGCCTCGAACGCGCCTCCCAAAATGCCTACGATCTGATCATTCTCGACTTGGGCTTGCCCGAGTTCGATCGGGCTCGCATAGCGCCGGATCGAACCCAACGTCGTGCTGGCTCAGAGCTTGTCTGCCTTGGTCGCGAGTTCGCCTCACCCTTGCGGATGATGCCCGGCGTATCGGCGAGAAACAGGGTCTTGTGGGCAGCTTCGCTGCTGTTCAGATAGTGCTGGCCGTCGACGACCTTCCAGAACTGCGGTTTGGTGGCGACCTTCTTGCCTTTGCTGGCTCCGGAAGAGCACCAGCCGCCGTAAGCCGGGGCATGTTTGACAGGATTGGCGGCGAAGTGGTCCCGATTGGCCGCCGAGGCGAAATGCCAGACAACGCCTGGGTATTCGGCCTTGAACTCGGCAGTTACCTTAGTGGGAGTCCCGACAGGGTGGTACGCGACCGTGTCACACCCGTCGATGGAGACGCATCCCATTGCCGCGTGAACATGCCTCTCGATAATGTGCATGATGATCGTCGGGCGGCGGGCAGTTTTGGGAGCAATGGCAATGGCAGTCAGCGACGCGATCATCAGGCGCTTTCCGAAGCTCGCCGAAGCCGATTTGCGTCGCTTGCTGGATCTGCCGCGGGGCAAGTCGCGCGTCATCCTCGACACCGACGCCGCCAATGAGATCGACGATCAGTTCGCGATCGCCTCGGCTCTGCTGTCGCCCGAGCATATCGAGCTCGAGGGCGTGACGATCGAGCCGTTCTCGTTTCAACACAAGCGGCAACCGTTCCTCGATACGGTCGAGATCGTGCGGCGCGGGGGCCCACGCGATGCGCGCGAGGAGGCGCTCGTTGCCATGTACGGAAGCTGGGTCGAGGGGCACCGGCTCCTCGGTCGCGATCCGCACAAGACCGTGTTCGTTCCGCCCGACGAGGGCATGGAGTTGAGCTACCAGGAGGCACTGCGTGTGTTCGCCAAAGTCGGCGTGCCCTCATCCGGGATGGTCTTGCGTGGGGCGCCCAAGTTCTTGACGTCACTCGATACGCCGCTGCGGACGCCGTCGGCCGAGCGGATCATCGAACGGGCGCACGCCGACCCGAGCCGACCGCTCTATGTCTGTGCCATCGGCTGCCTCACCAACGTCGCATCGGCCCTGCTGCTCGATCCCAGCATCATCAGCAACATCGTGACTGTCTGGACCGCGGGCTATCCGACCAGCGCGACAGTCGGCAACCAGGATGCGCTCAATATGGTGGAAGATCGGCTCGCCGCGCAGCTGCTCTTCGCGTGTGGCGCTGCGCACGTGTATCTTCCCGGCTTTCATGTCGGCGCGCAGCTGCGCATTTCGCGGCCCGAGATGCACGAACATGTGCGCGGGCGCGGCGCCATCGGCGACTATCTGTATCATCTCTTCACGCACAATCCCTTGCACGAGCAGCGCGCGGTGATGGACCGTGAGCGCCGCACGTGGATCATCTGGGACATCATCAACATTGCGTGGCTGATCAATCCCGCCTGGGTGCCGAGCGTTCTTGTCAAAGCACCCCTGTTTGGCGACGACATGTTCTGGCATCGACGCGCAGATGGGCACCTCATGCGCGAAGCTTTTGCCGTCGACCGAGATTCGATCTTCATCGATCTGTTCGACAAGCTTGATCGCGCAGCCAGCCGCTGAGCCCTGGTGCGCAACGACTCAAGACAACTCGACCCGTTGCCCGCCAGCGGCCTCCGCATCGGCAGGATCATGTGTGACCATGATCGTCGGCAACTTGTGCCGGCGCGCCTCAGCGAACACGAAGGATCGGAAGCTGGCCCGCAGCGACGCGTCGAGCTTGGAGAACGGTTCATCCAGGAGCAACGCCCGAGGTTGCGAAAGCAGCACACGCAGAAGCGCCACACGCGCACGCTGGCCGCCGGAGAGCGTCGCAGGATCACGATCGACGTAGCCATCGAGACCGGCACGCGCCAGCGCCGCGATGCATGTGGCACGGCGCAGCGCGCGGCCGCGGATCTCGGCCGGCAGCGCAAAGGCCAGATTGCCGCCAACGGACAGATGCGGAAACAGCAAGTCATCCTGAAACAAGATGCCGACGCGGCGCTGTTCCGGCAGCAGTCCGAGCAGATCGCGGCCATCGAGCAAGACGCGCCCGGAGCAAGCGAAAACGCCCGGCAGCGTACCCGCAACGAAGCCCAAGAGCGACGATTTCCCCGATCCGCTCGGTCCCATGACCGTCATCGTCGCGCCTGACGCGATGGTCGCCGACAACGCGATCAGCGTGCGGCCGCCAACCGCGATCTGAACCTGATCAAGAGTTAAACCTGATCCCAGGCGGTCGACAGTTGCGTGCGGCGATAGGGAGAGATCGTTCATGCGCTGCCCATACCTCGGCGATTGCGAAACAAGAGGCTCGGGACAACTGTCGCGGCGATGAAACCCGTCAACGGCACAAGCGTCTGCAGCACCGCATAGAGCGCCAGCGTTCGCCTATTACCACCTGATGACGCCGATACCGCTTCCGTTGTGATGCTTGGCCAGCGTGCACCGGCGACGAGCTGTGTCGCCAGATACTGGCCGATACTGACGGCAACACCGATGGCACCCGCGGCGAGGCAGGCCCGCAACAGCATCGGCAACCGCACGGCCAACAAGGCGCGCCAGGGCGACGCGCCCAGCGACAATGCGACTTGGCGATAGCGCGCGTCGTAACTGCGCCAGGGATCGGCCAGCGAAAGAAAAACATACGGCAGCACGAATACCAGATGCGCGATCACGAGAGCGAAAAACGTCTCGTCGAGCTTCAGAGTGATCAGCAACACCTGCATCCCGAGCAGGAAGGCGATCTGCGGCACCAGCAAGGGCACATAAAGCAGCCAGAGCGCGGCCGCTTCGGAATTGGTGCGGCCGTAGCGGATTTCTTTTTCTAGGCAAGCGATTACCAGGATCAGCGCGATGGCCGTCGCGCAGAGTGCCGTCAGCAATGAGTTCGCAAGCAGCGTCGCCGCCCGCGTGCTCTCGTTGCGCCACGTATCGAAGGTGAATGCGACCGGCAGCGGGTTCGGATAGCGCCACGCTTCGGCGAACGACCACAGCACGATGGCGACGAATGCAGTGCTGACGAAAACGATGATAATTGTGCTGAGGCCATACGACATGCTGCGGAGCAAAAGATTGGCGGTGGTCCGCCGCCCTGCCTCCAGCCATGGCATGGCAAATCGTGTAACGAGACGCTCGGCGAGCAGCCACGAGATGATTGCCGCCGCAACCAATGCTAACTGCAGAACAGCACCGGCACTCGCCCGAAAGCGCAGAGCAAGATCAGGATCATTCAGCCACTTGAGGATCTGCACGGGCAGGGTCGGAGGCGTCGTCGGGCCAAGCACGAGCGCCACGTCGACAACCGAGAGCCCGTAGGCGAGCACAGCCAGGATCGGCAGTCGAATCTGCGGATAGACCCGAGGTAGCACCACCTTTAGCCATCCTGCGATCGGCGCGTAGCCGAGCGAGCGCGCCACCGCCATGCTGCGATCGGCATCCGCCTGCGGCAGCGCCGACAGGACTATCAGAAACAGGAACGGCACCTCCTTGAGCAGGAGCCCGGCCATGAGGGCCAACCCCCAGTTGTCGTTGACGATCAGCAGGTCCGGAGGCCGCGCCGGGCCACCGAGGTATGTGCTCCAGATGCGAAACAGAAGTCCCGACGGGGCGATGACGAACGCAAGACCGACCGCAACGGCCACATGCGGAACCGCCAAGATCGGCGACAGCGACCGGCGGATCAGGGCGAACGCGCGCGTGCCGTGGCTCGCCGCCGCGATCAGCACGACGATGGCGCAGGACAGGATCGTGGTCGCAAAGCCGACAGCCAGACTGACGACGATGGACCGCCCGAGGCCCGGGGTCGCGAACAGCTCCCGCCAGGCAAGCAGCGAGACCTCCGACCGCCCGAGCACCGGCATGTAGCCGAACGCGGGCAGCAATGTGCCGATCAGGCCGGCAAGAACCGGCCCGATCATCAGCGCAAGCGTCACGATGGGGGCGAAGCGGAGTGCCATATTCACTTTACTGCACGCCGAACTTCTTCTTCCACGCCTCGGTCGCGCGGGTCATCCAGCTCGGATGCGGCTCAGGCAGATGGGCGCCGAGTTCCTCGGTCGACAGGGTCGCGATGCCGCGCTTCTGCGCCGCAAAGGCTGCGCGTTCGTCGGCCGTCAACTTGCTCATGGCAAGCACGGTGAAGCCGCCGAATCCGTCCGGGTCTTGTTTCTTGAGCTGCGCTTCCGCCGACATCAGATAGTTGGCGGCCACCATGGCGCCGGCCTTGTTTGCGGCGTTAAAGGGTATCGCGATGAAGCTCGCGTTGCCGATGGTGCCGCCGTCGAACACGACCGTGCGCACGGTCTCGGGGATCTCCTTCTTGGCGATCGCCGTGCTGGCTTCCGCCGGGTTGAACGACAGTCCAATGTCGGTCTCACCATCGCCGAGCAGCTTGCGCAGATCAGGGCCATTTTTTGGATAGGCACGGCCCGAGCGCCAGAGCTTGGGTGTCAGTTCATCGAGATAGGTCCACAACGGTGCCGTGGCTTTGTCGAAGGTCTCGTCGGTTGCCGGCTTCAGGAGGGCTGCCTTGTCGGGCGTGACCTCGATCAGAACCTGCTTCAGGAAGGTGGCACCCAGAAAGTTCGACGGATCGGGGAATGCGAAACGGCCCGGATTGGCCTTGGCCCAGTCGAGCAATTGCTTCGACGACTTCGGCGGCGTCTTGATCCGTGCGCTGTCGTAGTAGAACACGATTTGCGCCATGTTCCACGGCGCCTCGAGGCCGTCCGTCGGCACGGTGAAGTCACTGCGGATCGCGGGCTTGCCTTCGACGTCGACCAGCTTGAACGATGGCATATCCTCGGCCCACGGGCCATACAGCAAACCTGCCTCTTTCATCTTGGCGAAGTTCGGCCCGTTGATCCAGATGAGGTCGACCGTGCCGCCACTCGCACGGCCTGCGGCCTTCTCGGCCACCACCTTCGCGACGGCCTCGGCCGTATCGGCGAGCTTCACATGCTCGATCTTGACGCCGTACTTCGCCAGTGTCTGCTGGCCGACCCAGGTGATGTAGTCGTTGATGCGTGGCTCGCCGGCCCAGGCGTTCCAATACACCGTCTGGCCTTTTGCAGCCACGAGCACGGCTGCCCAATCCTTGGGATTGAGCTCTTGGCCGAACGCGGCCGGTGCGCCAAGGACGAGGGCTGCGGCAGCAAGGAGGGTGCGTCTCGTAACGGTCATGTAGAACTCCAAGTGGGTGGAAACAGCGTCGCGAACAGCAGGTCGAGTTGTGCGAACTCGGCCTGGATGTGCATGACGATCTCGGGTGAGAGGTAGTGGTCGACGCGCTCACGCACGTGAGAGACGAGCGCTGCGTCGCTGTTGGCGGCGGACCAGTCTTCGCCTTCGGCACCCGCCTTGGCCTCAAGCGACGACACCGCTCGCCACTTGGCACACCAAGTGACGGCCCAAAGCCACATCGCGCGCCGCAACGGCAGATGCCAGGGCGCATAAGCTGCGGCTTGCGGGCCGAAGGCCTGCGACCAGGCCCCATAGGCTGCAAAAATCTCGTCGATCGACAGGGTTGCCGAGGACGCCACGTCCCACGTGGTCGACGTGTAGAGCGTCGCATGAGCGAGATCGAGCGGCGGGTAGGCGTAGCGCGCCTTCTCGAGATCGACGAGGACGGCGCGGCCATCCGCCGTGATCAGAAAATTGCCGGGATGGGCATCGAAGGCGATCAAAGCCTTCGGCGGCCGGCCCGGGCTCGCGACCCTTTCGGCAAACAGACTGAGTTCCTTTTCGATTACGCCGTTCGCCCGAGGATCGAGCCGCGCAGCAAACAGATGCTGCGCCTGCTCGCGCACTTCGGCGAGCAGATCCGCCAGCGGGTCCGCCGCATCGCGCAAGGGCGCGCGCACGCCCGGCGGCGGGAGCGGCAGCGCATGGATAGCCGCCAGCGCGCGCATCAGATGGGGCAGATCGTCCGGCAAGCGCACGGGACGGGCCTCGATATAGTCGACGATCAACGCTCCGCGTGGCAGGTCGTTGTCCGGCTCGAGAACATGATGCAGGCGAGGCGCATGTCCACTTGCGCCTGCGCGTTCAAAACAAGCGCGTTGATAGGTGAGGTTCTCGGCTGCGCCGAGCTGCATCTGGCTCTGCTTCGGGATCCGCGCCAGCAAACCGGTGTCACCGAGCCGCACGTGCCAATGCGCCAGACCGGTGTCCCCCAAGGGGATGAGCGGAACCGCGGCATACTGGGGAAGCGCCCGCACCAGAGCACACCGAAGCGATGTTTGCAGAAGGTTGAGCCCGCTCGCCATCGATCGATCACCTGCTACCATCCGAGCACCCCAGCTGCGACGCGGCCTGCCGCGCGGGGCGCACGTGATCGATGGCTTTGTGGCGCGCGATCGCATTGACCCAAGGCTGGAACGGCTGCCGCACAACCCAGGTGTGACGTTTGAGATGGATGGCGAGTGTCCCCTGCACGGCGTCCCCGCCCTCCTCCAGCGTCAGTCTCAAGTTTCCGCTTGCCCGGCGTACAAAGGCGCGGCGCAAACAGCTCCAGAACACGGCGATAGGCTACGCGCATCAGCGCCGAGAGTTCGCTCTCCAGCACAGCCACATGCTCACCCAACTTACGCTCGCGGGTAGCTGAACGTTACACGGATGGATGTCGAGAAAATTGCTCGTGATCTGACCGGGAGGTGTCGTTCACGAGACCGTGAGAGTGTAGCGGGCACGGCACGGGGAGCGGCACGTTCGTCAACCGTCTGCAAACGAGCGGGGCGTGATCGCGACGATCACGCGACTTGGAGCTGCGGGAGCTGCTTTGTAGGCTGGGCAACAGCAATGGCTGAACTGAACCGGCCAGCATGTTCCCAGGGATGCAACGACTGACCCGATGTCTGCTTTTTTCATTTCGGGAAGTAGAGGAACAAAAAAAGTCGAGGTAGCTTTGGGTCTTGGTTGTGTGAGAACGCGGCGGTGAGGAGCTTCGGCGCTACCGTGGATCAATGATATTCGGATCGTCTCGATTTGGCTTGTTTTTGGTCTGTGGTCGACCGTTGAGGTGCATGTGGGCGCTGGCGCGTTCACACGACCATCGGAACGACAGCACGAGGGTCTGTCACGCACGCACGGCCGCCATCAGGCCCTTCACACCGACGATGTTGAGCACGCGCGTCAGATTGTAGGCGAGCACGTGCAGCGCCATTTCGCTCGCCACGCGCGGTAGCGTCTTCATCAGAAAGTGCGTTGCGCCCATGCGCATTTTCATGGTGCCGAACGGGTGTTCGACGGTCTCACGCCGCTGACGCATCGCCATCGGGTTCGCATCCAGCCGCGCTTGTACTGCGTCAAGCACGTGCTCATGCTCCCAGCGCTTGATGCGGCGCTCGTTTCCAGTCGTGCACTTCGCTTGGAGAGGACAGTCGCCGCACACGCTCGTCCAGTACGTGTGCATCTGCTTGCCGTCTTCGTCGCGGCTGTAGCGATAGGTCAGGCGCTTCCCCGCCGGACAGCGATAGACGTCATCGGCGACGATGTATTCGAAGTCCTGTTTGCCGAAGCGGCCCTCCGCTTTCGCGCCTGAAGTCATCGGTTTGGGTAGCGTCACCGTCACGCCCATCTGCTCGCATTTCAGAATCTCAGGGCTGTTGTAGTAGCCGCGATCGGCGACGGCTTCGATTTTGTCCGCGCCAAGTGCGTCCTTTGCCTGTTGAGCCATGGTGGCGAGTTGCGCGCGATCCGAACCGCTGTTCGTCACCTCGTGTGCAATGATCAGGTGGTTCTCCGTCTCGACGGCGACTTGGACATTGTA
Source organism: Hyphomicrobiaceae bacterium (assembly GCA_031374735.1). Taxonomy (GTDB): domain Bacteria; phylum Pseudomonadota; class Alphaproteobacteria; order Rhizobiales; family Hyphomicrobiaceae; genus JABFRJ01. The sequence goes on along the minus strand of JANMGQ010000105.1, from coordinate 1,948 downwards.
GCCGACGACACCTGAGCCTCGGCCACTCGTCGCCATCGAACGACTGTCAGGATCGGTCAGCGAGATCTGCTCGCCCGGCGAGGCCAACATGCGCTTCTCGTGCGCATCGAGCTTCGCCATTTCTTGCTTCAGTTTCGCGAGTTTCTCGCCGAGGTGCAGCTCCTTGATAACCAGCGCCTCGGTCGGCCATTGCCGATCTGCCGTGTCGAGCTGAGATAGATAGCGCGCAACGCTCTCTTCGAGCTGCTGGCGGCGACGCTCGACCTTACCCTTGGTGAAGTTGCGGTCGCGGTTGTTGACGGCTTTGAACTTCGAGCCGTCGATGGCAACGCTCGTCGAGGTCAGCAGGCCCATCTCGCGACAAAGATCGACGAAGCGCGTGCAGACCTTCTTCAGCGCCGCTCCATTGTCACGGCGGAAGTCGGCGATCGTCTTGTGGTCGGGTGCGAGCCGGCCCAGCAGCCAGAGCAGTTCCAGATTGCGGCCCGCGTCACGTTCGAGCCGCCGGCTCGACTGCACGCGGTTGAGATAGCCGTAGATGTAGAGCTTCAGCAGCAGGCTTGGATGGTACGCCGGCCGCCCGGTCGCAGCGGGCATGACGCCAGCGAAGCCGAGGTCTGCGAGATCGAGCGCATCGACGAAGGCATCGATCGCGCGCACCGGATTGTCAGCATCGATCCAGTCGTCGAGGCACTCCGGCAGCAGCGTCGCCTGCCCGCGATCCGAACCCTCGACGAAACGGCCCATCCACGCCTCCCCAAATCGTGAGTAGAATCATAGCTGACTCGCCGTTTCCACACAGCCAGGGTCAGTCTCGACGGAACGGCGTCGCAACAGGCTGCGCAGTCCACGGCAGGTCCACACCCAGCTGCGGAAGATGTGCGACATTGAGACGCACTACGTCCGCTGCGCCTCCGGTCACGCAAAAACGGACTGTTGGGGACCATCTCGGCTTCGGGCCAATAGGGTGCATCCGTCAGACGCGGCGCGAACTTCCGCTGCTGACAGAGAAGCGGGCGGAGGTTGGCTTCCACATGGTCTTAGGCGCTCATCGAGCGCGGCGTCGCATGTCAACAACTGGTGGGAGTAAACAATCCGATGACAAATAAATTTTCAGCAAGCCGATTGCCGGTGACAGCCGACCTTGGCTCGCGCTAACGTGGCTGCCGATTGCTCGGGGTGACACGATGACGTTAGGCCGTGAGAAATTGTTTAACATCATAGAGGCCATTGCCATTGCCGGCGCTGATCCACGATCGTGGTCACACGTTGCCCATGAACTCCACGCGGTCGCGCCGGAGAGTGGCTTTAGTCTGCTGGTGCATTCGAGTTCGAATGCGCCCGACATCGTGGCAGCCGCCGCCGGTTATGATCCGCATTTCTTGAAATCTTATGTTGAGCACTACCACGCCATGAACCCGTACCCGGACCTTCTGAAGGATGTACCTACTGGCAAAGTTCAGCGCCTGAGCAGCACAGTCGGCACTGATTGGCAACGGCGACAGCCTTTTTTTCACGAATGGCTTCTTCCTGCCGGGAACTATACGCGCGGGGCTTCGCTTACGACCAGCCGAGAAAAGGGCGGCTTCGTACGCCTTTGCTTTGACATTCCGGATAAGCAGGTGCGATCGGAAGATGTTGCTGCCTTGGTGCTGGAACGTGTCGGCAGCCACGCACAGCGAGCATTGGAACTCAATGCTAGACTGGCAGATGCGCACCTACGTGCGACACTTGCCGGCAGCATGATAGAGGCTCTGGACTGCGCGACCTTCGTGATTGATGATCGACGTCACATCGTGTCTATGAACGCAAGGGCGCAAGGCCTGCTCAGAGACACAGCGGAACTGCGGGAGGACGTTTTTGGTAAGCTGTCGCTTGCATCGGCTTCGGACCAGGCCAAGTTGTCGGCCTTGCTCGGTGCGGGGCAAGCACAGGGGGCCACCATCGG
>JANMGQ010000177.1:0-3086 GCA_031374735.1 Hyphomicrobiaceae bacterium | reverse complement strand
ACAACGACGCCGAACGCTAAGCAGCAGCGCGCGCTCGATTTGCTCGACGCGATCAAGGTGTAGCCAGTACGGGCCGGGCCGATTCAATCATACCAGATTGAAAACGCTCGCGCTTTTCCTGATGGTGGCGGGGAACTTCGGTTTAGAAGGAGCGCTCAACAAGGCGGGTTTGCTGAGCGCAAAGCGATGATCGACCGTGACCATGATCTGCCGCTTGCGCGTCAAGCAGAGGCGCTGAACATCAGCCGAGGGAGCATCTACTACGAGCCTGTTGCAACGTCAGCGGAGGATCTCGTGCTGATGCGCCGGATGGACGAGTTACACTTGAACTTTCCGTTCGCCGGCTCGCGCATGTTGCGCGACCTGCTGTGTGCTCCGATCATCGACCTCAAGGAAGTAGATTTCGGCAAGGCAGGAAGTGATTCCGGCAAGCAAGAAAACAGCACAGAAAGTATCAACGGAAAGGAAGAAATCAACGTAAATGGCCGCAAAATCGGGCGACGTCATGTCGCGACTCTGATGCGCAAAATGGGTATCGAAGCCGTGTATCGCCGCCCGAACACGTCGAAACCGGCACCGGGCCACAGGATCTATCCGTATCTCCTGCGTGAGCTGACGATCGACCGACCGAACCACGTCTGGGCGACCGATATCACCTACATTCCGATGGCACGCGGCTTCGTCTATCTGTGTGCGGTCATGGATTGGTTTGCGCGTCGAATTCTGGCTTGGCGTCTATCCAATACGATGGAGACTGAGTTTTGTGTCGAGGTGCTGGAAGATGCTCTGTCGCAGCACGGCAAACCCGGCATCTTCAACTCGGATCAGGGTTCCCAATTCACCGGCATGGCCTTCACTGGCGTGCTGGCGAAGCACGAGATCGCGATCAGCATGGACGGCCGCGGGGCTTGGCGGGACAACGTCTTCGTCGAGCGCCTCTGGCGCAGCGTCAAGTACGAGGAGGTCTATCTCAAAGCCTACGACGACGTGCCCGAAGCCTGCGCCTCGCACGGCCGCTACATCGAGTTCTACAACGGCCGCCGACCGCACTCCTCGCTTGACCGGCGTACACCCGATCAGGCCTACTTCAACCCGCTGCCGCTCCGCGCGGCAGCCTAAACCCGGCAGGCGTTCTACTTAGGAATGCGGATTCGCTGTGCAGACGACCGGGGCCACCTCTTACTGTGTGGCCCGCATGATGACGTACCGGTTGCGCTGTCCGGTATGCTCGAAGTGCGAGAGAGAGCCTCCATGTCGGACGTCTGCGGATCGATGTAGAATTCGAGGAAGATGCCGGTGGCCGGGTAGCCTTCCATCTCGCGAATTCGATCGGCTGCCCCAGCAAAATCGAGGAACCTGTCGATGGGCTGCCAGTCGCACTCAGGGTTTGTCACGAAAAGCCGCCATATCCCATGAGATGTCATGGGGACCAAGGGCTTGGATCGAAGTCGTTGTCATCCGGCTCTTGCCACTCCTGCCGCGACGTTGAGCTTGTGCGCAGTCCATCAAGCAGCAGCGTGGCCACGATATTGAGATCATCAGGTTCGCACCCGACTGCGACCACGTCGCGACCAAGGCAACCGTCGGTGATGCGCAGGACACCACCCGCATGCTCGAACCTGTAGGACAGCGTGCAATCGGTGACGGGATCGACGGCGACGATCGGCGTGTCGGTGGTCAACAAACGAACGCGCGCGGCATCCGAAAATACCGCGCGCGCTTTACCAGTGATACTCGACCTCACATTAGCCATTGGCCAGCCTTCGGCCCTTTGGCGCTACTCCCCTGCCCGCCGTTGCCTTGAGCTGGGGTTTCGAGGGCCTTGGCGGCGCGCTCGATGATCTGCTGAGCCGTTGCTGACCACAATAGCGTGCCGGCTGTCGTCTCGACACGGCTTCTGAACGTCTGGGTCAGCATGTAGTCGCCATCGGACTTCAGCTTGGCCGCGTCGTCTTTGCTGAAGATGGCCGCGCTCTTGATGTTGGCGGCCGGTACGAAACGGTCGTTGCCGGTGTTGACGAGACCGACGCCCTGCTCGCGCACTTGATCGAGGCTGATGTCCGCGGTCTTGCTGGACTTGTCTGCGAACTGGATGGTGATCTGCTTGGTCTTGAAGTCACCAATCGGCTTGCTGTATTTCTCGGCCATCTTGGCGCGCTCCTCGTCGGTGATCGGACGGATGGTGCGGATGTTGTGGACGGGCAGCACAGTGCCGCCGTTGATTTCCAGTGTTTTACTCATGAGTTACTCCGTTTTGTTTGTTTAAAGCATTAAATTGATATATTCTAGATAATTATGCGATGTCAATATTTAATTTATTCAACGGTAATATTACGGAAAGGAACGTAGAAATGAGTAATGCAGAACCCAAAGGCCCGGCCATGATCGCCTGGCACATCCGCAAGGGCGGCGACAAATCCTATTGGGACCGCGTCGGAGCGGCCTTCGTCCACAAAGATGGGCAGGGCTTCGACCTCGTGCTGGACGCCACGCCGATCGATGGCCGCGTGACGCTGCGCGCGCCATCTGAGAAGCCTGAGCAGGCCTGATCCCGCCGATGAAGTCGGATGTCCGTGGACATTTCGCGACGGAGGATCTGATCGAGATCGCGCAACGATTGGTGGCGGCGCTGCAGGATGCCGGCGTCACCCATGTCCGAGACGTGGCGGTTACCTATCAACCGACGGATACCAAGGGCCTCGACGTCGATGTCGGGACCTTGGCCGGACCGGTCGACGTCTTGCCGCTCGATTGCGGGCATCTGGCACGGGAGATGGCCGTCTCGAAGATTGCGGTACTGCGCCCTACCCCAGGTCGCCGGCCGCGGCGCCAGTCACGACCCCGGCATGATCAGTCATCTTGATCCCGATTGGCCGATTGTGCCACTGTAGGTACGGTAGGTATCGGGATGCAGGAGGCATGAGGCACGTCGGCCGCGTCGAAAATGTTGAGGGTTTCGGATGACGGCCCTCACGATCGGCCGACACGCACACGGGGCCGTCGTTCGAAAGCCTTCAAGGAAGGAACCCGCGGGAGATGGGGCTCGCCGGTGCGGCTGGCTCTATGGGGATTTGGCCGCTTGGCAT
>JANMGQ010000054.1:0-8559 GCA_031374735.1 Hyphomicrobiaceae bacterium | reverse complement strand
GGTCCCGTCCCAATCGTGGTGGGAATTGCAAAAAGCGCACTCCGGCCGTCATCATCGTATCGTGTCACGCGGCGAGGTCAATCGGCTTGGCGAGCGGCGTCGGCAGCGTCGCCCAGCCGCCGACCTTGCGCAGCACGATCTGACCTGAAGCGAGCAGCGCCCAGAACAGCATCGCGGCCGTCTCTGCCGACGGCAGCACCGTCTGCGTCTTGATGCGCCGCTTGAACTCTTCATGCAGGCGCTCGATGGCATTCGTCGTGCGTGCGCTTTTCCACTGCTCGACCGGCAGCCGCGTGAAGGTAAACAGCAGCTCACCGGCCTCTTCCAGCGAGGCCGCGACGGCCTCGCACTTCACGAACCACTTGTTCAGGAAAGCCTTACGCTTCTTCGCAACGGCAGCCGCATTATCCGCATAGATCATGTCGGCGTAGTCGGCGGCGATCTCCTCGGCGAATTTCTTCGGCGCGTGCGCGATCAGATTGCGCAGCTTGTGCACCGTGCAGCGCTGGATCGGGAGATCCGACCACAGCGTGACGAGTGCTTTCTCCAGGCCCGGTGCGCCGTCGACGATGGCGAGTTCTGGCTTCTTCATGCCGCGCTTGGTCAAATCGTCCAGGATCGTCCGCCAAGCCGCCTCGCTCTCGCCGCCCATGTTCTTCACCGCCAGCAGCACTTTCTGCCCATCACGACGCACGCCGAGCACGACCAGCAGCGAGACGGCGGTCGCCTTCTTGTCCATGCGCACTTTGACGTGCGTGCCGTCGAGGATCAGGCGTACGATGTCCTCGTTGGCGAGGTCGCGCTTGTTCCAGTTGTCCCAGTCAGCCTTGATCTTCCGCCACACGCGGCTGACCACCGACTTCGACACCGCGCCCTTGAACAGGCTCGCCAGCGCGCGTCCGACGCGCCGCGTGTTGGTGCCCGACAGGTAGGCGCCCGCAATCAGCGCATCGACCTCTTTGGTGCGGCGGCAATACCTTGGCAGCGTCGTGTTGACCCACTCGGCGGTCTTGCCATTCGGCATGTCGAGACGCGCACGAGGAACACTGACCGTCAGCTTACCGAACGTACCCATGATCGTACGCTCGCGACAGCCGTTGCGGTGGCCGCGGACGCTGTCGACGGGCGTCGGCACAGGGGCCGCCGCAGGCTCTTCATCGCCGAGCCCTTCTTGTTTTTCTGTCGCCGGTGCCTCTGTCGACGCTGACTTGCGCACATAGCGGCCGCGGCCGAGGAACCCGCACAGCTCGGCTTCGACAAGCTCCTCGATGAAGCCGCGCACGTGCTCGCGCACGGTCGCTTCCAACTGGTCGCGCCAGCCGTCACCGGCCAGTGGCGACGACTCGTCGATTGCTGTAGACATGGTCATGGCGTTGTCTCCGTCGGCGGCTGCTAACCGCCGGTTTGGCTTGAGGGTTCAAGCCGGAGATAACGCCATTCTGTGATTCCCACCAAAGCCGGGACGGGACCCGCGTCAACAGATGGCTAAGTCATGTCTCCGGTTGGCCAAAGTAATTGCAGGCAATGCCCGCTCAATCCATGATTTCAGTTCACGCACGAGCGGAAGGAGCCCGTGACCCAATCGGGTCAATGTGTACTCCACGCGCAATGGCATGACATCAAACAGTCTGCGCTGAACCAAACCGTCGCGTTCGAGGTGTTTGAGCGTTTGTGAAAGCATTTTCTGGGACACGCCCTCGATACGCCGACGAAGGGCACCGAAACGACATGGGCCTTCTGCAAGTGCAGACACGATAAGCATCGTCCACTTCTCTGCTAGCCGCGCAAGTATGGCACGAGACGGACAGATCTGAAGGAAGGCATCAGGTGTCTGTTTTTTAGTTGGCGGGGTCTTTGGCACGGTGGTTACCTTGGGGTACCTAATTGACGATGGTGAGCAGTTTGGCGAATTGTCACTTTGGTTGCAACACGCGGAGTGCCCAATGCAAATTGCTTTCATCGGAGCGGGGCCAGTCGCCCAAGCTCTCTCAGGCTTGTTCAAGACTTCTGGGCACACGGTAATGTTGTCGCGCCGGGTGCCTCAGGCTGATGCAATGTCGTTTCTTGCCGCCGCGGCGTGGGGGGAGTTGGTCGTCATAGCAATCCCGTTCACCGCAACCCACACGGTTCTGCCATCGTTGGCGCCTACATTGGTCGGCAAGGTCGTAATTGATGCCACGAACCCGCTCCGGGCGGATTGGGGTCCGCTCCAACTTGGAGAGGACACGTCCGGAGGCGAGGAGGTCGCACGTTTGTTACCGGGTTCACGGGTCGTCAAAGCATTCAACTCCGTTTTTGCAGACGTCATGCGCCCCAATCGGATTCAAAGGGGGAAGGGTCGTGCAACAGCATTCTTGGCGAGCGACGATGCAGCGGCGGCGAACTCTGCCGCGCAATTGGCCACCGAAGCTGGCTTTGCACCGATGATGGCAGGTCCATTGAAGACTGCCCGCTACCTCGAGGCCTTGGCCCATCTGAACATTGCGATTGGCGTCGGCCAACAGGGTGGCACCAACGCCGCATTCATTTACGATCAGGGGCGGTCATGACCGGCGCCGGTTGGACGGACCGTCGGCTCGGTCAGAGTGATCTGGCTGTTGCCCCTCTTGCGTTGGGCACGATGACGTTCGGCGCATCGAGCACATACATGCGCGGCGTCACAGCGGACGATCACGAAGCCCTCGCCATCCTTGATTGCGCGCTGAGCGAGGGTGTTACGCTCATTGATACCGCCAACAGCTACAGCCAGGGTCTCACCGAAACGCTGCTCGGCCAGTGGCTTGGTCCACGCCGGAAATCTGTCGTCCTCGCGACCAAGGTCGGCATGGTCATCTCCGAGACTGGAACGCCGGGACCGCCGATCCCGCAGGGGCTACACCCGGACCTCGTGCGTCGATCCTGTGAAGCGAGTCTCAAGCGGCTCGCGACAGACTGGATCGATCTCTTTCATCTGCACATGCAAGACACCTCTGTTCCAATCGCGGATACGCTCGGGGTGTGCCATGATCTCATTCGTGAGGGCAAGATCCGGCATATCGGGCTTTCCAACTATACAGGTGTGCGCCTGATGGAAGCCGTACATGCGTCGCGCGCGGATGGGCTTGCGAGCATCGCGACGGTGCAGGCGCAATGGTCGCTTGCGGTCCGAGATGCCGAACGCGAAATGGTCCCTGCGGCGCAGCTTGCGGGTGCAAGCCTATTGGCTTGGTCACCGTTGGCGCGCGGATTTCTTTCCGGCGCAGTCGATCCGGAGGGAACACCTCGACGAGGCTCGCGCCTGGACGCCTGGAGACCCAGCCTTCAAACGACGGCAACTCCGCGCAACTTAGCACTTCTTGCAACGGTGAAGAGCCTTGCGAACGCCCACAGCAAACCAGTTTCCGCAGTCGCGCTGGCATGGCTCCTGGCGCGCCCTGAATTGGGTGCCGTTATCCTTGGCGCACGCACACTCGCACAGTTTGTAGACAATCTTGAGGCTCGCAATCTCCACCTCAGTCGCGACGAACTTCTGCTGCTCGACGCAACGAGTGCCCCGGAATGGGGCTACCCCTATAGCTTCGTCGCCGCTCTCACCGGTGGTTCTTGGCGGTGAGAGCAGCTCGTGCGAGCGCTAAGCAGGCCATATGACGGGCACGGACACAAAATGCTTTCGTTGATTGCGCTACGCGGACCGTGCCGCCACTGGGTTGACAGGTCCTTGGACCAGCCACTTTGGTTAGCGCTCACGCCCATCGACATCGACCGCGAGCATGTCGGGACAATGACGTCCGGTGCGGCTCACCAATACTGATGACGCGACGGATCGCCACCGAGGCCCTGCGCATAACTGTCAGCTGTCGGTGCGCGCCGACCGCGAAGGCTGTTAGTGTTTGAGTAGACATTTGCGGCGGGCAAGCGATGGCCACCATTCCGGATTATCAGAGCCTGATGCTGCCGCTCCTGCGCCTGTGCGCCGACGGTGCGATCACGTTGCGGGCGGCTGTGCAGGCGCTGGGTGACACGTTTCAACTGATGCCGGATCAGATGGTGCAAAAGCTGCCGAGCGGGCAGGCGGTCATCTACAACCGCACCGGATGGGCCAAGACCGAATTGGTCAAGGCGGGCCTGATCCAGCAGCCGCAGCGCGGCCTGTTCGAGATCACCGATCGTGGCCGGGCGCTGCTCGCCGAAAAGCCCGAACGCATCAGCCGCGCGTTCCTGATGCGATACCCAGAGTTCAAGTCTTACATCGAGGCCTCGCAGCAGCGCGCCGTCGCCAGGGACACCGATGCCGGGACAGGCGCGCCTGACGCGGTCACCACGATCGAAGCGGCGAAGCAGACGCCGACCGAGCGCATCGACGCCGCCGTCGCCGAGATCGAGGCCGAACTTCGAGATGAACTGCTCGACCAGATCTTCGCCATCGCGAACCAGTCCCAGCGCGCCGCCTTCTTCGAGACACTCGTTGTCAAGCTGCTGGTCGGCATGGGCTACGGCAAGGGTATCAAGGATGCCGGGAAGCGCATCGGGCAAGCGGGCGACGGCGGCGTCGATGGCGTCATCAACCTCGACCCGCTCGGCATCGACCGCGTCTATGTGCAGGCCAAGTGCTACGATCGCGAGGCGACCGTGTCCGAGGGCGACGTGCGCAATTTCTCGGGCAGCCTCGACGTCAAGAAAACCAATCGCGGCGTCTTCATCACGACGGCGAGCTTTTCTGGCCCAGCGCGCGCCTACGTCGCCAACATCCAGAAGCCGATCGTGCTCATCGACGGCGACGAGCTAACCCGGCTCATGGTCCTGCACAACGTCGACGTCCGAGAGGAACGACAGGTGGCGATCAAGAAGCTCGATGCGGATTTCTTTGAGGGGTGATATTCTTCGAGGATTGGGACCTGGGGAAGGCTATGGACGCGAAACCGGACGATTGGGGCACATTCGCATATGGCCTGCTGGCAAGTATCGCTGCGATTTGCATCACCTATTTAATCCTCAGGGCATGGCCACGTCAGCACTACCCGCGCTTCTTTGCAGCGATGGCCGGGGTCGCATCAGTTGCGGCCATGTACGTGTTTCAGATCCCAGGTGCCGGATTTGCACTCGGCGCTGTGGGTTTCTTGCTCTATTTCGGCATGCTGGGCGGTGGCGTGTTTCTTTTTGAGCCCGACAACGATCAGCCCGCCTCGCCCAAAGCTGCACCTCGAGCGAAGCCTAGCGGTCTCGGGCACATCGCGCTCGGATCCCTGCTTGGGTTGCTTGTATCGTTGGCCGGGATTTCTGCCGTGGTCGTGCCGCCTGCAAGCCTACGAGAGTGGGTCATGCACCGTGATCCCCTTCATGAGCGCGTGGCGCGCGCGTTGAACCCGAACAAGGAGTGGGCAGATCTCGTGGTTCGAGAACGAGATGCCCTACAAATGCAGTCGAAACTGCAGGCCGAGAACACGGCGCTTTCCAAGCGTGCAACGGATGCGGAAACCGCACTTTCAAAGGTGCAGGACGAACTAGGGACAGCGACCTCAAACACGGTGCGCGGAATCCTCGTGAAGCGCGGAACAGGTTCGCGCCACGCAAATGGTCTCGTCTACATCGGGTACCGTGTGTCGTATCCCAGCGGCAGTTGCCCGGCGACGGTATCATCCGACAAAACCGACTCCATTGAAAGGGAGCTGAAGCCGGGAGAGGCCATAAGGGTGCAAACAAGTAGAGGACTTTATCGGGTCGTTCTCGTCGGTTTGGCCGACGGAACGTGCACTTTCGACCTCGTCAAAGAATAGTATCAGCGAGGCATGAAACTGCCGTCGTCATGAGGCTTCCACCCGTAGGCCTTGTCGCGCTCGAAGCCCCACCGGGTTGCGTGTCCGATGCCGTCAAGACCCGGGAACAGTGCTGCTCGGTCAATTCCGAGCATCTCAAGTTGCATCTTCAGCAAGGCCTTGGCTGACGACGGGATCTTGAAGCGACGAATCGCCATCGGCGATCCGATCCTGCACGACTTCAAGAACATCAGAAACATCGATGCCGTGCTGACTTGGGACGGCTATCCCGTGCCTGGAGTCTCCCGCGTCGACGGCAATGCGATCGAGACCTATCCGAACGTCCGCCGGCCGGACTGGCCGGTGGCTGAGTTCATTGTCGGCAACCCGCCGTTCATTGGTGGCAAGGACCTGCGCGCCAATCTCGGCAACAGCTACACCGAGACGCTGTGGGCGGCGCATCCGCACATCAACGAGAGCGCGGACTTCGTCATGTACTGGTGGGACCATGCGGCCGAGATTGTCGCCAAGCCGAAAAGCATCACGCGCCGTTTCGGCTTCGTGACGACCAACTCGATCACGCAGGTGTTCAGCCGTCGCGTCATCGAGCGGCACCTGTCAGCCAAGCAACCGCTCAGCCTGCTGATGGCGATCGGCGATCACCCGTGGACCAAGGTGACCGGCAAGGACGCCGCTGTGCGCATTGCCATGACGGTCGCGGCACCGGGGCAGCATCTCGGCACGTTGTTCGAGGTCGTGAGCGAAGCGGCACTGGACACTGATCAGCCGGAGATCGCACTGACTCAGCGCGCCGGCAAGATTCATGCGGATCTTTCGGTGGGCGCGGATGTGACGACGGCGTTGGAGTTGAAGGCGAACGACGGCGTGTGTTCGCCGGGTGTGAAGCTGCACGGTGCTGGCTTCATCGTCGAACCCGAAACGGCGCGCGCGCTGGGTCTCGGCAAGCGTCCGGGATTGGAGCGGCACATCCGACCCTATCGCAACGGTCGCGATCTGATGGCTCGCTCGCGCGGCGTGATGGTGATCGATTTGTTCGGCCTCACAGATCACGACGTGCGGCGGCAGTACCCGGAAGTCTATCAGCATGTGTTGGAGGCCGTTAAGCCGGCACGGCAAGCACAGTTCGACAAGTCGCCGACGCGGGACGCACGCGAGTACGTCGATCGGTGGTGGACTTTCGGAAAGCCACGTGAAGAACTCCGGCCGGCGTTGGACGGTTTGCCCCGCTACATCGGCACCGTTGAAACCTCCAAGCACCGCGTGTTCCAGTTCCTCGACGGCGAAATCCTGCCGGACAACATGATCGTGGCCACCGGCAGCAACGATGCCTATGTCCTCGGCGTGCTGTCGTCGCGCCTCCATGTCGTGTGGGCCTTGCGCGCAGGCGGCTGGCTCGGCGTTGGCAACGATCCGCGCTACTCGAAATCCCGCTGCTTCGACCCGTTCCCATTCCCGACACCCGACCGAGACACGGCGGAAGAAATCCGCGCCATCGCGGAAGAACTCGACGCACATCGCAAGGCCCGGCAAGCCGAGCACATCAGCCTCACGATGACCGACTTGTACAACGTGCTGGAGAAGCTGCGCGGCGGCATGACGCTCGATGACGACGACCGCCGCATCAAGGACCAGGGCCTCGTCCTGATGCTCAAGGAGTACCACGACCGCCTCGACGCGGCCGTCGCCCGCGCCTACGGCTGGCCCATTGAACTGACCGACGAGCAGATCCTCGAACGCCTCGTCGTCCTCAATGCCGAACGCGCCGAAGAAGAGCGCAACGGCCGTGTGCGCTGGCTGCGGCCGGACTATCAGATTCCACGGTTCGGCTCCCCGGCCGAGAAGGCTCGCTTCAAGCGCGAGCAGGCAGGCGAACAGCCGACTGCCGATGTCGGCATTCGCCCGGCACAAGGCATTCTAGCCTTGCCCGACGACCTGTCCGAAATGACACCTCGCTCCTCTGACGACGACGCCACCAAGCCGAAATTCCCGACCAACGACGAGATGGCCGAGACCGCCGCCGTCATGACCGCCCTGCTCGCCTCACCGAGGCCGTTGACACCCACCGAGGTCGCCCGCCACTTCAAAGGCGGCACCCGCAACGAACGCCGCGTGCGCCTCGTGCTCGACGCCCTGTCGCGCCTCGGACACCTGTCGTCCGCCGATGGCGGCGCGAGCTACGCGCTCAGGCGAGGTGGGTGAGAAAGGTACGGCTAGACGGTCCCCTGGGCCCCGTGAAGTCCAAGACTGTTGAAATCGAAAACGGGCTACCCTATTATCCATGACTGGCTCTTGCGTCATTCAGGGATAACATATTGGCCATTGCGCTCCACACCCCCACCGACGTCCTCTACGACGTCCGCGACCGCTTCAAGCGGCGGCGGCTGGCTATGAACTTGTCGCAGGCGGGGCTGGCGAAGCGGTCGGGTGTCACGCTTGGGTCGCTGAAGCGGTTCGAGACGACGGGGCTGATCGCGTTCGAATCACTGTTGAAGTTGGCGCTCGTGCTCGATTGCCTCGGTGATTTCGACAAGGTGGCCGCAGACGACGATCGGACGCTGGCTGGCCGGTCACTCGACGACATCTTGGCGGCCAGCCGTACGCGCAAGAAGGGCCGGCTCGCGTGACCCACCGGCCTGTCATACTGCTCAACGTTTTTCTCGACGGGCACACGCGCCGCAAAGTCGGCCGATTGGCCTCGCAGAACCGGCGCATCCTGTTCGAGTACGAACCTGCATTTATTGCGACGGCGCTGCCGCTGTCGCCGTTTCGTTTGCCGTTGCGCTCTGGTGTCGTCGTTGGCGATCCG
>JANMGQ010000173.1:0-6250 GCA_031374735.1 Hyphomicrobiaceae bacterium | reverse complement strand
GTTGAAATGGCTCCGCACCCGAGTGACCGTCGCGCTCGTTTCGCGATGGGTGGCCGGGACAAGCCCGGCCATGACAGTGGGAGGGGAGGTCGTCAGTCAGAAATTTTGCTCGCCGGTATGATAGGTCAGAAATTTTGCCCGCCGGTATTACTTCTCCAGCAACAGCGTGCCGATGCGCTCGATGGCCTTTTTTATGTTCTCGGTCGAGTTGGCGTAGCTGAAGCGGATGTAGCCCTCGCCGTAGATGCCGAAGCTGGTGCCGGCAACGGTTGCGACGCCGGCCGTCTCCAGCATTTTGTTCTGCAGGTCCTTGGCGCTCATGCCCGTGCCCGTGATGTTCGGGAAGGCATAGAATGCTCCGCCTGGGTTCACGCAGGTCACGCCCGGAAGCTGGTTCAGTAGGCCGACAATCACGCGACGGCGCTCGTCGAAGGCTCTCACCATATCGTGCACCGCGTCCTGCGGGCCGGTCAGCGCCGCGATGCCCGCGAACTGCGTTGGCGCGTTGACGCACGAGTGGCAGTTGACGTTGAGGCGCACGACTTTGTCGACCAGATGCACCGGCCAGATGGAATAACCGAGGCGCCAACCGGTCATGGCGTAGGTCTTGGACCAGCCATCGAGAATGATCAACCGGTCGCGGATCTCGGGGAAGCTCAGCAAGCTCGTGTGCTTCTGCCCGTCGTAGAGCATCTGCGAGTAGATCTCATCCGATAGCAGCGCGACGTGCGGATGCTTCATGAGACCGGCCACGAGTTTCTTGATCTCGATCTCGGGAACCGCGCCGCCTGTCGGGTTGCCCGGCGTGTTGATGATGATCAGCGACGTATTGGGCGTGATCTGCGCCAGCACCTCGTCGGCGGCGAAGGCGAAGCCGTTCTGCTCCTTCAGCGCCATCGGCACGGCCTTGGCGCCGGTGTACTGGATCATGGAGCGATAGATAGGGAAGCCCGGGTCGGGATAGATAATCTCTTTGCCCGGCGCGCCGAACATCAGGATGGCAAAGAACATCGTCGGCTTGCCGCCGGGCATGATCACGACGTTGGCAGGATCGACAGTGACTTTGTGGCGCTTGTGCAGGTCGGCGGCAACAGCTTCGCGCAGCTGCGGAATACCGTTGGCCGGCGTGTAGCCGTGATGGCCGTCGCGAATGGCCTTGATGGCGGCTTCGCCGATGTGGGCCGGCGTTTTGAAATCCGGCTGGCCGATGCCGAGGTTGATGACATCCTTGCCGGTGGCAGCCAACGCCGCGGCGCGCGCCAGCACTTCAAAGGCGGTTTCGGTTCCGAGCCGGTTCAGGCTCTCGGCAAGCTGCAGCATGGCGGGTCTCGTGGTCGATGTTCGCATGACGCCATAGCCTGCCGCAGCGGCGGTTGGCTATCGGTGGCTATCGGGGCCGTTGCCTGAATTCTCTTGGTTTCGATCTGTCGGTCGGACGAACTGCGATTTCGATACTATCTCATCGCTCCACGCTTTGGTGTTGGTGCCGCAATAGGTACGCTGGACTCCCGGCTCAGGGTACGACGTATGCCACGGCCAATCTGCTGCCAGCCGCTCTGTCCCACGCCGGTTGACATAATGGCTCACGATCCGGTCCGGCCCCATATGGGAAAAATGTGCCACCAAACTGCACAATAGCTGTTGTCGAGAATCGTTCGACAACCGCGATCTTGGAATGTGAGTGTGATAAACGCGCAGGAACGTGCCATCCTTATACTGCTCCACGACAATGCATGTCGCTGCCTCTGTTAAATCCCGACAAAGCTTAAAATTCTCGTACATGGACTCCAAGCTCAACTACTTCTGCTGAACTGGCGGCAACGGCGCTGGCTGTGCCGGAATTGTCCCGGCCGGCGTCTGACGGCGCTCCTGAGCCACAGACTCCATTGTCCGAGGCGGCACCGCGCGGATCGAGTTGATATACAGCCCGCCAAGTGCCAGCGCTGCACCGACCACGAACAAGATGATCTTGTTCTGGCTCTGCGCGATTTGTGCTTCAACCTTGATCTCGAAGCGTGCGAAAAGTGCTTCAATTCTTGCAATGTCGTCTTTGGTGACGAGGCCAGAGTAGCTCATGGCAACGGTCTCCGCGAGGATCGTGGCATGCGCTTCGGCGGCATCTGCCGAGACGCCAGCCTTTCTTAGCACAGCAGCCATGGCAGTGGTACTGACGACGTGCATGGTCGCCCCCTCAACTATTTTTTATCGGCCCAGAACTCTATGTTTTCACTATACGTTCTCTTAGCTGTGTTTGCAATATGTTCTTTTTTTATGCTGCCATTTTGGCGAATGGTCTGCCGAGGTGCTAGACGAGCCGCCCAACCGGACACGACTCATGCTCGTCGATCACCACTGCCACCTGGACTTCAAGGACTTCGCACCTGAGCGCGATGCCGTGGTCGCTCGCGCCTTCGCGGCTGGCGTCGGCGTCATGGTCACCATTTCGACGCGCGTGAAGAAGTTCGATGTCTATCGCGAAATCGCGGAAGCGTATCCGAACGTGTTCTTCTCCGTCGGCACGCACCCCCACTATGCACACGAAGAACTCGACGTGACGGTGGATGACATCGTCCGCCTCTCGGCGCATCCGAAATGCGTGGCCATCGGCGAAGCGGGGCTTGATTACTATTACAACGACAAGTCGCCCCGCGATGCACAGCGCCAAGGCTTGCTCACACACATCGCCGCCGCCCGTGAGACAGGTCTGCCGCTCGTGATCCACTCTCGCGACGCAGACGACGACATGGGCGATATTCTCGACGCCGAGATGAAGGCCGGCGCGTTCAAGGCCGTGCTGCACTGCTTCACGGGCGGCGAGCGCTTGGCGCGACGCGCGATCGACCTCGGGCTCTACATTTCGTTTTCGGGCGTGATCACGTTCAAGCCGTCCGAAGCGCTGCGCACAATTGCCGCGTGGGTGCCGGCAGACCGCATGCTGGTCGAAACCGACAGCCCCTATCTCGCGCCGATCCCCTATCGCGGCAAGCGCAACGAACCGGCTTACGTCGCCGAGACCGCCGCCGTGCTCGCCACCACACGCGGTGTCCCCAAGAGCGAGATCGCCGCGCAGACGACGGAGAACTTCTACCGCTTGTATGCGAAGGCAGCATCAGCCGTGTGAGTGTCTGCCGGTCTGGCCTTCGACCTCAAACCTCGACCATCACCTTCCCGACGACCGCGCGCGCCGCGAGGCACTCGAAGGCCCTTGCAGCCTCTG
Source organism: Hyphomicrobiaceae bacterium (assembly GCA_031374735.1). Classification (GTDB taxonomy): domain Bacteria; phylum Pseudomonadota; class Alphaproteobacteria; order Rhizobiales; family Hyphomicrobiaceae; genus JABFRJ01. The sequence continues at coordinate 3,033 of JANMGQ010000173.1, read as the reverse complement.
CCAGCTTGAATGTCGCGCCGACATGCGGGGCGAGGTCATAGGCTGCCGTAAGCCGCGGCAATTCGCGCGCATAATCAGCGGCAATGTTCGGGTCGTGGCGGGCGGCCTCACCGGCACGAACGCCGAGGATCGATAGGCCTTTGATCAGCGCATAGTTCGTGCGCACCACATTGGGCGCACCCGATGTGAAGCCGATCACGGCAATGCGTCCGCCGAAGGCCGACGCCTTGAGCGATGCCTCGAACACAGCACCACCAACCGGGTCAAAAGTAACGTCGACGCCGCGCGGGACCGCAGCTTTGATGCGGTCAGCGAGGTCGTCAGCCGTGCTATCCACCACCACGTCGGCGCCCATCGCCGCGACATGCGCTAGCCTTTCCGCGCTACTGCCCGTGGCGATCACACGTGCCCCCAAGGCCTTGCCAATCTTCACAGCCATATGGCCTGTGCCGCCGGCCGCCCCATGCACCAGCAGCGTCTCACCACGCTGCAAACGCGCGCGGTGGACAAGGGCGTGGTACGCCGTTTTGGCGATCACTGGGAAACCGGCCGCCTGCGCCATCGACCACGCGGCTGGCACATCCGCGAGTTCGCCGACCGATACCGCCACGCGTTCAGCCAACGTGCCGCGCGCGCTGAACATCACACGTCGGCCAAGCCAGGCGCCGTCAACGCCAGGGCCGACCGAGAGCACGACGCCCGCCCCTTCCATGCCCGGCACATAGGGCGGCTCCTGCTTGTGCTGATAGGTGCCGGCCAGAGTCAGGATGTCTGGAAAATTCAACGCGGCCGCAGCAACCGCGACGACCACGTGTCCCTGGCGCGGGGCCGGTGCGGCATGATCCGTGACCAGCGCCAGCTGGTCCGGCCCGCCGAGTGCCCTGGCGATGATCGCGCGCATGCTATTGTTCCTGTGCACAGGCGGGACGAAGGGCGATCGCAATCTGCATCCCTTTGCTATGTCAATTTCGGATTGACCGCGCAAACGAGAGGCGAGCCATGATCGGCAAATTGACGGGTAAAGTCGATGCCATCGGCGAGAGCCATCTTATCTTGGATGTCGGCGGCGTCGGCTACGAAGTGCAGGCGTCGTCGCGCACGCTACGCAATTTGAAACCGGGCGACACCGCCGCGCTGACCATCGACATGTATGTGCGCGAAGACGCGATGAAACTGTTCGGTTTCGTGTCGGAAGTCGAGCGCACGTGGTTTCGTACGCTGCAGGGCATTCAGGGCGTTGGCGCAAAAGTGGCCCTCGCCGTGCTCGGCACGCTGCCGCCGCAGGATCTCGCCAACGCCATCGCGCTCGGCAACTGGCAGGCGGTCGAGCAGACGCAGGGTGTCGGCAAAAAGCTCGCCCAACGCATCGTGACCGAGCTGCGCGACAAGGCACCAGCGCTCTCGGTCGCTGGGCTCGACGAGCCCCCGATGGGCAAAGGCTCTGCAAGCAACACGGCCGGCAATGCCGCGGCCGAGGCCATCTCCGCACTGACCAATCTTGGCTATCAACCGGTGCAGGCGGCGCAGGCCGTGGCTGTCGCGGCCAAGGAACTCGGCGCGGACGCCGATGTTGCAAAACTGATCCGGCGTGGATTGAAAGAGCTGGCGCGGTAAAAGTCTGCCCGCGTCGAGGCGGCCGCCGTAGGCCTGAGGGCCGGGCTGGGTAGTGTCCCAGTCACAACCTCGGGGCGCTGGCTCAGGTCTTTTCGGGCTTTTTGCTGGTCAGCGCGTCGATGCGTGGGGTGATGAAGGCGCGCAAGCTTTCGCCTGCCGGACGGACGATGTTGTAGCTGGTGGAATCCGTCACCCACTTGTGGTCCTTCTTCTCGAAGGCGGCATCGTAGAACATGGCCGGGATCAAGATCAGCACGAACGCGCGCGCAAGCCCGAACACAAAGCCGAGGATGCGATCGATCATGCCGATGCGGCTGTCGAGCACCAGATCGGACAGATGCGACGTGATCAGGTGGACCACGATCAAGGTGGTCAAAAAAATCAACGCGCCGGCGCCGATCTGCGCAAAAACAGGGCTCGGCAAGCCGAGACTGTTGGCCAGCGCCGCAGCGTCATCCTTGCGTTGCAACACGAACCACGCGGCCGCGCCTGCGGCGGCGATCCAGGACGCGATCGACAACACTTCGCGGCTGAACCCGCGGTACATCGCGAGGAGCCCCGAGATGAGCGCGATCGCAACGGCGGCCAGATCGATGTAGGTAGATGACATGAATAGCGTTTCGCTCTTCCGGGTCACGGAGTCCTCAGCCGGCGCAGTAGAGACGACGCAGGCTCGGTATCCTTAACGCCTCACCGCCGTATGATCCAGACCAGATCCAGCGCCGGCCGCCGATGCCCCCAGCTTCCTGCGCCCAGTTTCCTGCACCACGGCCGATAGGTCGCACGGAGATGTGACACAAAGGTGGCTTCGTCTGATCCAGCGCGTTAGAGATCGCGGCGGTGCGGTCGATCGGCCGTTGACCTCTTGGACCGCCCGCAATGGTATCGTTTGCCCTTCTCGTTTTGTTCGTGTTTTGCGGGCTCGTCTATGGGCGTGCCAGCAAGCAACTGAACGCCTTCGACAAAATGAGGATGGAGAAGGAACCGCCAGAAGCCCCCAATGCCATGCTGCACTCGGCGACGCAGTTCGCCCGCAAAATGGGGATCCCAATGGCGCCGGGCAACGACGAGCTGAAAGCCTTTTGCGAACGCCATGGGCTTGGCGCCGACTACAAGCGCGCCAACCAGCGGCTGTTCGGGTCAATCATCGTGGCACTTCTGTGCGCCTTTACGATCATTCGTCTCGGCCCGATGACAGCCACGAAATCAGTTCAACCGCCGACCGTTGGCGAGACGCAGACGAAGATCAAGCCATGACTGCGATCGGCCGTGCCAACCCGTGAAGTTCCCTCTCTCCGTCCTTTGCGGGGGTAGGGTGAGTTACCATGTGCGGCGCACACCTTGATCTATGAAACAAGCTGCCGCGCAGCGGCGATTTTTGCGATGCAGCATTCGTGCTGCGCTGCAGCTAGTTACAGG
>JANMGQ010000243.1:0-31635 GCA_031374735.1 Hyphomicrobiaceae bacterium | reverse complement strand
GATCTCGGCGATGCAGCGGCAGGTCACGAGCTTGCGCATGTCAAACTGGCATGGCGAGCAGTCCTTGTTGATCTTGATGACGCAGGCATTTGGCGCCAGCGGGCCGTTCTTGATCACTGAGCTCGGTGCGAAGATGGTGGTGAGCGGCACCGCCAGTCCGTCGGCGACGTGCATCAGGCCGCTGTCGTTGCCGATGAAGTAGGCGCTTTCGGCGATGTTGCGGATGGTGGCCTCGAGGCTCGTGCCGGTAAGGTTGGTCGTGTTCGCCACGTACTCTCCCGCTGTGCCGACTGAGGCAACCTCGTAGCCCTCGGCCTGAAGCCGTTCGATCAGGGCTGGGAAATAGGGCCAGTGCTTTGCAGCCCACACGCCGCCCTTGCTGCCAGCGTGGATGGCGACGCGGCTACGCGCGCCGCGCGTGGCCTGGTGGGCGCCGATGAAGTATCGACCGGCGTCCGCCGGCTCATAGGGCACGCCGAGGAATTCCCGCGCCGCCATCAGGTTGAATTCTGCTTCATGGATCTCGCGCATCTGGTCGAAGTTGAACCGCCGCCGGCTGACGTGTACCACCTCGGCATTGAAGTGCGGCACCAGCGTGCCATAGCAATCGAGCAGCAACACCACGTCGTAGCGTGCCAGCGACGCGTCCGACGTGATGACCGAGCCAACCCACTTGGCGCCCTCAAACAGGGCCGCACAGCCGGGGAAGTCTTCCCGCAGCAGCACGTCGACCGGGCAGCCGAAGTGCTCGGAGATACGGCGGATGGTCGGGCTCGCTTGGATCATGTTGCCGATGCCCGAGCCAACTCCGACGGCGATCCGCGCGAGTGCTCCATTGATCAGGCGGCCAACGCGGTCGTGCTGGTCGGCGAAACGGTAGCGGCTGGAGTTTTCAACCGCGCGCGCAGATCGGTCGTACCAATAGGTGTCGTCAGAATAGAGCCGGTCCAACTCGGCGAGCCAGGCGTCCTCCGCCTCAGGCAATGCGGTCCCGGAGTCCTGAAGCAGGATCGGGACGTTGCCACGATTGCTGCCGATAACCGGGACGCCGAAGCGCTGTGCTTCGATCACCACACGCGAGAAGGTTTCGACGAAGGCATAGCTGGGGACGAGAACAGCACGCGCCTGTCGATACAGGTTTTCCGTGTCGGCGGACCAGGGCAGGATCTCGATATTTTTTACACCAGCCTCCGCGATCTGCTCCTCCAAGCGCTCACGGGCCACCTGCGCTGCGACCACTTGAAACGGAATGTTGGGCCGCTTTACCGCGAGCTGCAATGCGAGGCCAAAACCCTTGTCGACGCGTCCATTCAGCAGCAAAGCCGACTCGCCCGGCACGGGACGCGGTGCGTCTGGCGGGAGATCGAAGGGCAGCGAGTAGACGACCGGCTGTGACGCGCCGAAGTGCTCTCTGACGGAGTCACGGGTGTAGATAGAGTTTGCATAGGGCTGGTCGACGCTTAGGCACAAGCTGCGGAACTCTTGGCGCGGCCTCGGATTGAGGTCGACATTCTCGAACGAGCCGCTGCCATGGAACATGTCTCGCCAAAAATGCGAGCCATAAACAATGCGCGTGCTCAGTCCGTCGAGGCTGGCCGCAAGCTCGTACCCAATCCCGGTTGTCCCATGAGCGATCAAGGGACGGCGTGCGATGGCCGTCCGACGGACTGTTTCGATGTCACGGGAGATGTTGAGGAACGGTACGCCATCCACTTCGCCCTCTGGCGGACTTCCATCGTCCCTTTCGAGCAAGCCGACGATGATCGGATTGAGGCCCGCCTCCCTGTAGATCGGGACCATCGTGCGCAAGAACTGCTCCACGCCTCCGAACAGTTTTACCCCTGACGAGGAAACAAGCCAGGCTTCGCGCCCCTTTGGCACGGGACGGCGGGGCAGGAGCGTGTCAGCGTGCGCGGCCGACGAGAAGCGCACCTGACAGATGTCGTACAGTTCGTCGGTGAAGTCACGCCACGTCGTGCTTGCGATCTTGGTCAACGCTGACTTCAAGACATCCCGGCGCCACAGCACTGCGCTCTCGGCCGCCGGGCCCAAAGCATCTGCCACGGCGCCGATCCGTGGCCCAAACCGTCGACGCATTTCGGCGATCGCTATGACATCGCCATGGCCGCCAGGACATGTCAGAATCAGAGGCGATACTGCCGCGTCAATGCAGTTGCGCCAGTCCCCGCTGACAAGCTTCACGTTCCCTGGGAGTTGTGAAGTCGAGGTCGAGGTCGAGGTCGAGGTCGCAACGACGATCTCGCTGACGGCGTCGCCGAGTTGCGCCGCAACAGCCGCGATCTGGTCGAGAGGAACGGCGTCAAGGATGCACAGCGAGATGTTTTCAGCCGTCACCGATTGGGATGACGTCTTCATCCAGCGCAGATAGAGTTCCGCATCCCGCTGATCAGGATTGATAGTAAGGGCCTTCTCACAGAACGCTATTGCGTTCGCGACATCACCATCCTCAAACGCGATGCGAGCTGACGATATCAGCGCCCGCACATTGTTCGGCGCAAATTTGAGTGCCTGCTCGAACGCAGCTGACGCTTGGGTGCGCCGTCCCAGCCCCTCATAGACGTGCCCGAGTTCCAGCAACGATTGGATGCGCGTCGGATTGATCTCTAGAGCTTTCCGCAAGGCGGTGATCGCCTCGTTCGGGCGTCCGAGAACGCGCAGAGTGGCGCCCACGCCGTGAAAGGCATCATGGTTGCTAGGCGCCAACTCGGTCGCCTTCTGAAACGCAATGAGCGCGCTTTCGGAGCGCCGTTGCCGCAACAAAGCACGACCAAAATCAACGAAGTATCCAGGGCGATCTGCATGCTTTTCGGTAGCCATTTCAAAGTATCTGGCAGCCATGTTGAAGGCTTCAAGGCGATAAGCCGCTTTGCCGGCCAGAAACTCGGGGCCGTGTGTCGTTCGCTTCAAGCCCGATGCTTTGGAAAATGCCGCGAGCGCCTCCTCTGATTGGCCCAGTCGGATAAACATCTCGCCCAGTACGTGCAGCATCTCCGGCGACTTCGGTGCGCTTTTTGCAGCCAGTTCCAAGATCGGTATAGCGCGCGGAAGCTCTCCCGCCACGGCCAGCGCATCAACCAGTTCTCGCAGCGCTTCGGTGTTGCCGGCGTGATCGCGGCAGATGGCCGTGATCGCGCTGATCGCATCCTGCGCCCGGCCGTCAGCCCTGCACATGCGCGCAGACTTGAGCGCAAATTCGACCCGATCATCACTATCTTCTGCGCTCAGCGAAGCCGTGCGAAAGGCTTTCTCGGCATCGGCATAGCGCCGCAACTCGCTGAGCGCGCCAGCATACTCGACGACCATTGGTGTGGCTTTGGGAGCAATCTTTATTGCGGTTTCAAAGCACGGCAGGGACTCAGCCCAGCGTGACAACCGCACGAGCAATCGCGCCCGTTCTATTTGCGCCTCAAGCCGATACGGCTCGATGCGGCTCGCATTCAAGAACGAGCTTTGGGCCTCATCAAGCCGTTCGGTGATCTCGAGGGCGCGCGCAAGTTCCAGGTGGGCGACGTGCTTGAATGGATGATGCTTGATCGCATCGTTCAAAGCCGCGAGGCCCTCCTCGTTGCGGTCGACCGCCATCAGCGTCTTGCCATGCTCCACACGGGCATCGAGGTGCGTCGGGCTGACGTTTCGAGCGCGGACAAACACTTCCAGCGCGTCCGCCGCGCGACCGGACAGTCTGAGCGATTTCCCATATAAAAGTAGGCTGTCAAGATGGCCGGGGTCGACCTTCAGGCCCTCTTCCAGCAACTGCAGCCCGTCCAGATAGCGCCTCTCTTTGATCCGCTGGCTGGCGACAACGAAAAAATCCTGAGCGGTGGTCAGCGCCGGCAGCCCTTTGCTGCGCCCGCTTAGCGGCGCCTGGGAGGCGACCGGCGCAGTTTGTTTGACACGGACCTGAGACGCTGTTCCTTTGCGACGGTCGTTTGCCACCAGCGTTTCGAGAGCGAGCCGCCAGCGGCGCACGTCCGCGACCAGGGAATTCGGCTCGACGTCGGCTTGATTGCCATCACCCGTCTCAAGCGTCGCCGCAAGAGTAAACGCGTCGTGTGCCAGGACCCGCCGCACATGCTGCCCGGTCTGGTCGTTTCGGCGCGCATGATAACGCGAGGATTGAGCGACCAGGTCGCTGAGCTTCGAACTGCTGCCTGTCATCGTGTGAGTAGCGGCAACATCTACGACGTCGGAATGGCGCCCGAGCGCCGCCAACGCGCGGCATTTTTTGTTGACCAAATCGTCAGCCGCGCCAAATTTTTCAATTGCCCTGCTCCACAGCTCGACGGCTGTGGTCCAATGGGCAAGGTGCGAAGCCTGTTCCGCAATTTCTACGAGTTCTCGATCGGGGATTTGAGTTACGTCATGGGCGCGGGCGTGCAGCGGCCGCAGGGATCGCCGCCGCGTAAATGTATCAATGCGTTCTTTCTGCTTCTTGATGAAGTCCGCGCCTGGAGCAATATCGAGACCGAGCGCCAGTTTCTCCGAGGCCTTATCAATCTCGCCACATCGCACAAACAGATCAAGCAGGAGCAGCGTCGACACCGCACCGCCGGCCAATGCGTTTTCCTCTGAGTCCAAAAAAGCTGCCGCCGCCTGCCACTGCCCCGTCGAAAGCAAGATGACGCAGCGCTTCAATTCACTTACCTGCATGGGTATTCCCCGAAGTACTTAACCGCAATGCAACCGGGCATAGGTGCTCCAAACTTGGTCAGGCTCAAACCACTCGGTCTGCTTCGGCAAACGACGGCCGCAACACACTCGACGCCTTGGTCCGGTCTAGCTCGCCATCGCCGCAAATGCGATGATGCAATAGTGGAACGGCGCGCTCGAATCTACGATGAGGTTTCCATCTTGGGACATGCGTTGCGCCCGGGTGCCGCAGGATCAAATCCGTATCGTTTGCGTCGACACCGAACGGCCCTTGCGAATGGCGCCGCGGACGATGCCGGTGATCGCGCGCGAGTCGACGAGCGGACGGATCGGTGCATTCAGCATGAAAAACACACGATCGCTCTCGATGCGCGGTCTGGTTCGCGCCAAATAAGCCAGTCCCGCGTCGTCGGCATCTTGCGGCAGCGGCAACCTCGTCTCGCGTCGTCCCTTGCCTCGAACGGACACAGTAGCCCGCTGCCAATCGAGATCGATACAACAACCGGCACGAACGTCGGCAACAGGCACGCACGTCGGCGCAGTGACGCGCGTTTTGAGCGACGTCACGGTGTCAGTTGTGGGCCGCGCGGCGGACCTCGCCATGATCGTGCGCGAACAGCTCACGCGCCTCGCGACGCCAGCCGAACAGCTGTTGGGGCGAAAGCCCGTTACGCCGCGCCACCTCTGACACGTTCGCCCCAGGCGTCAGGCTCTCGATGATGATGCGCACCTTCTCGGCCGCCGCCCACTCCCGGCGCCATCCAGGCCCCGTGACGACCCAGAGCGACGGCCCAACCACGACGGTGCTGTCCGGCTTCGTGTCGAGCTTACGCTCAAGCATATGATCAAATCGATCTCTCATGGATCGAGACGTAACCACAGACCGCGGTCACACAGAATGTGGGGGCGGGACACCGCTTACACATGATCGCAGATCCGGGATCTTTACCTCTTTCCGTAAGGTAAGAGTGCCAATGCGCGAGAGTTAAGGATTCCGGATATGCCGGCCGCGCCTCGGCGCGACAGGCATTCCGGAATGACGATGATGGGGTGGTCCGTCACAAATTCTGACCGGTGGCATCAAACGTTCTTCAAAACGGCAGTTCCGATTGCAACGGCCCGCCCCGCCGCAGGTCAGCCGGCAATCGAACGCCACGTTCTGAAGCGGTGAGCCGGCGGGCAGTTGTCAGCAGGGACACGACCACGCGCTCAAGTTTCACGCGTGCCGCCAGTGGGCCGTCAAACCACAGCGTCCGCCGCGTCTGCGACCACAAGATGCCAGCGCCATCGTCGCAGCGAAACTTCCAAACATGATTGGGATGCTCGAGCCAGCGTCCTCGAAGTTCGAGAGGCTGCAAGTGGTCGACCAGATCCTTAAACGTGCCAATGAACTTCGCCATGCTCGAACACTCCAAGCCACTCCTGACGCCGTGGATGTGTCGTAGCAACTTAACGCAAACATGTAAATAACAAAAAGAGAACATGTTGCACAAAAGTCCGCTGCGGACCCCGCTTAGCGCGCCAGTGCGGTCTCGATCGCCTTGATGACTTGCGGCGCCTGCGGCTCGACCTGGGTCGAGAATGCACTCAGCAACTTGCCGTCACGTCCAACCAAGTACTTGTGGAAGTTCCAGCGTGGCGCTGCGCCCTCGCCGAGGGTCGCGCGCGCCCAACGATAGAAAGGATGTGCAGAGGCACCTTTGACTGCGACCTTCTCCGACAATTGGAACGTGACGTTGAACGCGCCCTCACAGAACGTCTTGATCTCCGCGGTGCTGCCTGGCTCCTGGTCGCCAAAGTCGTTGGTTGGGATGCCGATCACCACGAGGCCCTTGGCCTCATAGGTTTGCCAGAGCGCCTGCAAACCCGCGTATTGCTTGGTGAAGCCACAGAACGAGGCGACGTTCACGATCAGCAGTACTTTGCCCGCGTAGGCCGATAGCGGCATCGCGGCGCCGTCGATGGCGACGAACGCGAAATCGGCAGCCGATCCCTGTTGCGCCGCTTGCGCATGCACCTCTCGCGCCGCGAACAGCATCGGGACGGCGGCGAGAGCTGAGAAAATGCGGCGCATGGCACGCCTCCGAGACGGTTCGCGGCGCAGAGGCATAACCTGTGCTGCGCACGAATGACAGTTTTGAATGTGCGCCAGCGGCGATCCTTAAGACGGCCTTAACCGTTGTGCCGCAATGATCCCCCTGCTCGGACGCGTTGCAGTCAGTTTGTTGCTGAGCACCACCCAGTCGCTTCTGTCAGCTTCAGTCAAAGGTCAGTCCCATGCTTAAGTTTCTCGCAGTTGCCGCCGTCGCGGCCACAGCCCTCGCCTCCGCAGCGCATGCTGCAACAGTCGGACAAAATTTCACCGTCAGCGCCACCGTTGCTCAGAGCTGCGCCATCGCTTCTCTTCCGAACTATGACTTCGGCACGATCGGCGGCACGGCCTCCACCATCCAGAACTTCACGCCAACGACCGTCACCATCAACTGTTCAAATGGTACGCCGTACACCGTAACGCTCAGCTCGGCCACCGGCGGCGGTTCCACCGGTTTCCGCATGACGAATGGTGCCAACCCGATGGAGTACGCACTGTACGCCAACTCGTTCGGTAACCCGCAGTGGACTGGAACGGCCAATGCTTCGACCAGCTTCGTCGGCACCGGCGCCAACGCCAACATCAACATGTACGGCACCATCCCCGTCCAGACGGCTCCGGTCGGCGGCTGGCCAGCTGGCAACTACGTCGACACCGTCACGATGACTGTAACGTACTGATCTCAACCCCGAAGCGATGAGGCGAAGACCCATGCGTGCGACGTCCCTGCTCTTTCTGTTGTCGTCTTTACAGTTAAGCGTTGTGACTCCCGTCTTCGCCGCCTCGCTGCAGGCGACCCCAATCACAGTTGAGATTCGTGCCCCCGGTGCGGTCGGAACCGTGACACTCAAGAACGAAGACGCGGCTGCGGTAAACACCCAGATCCGCGTCTTCCGCTGGTCCCAAGTCAACGGCGAAGAAAAGCTTGAGCCGACGACGGATTTCGTTGCCAGCCCTCCGATGACCACCATCGCCGCCAATGGCGAGCAGATCGTTCGCCTTGTGCGCACGGCCAAGACACCGGTGCAAGCTGAAGAGACATACCGGATTCTTGTCGACGAAATCCCTGACCCGAACAAGCGGAAGGCTGGCCAGATTGGCGTCGCGCTTCGCTATTCGATTCCAATTTTCGTCATGCCGCCGACGGCGACAGAATCGAAGGTACAGTGGTCCATGCAGCTCGCGGACGGCAAAGCGTTCGTGTCAGCAAAAAACGAAGGCAGCCGTCGTGTTCGGTTGTCGGGCATGAAGCTCAAAGATCAAGCCGGCAATACCGTATCGTTGGGCGAAGGCCTGAACGGGTATGTGCTCGCGCGGTCCAGCATGCGTTGGGTTATTCCAAGTGGGGCACAGAAACTGGGGTTGAATGGCCCGGTTTCTGTCACCGCACGCGGAGATGATGGCCCAATCAATGCTCAGGCACGCCTCAACGCAGCGCAGTAACGTTCTGCTTGCACTGATCCTTTTGATGTTTGCATTTGTTGCCGGAGGCCGCGTGTCGGCCGCCGGCGGCGAGCGCCAGGATTTGCAGTTGGAAGTTCTGATCAACGGCCAGCCCACCAAGCTGATCGCGTCCTTTACAGACGTGCCAGGCCAAGGTGTGTTTTCGCCGCGCAGCGAACTTGCAGAATTGTTTATCCGCGCGCCGGGCGAAGGCCCACCGGCCGAACTCGTGCGGCTCGATCGCATTCCAGGACTGACGTTCAAGCTCGACAAGGCCGCACAAACGATTGCCATCACGCTGCCAGACACGCAGCGTCTGCGGCGCACGTATGATGCGCATGTGCCGATGCAGATACCGGAAGCCGGCCAGGCGAACTACAGCGCCGTGCTGAACTACAGCCTTTATGCTGCTGGAACTCAAAATACGGATCAGTTCAAAAAGCTCACTCAAAGCAGCTATGATGGGGCCAACGCCTACCTGGATGGTCGTGTCATCACGCCGTACGGCATCGTCAGCCAATCCGCGATCCTCGGCAATAACGCGCTCGGTATCACAAACACGCTGCGCCTTGAGACGTCTGCCGTACGGGTGAATCCCGAGACGCTGACGACGACCCGTCTCGGCGATACCGTCTCTGGCGGTCTGCCATGGACGCGACCGATCCGCATGGCGGGCGCACAGTGGCAACAGAACTATTCCGCGCGGCCGGATCTCGTAACCGGATCGCTGCCGTCGTTCTCCGGATCGGCCGCGGTGCCTTCCACAGTGGACGTCTACGTCAACAACGTGCGCGCCTATTCGCAGCAGGTCGGCGCCGGACCATTCACGCTTTCGAACCTGCCGCTCATGAGCGGCAGCGGGGAAGCCCGTGTGGTGATCCGCGACGCGACCGGCAAAGAGCAGGAAAGCGCATTCGCATTTTACACGGCGCCGCGCCTACTCCGTGAGGGCTTGTTCGAGGCCTCGGTCGAAGCTGGCGCGCCGCGTCTGCGCTACGGCGTTGCTTCCGATGACTACGAAGCGGCGTTGGTCGGCTCGGCCACGATGCGCCGCGGCGTGTTCGACTGGTTGACACTCGAAACGCACGCCGAGGGCGGGCTCGGCGTCGTCACGGGCGGCATCGGTGGTGTGGCCCGCGTCGGGAAATTGGGCGTTGTCAGCGCATCGATCAGCGGCAGCGACAGTCGCAGCAAAACCGGCACGCAAGGCTATGCTTCGTTCGACACCAAGATCGGCAAGGTTGGACTCAGCGCGTCGATGCAGCGCGCCTTTGGTGACTATGAAGATCTCGCGATCGTCACGAGCCGGTTGCGCCCGTCTGTGTTTTCAGGCTCCAGCCTCGCTGGCTTCTATGCAAGCCGCCTGAGCCTTGCGACGGCACGCGCCGTCGATCGCGTATCGCTGAGCGTGCCGGTCGGCTTCGACACGTCGATCAACGCGTCCCTCGTGCACATCGAATCTGAAGATGCAATCCACAGCCGCCTGCTGATCGTGTCCTACTCCCGGCCGCTGATCGCTGACGCCTCGTTGTTTGCCACAGTCTACAAGGATTTTGACGATACCAAGAGCGCGGGCGTCTATGTTGGCGTGCATGTGCCGCTCGGCAAGACTCGTCTTGGCGCTAACAGTTCGGCCAGTGGCGGCGTCTCGTCAACGTCACGCGGCACCACCTATACAGCCGACGTCACAAAGAGCCTTGGTCAAGATGTGGGCTCGTGGGGTTGGCGGGTTCGGGACGCGGAGGGCGATGCCCCCTATCGTGAGGCCAGCGTGTCGCATCGTGCCGCCATCGCGCGCGTCGATGCGGGTGTGCGCCAAGTCGGCGACGCCGTCAGCGGACGCGTCAACGTCGACGGCGCCATTGTTGCCGCTGGCGGCGGCACGTTCCTGTCCAACCGCGTCGATGATGCCTTCGGCGTCGTCTCGGCGGGTGCCCCAGGAGTCAAAGTGCTGCACCAGAACAACCTGGTCGGCGAAACCAACAGCGATGGCAAACTGCTGTTGCCGAATCTCAGATCCAATCTGCCGAACAAGGTTTCGATCGATCCGAGCAACCTGCCGCTCGACGCCGAGTTCGACAAAACATCGACACGCGTCACACCGGCGTTTCGCAGCGGCGTGCATATCGATTTCGACGTGAAGACGGCGGTCGCGGCGGCCATCGTGATCTTGAAGAATGCCGACGGGACTTTTGTGCCGGCCGGCTCGGAGCTGACGTTGCAAGGCGTATCAGCCCCCAAGACCGTCGGCTACGACGGTCAAGCATATGTCAACGAACTGAAGCCGCAGAACTCTGTATCGGTCAAACGGCCCGATGGCTCCAGCTGTCAGGCGCAGTTCTCGTACAAGCATGCGGCCGGTCGTCAGTCCGTGGTCGGTCCGATCGTGTGTCAGTGAGTGTTGCGTGCACAGGCCAATCTTGTGCCAGCTTACACCAGCGAGCAGAAAAAATTGACCCGCCCAATCAAACAGCGTCATCCCGGAACACGATCACGCATCATGCGTGATCGTATGTCCGGGATCTTTAGATCCGGCCATAAGGGAAGAGTGCAAACACGCGAGAGGTAAGGATTCCGGATACGCCTGCCGCACCTCTGCGCGACAGGCATTCCGGAATGACGATGATGAGTTGGTCAATCAAAACTCTGACCGCTTGTATTAACTTGTGCAGTGATCAAAACGAGATCGAGCGCCTGACATGACCACCTGGTCGCAAGCATCGTCATCGGCCCGTGTCAGCGCGCGCTGGCTTGGCGGCGTTGTGCTGGCTATTGGCGTATTGGCCTGCCCTCGAGCGGCCGAAGCGCAGACGTGTTCGTTTTCTGTGTCCGCGCCGAGCTTCTCAAGCTCCGAGGTGTCGTCCAATCTGCTCGACGGCTTTGCGACCGATACGTTCGGAACGTTCAACGCCAACTGCTCGGGCGGCACGGCGGGCAGCACAATACAGATCTGTCCGAACTTCACGGCAGGTACGGGCGGCGCGGATTCGAGCGGCTCGCCGCGGTACATGAAGTCCGGCGCCAATCAGATCGAGATGAACTTGTTTCAGGATGCATCACGCACTGTCGTCTGGGGTAGCACGCTTGGCGGCATGGGCACGACGCGCCCGCCAGCGCTCAGCATCACCTTTGGCTCGGGTGGCACCGGCTCGACAAACGCGCCGGTCTTCGCGCGCATTCGCAGCGGGCAGAATACGGCGCGGACCGGGACCTACGCGACGACAATCGGCATGAGCACCGTCTATGGCAGCGGCGGTACCGGCGATTGCTCAGGCTTCGCCGGCGCGACGGACACCTCTAACTTCACAGTGACGGCCATCTATACGCCCACATGCACCCTCTCGACGGCGCCGTTGAACTTCGGCTCTTTCTCGAGCCTGGCAACGGCGCGCGACAGCGACACGGCGCTCAGTGTTCGGTGCAGCAATGCGAGCGCCTATTCCGTGGCGCTCAACGGTGGGCTGACGAACGCCTCTGATCCGACACAGCGCAAGATGCGTCTTGGCGCGGACACTCTGACCTACGGCCTCTACAGAGACCCGAGCCGTGCTGCGCCCTGGGATGCGACGGTCAACGTCTTTTCATCCTCAGGCACGGGCAACACGGAAAGCCTGCCTGTTTACGGACGCATCCCGATCCAGCCGCTTCCCCCAGCTGGCACGTACACGGATACGATCGTCGCGACGGTCACGTACTGAGGGTACATTCAGCTCAGGGATGTGACGTCTGACGCCGGCAAGAACGTATCCCTCACATCGTTGCCCCGATGATCCACGGCACGTATTCGGCGTCGCCATAGCCGAGCTGTTCGCTTTTGGTCTTCTCGCCGCTCGCTGTCCGCAACAGGAACTCGAAAATCTCCTGGCCCTTATCCTCGATCGAGACGCCGTCGACGATATCGCCGCAGTTGATGTCCATGTCGTCGAGCATGCGCTTGTAGATGTCGGTGTTGGTTGCGAGCTTGAACGACGGCGTCGGCTTGCAGCCGTAGGCGGAGCCGCGACCCGTTGTGAAGGCGAGTACGTTGCATCCGCCTGCCACCTGCCCCGTTGCAGAGACCGGATCGTAGCCGGGCGTGTCCATGTAGACGAAGCCCTTCGCCGTGATCGGCTCGGCGTAATGATAGACGGCCTCGAGTGTGGTCGAGCCACATTTGGCGGCGGCGCCGAGCGACTTCTCCAGGATGGTTGTGAGGCCGCCGGCTTTGTTTCCGGGCGAGGGGTTGTTGTCCATGCTCATGCGGGCGCGTGCCGTGTAGTCCTCCCACCACTTGATGATCGAGACGAGCTTTTCGCCCACCTCACGCGAGCGCGCCCGGCGCGTCAGTAGATGCTCTGCGCCATATATCTCGGGCGTTTCCGACAACACCGCCGTGCCGCCATTCTTGACCAGGATATCGGCAGCCACGCCAAGCGCGACGTTGGCCGTGATGCCGGAATAGCCGTCGCTGCCGCCGCATTGCAGGGCGAGCATCAGTTCGGATGCTGGCACCGTCTCGCGCTTGGCGCGGCCTGCGATCGGCAACATGGCGCGCACGGCCTCGACGCCAGCGGCGATGGTCTTCTTGGTGCCGCCGGTGTCCTGGATGGTCATGGTGCGGAAGGTGTCGCTCTCGACGATACCGTAGGCGTCTTTCATGCGCGCAATTTGAAAGCCTTCGCACCCCAAGCCAACCACCAGCACGCCAGCCATATTGGGGTTGCAGGCGTAACCCCACGTCGTGCGCTTCAAGACCTCGAATGTCTCACCATCACTGTCGATGCCGCAACCGGTGGAGTGGACCAGCGGAATGACGCCATCGATGTCAGGATAGTCGCGCAGGATGTCGGATTTGTTGACAGCTTCAGCAATAAAGCGCGCCACCGTCGCCGAGCAGTTCACCGATGTGACGACGCCAATGTAATTGCGTGTGCCGCACTTGCCGTTGGCCCGGCGAAAGCCCTCGAACGTTGCTTGTTGCTCAACCGGCAGCACGTCGCGCGGCTTGGCCCCTTGTGCGAACTCATAGTCGCGCTCGAAGGCGGCGAAGCTGCAGTTGTGGGTGTGGATGTGCGCACCCGGCAAGATGTCTGCGCTGGCAAAGCCGATGATCTGTCCGAACTTCAGCACCGGCGCGCCCTTGGCGATCCTCGTCGTTGCCATCTTGTGACCGCGTGGAATGCGCGCGCTCGCGAGCACGTTGTCGACGGCCTGCCCCTGCGGGATGGTGTCGACGGCGACGATCAGATTGTCGGCCGCGTTCAGGCGGAGAGTGCGGGGCGTGGTCATGGGCTGTGTGCGGGTCCAGCGTTTGGAATGAGACCACCACTTTAGAAGCCAGTCGATGACTTGACCATCGGCGCATGTTGCCGAGACCGGACTGGCGGCTTACGGTCGGTGTGCATCCATGCGCGCGGTTCTCGGACAGACCATGACCAATGCCTTTTCCCTCGTCGGCAAAACAGCTCTGGTGACCGGCGCGTCCTCTGGGCTCGGGGCGCATTTCGCGGGCGTGTTGTCGCGCGCCGGCGCAAGCGTGGTCATTGCGGCGCGGCGCACGGACAGGCTCGCGGTACTGGACGATGCAATCAAAGGCGCCGGCGGCACGGTGCATGCTGTGGCGCTCGACGTGACCGACCCCGCGTCGGTTGGCGCAGCCTTCGCGTCCGCTGAAGCGGCTCTTGGGCCGATCGACATCGTCATCAACAATGCCGGCGTGCCATCGTTCTCTTGGGCGCTGAAGACGTCGGAGAAGGAATGGCGCGATGTCATGTCCGTCAATCTCGACGGCGTGTTCCGCATTGCTCAGGAAGGCGCGCGCCGCATGGTGGCGGCCAAGAAGCCGGGCACGATCATCAACATCGCGTCGATCCTCGGCGTCATGGTCAAGAAGACCATGGCGCCCTATTCGGCGTCCAAGGCCGCCGTGATCAGCCTCACGCAGTCGATGGCGCTTGAGTTGGCGCGCGATCGCATCCGCGTCAACGCCATCGCGCCGGGTTACTTTGCGACTGAGATCAACGGCGATTTCTGGGCCACCGATGCCGGCGCGCGCATGGTCAAAGGCATCCCGATGGGCCGCATCGGCCATCTGCCGGAACTCGACGGACCATTGCTGTTGTTGGCATCCGACGCTGGCGCTTTCATGACCGGCTCGGTGCTGACAGTTGATGGCGGCCATCTGCTGACGAACGCCTGAGGCGGACACATGCCCGCCTCAGCCTGACGGCACTACCGTCTCACTGCATGCCGACGATAGGCCCGACGGCTTTCTTCCACGCGTCTGAGCAGCCGGGATTGACCTTGTCACAGGCCTCGGCCCAGGCTGGGAACGAGATCTCCTTGACCGCGCCTTTCACAAACTCGACGTCGGCCGGCACGATCGGCACGGTCTTGAGCGCATACTTCTTGCCGGTCGTGCATGGATCCTGGCCGGCATTGCAGCGCATGCCGTCATCCCACAACTCCTTCGAGTAGACCCAGATGTCCTCGGTGAGCTTTTCGATCGCGCCCTTCAGCTTGCCTTGCTGGTCGGGCGTGAGTTTTGCCCAGGCCGTGTTGGTGATCGCATAGCCCTGGACGGCGACCTGCAGCGCGAGCGGATAGACGTGCGTGGCGCTTTCCGGCCAGCCAGCAGAGTTGGCCGACGACGGACCCGTCACGGCACAGTCGATGGTACCGAGCGACAGGCCCTGACTGACTTCGCCGAAGGCCATGGTGACGGGCGTTGCGCCGATCTTCTCCATCACCTTGGCCATGACGCCATCGAGGATGCGCACCTTCTTGCCTTTCAGATCTGAAAGGCCTGTGATCGCTGGCTTGCAGAAAATCAGCTGCGGGCCAAATGGCCACACGCCCAAGAGCTTCATGCCGAACTGCTTGTCGAGGCGATCCGCGACCGCGCCCTGGTAGGCGTTGACGACCTTCTTGGCGGTGTCATAGTTGGTGTTGAGGCCAACAAGATCGAGGCCGAGAATGGTCGGCTCGTCACGGCTGACCTGGCCGAGGCGCAGGCCGATGATGTCGAACAGGCCCGACTTGCCGACGCGCAGCTGCTCGAACTCCTTGATGCCGGTCTGGTCGAGCACCTTATAGTCGGCCTCGATACCGATACTGTCCTTGAGCTTTTCAAAGAATGGCTGTTCGCGGTTTTTCTGGATGTTGCCGGTTGCGAGCGGCATGCCCATCACCTTCAGCTTCGGCATCTCTTGTGCCTCGGCCGGGATGGAAAACAACAGCGCCCCGAGTCCTACGGCAAGCAGGCGTTTGCGTCCGATGGTCATGTGGTGTTTCCCCGACTGAAGTTGAAACCTGAGTCCTGGTCGCATGGTTGCGATGTTTGAGTGCAGGTGTCTACTGGGTAGCGTTTGCAGACTGCCTTCGAAATGAGCAGGGCCCAAAAATGCGCGGGGCCTTGACGGCCCGGCCACATGTCGAGACCATGTCGACATGTCCGATCCATCGACCGCATCGCAGATCACGCTTCGCGCGCACAGGCCCGGCGATATGGGCTGGGTTATTCACCGTCATGGGGTGATTTACGCCCGCGACTACGGATGGGACGGCACCTTCGAGGCGATGGTGGCACGCGTTGCAGCCGAGTTCATCGAAGGCTTCAAGCCTGCGCGGGATCGCTGCATTGTCGCGGAGCTGGACGGCGTGATCGTTGGCTCGGCTTTCGTCGTGCAGAAGTCCGATGCGATTGCCAAGTTGCGCCTCGTTTATGTGGAGTCGACGCTGCGCGGCACCGGCCTTGGACGCCGTCTCGTCGAAGAGGCCATGCAGTTTGCGCGCTCGGCCGGATACACGCGCATGACCTTGTGGACCAACGACGTGCTTGTGCCGGCGCGGCGCCTCTACGAGGCATTGGGCTTTGAGATGACCGCTTCGGAAGCCTACCGCGGGTTTGGCCAGGATCTCGTCGGCGAGACCTGGGAGCGCGATCTGTAGCGCGGCCTCAGGTCTGCACCCGAAACAGCAGTGACGCGTCGCCGTAGGAATAGAAGCGATAGCCGCTGGTGATCGCGTGCGCGTAGGCGCCTCGCATGGTCCCGTGTCCGGCGAACGCCGAGACCAGCATGAACAACGTCGAGCGCGGCAGATGGAAGTTGGTCATCAACACATCGACGGCGCGGAAACGATAACCAGGCGTGATGAAGATCGCCGTTTCGCCGGCAAAAGGTTGCACCACGCCATCGGGTGTCGTGGCGCTTTCGAGCACGCGCAACGCCGTGGTGCCGACGGTGACGATGCGCCCACCGCTGGCCTTGACACGATTGAGCGCCGCGGCAGTCTCCGCGCTCACTTCGCACCACTCCGAGTGCATGACGTGGTCGCGCGTGTCGTCGGCTTTAACTGGCAGAAATGTGCCCGCGCCAACATGCAGCGTCACGAAATGGCGCGAGACGCCTGTGTCCGCGATCGCGGCCAGCAAAGCGTCCGTCATGTGCAGCCCGGCCGTCGGTGCTGCGACGGCACCAGGCACACGCGCGTAAACTGTCTGATAGGTTGCGACATCTGACGCGTCGGTCTTGCGCTTCAGGGCGATGTAGGGTGGCAGCGGCGTGGTGCCGACGGCCGCCAGCGCCGCATCGAGATCGGCGGCAGAGATATCGAACGCGAGTTCAACTTCGCCGCCATCGAGCTTCGCCGTGACACGCGACGTCAACGCGCCCGCGGCCCCAAAGCGCACCGTATCACCAACCGCGAGGCGCTTGCCCGGCCGCGCGAACGCGCGCCACGTCTGCCCGTCCACGCGCTTGGTCAGGTTGAATGCCACGCGCGCCGTCACGCTATCGCGATCGCGAATGCCTTCCAGCGCCGCCGGAATGACGCGCGTGTCGTTGAGCACCAGCGCATCGCCGGGTCGCAGCAAACCGGGGAGATCCCTGACAGTCAGGTCCGCAAATGGTGCTGATGGGCGAACAATCAGCATACGCGCTGAATCACGCGGCTGCGCCGGCCGCAACGCAATGCGGTCCTCCGGCAGTTCAAAATTGAATTGGTCGACGCGCATCCCGGCTCAGTAAAACAGTTTCCCGCCGAGTGCCACGATGCCACCGAACACGATCGCTATCGACGTCGCGAACACCAGCGCTGCGCGCGGACCAACGGACGACGCGAGTTCCGCTTCACGCTGATCTTCATAGGCGGCGGCTGGTTTCGTGCCGGTGATCATGGCGCGAATGAGGGGGTCTTTCTTAATCAGCCCGTACAGACTGTTGGCGACGATGTGCACGCCGATCAGCGGCAGGATGAACCAGTTGAAGATGCGCGTGTGCCAGTAGAGAACGCGCTTCTGGTTGTCCTCCGATATCAACTTGTAGAGCGGGCCCCACGTGATGTCGTTGTGCTCGACCGTGATCAACCCAAGCAGGCCTTGCACGGTGACAAGAAACAGCAGCCCAAGGATCATATACGTCCCAAGCGGGTTATGCCCGAGGAAATGTCGATCGCGACCGCGCAATAGATCGAGGCCATAAGCGGCCGCCCGCCAGGGCCATGTGACGAACGCCGACCAGCGCGACGTCGAAGATCCAACGACGCCCCAGATCAGTCGGAAGACGACCAACGTCAGAATGAAATAGCCATTGTAGCGGTGCCACTTCAGTGTGGAATCGCCGAGCTTTTCGGCAAATTCAGAGCTCACCCAGGCGCTGATGATCGCCAGGACGAGCGACCAGTGAAAGGCCCGCGTCGGCCAATCCCAGGCGCGCACTGTAGATGTTGGCATTGGCCGATTCCGTATTCGGTTGTCACACGCTCACGTTCCGCGCCCACAATGACTCGAACCGCGCGCCAAGGAAATGACGCAAAAAAGAAGCGCTGTCCGCACCGTGTGCAGACAGCGCTTCAGTGTGCCAGCGCAGCCATTATTGCGGCGCGCGATACTCCTTGTGGCAACCGCCACAGTTGGCGCCGATCTTGCCGAGTTCGCCCTTCAAACTGTCGAGATCCTTGACAGAGGCCTGGGCCGCCTTAGCGTCGGCCGACAACTTGTCAAAGCGTGCCATGACGTCTGCCTTCTTTTCGAACGCGACCGGCAGCACTTTGGTTTCACCGGTCTTCGTGTCGTCGCCGAACAAGGCCTTGAGTTCGATCGACTTGGTTTCGATCGTTTTCAGAGCACCCTGGGCCACGGCGTTGTCGAATGGGGCCTCACCTTTGGCCATCTTAGACATGGTGCCCGTCGCGCCGCCGAGCGCTTTCAAAGCATCTTTGCGGGCGGTGATGCCGGCGGCATTCTGGGCATAGACGGCCGTGGCGCCGAGCGCGATTGTGACGGCTGCGGCGATGATGCGAATCATAGTCGGTTCTCCTTAGCGAGGTCGTTGTAGGCTCACGGGAGCTTCCGCCCCAGGCAGTGCAAAGACCGTGACGCCCCATCCCGAGCGTGCGTGCGAAAGGCCGCACGGCTGGACCCAAAATATCGACCCAGGCGCCCAAGTAAATCTCCATCTGGGCATTTCGGCCGCACTTTATTTTGATTCATGACGGCGACAGTTGTGGAATAAAACGGCAGGATAGTCGTTTCGTTGGCATCGCAGGGTGCGAGGCTTGCCGTATGGACGTGCAGAAACAGGCGATCGCCGGCGAGATCCCGCGACTAAGGCGCTATGCCCGGGCGCTCAGCGGATCCGACACCGACGCCGACGACCTCGTGCAAGAGACGTTGGCCCGCGCCTTAACGCACCTCGGCCAGTGGACGATGGGCGACAGCCCCAGGAAGTGGTTGTTTTCCATTCTGCACAACCATTACGTGGATGGCCTGCGTCGCGACAATCGTCGTCCTGTCCATGTTAGTATCGACGCCGGGGATTTCACACCGACGTCGCCTGGCGCAGACGCAGGCATCCGGCGCGATCTCGACAAGGGCTTACAGGCATTACCTGAGGACCAGCGCCAAGTTCTGTTGCTGGTCGGCTTAGAGGGTCTTAGTTATGCAGAGACGGCAGATATCCTAGATATTCCAATAGGTACGGTAATGTCGCGATTGGCGCGTGGCCGCGAAAAGCTGCGGCGGGAAATGATGTGTGATGTGGGGGCAGACGATGTTGCTGTTGGCTCTGTGATCGCTGTGCGGAGGACGCCATGACACTTACGGCAACCGATGCCCCGTTCATCAAGGACGCGGACCTGCACGCTTATCTCGACGGCGAGCTGGCGCCGGCGGCCGTGCCGAGTGTGGAGGCGCGCTTGAGTGCTGACATGGAGGCACGTATCCTTATGAAATCCCTGGAGATCCAGCGCGAAGCCTTGCAGTCGAAGTATCCGCTGCCAGACAAGTGCCCCAAGACCAAGGCCATGATGGACGCGGTGCTGAGGGGCCAACCGTGACCCGCTCCGCGGGATGCTGCGGCGGTTCGCCTCACATCTCCACTGGTCACTGGGCCAAATCCTCGCTATAGACCGCGCAGATATGGGCAGGCCCGCGCCGAGAGGTGCGGGCTCTGTCACTTGTGCGATGCAGCGATAGCCGGCCGATGAGGGCCGGACGAATCTAGTCGGAGACTCGGCCGTGGCAGTTCCCAAGAAAAAAGTCTCGCGCATGAAGCGCGGTTTCCGCCGTTCGGCTGACGCCCTGAAGACACCGACCTATATCGAGGATGCAGACTCAGGCGAACTCCGCCGTCCGCACCACATCGACCTCAAGTCTGGCAAATATCGTGGCCGTCAGATCCTGCCGGCGAAGAGCGAAGTTTGACGTCTGAGGATCGCGACGCGGCGGAGATCTAGACTTCGGAGATCACATGTTTCGCAGTCTACGACTTCTGCCCCTCACGCTCATTCCCCTGCTGGCCTACTCAGTCCTCGCGTTCACCGTCGGGGGCATGGAAGCCGGTGCCTGGTTCAGTGCGCCGCGCTTTTCCGTGCCTTTGCCCTTGGGTGGCGTCTGGCAGATCTCTGTTGGCGATGTACTGCTGTTCCTGACACTTGGGGTCTTGTTCGTCGAACTGCTGAAGTCGACGTCGACCGCGACGGTGGTGATGCTGGATCATATGCTGGCCACGCTGATTTTCATCGTCTGCCTGGTGCTGTTTCTGGTGTCATATCGCTTCGGCAATTCCACCTTTTTCGCCATCATGATCGCCGCGTTGATCGATGTGGTCGCCGGTTTCACTATCAGTATGCGTGTCGCTGGCCGCACCGTTGGCATCGGTGCCTGACCATCGCAAACTCGTCGCACGCCTGCTTGAGTCCCGTCACAATCGCCCGCTATCATCATCTGGAAACCGGGCTCTGGGAGGAACCTAATGTCACTTCGCATCTTGCCGCTGATCTTCATCCCTTTCGTCATCTACAACGTGATGGCGTTCCTTGGCGTCGACTTCGCTAAGGAAATGTTCGCCCTCCGCCTGCCAAGTGGCGCGGATTGGAGGTTCACCTCGGGTGACCTGATCATCCTTATGACGATGTTCTTGCTCTTCATCGAGCTGATCAAGGCGACCTTCACGTCGAGCAGCGCCATGATCGATCATGGCTTGTCGATGCTGGTGTTCATCGCCTGCCTGATCGAGTTCATCGTCGCGAGACAAGCTGGCACGTCGGTGTTCTTCTTCATCATGATGGCAGCTTTGATCGATGTGGTCGCCGGCTTCTCCATCGGCATGCGCGCCGCCCGTCGCGATCTCAATCTCGGTGGCGACAGCTGAGCGCATGCTTTATGCGCTGTGTTTCGAAGGGGCGGACCAGTCAATGGTTCGCCCTCTTTGCGTTGCGGCGTGACCGTCAACCCGAAAACGCGTCAACCCGCAATCAGCAGCCAGAGGCCACGCAGTCCGTAGGCGGCGCTCATCGTGTAGATGACGCGCTTGCTCCAATCGCGGAATTGCTCATTGCTCAAGCCTTCGAGCACGCGCGCCGCAAGCGTGGTGCCAATGATGGCAAGGACAATCGCACCGACAAATACCCACGCCGGAATACCGCCGTCGAGCGTCGCCATGAACGAGCCGAAATAGACGATGCGTGCGAGATGGCCTGTGGTCTGGGTTACAGCCTTGGTGGCAACCACCGCGCGGCGATCGAGACCGCTTTTCTGATAAAACACGTCGAGCATCGGGCCAGCCACGCCCGCGAGCAGTGTGGTGACCATGATCACCACGCCGCAGATGTACGGCGCGCCCGGCCGCGTGATGTCCGGCGTCAGCTGCTTTGGCAGAAACTCAGCCAGAAACGGCGACAGCCCCAGACCAATGTAGACGACAGCCTTGTTGGGAAACAGGGCAACCCAGCGCAGCACCAGGAATGCCACCGCCGCGCCCACCAGAAAACGCCAGACAATCCCCCACTGCACATGCTTGATCCACAGGACTGCGCGCCAGCCGTTGGACGCGGCCTGCGTCGCGCCAAACAGGATCATCGCCGGCGCCACATCGAGCAACAGCAGGAGAACGCCGAGCAACACCATGCCGCCGGCCATGCCGAACACGCCCGACATGAACGACGTTGCAACGATCGTCAGCGCGAGCGTTGCGAGGACCAGCGGTGAGGTCATGAGGTTCAGCCCGGCAGACGCACATGCAGCTCAGAAATGCCGTGTACGAAGCTCGAGGCCACGCGCACGGGCGGGCCAACGACCTCAATCTTTGGATAGCGCTGCAGCAGCTCTTCCCAAAGGATGCGCAACTGCATTTCCGCCAGGCGATTGCCCATGCAGCGGTGAATGCCGAAGCCGAATGAAATGTGCTGGCGCGCGTTGGGCCGCTCGATCCAGAAGCGGTCGGGATCCTCGAACTTGGCCTCATCGCGGTTGGCCGAGATGTACCACATGGCGACTTTATCGCCGGTCCTGATGGTCTTGCCTCGGATCTCGACATCAGCCAAGGCGCGACGCGCCATGTAAGACAGCGGCGTCTGATAGCGAATGATCTCGGCCACCATGTTGGGAATCAACGCGCGGTTCTTGCGCACCTTTTCGTATTCGCCGGGGTTCTGGCTGAGGAAGTGCAGTCCGCCTGAGATGGAGTTGCGCGTAGTGTCATTGCCACCGACGATCAGCAGCATGATGTTGCCGAGCATCTCGCGCGGCGGCATGCTCTTGGTGGCCGGGTTCTGCGCCAGCATCGTGACGAAGTCGAAGGCCGGCGGGCCGTTCTCGCGCTCGGCCCAGAGCCGTTTGAAGTAGGCGAGGCATTCGAGCAGGATCGCGTCGCGCTTGGCCCAGGCGTCGTCGTCATGGCGGGCTGCGGGTATGGTTGTTGTGACATCTGACCAATAGGTCAGCAGGTGGCGGTCTTCGAATGGGAAGTTAAACAACGTCGCCAGCATCTGCGTGGTCAACTCAACCGACACACGGTCGACCCAGTTGAACGTTTCGCCGACCGGCAGGTCCTCTATAATCTTGATGACGCGTGTGCGGATCAGCTTCTCCATGTCCGCGAGGTTCGCCGGCGCCATGGTGTTGTTGACGGCCTTGCGCTGCACGGTGTGCTTCGGCTGGTCCATGGCGATGAACATGGTGTTGCGCCGCGCCGGGTCTGGATGTGCATTGACCAGTGTGATGGTCGGCTCGGACGAGAAGCGCTTGTGGTCCGTATCGACGGCCATGATGTCGTCATAGCGCGACAGCGACCAGAACGGACCAAACATGCTCTCGGGGCAATGGTGGACCGGCGCTTCACGACGCAGGCGACGGAACAGCTCCCAGTGCTTCCCCTCCTGGAACCAGTGCGGCTCGCTCATATCAAGCGTCGCCAGTGGCGGATCATCGGGCGCGGCTTGGGGACGGAGCGCTTGAGCACTTGCGGCCATGATCGATCTCCTCGGCGAATGCTATGTCGAAGTTGACCTTTACGGCAGTTCGATGTCAACGGCCCGTGTGTCCGGCCCGTGTGTCCGGCCCGAGTGTCCGGCCCGTGCGTCCTGCCGGATTGGCACCTGCGGCTAAGGGCAGACTTCCGGCGTGCAGACAGGTTCTGGAAAACACTTAATTAGCTGAGCGACGTCGCTGACGGGCCCATTTTGCCGGCTCTTGGGCCTGCGCCAGTGGCGATCAGCCACCACAAATAGACGACACAGCAACGGCCCTGTGGAAGACCATTTCTACAATCTTTACCGCATCCATATACTTGTTTGCACTCCAAGGTAGAAAATACATAGGAGCCCGGCATGCGCAAGCACCCGGCATGGTTTGACACGCGGCGCCTCGCGTTCCGCCTTTACGCGCTGCTGGGAGCAGCGGTGGTTTTGCTGGCGGCCTTGGCGCTGACCGGTTCTCGCGTCGCGCGTCACACCCTGACAGCGACAGAGAGCCTGTCAAACGAGGGCCTGCGCGGCTTGGCCATGTCAAGCGACATGCTGGTCTTGCTCGAGCGCCACGAAGGACTGGTTCTGTCTGCCGCAGCCGAACCGCAGCGCGCGCGACTTCGAACTCTACGCGAGGGTTTGTCTGAGCTTGAGGTGGCGATGTTCTCTCTCATCGTCCAGGACGCCGCCTTCGCGAACGTCGAGCGGCGGCTGCCCGAGCTGTTTACCGTAGCTGCATCGGTCGTGAAACTCAGCGAACAGGGACGTGTGCTGGAAGCCAAGCTTGCCGCCAACACGTATCGGCGATTGGCACATGAGGTGTGTGACAGCGTGCGGGCGGAACGCGACGTAAGGGCAAGCGGCGCCATCGTGCTTGTCGATGACGTGACCGCGCTGGCCGGTAAGCTCGCATACTGGGCGTCTACGGCCCTGGTGATCGGCTTGGTGATCATCGGGCCGCTCGGCCTTCTCTTGCTTGGCGACGCCTCGCGCCGACTTCGGGACGTCTGGCGCTCGATGCGGCGCATGACGTCGGGCGACCCGTCTGTGTCTATTCCATCGCTATTGGATCCTGACGAAGTCGGCGAAATGGCGCGCGCGCTCCAGGTGTTTAAAGACAACGCCCTCGCGCTTGCCCGTCACCGGGGCGAGATCGAGCAGGTGAACCGCTGGCTCGATATCGCGCTGAACAATATGGCGCGCGGCATCTCTATGTTCGATGCCGAACAGAAGCTCGTTCTGTGCAATGACATGTATCGCACAATGTACGAACTGCCGGCGGAACTGGCCCGACGCGGTACGCCGGCCGTCGACATCCTCGCGCATCGCAAGAGCCGCATCATAAGCGTCGAATATGACGAGCCCGACACGACGCCTGGCGCGACCGTGACCACGGGCGCCGATCGTCAGTCGCCGCAGCTCGTCCTGCCGCAAGACGGCGAAGACACGCGTGCGCCGCTCGACCGGTTCATATCGGGCGGTGAAATGTTCTCGATCTACCAACATACTGATGACGGCCGCATCATCGCGCTTGCAAACAAGCGTTTGGCCGACGGCAGCTGGGTCGCCGTCCACGAAGATGTGACGCATGTTCGACAGGCCGAGGCGCGCATCGCAGCCTTGGCCAGAACCGACGCTCTCACCGGCCTCGCCAATCGGCGTGCCTTTCGTGAAGATCTCGACGCGCGATGTGCTGTCTCTGCTGGCCCCAAGGATTTCGCCGTCCTGCTTGTCGATCTCGACGAGTTCAAGCCGGTCAACGACACCTATGGTCATCTCGCTGGCGATGCGCTGCTGGTGCAGGTCGCGCACCGCTTGAAGCAGCTCACGCGTGACGGCGATATGGTGTCGCGCGTCGGGGGGGATGAGTTCGCCATTATCGAAGTGGGCGCGACGTGTACATCGATGGCAACTGCGCTCGCTGAACGCATCGTGACGGCGCTTGGGGAGCCATTCGAGATCGACGATCACACGGTGGAGATCGGGGCGAGCGTCGGCGTCGCCTTAGCTCCTGAGCACGGTAAAAACGCACGCGAACTGCTGTCACATGCGGATTTGGCGCTCTATCACTCCAAGCAGACAGGCCGTGGTCGCTATAGCGTTTTTGAAGCATCACTTGAAACCGAGGCCGACGTGCGGCGCGCGCTGGAAGTCGACTTGCGGGCTGCCATCGATGGCAAACAATTCGAGCTGCACTATCAGCCCATTGTCGACGCCTCGAGTGCCGCTGTCGTGGCTTTCGAGGCCCTGCTGCGATGGCGCCATCCCACCCGCGGCATGGTTCCTCCCATGTCATTCATTCCGTTTGCCGAGCAAAGCGGCCTGATCATCCAGATCGGGACATGGGCGCTGCAGCAGGCCTGCCGCGATGCCGCGACCTGGCCTGCGCATATCAGTGTGTCCGTCAATCTCTCAGCCGGGCAAGTTCACGCGGGTGGACTCGTCGAAACCGTCGCCGTCGTTCTTGCCGAAACCGGTCTGTCGGCAAAGCGCCTCGAACTCGAGGTGACAGAAACACTGCAACTGGGCGACCAGCCCGGCGCGCGCGAACAGTTACTGAAACTGAGATCTCTCGGGGTGCGCATCTCGCTTGACGATTTTGGCACGGGCTATGCCTCGCTCAGCTATCTGCTTCGCTTTCCCTTCGACAAACTGAAAATCGATCGCATGTTCATCGTCGGCATCGCCGATCGCGCATCTCTCGCCATCGTCGAGGCCGTTACGTCGCTTGCCCGCAGCCTCGACATGATTACTGTTGCTGAAGGTATCGAGACAGGCGAACATCTCGATCGCGCGCGTGCAGCCGGATGTGTGCAACTGCAGGGCTATTTGTTCAGCCGTCCGGTACCGGGTCATGAGGTGCTGTCCGTGATCAGGCGTCATGTGACGGAGAGTGCGGCCTGAGGGGGCAACGGGCATTTACCAACCGCCAGCCGCCGCCACATTAAGGTTGCCAAGCCGCGGTATCGAACCGATGGCCCATTTCGTGCTAGGAGAATGCCGACTAGGATGGGCCAGATGCGCCGCCCAGACATACAGGTGCCTGACATGATCTACACCGACCTGCCCTTCTTCCTCGCCGTTGCCGCCATTGGCCTCGGCTTGAGCCTCATGACGTACCGCTGGTTCGCCGTGCGCTACGATTGGCCCATGGGAACCTGGCACCGCAACCGGCCGGCTCTGCCGATTCTGATTGGCCTGCTGGCGTTCCTCGGTGGCTGTCTGTTCGCGCTGGCGCGTGGCTATAGCAATGTTCCAGGCGCTGTCCTGGCTGGCTGGTCCATCGCGGGCTTTGGCTTCCTGCTCGCGATTTTGTGGACAGGTTTTCTGCGGGTGGCCTCGCAAGTCTCACTGCTGGCGGCCCCTACAGCGGCAGCCTTGCTGATGCTGTCATGGTTCGGTGGCCCGGATGCCCTCGAGTACCACACTGTCCGCTCGGAAGTGCGCGAATTGCGCCAACTGCTCGAAGAGAGCGGCGCCATCACCGCGCCACGCGACGCCCGTGATGCCGCTGGCCAACCGCGGCGGTAAGGTCGATCTACGGCCTCGCCAGCGGATGCTTCTCGAACACGAGTGCCTTCAGGCGTTCTTCGAGCACGTGGGTGTAGATCTCAGTCGTCGAGATGCTGGCATGGCCCAGCATCTGCTGGATTGATCTGAGGTCTGCGCCACGGTCGAGCAGGTGGCTGGCAAAGGCATGACGCAGCACGTGCGGGCTGACGCGTTCCGGGTCGATACCCGCCCGTTCGGCCAAACCCTTCAGCTCCTGGCCGAGGCCCTGCCGCGTGAGATGGCCTTCGGCGCTGCGTGAGGGAAACAGCCAGCGCGTGCCAATCTGGGACGACAATCCATCCCCGCCTGTGTCGGCGAGTTCCAGCAGGCGGTCCAAAGCGGCCCGCGCCGCGGTGTTCAGCGGCACCATGCGCTCTCGCCCGCCCTTGCCTTTCACCGTCAGGATGCGCCCGTCGCCCGACAACACAGATCGCGGCAGTGTCACCACTTCGGTGGCGCGAAGGCCCGTGGCGTAAAGCACCTCGATCAGCGCATGCAGACGCACAGCCCGCAGACGCTCGCGGCCGAACGTGCCTTGGATCGCCTGTTCGGCTACCGAGATCAGCCGATCAACTTCGGCGATCGAGAGCGTCATGGGCAGCGCGCGTTGCGTCTTAGGGCCGGCGAGCCGCGCAGCCGGATCATCCTCAATGAGATCATCGGCGGCGAGAAATTTGTAAAGCTGGCGAATGGCCGACAGCTTGCGTGCGCGCGAAGCCGGCGCAAGGCCACTGTCGGAAAGCCGCTGCATATAGGCCGAAAGATGCACGGTCTCGACGTCCTCAAGCGCCAGCTTCTGGCGGTCGAGAAACGCTGAGAGATCTGTGAGATCGCGCCGATAGGCATCGATGGTATTCACGCTCGCGCCGCGTTCGGAGGCGAGCATGTCCAAGAAGGCTGTGATGTGCGAATCAATCGGCATTGCCGTCTTGTACCAGGGCCGAGACCACGGCGCTGCCTCCAGAGACCACGGCTGGTGGGCCATCAGGTGAACTTCACCCGTCGCCCCAGATGATCGCACACTGATCCCCACCCACATCGCCGCATCCGGTGGACGCGCCGCTGGCCCGCGTCTAAGGCAATTCGAGTGTTGCCCGAGGATGCCGCTCTATGACCGCTGTTGCTGATCTCCGCCCGATGGCCAACGCCATCCGCGCGCTCGCCATGGATGCCGTTGAGAAGGCCAAATCTGGCCATCCCGGTATGCCCATGGGTATGGCCGATGTCGCGACCGTACTGTTCGCCGAAGTGCTGAAATATGACGCCAGCGAGCCGCAATGGCCCGACCGCGACCGGTTTGTGCTCTCGGCCGGCCATGGCTCGATGTTGCTGTATGCGCTGCTGCATCTTGCGGGCTATCCCGGCATGAGCATGGATGAGATCCGCAATTTCCGCCAATTCGGCGCCAAGACGGCGGGCCACCCCGAATTCGGCCACGCACCGGGCATCGAGACGACCACGGGCCCGCTCGGACAAGGCCTCGCCAATGCCGTCGGTATGGCGCTGGCCGAAAAAATGCTGGCCGCACGTCACGGTCAGGACGCCGTTGATCACAAGACCTACGTGATTGCGGGCGATGGCTGCCTGATGGAAGGCATCAGCCACGAGGCCATCTCGATGGCCGGCCACCTCGGTTTGTCAAAGCTGGTCGTGCTGTTCGACGACAACGACATCTCCATCGACGGCTCCACCAGCATGGCCGTCTCGGATGATCAGCTGAAGCGTTTCGAAGCCTGCGGCTGGCAGGTCTCGCGTATCGACGGGCACGATTTTGTAGCCATCCGCGGGGCGCTCGCCGCCGCGCAGACCGCGACCAAACCCGTCCTGATCGCTTGCAAGACCACCATCGGCTACGGCGCGCCGACCAAGGCTGGCAAGGCCTCGGCACATGGCTCGCCGCTGGGTGCCGATGAGATACGCGGCGCGCGCGAGAAGATCGGCTGGACCTCGGCGCCATTTGAAATCCCGAGCGACATCCAGTCGAGCTGGCGCGCCGCGGGCAAACGCGGACAGGCTGCACGCGCCGCCTGGGAAAAGCGTACCGCCAGCCTCGACAAGTCGCTGCTGGCTGATCCCATAACGCCGGCTATGGCGAACAGCATCAAGCGCGCCGTGCTCGATCTGAAGGTCAAGTTCGGCACCGAAAAGCCAAAGCTCGCGACGCGTGAATCGTCCGCCAAGGTGCTCGAGGGCCTGTTGCCCGTCTGCCCGTCGCTGATCCTCGGCTCGGCTGATCTGACTGGCTCCAACGGCACCAAAACGCCTCATTACAAGCCGGTCACACCGAAGGACTTTACCGCCAACTACATTCACTACGGCGTGCGCGAGCACGGCATGGCGGCGGCCATGAACGGTATGGCGCTGCACGGTGGTTGCGTACCGGCCGGCGCGACATTCCTCGTCTTCACCGACTATTGCCGTCCTGCGATCCGCCTCTCGGCATTGATGCAGCAGCGCGTCATCTACATCATGACGCACGACAGCATCGGCCTGGGCGAAGATGGCCCCACGCACCAGCCCGTTGAGCATCTGGCGGCGCTGCGCGCTATCCCCAATCTGAACGTGTTCCGCCCGGCCGACGCCATTGAAGTGGCCGAGTGCTGGGAGTTGGCACTGCTCAACGCTGTGACGCCGTCGATCCTTTCGCTGTCGCGTCAGGGGCTGCCAACGTTGCGCACGGACGCGACGCCCGAGAATAAGTCCGCGCGCGGCGCCTACGTGCTGGCCGAGGGCCTCGGCGCCAATGGCAAGCCGAAGAAAAAGCGCGATGTCACGCTGTTCGCCACCGGCTCGGAAGTCGAGATCGCCATGGCCGCGCGCACAATGCTCGCCAAGGACGACATCGCAGCGGCCGTCGTGTCGATGCCTTGCTTCGAGCTGTTCGAAAACCAGGACGCCCGCTATCGCGACAGCGTCATTGGTGATGCGCCGCGCGTCGGTATAGAAGCCGCCATCCGCCAGGGCTGGGACCGCTATCTGCTGCCGAGCGAGCCGTTCATCGGCTTGACCGGGTTCGGCGCATCGGCGCCTGCCGGCAAGCTGTACGAGCACTTCGGCATCACCGCCGCCAAGGTCGTCGAAGCGGCCAAGGCGCAAGTGGAGTGACGGCCGGTTACTGTTTCGCCGTGATCATTGCGCGCAGCACGTCGATGCGTGCGTCCAGGTCTTTGGCGCCCGCGGCTTTGGCCTTCTCATAAGCGGCCATGGCTTTCGCCGGATCACCAGTGCGTGCGAGCTTTGGATACGAGTCGCGCAGGTGCATGGGGTCGTAGGTTTCACCGAGGGCCTTGAGAACAGCAGGATCGCCCGATTTGGCTTGATCTTCGAGCAGCGAGCGTGCGTTCGCGATCCGCCCGGCACTCATGTAGTCGGCGGCGCGCGCAACACCATCGGTCATGCGCTGCTGCGGCGTCGTCGGGACGGCCTGGGGCATAGCCTGGGCTGGCGCGGTCTCGATCGCGGCTTGGCGGACCGGACCGGCGGGGGGCGCGGTCGCCGAAACTTGCGGCGCCACCGGCGCTTGCACTACTGGAGCGGCAGCCGCCTGCGGCAGTGGCGCAGCAGACGCCTGTGGCAGCGCGGATGCCTGCGGCGCAGCCTGCCGGGCCTGGGTCAACGGGCGGGCATCTGCCGGTTTGACTTCAGGTGACGTCGCAATGTCCGGCGCCTTGGGTGGTTCGGGGACCTTTACCACCTCGGAAACCCGGGATTCCGGCGTTTTCACATCAGGCGTCTTGACCGCGACAGTCGTCGGGAGAGCCGGCTGCGCTTGCGGCAGGGCCGCTGCTTCGGGCTTTGCCAGTGCGACCGGCGCAGCAGTTGATTGCACAGGTCCTGCTGCGACCTTAGGCCGTTCGGCGGCAGGCTTGGTAAGCGGCGTAGCCGCTGGCGTCTCAGCCTTCGGAGGCAGAGGATTTGGGCTCACGGGCTTCATTGCAATCGCTGGCTGTTCGACGGAGGCCGGTTTGGCCGGCATCGGCACGACCACGTTCGGGCTGACTTCAGCGGCCTTGAATGGCGGCTTTGGTTCGACCGGCGCGGCAGGCGCTGGCACAGGTTCGGCTTTGATGGTCGGCTTGCTCACGGGGTCGGCGATGCGCACGCTTGGTGGTTCTGAAACCGTGCTGACTTTGGCAACAGCGGGGATCGGGCGCCCCACCGATTTCGACACCGCGCGCATGACGCGTTTTTGTGGCGCGACGGCTTGAGCGGATGCCTTGGGCACGCGGCGCGGATCTTGGTACCTTGCCGACGGCGGCGCGTGATCGTGGGTTTCGCTGGTCGTGGCGCAACCGGCCAGCAGCAGAGCCGTCAGCGAGGTGCTGGCGATCAAGGTGGCTTTTAAGGTGCGCACGGAACGTCCTCTAACTGGCAACACGTCTGGTCCCGCAGTCTTGACGTGCGCACGTAAAGAACACGTAAAAGTCTGTGCCGATTTCAGGCAGCCGACGGCATCACATGTGTTTCAGGGTGATCGATTTTCGTGATTTGAAATGGCGCCAATTGCGTCCCATGTTCGCGACATCGGGGCGGTGAATGCCACCCAACATCCGATCCGTGCCACGTGTGGGGCGGTGGCAATCCTGGTCGTATGACGTACGCGTTCGATGTCGCATGTCCGTTGCGCGCGATCGTTAAACACACCAACAAAACCCAATAAAAATGCCTACTTCGGAGGATACACCCATGGGTCAAGCATCTCCTATCAATGCACAGACGGTCGATCCGCAGTTGGCGGGACGGATCATTGAAATTGCTGATCAAGACGGCCCTCGTGCGGCTTATGCCGTGCTCTCGCAGCGCTTGTCGTCGCTGCAGACCGAAGGGCGGCAAATCCCGCCTCATCTCACCGTCCTGAAAGAGCGGTTGGCTGCCGAATGCTGCGCCCTCAGTCAGGGCCGCTAAGTGACGGCCCGCTGAAGACCTAGTGTTCCGACACTAACAAAAGATACCCGTCATGCCGGCCTTCGCCGGCATGACGAATTATGGGAATCTAATGTCAGTGCCAGACCACTAGGGCCTGTCGTCAGTTGAGCCACATCAACATGCACACCAGCGCGACCGCTGCAAGAAACGTGTTCGCGAGTTTGTCATAACGCGTTGCGATGGCTCGGTATTGTTTGATCTGGCAAAAGAACCGCTCGACGAGGTTG
>JANMGQ010000234.1:0-11567 GCA_031374735.1 Hyphomicrobiaceae bacterium | reverse complement strand
GCCATGCGCGACTGCATCCGCCGCATGCCCGATGGCGTCTACGACTTCGAGGATTTCCTCGATGATGACGGTATCGAGACCGACACGCCCGTGCGCATCCATGCCCAGATCACAATCTCTGGCGATCGCATGAGTGTCGATCTCTCTGGCTCGGCGCCGGAGGTGCGCGGTCCGATCAACGCGACGCTCGGTTCATCCTCGTCTGCGGTGTACTTCGCCGTTGTCGCCGCTGCTGATCGTTCGATCGTGCCCAATGCCGGGTGTTATCGCCCTATTGAAATCATCGCGCCGGAAGGGCTGATCATTTCGGCACGCCATCCCGCACCCGTCGCCCATCGCATCGCGCCCTGTCATGTGCTCTTGAACGTGCTGTTCGGCGCGCTGTCGAAGGCGATCCCCGAGCGTATGCCGGCGGCCTACTATGCCGTGAGTTACGTGTGTTCGTTCCAGACACTTGCGGCGGATGCGACGCGTAAGGTGCTGGTCGAGATCGAAGTCGGCGGCTGCGGTGCGCATCCCAATGGCGACGGCGCCAACGCGCATTCGTTCGGCATGCACAACAACGCGGCGATCCCGATTGAGATGATTGAATCCGACGTGCCCGTGACGTTCATGGGCTACGGCCTCGCGCCTGGGTCAGGCGGCGCCGGGCGCAATCGCGGTGGGCTCGGCCTCACGCGGTCCTGGCGGATCGACGCTGAAACCGCTGTTTTCACGGCGCAGATGGACCGCTTCCGCTTCACGCCCTACGGGCTGCAAGGGGGCGGCGCCGGCGCGGCGGGATCGCTCACGTTCGTCCGAGACGGCCGCGAGCAGGCGCTCCATTCCAAAGTCGCCAACATGCGCCTCCTGAAGGGCGATGTTATCAGGCTCGTCACGTCCGGTGGCGGCGGGCTCGGCCCGGCCGACGAGCGAAGCATGCAGGCGCGGGAGCAAGATCAGGTGTTGGGGTACGTGACGCGGGGGTAACGGCGTCGCTTCGCTCAGGCCAGCTTCGCTCAGGCCCGACGCGTTCGTCCGCGCCGGGCCTGATCGAAGTTAAGCCGCCTTCGGCGGAAAGCCTCGCTTCGCGAGCAACGCAGTCGTATCCGGCAGCTTGCCACGGAAGGCGATGTAGGCGGCATCGGGCTCCTGCCGACCACCGGCTGAGTAGACGTGATCGTGCAGGCGTTTGGCGACGCCGGGATCAAACACGTTGCCGGTTTCCTCAAAGGCGCGGAAAGCATCGGCATCGAGCACTTCCGACCACAGATAGCTGTAGTAGCCGGCCGCATACCCGCCCATGATGTGCTGGAAGTGCGTGGGGCGGTGGCGCATGCCGATCTCAGCGGGCATGCCAATGCGATCGAGGCAGGCGCGCTCGGCGGTGTCGATGTCGATGTCTTTCGCCGCGTTGGTGCCACGCGTGTGTAGGTCCATGTCGATGTAGGCTGACGCCAGGAACTCAACCGTTGAGAAGCCCATGTTGAAGTTGCGCGCAGCATTCATGCGGCGAACGAGATCGTCGGGCATCGGCTTGCCCGTCTCGACATGCGTGGCGAATTTTTCCAGCACATGCGGCGTGGTCAGCCAGTGCTCGTACAGCTGCGAGGGCAGTTCGACAAAGTCGCGCGCAACGCTCGTGCCCGCGATCGATGGGTAGGTCACATCCGAGAGCAGGCCGTGCAGCGCATGGCCGAACTCATGGAACAGCGTGCGCGCATCGTCGAGACTGATCAGCGCTGGCTTGCCCGGCGCAGGTTTGGCGAAGTTGCAGGTGTTGGTGATGATCGGCAGCACTTTGCCGTCGCCGATGGTGCCGAGTTTATGCTGGCCCCGCAACGCCGACATCCAGGCGCCAGAACGCTTCGACGGCCGCAGGAAATAGTCGCCTGTGAATAGGCCGACGAGCGAACCGTCCTTGCGGAACACCTCCCAGGCGCGTGTTTCCGGGTTGTTGAGCGTGACGCCCTTCAGTTCCTTGAACGACAGGCCAAACAGGCGCGTGGCGCAGTCGAAGGCGGCATCGATCATGCGGTCCAATTGCAGGTAGGGCTTCAGCTCACCCTCATCGAGGTCGAACTTCGCCTTGCGCACGC
The DNA here is from genome assembly GCA_031374735.1 of Hyphomicrobiaceae bacterium. Taxonomy (GTDB): domain Bacteria; phylum Pseudomonadota; class Alphaproteobacteria; order Rhizobiales; family Hyphomicrobiaceae; genus JABFRJ01. The sequence goes on along the minus strand of JANMGQ010000234.1, from coordinate 9,489 downwards.
GCTCGGCGTAGTGGCGCCAATCCCAGGCCGCGAGTGGACCCTTATGACCATCTTTCGCCGCTTCCGCGAGCAGCATGTCGCGCTCGCCGTGGGCGGCCGCACTGGCCGGCTTCCAGACCTCGTCGAGCAGGCCGAGCACCGCCTTCGGCGTCTTGGCCATGGTGTATTCGAGGCCCATGTCGGCGTAGGTCGCGTGACCCAGGAGCGCTGCCTGCTCGGCGCGCAGCGCCATCATCTCGGCCAGGATCTTCTTGTTGTCGCTGTCGCCGCCATTGGCCCCACGCGCGACCCAGGCCTTGTAGGCGATCTCGCGCAGATCACGGCGGGTCGACTGCTCCAGGAATGGCACGATCGATGAGCGTGACAGCGTGATCGCCCAGCCCTTGGGTTCGCCCTTGGCATCGGCCGACGCCTTTGCCGACGCGATCACATCAGGATCGAGCCCGGCAAGCTCCGCTTCGCTCTTGAGCATCAGCGACCAGCTCTGCTCGTCTTTCAACACGTTCTGCCCGAACTGCGTTCCGAGCACAGAGGCGCGTTCGGCGTTGGCCTTCAACTTGGCCTGTCCTGCGGGATCGAGCCGCGCGCCAGCGCGGATAAAGCCCCGCATCGAGCGTTCCAGCACCTGCAGCTGCTCGGCGTTGAGGCCGAGCGTGGCCTTCGCCTTGTCGAGGGCATCGACGCGGGCGAACAGGCGCGGGTCTTGCGCGATGCGCATGTAGTGGGCCGTCAGTTTCGGGGCGAAGTCCCGCTCCAGCGCCTGGATCTCGGGCGTGGTGTCGGTACCGGTCAGCCCGTAGAACATCATGGCGACACGGTTGAATAGCTTGCCGCCCTTTTCCATGGCCTCGATCGTGTTCTCAAACGTCGGTGCGGCGGTTGACGATGCGATGGCATCAATCTGCGTCCAGGCCTCCGCCAGGCCCGCATCCATGGCCGGCCCAAATTGCTCCGTTTTCACAAGGGCATACGGCGGCAGCTCGTGGGGCGCTGTCCAGGGGGCGAGCAGGGGATTGGCGGTCATTGCATTCGTCTCCGGCGGGGGCGCGTCTGTTACCACTGTGGAGATGTTGCCACGGCGGGCGGAAATCAACCACCCGCGACGCCTGTGGATCTTCTGTGGATAACTGAAAGCTGTTCTAATCTTGAGGCGGCAGCGGTGAGGCAACTCGCGCATGCCCAGGTTACCTGTTCGTGGCCCATTGGCTGCGGGCCGGAGAACTCGTTGAGCGTACTTCGGAAGGTGACGCGGTCCCATGCCCGGACTGTACCGACGCCTGCAGTCGTGGCCCTTCGGCTTGGCGATCTCGTCGGTCGCCTTGGCCGCATCGTGCGTTGTCGCGCCGCTTCAGGCGGAGACGCTGCGAGACGCATTGGCCGCGACCTACCGCAACAATGCCCGGCTTGATGCGGCGCGGGCGGCGTTACGGGCAACCGACGAGGAAGTGGCGCGCGCCAATTCGAACTTCCGGCCAAACATCAATGCGTCCGCGGACGCGGGCGTGCAGCGACAAGAGACAAGCAGCGAGACTACAGTCAGCAGCACGGGCGTTACGACCCCGTTGAAAACCGAGTTCGAGACACGTCCCTACGGCTACGGCATGACGGCGTCGCAGCCGCTGTTTCGCGGTTTTCGCTCGGCCAACCAGCTCAAGGAAGCGGAGGCGACGGTGCGGGCCGGCCGCGAGAACCTGCGGCTGATCGAACAGGCCGTCTTGCTCGATGCCATCACGGCCTACATGGACGTGCTGCGCGATGCGGCGATCGTCAAAATTCGTGAGAACAACGTCGATGTGCTCACGCGGGATCTGCGCGCGACGCAGGAACGATTCCGCGTCGGCGAAGTGACACGCACGGATGCGGCCCAGGCTGAAGCGCGCCGGGCTGGCGCCGTGTCCGCGCTCGATCTGGCCCGCGCCAATCTCAAGATCAGCCGCGGCGCATTTGAGCGCCATGTCGGCCGCCCGCCCAACAACCTCGCGGAGCCAAGACCGCCACGCAACCGCATTCCGAAGGCGCTGGAAGAGGCTATTGCGATCTCGGCGCGCGAAAGCCCGACCGTTATTGGCGCGCTCTATCGTGAGCAGGGCGCCCGCCACACCGTCGATCGCATCTGGGGCGAGCTGCTGCCGACCATTCAGCTAGATGGGTCACTGAACCAACGCTACAACGTCAGCGCATCGGGCACGTCGACGACGTCGACCTTGGTCACCGAACAGCGCACGGCGTCGATCATCGCCCGCGCAACGATCCCGCTCTACACCAATGGCGACGTCCACGCCCGGGTGCGCCAAGCCAAGCACACCCATGTCAGCCGCATTGTGGAGATCGAGCAGAACCGCGCCGACGTTCAGGCCTCTGTGGTCCAGACGTGGTCACAGCTGCAGGCGGCCGTTGCACAACTAGAGAGCGACAACGCCCAGGTCAAGTCTCTCGAAATAGCTCTCACTGGGGTGCGCGAGGAAGAAAAGGTCGGCCAGCGTACACTTTTGGAGCTGCTCAACGCTGAGCAGGAATTGCTCAACGCGCAGGTGAACCTGGCCTCCACCAAGCGCAACATCAACGTCTCCTCCTACTCGCTGTTGGCCGCCATGGGCCGGCTGAACATCGAGGAGCTCGGTGCGGCCAACGAGGTCTATGACGCCGAGATCAACTACGGTGATACGCGTCGCAAATGGTGGGGGGTCTCGATCACACATGCCAACGGCCGCCGCGAAGTGCACGACTTCTGGGACGACCTGGGTCGCAATTTTCACGAGGCGCTGGGTGATATCGCGAAAGAGCATGGGCCGAAGCCCAAGCCCAAGCGGTAGAATCGCGCCCTACGTCAGCTCGTTTCGAATTGGTACAATCCTCAAGTCCGGGCCAACGAAACGGACGCGAAATTTTTAAGTCAGCCCTGCCAAACTCAGCGTCTGTCACTTGGCGTTGGTGGGTCTTATGGCGCAGCGATTGATCGCTTTTTGGGTGGTGCTGGCCGCTCTGTGTTTCGGCTCGATGTCGGCGCAGGCGAAAGTCCCGATCCCGTGTACCTCCGAAAAAATCGTCAAGGTCGCAAACCTTCCGCGGACAAGTGAATTCACGCTGCCCAGCGGCCAGCAGATTGACCTCGGCTACCTCTATCAAGGCTGCTTCAGCGGCAAATGGATCGGCTACGTCGGCGCGTCGAACCGCTACATGAACTGGACGGATGGCATGTTGCCCGACGTCATTGCGGCAAGTGGCATGAAAGCGTTGCCGCCTGAGCCAGGCCTCCTGCGGGGGCTGTTCACGTCGCCCGGACAGTTCTGGGTCGAATGGCTTTTCGCCGTGATCGTCGTTGGTGGCGTGCTGGCCAAAGTGTTTGGACCGCAGACCGCGTCGCAGTCTGAACCGGTTGCCCAAGCGGCAAGGAAACCTGAAGCCGATGCGCCCGTGCAGTCTGCTGGTATGGAGGCCGCGCTTAAGGCCGCTGTCGCCGCTCGCGCCACTGGCGGCGACATCTCTCGCGCTCCAGCCCGCTCGGCCAAACCTCTGGCAGAGGCGGCGCCGCGCCGGCCAACGCGCCCAGCTCAAACTGCATCAGCCGGACCGATCATGCGATCGGCTGCGCCCGTATTCGGGCGGCGAGCCTAATTTGGTGGTCTGCTGAAGTGGTCGTCAGAACTTGTAGCCGTACCGGATGCCGAGAGTGTCGAGGCCCTCGTTGTAGGTCGACGTGTAGCCGTTCGAAATGTGATCGAAATACACCGAGATCGACTGGTGCTTGTCGAAGCGATAGCCGAGTTCCAGAGGGAAGTGGAACAACACGCGATGGCCGAGCCACTTGCGTGAGAGATCGTCGCTGGCATTGCCGCCGATGATGCCGTTGTGTACGGCGGCACCGATGCCGAGGCTGACGAACACGCCATTTTCGGCCTCATACATCCATCGGATGTCGGCATAGGCTTTTGACGTCACGGGGCGGCCGTCGGTCGAGAAGGCATAGGTGCCACCGACGGCAGGGCGCAGATAACCGTTGAACAGCTGAACTTGCGGGGAGAGGATCAGCTCTCCGTTCAGGCCAATGCCGCGCTCAAGTTGAAAGCCACTCCAAAGGCCGGGCATGTCGTGGTTGACAACCCCAACCTTGATCTCACGCACAAACGGCGCCTGCTGCGCCGAAACCGGCTCGGAATAGGCCGCGAGCGAGGCCAGAACAGCAAGGGCGGTTGTGACGGATCGGATCATTCGATGAGTGTTATCCGACTCAAGCAACAACCGCGAGAGGGCCAGTGAGCACCTCTCGCGGTTGTGACATTCTTGCAGCACTTCCGTAGAGGCTAGTGGCCTGAATCTCCTAAATCGATCTACCGAGTTGCCCGCTGCTTTACCTCCAAAACGGTCATGGCCGGGCTTGTCCCGGCCACCCATTTCTCAACGTATTCAAAAGCTTCTATGCGGCATGATGGGTGGTGGGCACGAAGGGCCGGCCATGACAGTTTTTCTTATTCGACGAGTCGTTTTAGGTTAGCCAAGCCACTAGCCGCTCTTCTTGCCCGCTCCCGAGGCGACATTGCGTGGCAGACTGTCGAGCACGTGCACTGTCGTGCCAACGCCGGCCAGCGTTGCCAGGTGCATCACGTGGGCGTTCATCATGCGGAAGCAGCCGGACGAGGCGGCATAGCCGATCGACTTTGAATCGTTGGTGCCGTGGATGCGATACAGCGTCGAGCCGAGATACAAAGCCTTAGCCCCAAGCGGATTGTTGACGCCGCCGCTCATCACCTCGGGCAAGCCAGGCTGGCGCTGCCGCATTTCAGCCGGCGGGCGCCAATCGGGCCAGGATTGGACGTTGGTCACCTTCTGCGTGCCGCGCCAGGTGAAGCCGTCGCGGCCAACGGAGATGGGGTATCTGTAGGCCGACGTCGACGAGGTGACATAGTACAGCGAACGGCCGGCCGTATCGATGACGATGGAGCCGGCGCCATAGCCGCTGAATGCGACTTGGCCAGGGGCCTGCGGCGAGATGCTCGGGCGTGGACCGCCCTGGAGCTGAGTTGGGAAGTTCACGGACGCTGGGGTGGCCGTTTGGCCGCCGTAAAGCGGGGCCGGGGTAGCGGGCTTTGGCGCGGTTGTGGCCACCGCGCGCACGGCAGGTGCGGCCTTAGGCGCTGGCGCGACACCGATCTCGCCCCACGGGACCCAGCTGCGCGATTGGGCTGCCGCCGAGGTGATAGACAGTGCAAAGGCAAGTGGCGCAAGAACAAGTAGCGAAGGGACGATCAGTTTACGCTTCATAACAGGACCCGCTGACAAGGTTAAGCCGACGTCGCTGATATAGCGTGGCGGCTGCAACACACGAGCCCCGCGCGGAGATATGGTTACTACATGCGGGGACTGGTGTCGCGTCGGGCGAACTGCCGCGCTTCAACGCCAAATCTGGCCAACAAAAAAGGGCCGCAGCACGTGTGCTGCGGCCCAGTTTACATCTCGTCCAGATGCTCAATGCGCACTCAAGCGCGCGCTCTCGCCGGCAACAGCGGCTTGCTGCACGGCTTTCTGCACCTTCTCGAACGCCCTCACCTCAATCTGACGAATTCGCTCGCGGCTGACGCCGAACTCAGTCGAAAGATCCTCCAGGGTTGCTGGATCCTCCGCAAGGCGGCGGGCCTCGAAGATGCGTTTTTCGCGGTCGTTCAAGGTGCCGAGCGCCGACTTCAGATACGAGCGACGCATGCCGAGTTCTTCACTCTCGGCCATCACGGCTTCCTGACTGGGCTTGTCATCGACAAGCCAGTCCTGCCACTCGCCGCCTTCGGTGTCGGCGCGCAACGGTGCGTTCAACGATGAGTCACCGCTCAGGCGGCGGTTCATGTTGACGACATCCTCCTCGGGCACGCCGAGTTTGGTTGCGATATGCTTGACGTGCTCGGGCTTGAGGTCGCCCTCTTCCAGCGCCTGGATCTGGCCTTTCATGCGGCGCAGGTTGAAGAACAGCTTCTTCTGGGCGGCCGTCGTGCCCATTTTGACCAGGCTCCACGAGCGCAGGATGTATTCCTGGATCGAGGCGCGAATCCACCACATCGCGTAGGTTGCGAGGCGGAAGCCCTTGTCGGGCTCGAAACGCTTGACGGCTTGCATGAGGCCAACGTTGCCTTCCGAGATGACCTCGCCCATGGGCAAACCATAGCCGCGGTAGCCCATGGCGATGCGCGCCACGAGCCGTAGGTGGGACGTCACAAGCCGCTCAGCCGCGTCCTTGTCTTCGTGCTGCTGCCAACGCTTGGCAAGCATGTACTCCTCGTCCGGCTGGAGCATCGGAAACTTGCGGATCTGCTCCAGATACCGGGATAGGCCGTTCGAGCCATCGGCAAGAACAGGCACAGACTTCGTGATGGCTGCCATGATCATGTCAGCAGACCCTCGGGGGCTCGGGCCGGCTGCCTCTCTCTCGTCCAGGCGTCGTTGGCTCAGGTTTGCTTTATGGCTATTGTCGTTGTGTGTATGTGCCCGTGACGATTGCGACTAAGTTAGACAGGAAGTCAGGCATTTCCGCGGCATTTGCATGAACAGTTTCTCCAGGGGCACGCGGTGTATGCGGCGATGTGATTTGGTGTCTGGCTGCAAACTTTCAATGGTGGCCGCTCGTAAACTGCCCTCATGTGAGAAGATACGGTGGCCCGCCGGAGGCGGACCATAGTGCAGCACAAATAAAGAACATGTGGGTTTGCACGGCTGATCCCCAGGCTTTCGGCTGCGACCAAGAGGGGCGTTGCACAAACATCCCCCGATGCTAAGCCTCGACGAGGTGGCGGTGCGTCGGATGGCGTGCCCCGGGGAACGGAGACTTCGATGGCGGACGGCCACGGCAAAAATCACGATTACCACATTCTGAACCCGAGTCCTTGGCCGTTGTTGGGGTCGGTCGGCGCGTTCATTATGGCGGTCGGCGCCATCATCCTGATGCGCTCGCTCGGCAACGGCGCCGGGCTGCTTGGCATGAAGGGACCGTCGGTCTTCTTCGTCGGCCTACTCATCGTATTGGCGACCATGTTCCTGTGGTGGCGCGATGTCATCAGGGAAGCCCACTCCGGCGACCACACGCCGGTTGTCCGTCTGCACCTGCGCTACGGCATGATCATGTTTATCGCGTCCGAGATCATGTTTTTCGTCGCATGGTTCTGGGCCTACTTCGATGCCTCCTTGTTTCCAGCCCCGGTCTACCCGCTCAATGCTGAGACGACTGATGCTGTCGTTGGCATGGTTCAGCGTGCAGCCGAGACGTCAGGCGTTTGGCCGCCAAAGCCGACCGCAAACGGAACCTTCACGGCGACGTTTGATCCGTGGGGATTGCCGCTCGTCAACACACTGATCCTGTTGCTGTCTGGCACGACGGTCACATGGGCCCACCACGCCCTGCTTGAGAACAATCGCAAGGGCCTGATCTGGGGCCTCGCATTGACCGTGTTCCTCGGCATGATCTTCACGGCGTTGCAGGTCTATGAATACAGCCACGCCGCGTTCAAGTTCTCGGGCCACATCTATGGTGCCACGTTCTTCATGGCGACTGGCTTCCACGGCGCCCATGTGGTGATCGGCACGATTTTCCTTGCGGTTTGCTTGGTGCGCGCGATGAAAGGCCATTTCACGCCGAAGCAGCATTTCGGTTTCGAGGCTGCCGCCTGGTACTGGCACTTCGTTGACGTGGTCTGGCTGTTCCTGTTCGCCGCGATCTATGTCTGGGGCGCTGGCGCTTCCGCGCACTGATCAGCGGGCGCCATGCCGAGCAATACTAACATGCCCGAAAGCCTGCCCTCCGGCAGGCTTTCGCATTTTGACCCGGCCAAGATGACACCGGTCGCGATGGTCGTTGCGCAGATGGGACTGCAGGTCGTCCTCTGGTCCCTGGTGCCGATCCTGCTCTACGCGGCGCCACCACTCGATGTGGTCGAGAGCTATGTGCACGGCCCCCGCTGGGTGCTGACGACGCTCAAGCATCCGGCGCTGCCAAGCTGGGTGCTGGAGGCGACGCGGGTCGCAACGGGCGCCATCGGCTGGCCTGCCTACATCGTCTCGCAGGTGTTCGTCGCCGCCACTCTGTGGGCGGTGTTTGCACTCGGTCGTGACATGCTCGGGCCTGTGCGCGCGGCCATCGGCACCCTGGCCCTCTCGGGCGTCGTGTATTTTTCCTGGGTCACGATCGAGTTCAATCACAACGTCGCGCTGATGCCGTTGTGGGCCGGGTTCTTTCTTGGGCTCTGGCGGTCCGTTGAGACGGGCCGCCTCGTCTGGTGGCTCGCGACTGGCGTGCTCGCGGCTGCCATGATGCACACCAAGCTGTCGGCCGCGGTGGGCGTGCTTGTCGGCGCGCTGTGGCTGATCAGCGACCCCACAGCGCGGCGCGCGCTAATGCAGCCGTCACCGTGGATCGCGGCTGCCTTGTCCGCGGCGCTCGTCGTCCCGCTGTATCTGAGCCTGAAGCAATCGGATTTCGCCCCGCTGGCTTACGCGGCAGCGCGCGCACAAAGCGCGACCTCGGGCGTTTTCGCTTTTGTTGCAGCACAGGCGCTGGCGCTGATCGGCATGGCCGCGCTGCTGGCGGTGTCGCATCGCCTTTTGAGGTCTGAGAGCACGGCCGCCGCATCGGTTGCGGCGACGCCACACCGCGCCCGGGTCTACCTTGTGCTGATTACGCTCGGACCGTTGGTTGTCGCCATTGCAGGCGCTATCGTCAGCGGTACCGGCCTGCGCTCGGCCTGGGGCACCTCGATGTTGAGCTTTTGCGGCCTTCTCGCCGTCGCGTTCCTCCCGGCGCTGACGTCGACGCATCTGCGGCCCATGTTCATCGGCAGTTGCGCCATCACTGGCGTCGCCGCCGTGGGCTTTGCCTGCGTGCATCTGTGGCAGCAGTCGATCGATGCCAGGCCACCACGCGGTAGCTGGCCCCGCGTAGAAATGGCAGCCGCCGTCAGACAGATCTGGACGGACGAAACTGGCCGCCCCCTGCGTTACGTGGCCGGCCACTTCTGGCCTGTGGGGTTGGTCACGCTATCGGGCGGCGCGATGCCCACCCTGCTCGTCGATGGTGATCTTGCGTCCGCGCCGGGTGTCACATTGGCAGATCTCAAACGCGACGGGGTGCTGATCATCAACGCGCCCAACCATACGGTCACGCCCGATACGCTCGCGGGCCTCGCCGCCCCGCGCAAGATTGGCACGGTGACGATCCCCTTCCGCCAAGGCCGCCGCGGACAGACCGTGACGCTGCGCTATGCGATTGTTGCGCCGGAATGAGGCGTGGTCATCGCACGTGGCTACCATGTGGCCCTCGGCGGATCGCTTGTGTCGACCGCTTTGCGGTTGATGAAAAGAAAGTGCACACGGAGTTCTAGGGCCTGTCGTCAGTTAGGCTGAGTCCTATCGGCCACATCGCACATATGAACCGTTCGGCACGTGTTTGCCGTCGTCAGTTGTTGGATTCCCAAATCACTTTTTCTCTGACTCATGGGCTGTCGGCAACTCGGAGGC
>JANMGQ010000232.1:0-36042 GCA_031374735.1 Hyphomicrobiaceae bacterium | reverse complement strand
GCCTCCGAGTTGCCGACAGCCCATGAGTCAGAGAAAAAGTGATTTGGGAATCCAACAACTGACGACGGCAAACACGTGCCGAACGGTTCATATGTGCGATGTGGCCGATAGGACTCAGCCTAACTGACGACAGGCCCTAGTACATAGCGCCATCCTTTGATTTGTGCTTCAACCCAGCGGATGACGTTGGGCTCGGAGTGCTCGTGCCGACATGTGATGGCGACAATGCTGAGGCCCAGGCCCGGCGCCAGAGTGAGGCCGGGGTCGCGGGCGCTGAAATAGATGACATCCATGAGCTGACCGATCTCGTGTCGGCGGCGCGCTCGATCGTTGATACCGCAGATCTCGCGACCAAAGTTCGTCTGGCTCGAGCCACCGCGAAATCCTGGTACGGCGGCACACTGGCGATAGGGCACGTTTCGAGCCGGCGGCCGATGCCGGATCGCCCAGGGCGCCCCGCAAGGCCGGAGCTGCTTCTGCCGCGCCACATGCCAAAGCGCACCGCGCTCGGCAGTATCAAAGGCCGGGTCGCGCTGCTACACGCACTCGCGCACATCGAGCTCAACGCCATCGACATGACCTGGGATTTGATCGGACGGTTTGGCCATGCCGATGTGCCAAGACCATTTTTCGACAATTGGGTGCAAGTGGGACTTGAAGAAGCCAAACACTTCGATCTGTTGTCGCGTCATCTCACAGTCCTGGGCGCCGCCTACGGCGACCTGCCGGCGCACGATGGCCTGTGGCAAGCCGCTCAAGCAACGGCCGACAGCCTGATCGCCCGCGTCGCCATTGTGCCGCTGATCCTGGAAGCCCGCGGCCTCGATGTGACACCCGCTATGATCGAGAACCTGCGCGCAGCAGGCGATGAAGACGCGGCCGGCATCGTCGAGATCATCTACCGTGACGAGAAGCGCCACGTGGCTTTTGGGGTGAAATGGTTCCGGTTCCTGTGTGAGCGTGAAAAACTAGCGCCCGAGCCGACTTTTCATGCCCTCGTGCGGAAGCACTTTCGTGGTTCTGTGAAACCGCCGTTCAACGACAAGGCGCGTGCCGAGGCTGGTCTGTCTCCTGGATTCTACAAACCATTGTCCGCGCTGGGGAATCCGAAATGAGCTGGCTGCAACGACCGGTCCGTGTCAGAGTGAAGCTTCGCCGAAGGTCGTGTAGCCCTCGATGGCCAATCAGCCTTCAAGTGGGCTTTACGAAACAGGGCTTTACGAAATAATGTTGTCTGAGAAAACGCTCGATTCACCAATTTCGGGCACAGTGACTGCAGAATTCCGTCGTTCCCGAAAAGGGCCCCCTGCTGGGGCACCCTGTCGTAGAGTGTGCTTACAGGCTGGGAGGAGTTAAGCCTATGGTCAACCCGTTGAATCCGTTCGGTGCCAAGAAACCCGATGCGCCGAATGCCGTGACACCGCTCTCCAGCCGCCCTCCACTGCCGCCACAGGCTGGCCCCGCGCCGCGCCCGCTGTCGGCTGGGAGCAACGCCGGCATTTCCGTGATCGGGGCTGACCTCTCGATCAACGGCAATCTGCAATCCACCGGTGAAGTGCAGATTGAGGGCAACATCGAAGGCAATCTACAGGCGAGCCGCATCGTCGTCGGCCAGAACGCCAAGATCAACGGCAATCTCGTTGCCGATGATGTCGTGGTGCAAGGCTCCGTCAACGGCTCCATCCGCGGCAACCGCGTGACACTGCAATCGTCGAGCAAAGTCGACGGCGATATCGTGCACCAGTCGCTTGCGATCGAGCAGGGCGCTTTCTTCGAGGGCAAGTCACGGCGCACCGAGAATCCGACCGAAGTGAAACCCGCGAACGGCGCCTCCCCAACCGGCATGCCGACCATTGCCGTAAACTGACCTGGAGTTCAGACCTTTGCGAACATTTGCCCAGCTCGCGTGATCGGGGGCTGGGCTTTGCAATTGAAGCGTTCAAGGTTCGCTCACGTTACGGGTTGCGTTGACTCCGTCGCATGATCTGGGTGATCTGCCGCCTGCCTTTCGCGTGGATCGAGATCGATGCCCTCATCACCCGCCTCTGTCATGCTCGCGGCCGGTGGCACAGCGGGGCATCTGTTTCCGGCATTTGCCCTCGCTCAAGAACTCGCCCGTCGGGACATTCTGGTCGATCTGATCACCGATATGCGCGGCGACAAATATGGCGCAGATTTTCCAGCCCGCCAGGTTTACCGCGTGCCGGCGGCAACGCTGAAGGGGTCGTCGCCGATCGCCGCTGCAAAGACCGGCTACACGCTGACACGCGGCACGGCGGCAGCCTTCAAGCTCCTCGGCGACGTAAAGCCCGCAGCCGTAGTCGGCTTCGGTGGCTATCCCACCTTTCCCCCGCTACTGGCGGCTAAGCTGCGCCGCATCCCGTCGGCCTTGCACGAGGCCAATGCCGTGCTCGGACGCGCCAACAAGATGCTGGCGAAACGCGTGACCGCCATCGCCACCTCGTTCGACAACGTCGCCGGCATAGACCCAGGCCTTGCTCCCAAGGTGCACTTCACCGGCAATCCCGTGCGCGATACCGTCATCGACTGGGCACAGCGTCCCTATAAGCCACCAGGGTCGAACGGGCCGTTCAATCTGCTGGTGTTTGGTGGCAGTCAGGGCGCGCGCTACTTTTCAGACGCCATCCCGCCGGCGCTGCTGGCATTGCCCGATCCCATGCGCCGCATGCTGTTTGTCACCCAGCAGGCGCGTGAGGAGGACGTGGCCTCAGTCACGGCTGCCTACCAAGCCGCTGGTATCCGTGCGCTGGTGGCCCCGTTCTTCAAGGCGCTGCCCGAGGAAATCGCCAAGGCGCATGTGGTGATCGCGCGAGCAGGCGCTGGAACCGTCAGCGAGCTGACCGTCATTGGTCGGCCCGGTATTTTGGTGCCACTGCCTCATTCGCTCGATAACGATCAGCTGCTGAACGCGCGCCGTGTCGAAGCTGCCGAAGCCGGATGGTGCCTGGAGCAGAAAACTCTGACCACCGAAACGCTGACGGCTGCCATCCAGCAATTGCTGCACGACCCGGCTCTTCTTGAGCGCGTCGCCGCTGCAGCAAAACGCATCGGCCGACCAGACGCCGTGGCTCGCCTCGCCGACCTCGTCGAAGGGCTGATGGGGCGCCGGCCTCTCTGAGGCGTGCATGTGCGGCCCCGCAGCGTCACTTTACAGCTCCACATCGCCGCGCGATCTCGCGTATGGGTCGGCCTGAACCGGCCTCGGCCCACCAACAGACAACGGCAACACTCGTGATCCTGTTTCCCGCCATCGACCTCAAAGACGGCCAGTGCGTGCGCTTGAAGCATGGCGAAATGGATCAGGCCACGGTCTTCAACGATGATCCCGCCGCGCAGGCGCGCGACTTCGAACGCCAGGGCTTCGAGTACCTGCATATCGTCGACCTCAACGGTGCCTTTGCCGGCAAGCCGGTCAACGCGGCAGCGGTGGAGGCAATCCTGGCCACAATAAAGATGCCATGCCAGCTTGGCGGCGGCATCCGCGACCGCGCGACGATCGAGATGTGGCTCGCCAAAGGCATTCGCCGCGTCATTCTTGGCACGGTTGCCGTGCGCAACCCGACGCTGGTTCGCGAGGCGTGCCGGGCGTATCCGGGCCGCGTGGCCGTCGGCATCGACGCCAAAGGCGGCAAGGTTGCGACACAAGGGTGGGCGGAGACAAGTGAACTCAGCGTCGTGGATCTGGCGCAACAGTTTGAGGACGCGGGCGCAGCCGCGATCATCTACACCGATATCGATCGCGACGGCGTCCTGGCCGGCATCAATTGGCCTTCAACGGCAGCCCTCGCCTGCGCCGTGAAGACCCCCGTCATCGCATCAGGCGGCCTCGCCAGCATGGCCGACATCGAGCAGTTGATGGCGCCCGAGCATGCGGCCCTTGCAGGGGCGATCTCCGGCCGCGCCATTTACGACGGGCGCATAGAGCCCGCCGCCGCGCTGGCGCGCATCAAGCGGGGCAGATGATCGGCGCAGATCGGCCGGTGTCTCAGATCGGCCGGTTGCAATTCGCATGTCCGGCCCCTATAGCACTGGGTAACGGAGACGTGGCCGAGTGGCTGAAGGCGGCGCTTTGCTAAAGCGTTGTACCCTAACCCGGTACCGTAGGTTCGAATCCTATCGTCTCCGCCACCTGCCTGTGTAAGGCATTGAATTCGCACTAGCTTATTGACTTCCAGAAACTTACCCCACAATTCGTACCACAAAACTTGAGCGGTGGGACCTCTGCTTTTCCGTGACCGTTACTTGAAGCATAGGCCGTTGCACGGGATGCCATCACCGTCTCCGTCCAGTCGCTTTAAGCCGCATTGGTTCAAATGGAACTTGGCCTCGGCGCAGGACGCCATCTCTTTGCATATGCGCTTTTTTCCGCACTGAAAGCCGGCCGGCTCTGGTGATTGCGCTGGGGGTGATTGTGGCGGAGCTGCTTGTGCCGTCCCTACCAATAGGTTGCCGGCGATCGAAGGTTCTTGCGGCAACGGCACTCGGGCGATCGGCCCGCTGAATGGCTGGGCTGCAAGCCGCATTCGCATGACGTCGAGCGTCTTGCCGCAGACCGTTTCGCACGGAATAGTGTCGCTATCGGCATCAAGCCGTTTCATGCCACAGACGTTTAGAAAGTAGACCGCCTCGGCACAGGAGTTCATCTGGCCGCACAAGGTCTTCATACCGCAGACTTGCGCGGATGCAGCCGAGGCCACGGCATCCACAGCCAGCATGACCAACAAAACAAATGGCATCACCCGACGCACGCCACAACCCTGAACACCATCCAACCGAACTCAGATTATGGCAGGCTGTATAGATGTCCAGGCATTATCCGTGATAGTCATGGTCACGCCGCCATCTTCATCAGCCCCGCCTCGATCACAGCGAACCTATAGTACGTCGTCTTCCGCCACTTGCCGTTGACCGGCCGGCCGATGCGTCGGTCATAGGTGACGGCCACGCCTGCGACGCGCTGGAGGGCTCCCAGGAACGCGCGGCGCGTCGGCAAAATGAGATCGTGCGCTGGGCCGAAATCTTCACAGGCAAGCCACCAGACCTCGTCGACAGTCCACTCGCGCGTACTGAGCCCGTGCTCGATCATCCAGGCCACAAAACAGTCGGCCAGTCGGTCGGCATTGTTGATCGGCTTGGTCGGCACGGTCGGAATAGCCCGCTGTTGTTGGTCGGCGTGGTCGGCAAGTGGTCGGCCGCGGCAGTCGGCACCGTCGGCGTGCTCGGCAACGGGCCACGATTTGGTCGGCCGTCACAAGCGGAACCAGGATGCCGACCATCACTTGCCGGTATCCACTGGCTCTGTGGCGACAGATCGGATTTTGTCGAACGGTGATGGCCGCAAGCTCCCGGAAATCGATCCATGTCAGCTTGACACCGCTCGGTCCTAAGTCTCGCCGCCGTAGCGGACGACCAGACGGAGGAAGGCTCCATTGACCGCCAAGAGCTGGTGGGCTGCATCCAGTGGCGGATTTTCTGGCTCTGGTGCTGCGCTTCGTCCTGGCTGGCCGGGCCGCAGTGCCCCCGCCCAGGGGCGGATTTTCCGCCTCTGGCTCCACGCGACGTGATGCGCACGGACCGCGCCACCTTGGGGCATGTGTCTGCTTGGGGGCCCGTGCCGTCATTGCTCGAAGCATTCTGCGAACCGGCGCCGTTTCGCTGCATCCGGTTCGGCCGGACGCGGTCCAGAGGGATACGGGGCAACCTGGAAGTATCGGCGTTTCGGCTTGCCGGCGGATTGAATGCCGGAGGCAGCCGGGAGCTAGGTGTTGTTTCACTGCATCCGGCTGAGCCGGACGCGGTGCGGCCGGACACGGTGCCACCAGCAAGCACCGTGTCCCATTTGGGAGTTTGGGTACCCCCTCCCCCCTATGCCGGGCCCGGAAATCGGAGGGGCACTTTAGGAGGCCCCCCTCTCAACTCAACGAGGTGCAGGAGCAACGAGGATGTGGGCACGGCCACGGCCCGCGCAAGGACGCGGGCCCCATGGCTCCAGATTTTGGGGGGTAGCCCGTACCCAATCCGACGGTGCCTCGCTTTGGCTCGTCTCTGACCGTGGACCTTACTCTTTTTTGCCGCCTCGCTTCCCACGGGCGGCACCAGCATGCTTGTCGATGGTGGCAGCCATATCGAGCAAGAACTGAAGCCGGTCGTCGTCCCAGGTGAGCATGATCTGCCGCAACTGCGCTTCGAGGTCGGCGCGCTTCGCTGAGACCTTCCGCGGCGTGCCCGGCAAGCCGGCAAAAACGTCCGACAATTTCAAGTCGAGGAGCTTCGCCAGCGTCGTCAGCGTCTTCAGACTCGGGCTCGTGACCCCACGCTCGAAATGGCTGATCGTTTCAGGCGACACGTCGAGGCGTTCGGCCAGTTCCTCCTGTGTGAGGTGCTTGGCCGTCCGTGCCGCACGTATCTGATTGCCCAAGCCGCTTATGCTGTCATCCATCGGCCCCAGTTCTGAGGCGTGCGGCCAAAGGGACCAGGAGGTCAGTTTCCGCCACAAATGACGTTGAGCGGAACTAAATTCCGACTTACCTTTCGACACGGGAGCGGCCGACGCGCCGGGCGGGGGGCATCATGAGCGATGACATGCGGTATTGGCTGACGATCGCGACGGGCCTCGCCTTCGCGGTTGCGCTATTCATGATGGGGCGGCCCAAAGGTAGGGAGACCGCCAAGATCGCCTTCGTATTGAGCGTCTTCGGGTTCGGCGCTGTCATGCGCGTTCCGAGCACCGATACCGACGAGGTGGCGCGCGCAGCGGGTTTCACCTCATTGTCTGATCGCAAATCGGCTTCCGCTGCCGGGATTACCGACGCAAAGACTTGGATCGAGCGCCGCCCCGAAATCGAAGCCAAGGAACGCGCGGCGCGCAACGAAAAGGTCGATCGCGAAGTGAAGGCAATCGCGGACAAGGCCCGTGCGGCCGGTTTCGACAATCCGGCCGACTACATCGCGGCCCAAACTGCGGGAGTGTCTGACGGTGTCGCCTGGGCGCGCAGGAAGGCCGAGGACACCTTCTTCAAAGTGCCCGACGATCAAGCGGCCTTTGTGTCGGCCGCAGTATCGGCCAGAACCGCATACAGAAATGCCCCGAACGAACTCGCCCAAGGTGGCACCCGTGCCAAGCGGCGCGCAGACCTGTGCAGCGTGTTGAAGGCACGCGCCGTGAGCAATTGGGTCGGGACAATCGTCGATCTGTCCTCAAATGGCGACGGCAAGGGCGTGCTGGCCGTGCGGATCGGCGACGGCGTCACCGTCAAAACATGGAACAACGCCGTGTCAGACATCGGCGACAAAACGCTGATCGAGCCCAACACCGACCTCTTCGCGAAGCTCGCGACAATGACGGCTGGCCAGAAGGTCAAGTTTTCCGGCCAGTTCATCGGCAGCGACGTGGACTGCGTGCGCGAAGGCAGCATGACGCTCGCCGGCTCAATGACAGAGCCGGAGTTCGTGTTTCGGTTCCGGCTCGTGCTGGGGATGTGAGGTACCCAGCGCGACCTCGACGCGATCCGCTGCAAGGCAAAAGACCGCTTCATTGCGCGCGTGAACAATGAGCTTGCCTGGACGCCGCCGCGCTGGGGGCCGCGTTGTGATCATCACCGGGCATGTCGGGGGCGGCTGGCTCGAGCAGATCGGCCTCGGTCGGTCGACACCAAAAGCCGCCGACATTTTGGCTGCGGCCCAAAACGGGACTGGGCCAGATTCGGCCCCTTGGACGCTACTGTCAGCAAAGCCGACATCGTGCCACCCGATCATCCGACGCGAGCTGACTCCACGACAAATTGCTTTGTCTACCTGCTTGGAACGCTGCGCTGCGTTGCCTCCATGCGGCTCGCGATTGCGTCGAGCGAGGGGTTTTCCCGCGCAATCCAAGTGCCAAGATCCTCAAGAAAGCTGCCCTCTTGATCGGTGCTCATTCCCGCGGTGGCACCAGGACCTCGAGATCCACTGCGGTATCCGAAGCCCCAACGAGGACCGAAATGGTACACGGCCGCCCACATAGTTTTAGCAGTTGCATCATCGACACCGGCGGTACGAAGAGCGTCGTAGAATACTGCGTGTGTCGCCTTCCATGACTCGTTCTTGGACTGGCAGTAGTGATCATGCACCACAGCAGCGATGCGGTGTTTACCGGTGAAAGGAGGATACGCGATCCAAAGAACCCTCGGAATTGATGCGCCGTCAGTTATCGCGCCAGCAGGAACATCCCAAGTCTTCCCACTCGGGTCGACGAAACTGAACGCCTTCTCAATTTGCATGTTGCGACCGTCTGGGAGGAATTTTGCAACAATTTCACCTTTAAAATAGCCGGGTGGCCCAGCTACCGCGGCTGCACTCATGACGGCAGCCATTGAAACGACAATCACACTCAGAAATGTTCGTGTTCGCATCTTCCCCTCACAGATTTATCTCACAACCGAACCTTCGCCGACGACCACAAACGGAGCCCACATCATTGGATGAGCAGCGAGACCGTCGGGAGTTGCGATGAGGCGCCCCATCGCTCGTCGCATGGCTTCGGACCGGCCGACGCCGCCGTCCCGACTTAGTTCGGCCATTGCCTCTGTGACGAGCACGACGGCTGCTTCTGAATTGACCTCCCAATGGGAGACCAAAAGTGCACGTGCGCCGGCATAGAAGAAGGCTTTAGCCAATCCGGAAAGGGCCTCGTTACCATCTTGGCCGCCTGCGGCTGTGTTGCAAGCAGACAGGATGACCCACTCGGCATCGAGCTTCAGACCGCCGATCTCTGAGGCTGTCAGCAACCCATCATCCTCGACGTTTCCAGTTTGCTTCGGAGAAAAAACCAGCGCTGGCTCACCGCCTTGCGCCACCAGCGCACGCACCTCTCCTGACATTAGACCATGCGTCGCTAGGTGAATGATGCGGTAGTTGTCGAGCTTGGCCTGCTTGAAGGCACGCTTGTTCATGTCATCGCCAAGCCGCAAAGCCGACGATAACGCGCCAAGGCTTTCGGCAACGCATTTGAGTTCATGAGCTGTGTCCGGCAGTGGGCACAATTTGCGAACCTCAGCGGGATCCCCTCGTCCATTGCGAAACATGGGTCCATTGCTTCGCGATACCGACCGCGAGCCGACAACTCGGCTCAGGAATGAAGCGCCCCGCGATGTTCCGTCAGAGAGTGAACGCACCGAAGGACACGAGCCCGGCAGATCTGGCTTCACACACGACGCGTTACCGTCGAGCGCCGGTGCACCCCATCCGCTATAAAGATCGCCCGCTCGGCTCGGTCGCGCAACTTTTCGCAACGCGCTGAGACTGCTCACAGCCGGCAACACCGTCAGCGGTTGCCGCATTCCCAGCCACGGGACATGCGCATATCCAAATTTGTCGCTGCGCGCCGATGATGAAATCGGGATCGCCTCGCGTTGAGGCTCGGTGACGAGGACGTTGAATGGAATCGACGACAATGTGCCAGATGGAACCACATAAATGTGCTTGTTGCGAATGATATCTTCGACGCCTCCAAACAGTTGTCCATAGAGTGCGTGAGCGCGCTGGACATTGAACGGAAGTGGCGCTCCAGGTGGCGGCGGAGATGCGCTGCCAACACCTAAGGATGCAGCGCAATTCATCTCTCCGCCCGGTCGCCAAGCGTTAAGATCGAGTCCGCAGCGCAGCGCATGGACTTCATCTGTGAGGCGCTTTGTTCCCCAATCAGACCTCACCCATCGCGTTGCCTCTTTGGTGATGACCCAAACAAAGGTTTCCTCGGCAATACTGCCGCGCGCCGACGTGTCGAGAATAAAAACGAGCGCCTCATCAGCCCGAAGTGCCGCCTTCACATCCTCTAGATTTGAGGAGGTCGAACGGTATAGGTTAGAGTGTACAGGAAAGGCACGAAGCACGGCCTGATCAATCCGCTCGAGGGTAGCTTCGGTCTCTCCGAGTTGGCGACGAAGAGCAGCGATCTGTTGGCCTGTTGACGATGCTTGGGAATGAGCGGCTGTGATCTTGTTATCGAGGAACCGCCAAGTTGCCGTCAATTCTTCGCGCCGCCTTAGCTGCCGCCCAATCTCAGCATTCGGAGCAGCAGATCGCGAAGCCATAGTTCGAAGCGCTTCAGCGGCTTCTACCACTCGGTCCTGTTGCGCCTGGACAAAGGACATGGCGACATTGTCTGGTGTCGTTCCGAGCTTGAAGAGTGCTTTAACAACCGTGTCGCGTGTTAGGCGTGAAAGGGTAGCGTCCGAACGCGTCGCCTCTGGTGAACCGCGTCCGCCCATTCGAAGCCCAAGTGCGCGGCGACGTTCAACATCACCGTCAAGTGAACGCCAAACAGTGATGACCCCAGACCAATCGCTCACCTCAAAAAGCGCATTGGCGAGATCATTTTTGGATCGGATTGTCGCTGGGTGCCCGACACCGCGTGTGTTGGAGTATATGCCAGCAGCCAAGCGAAACCGTCCGACTGCATCTTGCGCACGATTTTCGCGGAGGTAGGCAATACCCAGGGCATGACTAGCCTCCGCTAGTAAGTCGTTTTGTCCCTCCCCCGACGCAGCCACAATCTTGGCCGCATCTTCAAGAGTTTGACGGGCTCCAATCCCTTCGCCAGCAGCGAGTTGGGCCAATCCAAGATCGACCTTTGCCCGAGCAGTTAGCAGTGATGACGCTCCCCAAAGAGCTTCGCGGTTCTCTGCTGCATCAACGAGGAGTGGTATCGCCTCCCGGGCACGATCAACCTCGACAAGGAGATTGCCAAGGCGAGCCCGGAGCAGCGTAACTGCTTCTTTCTCGATTTGCCGCCGACGAACAGTGTCCATCCTTGAGCCTAGATCACCAAGCTCGCCGCAGCCCCGCTGCTCGCAGACGGCAAGTGCGCGCTTAACAAAGCTAATGGCGACGTCGGGGCGACCCAAGTGTCGATTGAGGTCCGACAAGTTAAGGAGCACGTTTCTGACGTCGACCGGCTTTGTTGTGGAATGTCCCTCAATGACCTCCATCGAACGCTGCAAGAGCGCATTTGCGCTTCCAAAATCACCGTTGAACATCTGCGCCAAAGCGAGACCATTTTTCGCTTTCTGGGTCTCCACACTGCTTTCACCGAACTTGCGGACGAACCAAGACACGCGCTCGGTGTGAGCTGCTGCAAAAGCCGGAAAATTTCCCAGCTCAAGATGACCATCCGCCGTGGTGAGTTGGCATACCTCCATCATCTCGAACATTTCGTCGCCGATGGCGCGTGCGCTGGACGTGCAATCGTTGGCGGCCTCTATGGATGCTTTCGTGCCGCCTCTGGCTTTCTCCAAGAGGCTGAGTGTGTGTAAATCACGAAGTCTATGGACCCGAAATTGGCGGACCATTCGCCCGATCATCGGATCGTCCGCTAAGGGCCCGAGGGTCTTGATCACATCATTGCCAAGGCCCAGTGCCACTGAATGGGCCCGGATTGCCTCGTCGTACTTGCCTGTCGCCGCAAGGCTCAACACGCGTTCGCGCGCCTGTTGTTGCCTGTCCATGATCCGGCGAAGATCGTCGAAGACACCCTGCCCCCATGCAGCCGAAAGCGAGAGGAAAAACACACCCGCGTAAACAATCGCCTGAAGAATTCGTGACATGACAAATTACTCACAATAGGACCGCGTCTAGCGTTCGCACACACAGCTGTGGTTGCCAACATGGGTAACGGCGTGCCCGGTACTCGTTGAAGAGTTTGCCTGATAACCATGGCCGCATCGTTGATCATCCCAGCCCCGACCGGCGCGAACGGCCACCCTCCATTCGTGACAACGAATTCGCCCATCCGCCCGATCATGCTTGCGTGGGAAACTCGCCGTTGGAAGCAGCTCAATTCCAGTGCGCACCACGCAATCGATCCAGCATTGCATTTTGGGGCATACCGTCGGGCGTCACCAAGCGCCGATGTCTTCTCCTGCAAACCTTCGTTTCTGGGAGGGTGGGCGCTGGGTGACCGGCACCCGCCATTTCTGCGGCCTCGTGTCTCGCACTACTATCTCCCGAAACCGTTCTTCCCGTAATGTGCGCTGAGCGCGTTTTTGGGAGGAAGTTGAGATGCTTGTTGCCTATGCCAGGGTATCGACCGCGGACCAGTCACCCCAGTTGCAGCTCGATGCCTTGAAGGCCGCCGGCTGCGAGAAGGTGTTCGTCGAGACGGCCAGCGGCGCCCAGCGCGACCGGCCGGAACTGACCAGCGCTCTCACCTACCTGCGCGAGGGCGACTGCCTGACGGTCTGGAAGCTCGACCGGTTGGCGCGGAGCCTGCCACAGCTCATCACCACCGTGGCCGACCTCGAAGCGCGCCGGATCGGCTTCCGCTCACTCACCGAGGCGATTGACACGACCTCGGCCGGCGGCCGGTTGATTTTTCACATCATGGGCGCGTTGGCCGAATTCGAGCGGACCCTGATCCGGGAGCGGACCCGAGCCGGTCTCGACGCCGCCCGCGCCCGTGGCCGCAAAGGCGGTCGCCCGGCCCGGATGAAGGACGCCGACATCAAGGCCGCACAGGCACTGCTCCGCGACCCGGACATCACCGTCGAGGAAGTCGCCCGACGGATCGGCGTCGGCACCAGCACCCTGTATCGGCACATCCCGCGGGCGCGGGACGCGGCGGCGAGTGGGTGAGAGGCACCAAGAAGCGGCGCCTAAGAAAAAAGGGCGCCTATGAGCGACGCGGCGAGCTGGAACGCAAAGCCCGTGCAGAGGCAGGCGATGCCGGCCAACGCAGGAACTACGTGTTCGTTCAGCCGATCACGGAGGCCGTCTGCCAGATGCCGCGCCACCGTAACCGCTGGCGGATCATCCTCGGTCAAATTCATCGATTCATCGTCGGTAGACGAACCAACCTGCCTGTCGATGTTCCCATACGCTCTGGCTTCGCCCTCAATGTACTGGAGCACCCATTCCCTGAACAAGTACAAGACGCCCACGATATCCAGTGCCAAACCGAAAATGGAAAGAAGTGCGACGGCCTTAAATTTCGGGACGAGCAGCAACGCAAAGGGTGCGACCAGCGCGAAAACTGCGATGCGCTTCAACCATCGACCAAAGCGCGGCGCGACCAGCCAATCAAAGAGGTCCCGAAAGATCGGCCGCGGTCCATTTCCGCGAAGTTTTTTCCAGTGCCGGTCATGAAGCCGCCGACACAGACCAACGCGCCGTTTCGGCGGAAATTTTGGTGGCAACGGAGGTGTCATGCGTGTCCTCGTTGTTCATTTGCCCTCGCCCCCAGCTACGGGCCCAGCGCCCACGTCGAGTATGCGAAGCAATTCGTTGCCGGACTTCCGACCAAGAACCATCGATCGACCGAAGCCAAGAGTGCCTGCTTCGGCTCGGCTGTACGACGACACAAGCACTTCCTCGATGCCGTCCCCATCAAGATCAGCTCGAAGAATCTCGGACAGGTTGGTGACAATGCCCCCGAAAGTGAAGGCCAGAGAAAGGGATGAAATCTCTTGCACCATGAGCGCGCCGGCATCCTTCAAATCTTGGAGCGACACCACCGCCGTTGCCTGCTCATCGTCAGGCTCAAAGGTCGGCGCAAGGTCCTTGGTCAGATGTCTCAGGTCACAAAGTCCAATTCGTGGGTGGCTGATGAAGCTCGTTGCCGCCGGACGGCCATGCTCTAACGCAAAGAAAAGGCCCAGCGCGTAGTCGAACAACGAAGATGCCTTGATCGCGGGGTTCGCATCAGGGAAAAAACCCTCGCGGGAAGCGTCGAGATACTCCCTTGTCGTGTGGACCTCGCGTTCACGGCCGTCCTGATGCACGAGTGGCAATCCAGTCTTGCCATCACCCCATAGCTCGACTGGTCGGTCCCAGAGATCTTCCAAGTCCGCCTTGCTGAGCGCGCTCGTTTCGAGACGGCCGGCAAAGCGTACGGGGAAATCGAGCTTGAACTCTGACCTTCCGAAGTATGCCCACAGCAAGGCGTCAAGCTCTTCCCGCGAACCCGACTTCGCCTCAAATGCGTTCACCAAATTCAGAACGAGCCGATCGGTGGACACGATGCGTCTGTACTTTTCACGCAATCGCGCGACTTCCGGAGCGATGCGAAGCGCAGTCGCGTGAAGTAGACCAACATGCGGCGCAGGCAACTGCATGTCCGACTTCTTCAAGTTGCAAGGGCCGCAAGCAACCAGAATATTCGCGTCGGCGTGCAAGTCAAATTCCGCAGGAAGGTGCAAATCAGAGAGAGCCTTTGCCCTCGACGCGTCGTCGTCGGCCAGCTTGACCGCCACAAGGTGGTCCAGCTCCATTTCGCCGTAGGTCACTGGCTTGTTGCAGTATGCGCACTTTCCGTGGTGCGCTTCGAAAAACGCACGGCGGTCAATGTTGGTGAACGTTTGCCGTGCCATCGGCCTTGATCGCTTTCCTCTCGGTCGTGATCGACAGTGAGGCCAGTGCCCCGCGGCGAGAAGCGACCCGGTGGGCTGTCCACAGGGGAATTTGTTTCAGCGCGTTGCATGTTGCCCAATTCCAATGTGCCTGCGGCGACACCGTCGTCACCCCGCTATCGTCACCCTGATTCGAATCGAGGGACGGTGCCATGGACACGACAGAACGCGTCGAGACCGCCACGCCTGCCGCGATTACGACAATCTGGCTGGCCGCTATGGCCGGCCTGATCATAGCGGCCGGGCTGGAGATCGCCACCAGCTCCAGAGTGCCGCACTGGTCACCCGCCGACAAGTTGGTCACCCTCGTGACACCGGTGGTCGTGACCACGTTCCCTGGCATCATGCTGGCTCGCTGGAGCGCTTTGCCGGCATCAGCACGGGCGGCGATGGCTATGCTGTGTGTCGGCGCGTTCATCAATGCGGCGGTCCTGCTTGCGAAAGTGTTGGTGACACCCGTGGTGACGAACACCGCCATCGTGGCCGAACTGGCCCGCTCAGCGGCGCAACTCGCGCTCGTGACCGGGGGCCTCCTTTCAACGGCGCTGGGTCCGGCCATCCTTTGCAGTAGAGGCCCCTCCGGCACCCCGAGGTAGTCAGGGTTCCGCCGGTAGTTTCGACGTCACCCTGGCTTCCGCGCTTGCCGGTCCGCCCCCCGGCTAACGCCATCGTCATCAAGACCTCGGTCGCCAACCTGAACACCGCCACCACGAAACCGAGGCCACGGGGAGCCAGAGCCGTCCGCGCCGCCAAGTAGCCGTCCTGGTAGCTTGCCGGGTCGGATGCGGACCTCGCCAACTGTCGCCGCGTGGAGGCCTCCCCGCGCTACAGAGAGCATGGCCCTATGGCCCCACGCGGGGAAGGCATCGAGCGGCGCGCTTCTCCATCGGTTGCGTTGTCGATTTGCCACACGAGATTTTCGAGCTGACGACACTCCTGCTTCGCGGCGTTTACCTACCTCTCCATTGTCGTCACGAGTTTGCAGGCCTCTGTGACCATGCCGATCAGCATCCTGGCGGTGGCCGGCCACGTTCTGCGATCCGGTTTCAGCCTGGAGGCCCTCGGACGCATCGGCGATGCAGCAATGCGCCAGCCACGCAGGGCAAGGCAGGCGGCAAATTGCGGGCGCGGACGCTGGCGGCTATTGGGGAAGGCTTGCACGAGGTCGCGCAGCGCCACATAGGCCGGTTACTGTGTCCGCCACGTCCGAAACGTCTGGTCGGTGTCATTGGCGACGAAGGGGGCCCATGACGGGCTGCCCTTGCCCCGCTCCGCGGCATCGAGGGGGCTCCGTGTTCGCCCTACTGTCTCGGCTGGCATCGTGAGTGGAGCGGGAAATGATTTTCGCAGCCAGGGTACTGTTGTTGCATTCGATGGCGGCCTGCTTTGGCGCAAAAAGCGCAACAAGCGCGCGAATGGCCTAGTGAATTGATTTTGTTCGTTTGTTCTGTGTTCACATTGGCAGGAGAAAGTCCTCGGAAAGGTCAGCAGAACTTGGCGCTTGCGGGGTTGCGCCCCTTCCCGGGGCTTTTCGTCGAAACCACACAGGAAAAAGCTCCATGCCAAAACAATGGCTTGGAGCCATTCTGCGCTTTTAGCGCTTTTTGCGCGTGCGACCGCAACTAAGCCGTGCCGGTAAGCTTCCAGACCTGACGTGGCCGGCCGCCGGTAGGAACGCGCTCGCCGGTGATCCGGCCAACGCTTTGAAGGTGTTCCAAGGCCGCGTTGAGTGCGGCACGACTGACGTGGTTGGACAACGCCTTGCGCAACTCTGTGGCGGTGAGCGGGCCGCCGGCCAAGGCGTCCAGGACGCGCGTGAGCAGCGGGTCAGCCTCGGCTTCTCCGAAAATAAGGCGGGCCGAAGCCGCCGCGTATTCGACCACTGCCAGCGCGGCCTCCAGGTGGGGGACGTCGACCGCCTTCTCATTGTCGAGGAGAGCGTAGATCAGCGCCACGCGACGTGCCTGCGCTTCTGAACGGGCCGTCACTACACCTGCGAGACCCGGTCGTTCGGCGGCAAGCTTGCGATAGGCTTCGTCCCACATCACTTCGGCCGCCGGGGTGAACGGAACATCACTTAGGGCATGGGCCGCCATCATGGCCTCAGCCAGCCGTTTGCCGAGCTGGTCGACGGCATCAGCAGGCATCGCCGACGGCCTCGGGACGAGCTTCGTCCTCCGAACCACCAGCCACAAAAAGCGATTCGCGAAGCCGTTCCAAATATCGGAGGCCGTAAGTAGCGGGCGCAGCTCCTGCCGTGTGATGTGGCCGACAATGCACAGGTGGGGCTTCGTCACTTTGAGACGATCATGTTTGGTCAATGGTTCGATGTCCGACCCATCCCACGCCGACCGGATGCGCGCCGAAATCGTGTTCCCTTCCCTCTGCATCGAGCGCAGCACAGCACCCAATTCACCGTCCACGACGGCCAAGCGCTTATCTTCCACCCCCTTGTCTGTGACATTGCCTTCCTTGTCTTTCTGGCTGTCGCGAAGCGCAAACGCTAAGCCTTCACCGCTCGACAACGGACCTGGACTGAGACGCAACGGGGCTACCGTCGAGTGCAAATACTTCGTTGTCGCTTCGAGGAATGTTCGGACCGGTGCTTCCGACGTGCCCTTCCGGGCACGACTTGATTCGCCAACAACCGCAGCGAAAAGCCGGCCATGGTGCAGGGTATCTCCGACACTGACAGATGGCCCACGACCGAATGCGGCCCCTACGAGGACAAGCACCGTTCCCAGAACAGCCACCCGATCCGCTTCGCTGTTCTGCGTTGCCAGATCGACCATCTCGCCAACGATACCGCGATAGGCGGCAGCACCCATCTCCGGCCACGGCATGACGGCATCGTCGGGGCCCACATCCGGAGGCAGGCCGCGCGAAGCGTTGGCCTCCAGCCGATCGATGAAGCGGCCTATATCGGTCCCTGAACCGTCTCTCGCCAACATGGCCGTCGCCATGTCACGGGCGATGAAGATCGCCGAGCGGCACTTCGACTGGTGCAGAATCTCGACGACGTACCCCTCGAGTTCTTCGATGCTTGCCACGGAGACATCGGCCACACTTGCGAGATACGTTTCCATGCAGACATCGCCGATTTTTCGGCCACGAAATTCCTGTGCTATCGCTACCAGGGACGCTGTCCGGCCGCCGGCAATCAAGTCTTTGCAGCGTGTCCACACTTCAGCGAAGAATGGTTCGTAGAAGTCGTCGGCGCACAGGCGTTCCGCAAGCATTGTCATCACGCTGTTGTCGACGAGAATAGAGCCGACAACGGACGCCTCCGCATCCGTGTTGCTGGGCAGCGGTATCTCGGCATTGAACTGGAACAGCTTCCCCTGCGGCAAGCCGTTGGCCGGCGCACTATTGTGTTTGTTGTCGTCCATGGTGGTCGCTTTCTGAAGCGCCACGGCCTTGCGTCCGTTCCTGGATTGTGCTACGAAGAACATGAAATCACAGCATCTTTCACAGGTTGCAGCCCGTGACGATGATCGCAAGCGCCGCTGGTTTGGCGCGAGTTTGAGAGAGATAGAATTCGGAGCAGCCGGGGCTGGCACCCCGGCATTTTTTTGTGTGCGGTCGCTAGGCAGCTACGCGACGCGGCTTCTTGTCTTTCTTGACCGGCTTGATGGTCGGGCGATTGCGCATCCACGAGAGCAACTCCGAATGGAGCCACCCTCGACGACGCTCGCTGAGAATTCGCGGCGGCGGCAGAATGCCGTCGTTGATCCACGAGTAACCGGCGGTTTTCTTTACGCCGACCATCGAAAATCCTTCCGTGATCGACACCATCCGATCTTCCGTAGGCAGAATCGTCGTCCCTCGGTTCATTTTCACACATCTCCGTTCGGTTCAGTTCCGAACGCACCATCTACGATCGCCGCGGACAAAAAAATCGGGCGGAGCTGGTGTTTAAGTGGTGGAGGCAACTTGAAGTCTGGCCAGTACTTCAAGGTCCGCAGGAAACGCGCTGATCGGTGATCTTCCCGGCTCGAACTTTCTCTTCTTTGAATAGGCCGTATTCAGCCAATCCAGCGATTGCAAATACGTTCTGATCTCAGAATCGGTAATGAGGTGCCCGGTTTGATAAATGGCGTGACCGTCTTTCATCAACCGGGGCCATTTGGCAGAGTTTGGATCGCGACTGCGACGGCGCAGAGCTTCACGTAGCTCCCCGACGTTCCGTGCGCTTGCGGTTATGCAGTTGGCTTGGAGAAGATCAGACAACGCCCGAGCAACGATTCCGTCCGAGTCGGTGGCATTCGATCCGGCCGGCCACTTCGAATCTACCAAGAATTGTGCGCAGGCGGCTGCAAATCCTCGGAGTTCGCGGGATGCCTCGGCCCTCCGGACCGTGGCGGGTGCAAGCGGATGGCCCATTGCGATGGCAAGGAAGCTGGGTAGGCGAATGGCGACAGAGAATCGAGCAAAGCGCATCGAGAAGTCAGGAGATGGTGGCGTGATCAATTCTGCCGCGACGATGGCGACACCGAAAGTTCTGTCACTTCCATGAAGGACACTCAGTTCACCAATTCGACGTGCAAGACGCGCCTCGGCGACTTCGCCTTTCAGCGCATGGCGGTCAAGCATGCCAAGTGCGAGGACGCACCCGGCGGCAAAACCGACAGCAAGTTTTTGGCATGGGTCCAGATGCCACTTCGCGCGCGGCACCAGTTCGATCCGCTCCCACGCAACGCGTGCAAGTCCTACGGCGGCTTCAAGAGCACGATCATCTTCAATGTGACGTGCACGGGTCATGCTGCCGTTTCCTTGACGGGGGGAGCCGGCGCTGCTGACACGTAGTTGGCCCAGTCGGTCATCAATGCACGTCGTTTTGCAAGAAGTTCGCCGCGCCGATAAGCAGCCTCCACCTTGTTTCCGATCGAGTGCGTCAATGCCATCTCAATGACCTCGCTCGAGTGGCTCGTCTCCTCGGATCCCCAGTCGCGCGCGCTCGAACGGAAGCCGTGAATAGTGTCCTTCTCTACCCCCATGCGGCGCAGGCCCATCAGGAAAGTCATGTCCGATATTGGCTTGTCGCCCTTGCGGCCTGGAAAGATGAAAGGTGACCCACCCGCCTGCTTCCGCAATACATGCAGGATTTCGACGGCACGTGGGGACAAGGGCACCACATGAGGCTTGGCGTGCTTACGCTTTTTGAGCTGCCGTTCCATCGGAACGGTCCAAACGGCAACATCAAAATCGATCTCGGTCCAGCGGCCTTGTCGGACTTCGCCAGTACGCAAAAAAGTTAAGACCAGAAGCTCAATTCCGAGTTGCGTCGCCGTGCCCATCTCTGCCACGCGAAGGCGTTGGATGAACTTCGGCAAATCAGCATATGGCATTGCTGCAAAATGCTTTGTCGGCTCTGCTTGCTCCGGGAGAATAGCCTGGAGGTCGTCGGTGGGATTGTCGCCTGAGAAGTACTTGTGCGCCTTGCACCATGAGAACACAGCCCGGATGCGCTGACGGACGCGTCGGGCCGTTTCCGGCTTCTCGATCCAGATCGGCGTGAGTACTTTAAGGACATCCGATGACGAGACCTGATCAACCGGCATCGAACCAAAGACAGGGAGAACATACGTCTTGATGGTCTGTAGCCATTGAGCCGCGTGCTTCGGATTCTTGAACGTCGGGCTCCTCTCTGCATGCACCCTCTCGGCAGCCATCGCGAATGTCGGAACGACTCGCCGTTCCTGGCGCCGTTTGGCGAGTGGATCGCCGCCTTGTCGAGCCTGTTTGCGGAGATCGGCGGCCAAAACCCGGGCGTCCGCGAGCGATACCGTGCGCAGTCCACCGAGGCCGATGTCGCAGCGCTTGCCGTTGACCGTTACCCTCAAGACCCAGCGCTTCGCACCCGAGTTGTCGACGATCAGATATAAGCCGTTGCCGTCCGCGTACCGGCCGGCCGTCTTCATGTTGCGGGCCCCTACCGCCGTGAGTGCATTCACTGGGTGCGCCGTGACCGTCTTCTTGCAATCCATGTCAGCCTCGGCTTATCCCACATTCCGTACCACAAAATGTGCCGGATGGCGAAGGCCTAGGACGAACCGCGACAGGCGTCAACGAACAACACTCTCGCGCTTATCCCATTGGTTTAATGTTAAAAAATGGAACTCTACCGCATGATTGCGAACGTCGTTGAACTTGATCGGAATATGTTGTTATGCAGATATCGTCTCCGCCAACTGAACGCTTTTCAGTCCGATTTTGCCCTCCGATATCTTGCTGATATCCATGATTTTTCTTATGTTTCCGCGAGGTTCGCAAACGCTCGCGACCGCGCCAATACTCCGGGCCTGACTTCGCCATCCAAGCGCACGGTCGACTTTTGAGACCGCTGGGCACTGAGCCGGTTCGTCTGGCCCAGTGTTCGAAAGTGTCACTCCTTCAAGCATATCGACTTTGTGGCGTCGTCATTGGCTATGACGACGAGGCTGGATGCACAGCCTGCCATCAGCATCTCGCCCTGGGCCGGGTGCACGTCGTCGGCGGCGGGATGTTCGCCAGCGCTGCCAGTGGGCCTTCTCAGCGGCAGAGCCGAAGCGATACGCAGGCTGGAAGACTTTTGGCGCACACGGTGATAGCCTCTGAGCATGAGCATCGCCGTCGATAATCATTGCCGCCGAACAGTGCGGGCAAGTGCACGCAGCCCCACGGTTGCGACCAACTATGCCCGCGTTCTACGGCTATCGCCCAGCGGCCCCACGAATGCCTGAACGCAAGAAGGAAATCGTCGACGTCGCCGTGATCCTCGCCGATGCGAGCCCGATGTTGAAGCGCATGGGCAACCAGATCCAGATCATCGAGACCCTGACCGGGCTCGGTTTCCAGGCCAAGCGCGCCCGTGATGCCAAGACGCCTTCCGGCAGCGTTGGCGAGCTGGCCGTCAACGAATACGCGATTACGCTGACCCGCTCTGGCGGGCCGCGCTTCGTGCCGCTGGTGTTTTACGAAGACCCCGATATGGAGAAGCTGCCAGTGGCGCAGCTCGCCAACGTGCACATGCTGAACACGACGGCCTTTCTGACGGCGCTTGCCGAAGCCGGTGTTCTGCCGGAAGGTAAGCAGCTCATCGATGAGATCAACGCGCTGCGGAAAACACCGATGCGCCCCGTCGACGAACCCGCCCGCACGAAGACGATCCGGTCGACCTGGATCAGAAAGGCCAGTACCGATGCTCACTAGAGACGACCTGAAGGGCCTCTCGGTTGCCGACGTGCTCGACCTGCTGGAGCAGCACAAGATCGGCCACCGGCTCGCCATGGACTACTTTGGATACTCGACCTATGGCGACCTCGTCGACACGATGCACGCCAACGGCCGTACGATGCCCGGCCACCAGCCGATGCACATTGCACCCGAGACCATGGCGATTATCAGGCGGATCGTCCGGCCGGTAGCGACCGAGGGCTGAGCCAGTGTGCTACGGCCAAAGTGCACTACCTGCCGACACCGCTCCTCGATACGCGTCCGACAATAGCTGGGAGCGATGAGTCGTCGTCTCCATTGCAACCGCCGTTCATTTTTTTACGCCAGCGCCCATTGTGCCCTCCGCAGATGTGAGCCCGGTGCCAAGCGCTCGAATTCTTCTACGATTGATCTCGGTCGAATGAGGCGTACATGTCATCGAGTTACGAGATCGCTGAACGACGCGTCGCTGCTATCCGGGCTGCCTTTGAAGCGCACGCCTACTCTGATGCGCTGCCGCTTATGCTCGATCAGATTGCCGACGGACACGACGAGGTGCCTGACCCTGGACGGGCAGGCGATTGGTTCACGCTTGGCGAGGTGCAGTTTGCGCTTAAGGATTTCAACGCGGCGTTCAACGCATTCGTGAAAGCGACGTGGCATGCTGAGCGCTCGGGCATGTCGGATGTGGAACGCAGTCGCTGTCTGGAGCGGCTGTCCGAGACGGCTGAAAAATCGGGACAGCGCGATGCCGCGATTCATGCCTTCGACGACGTTGTCTGCCTGCGAGAGGTCGCCGACGGCCTGCATTCCCTGCAGTTGATTGAGCCGTTGCTCAAGTTGGCTGATGTTTGCGAGACGGCCGGTCAACCGTTGCCATCTCTCGTTCACGGGCTGCGGGTCTGGCGCATCTTGGCGCGCGTGCGCACAGACCAAGGTCGGGCGCGTGACTTTCCCGTCGGCGCTCGTGCACTCGGCACAATCGGCATCGCCCGCCAACAGCTCAACCAAAACCGCCGTGCCGATGTCGTGCTCGGTGCTGCACTTGCTCGTCTCGGCACGGAAACTGGCTCAGACCCCATGTTTGTTTGTCAGGCCCTTGAGGGTCAGGCCCTTGCCGTTCGTTCGCTGGGTGAGGAGGCGCGCGCCATCTCGCTCGCCCGTCAGCACGCAAACATAGCGAAAGATGCATTCGGCGAGAGCTTCGAGGCATTTCGGTCAGCGAATCGGCTCGGCACTTGGCTCTATGACGTCGGCCAATACAAGGAGGCCGTGCCTGTGCTCGATGGTGCCCTGGCCCTTGCCGCCGATGGCATGGTCAGTCCGGTTGACCGCGCAAAAGTGACCGTCAATCTTGCGAAGGCGCTGACTGAGCTTGATCGTTTTCGAGACGCGGAAGTGCAGATTGATGCTGCAAAAGCGCTCCTTCAACAGGCCGATGCGCTGCAGTCGCCCGCAGCAGCTGCCCGTTTGATTGCCCGGGTGCAGTGGCTTCGTGCGCAATGGCGGAATGATGAAGCAAGGGCGGACGCAACCGAGGCCATCGATATTCTTCAAGCTGCCTATGGCCCGAAGAGTGCCCACTTGGCGACACCACTGAGCTTCCTTGCGGGTATCGAGAAGGATCGTCAGGATTTGCCTGCGGCTGAGGCTGCCTATGCGCGCGCACTTGCTCTTGATGGGCTTCGGCCAATGCAACGCGCAAACACGGTGCAAAATCTGGCGCTGATCCGTATCAAACAGGAGCGATTTGACGACGCGAGGCCGTTGGCTGAGGAAGCGCTTCGGCTCAAGATTGCTGAACTCGGGCCTCAGCATGATCGCCTTTCTGTCGCCTGGGCAAATATGGGCGTCATCGAGCGGGAAACCGGCAATTTCGACGCGGCACTGACATATCAGAAGCAGGCCATCGACGCTGAGCTGCGCATGTATGGCCCTCAACACAGCGAGGTGGCGAAGACCCGCGTCAGCCTTGCCGGAACGCTCATGGCGCAGGGTGACAGCGTCGCGGCATCGAGAGAAATGGCACGTGTTCTCGATAGCCAAGACCACAGGTTGGACGAGCTCTTTGCGCTGAACGTCGACGAACAGCGCATCTCCCTTGCGCGCGAGTGGCTTCCGGAACTCGATACTTATTTGACCATCGCCACAGGCAGCTTTCGCACCTCAGATGCCGCGGTGATTGAAGCCTATGCTTACGTCGTGCGCAGAAAGGGCAGAGTGTCCGAGGCCTTGGCCAGCCAACGACAATCGCCATCATCTCCTCAAGGCACAGTGGCGCACCGTGCGCAGATGGCTCCGGGAACAATTCTGTCGTCGTTGCTGTCGAGATTGGCTCCTGGCCAAGTGCTTGTCGACTATGTCGTCTTTGGCAGCGCGACGCTCGCTGCGGGGCCTCACGCTCGCAAGGCAATGCCCGGTGGCGCGCGCTACGGCGCTTTCGTCGTGTCAAACGATCATGCTCTTCAATTCTACGACCTTGGCCCAGCAGATGCCATTGATCAGAAAGTGTCTGCGCTTTGGCGCGCAATCAAGCAACGCAGCAACAGCGCCGAAATCCGCATGTTGGGCGCAACCGTCCGCGCGCTGATTTGGGACCCGCTCGCGTTGGGCAAACGGCACCGGGTTATTGTGAGCACGGACGGCGGCTTGAACAATCTGAGCTTCGCCTGCCTGCCAAGCGGATCATCGGCTTGGCTCATTGACGAGATCGACATCGACTACGTTGCGGCGCCGCGAGATTTGCTGACCGACACGTCCCGATCCAGCAACGCAGGGCCACCAATTGTGCTCTCGTCACCTGCCTACGGCGACAGCAGGAACCCTGTTTGGGCTGATCTGCCGGGAGCTTGGGACGAGGGCAAAGCCGTCGCCAAGGCGCTTGGCGTTACCGCGATGGCTGATGAAGCGGCGACGGTTGAAGCGTTGCTGTACGCCAAGCGTCCGCGCATTCTTCATATCGCTACGCACGGCTTCTACTTTCAGGCTTCCCTGCAGCGAGACACATCGTTGCCGCCTCGGTTAGCGGCGATGGCGCACGACCCCGATCCGCTAGGCCGCGCGGGGTTGGCGTTTGCCGGGGCCAACACCTGGGTCGGGGGTGCTGAGACCGATGCAGCGCCGAAAGCCGTCGTGACCGCTCGAGACCTGCTGGCACTCGATCTCGTTGCGACCGAGTTGGTGGTTCTCTCCGCGTGCGAAACGGGCCTGGGCCAAGCCGAACCGTTTGATGGCGCGCATGGGCTGCGCCGAGCCTTCCGGGCTGCCGGGGCGCGGGGCGTGATCGTTGCGCTTTGGAACGCCAACGACGCAGCGACGGCTCTGCTCATGCCCGCGTTTTATGCGTCACGGGCGGCGGGTCAGAGCGATGCCGCAGCTCTGCGCAATGCCATGATCGAGACCCGCAAACGCTTTCCCCACCCATCGGCATGGGCGTCGTTCATTCATGTGGGATGCGGCTGAGTTCTGGCACCGCCATGGTGCTCGCTACAGGACCGCATCGATGTGAGTTCTGCACGCACCGACGCCAGCCAAACCGTGTCTTCAAAAGGCATGCCGACGACGCGTTGTTTGGCATCAATCGTCGACTCTGCGGCAGCAAGGCTACCGGTGCGCCGGGCAATAGTGAGTGCGGCCCGTAACGCAACGCCTTGCGGGCCATCGACATACTCGGGCCGACACACCCAAACACCTGAGCCATTGGCGTTGCTCGCCTCGACGCCAGGACGACATTGCGGTGGCAAACCGAGCCACACACTGGCCAGCACATCATTTAGCGCTGTCGACGCATAATCACCGTGGCCAAGGACATCTGCAACGGCCAGTGTCGTATCAATGGTGTCGATGGATGTGGCGGCGAGGTCGTCTGGCGAATGACCGGCGCGCGGGTAACGGTGTCGGAAGGCCCAGCCCCACCAGAGGGCCAGATCATTCTGTGAACAGTAGGTCGTGACGCGCGCGCTGATCGCGCTGAGCTTGCCGATGCGGCTGGTGAAGTCGGCAGTGTCGACGTCAGGCGCTGCGAAGATGATTTCTTTCAGGGCGCTGAGTGCCTCAACCGGCACCTCACCTCGCTGAGCGCGCAGTTCGACCTCCGCCAAGGCCATCATGAGGAACCGCGACCCCAAAGAATGTGCAATCAAGTAGATCCGCTCGGCTTTCGCCGTAATCATCAGATCGATGATCATGTCGGCAACCGCGCTGATGTGACCGTCGATGACCTGGTTCTGATCGGTGTCGTAGTGTAGCAATCGCCCGCGCGACGGCCAACTGTAGGCTGCCACCGCCCCATCAATTTCAAGGTCCGCACCGAGTTGAGCCGCGCGCAGCATCGCTTCCCAAAACGAGACGTTAAAGCCGTGGATGAAGAGCAGGGCCTCGCGCTTGTCGGATCCGCTGATGTCCTGCCGCAGCCTGCGCAGCCATGGCGTCTGTTCGCTCATCGTCTCGATTTGCTTGAGATGGAAACAGTCGTCGGAGCGCGTGCCAGCCTTCCGTCGCCAGCGGGGAAGCACTGGAAACTCGCCTTTGTCGCGCGCTTTTGGCACGCTGACAGTCGCAATGCCGTGACTCACTGTTAGCGATCTCATGCCACCGAAGAACTCATATGGGTTCGACCGGCCGACGACGTTGCGGTGCGTCTGGAAGAAGACGTCGACAACGCAATCACCGTCTGTGTCGGTTCGGGTGCCGGGGAGGGATTCATAAGTGCTGCGCCGCTCGCGCGAGCCAAACCGAGCTTCAATGTCGGCCGCTTGTTCTTCCCGCTTCGCGGCCTCATCGGTTCGACCGGCCAGCCGCAAGGCCTTCGCAAGTTCCCGCAGCCGAGCAACCGTGGCAGCACCGTCCGGGTCACCGATCGTGCGGGCGAGGCCGTCCGCAATCTCAAAGACGATGATAGCCTGTTCGAAGTGGCCCATGGCCAGCAACCGCGCCGCCGTCGCATCGACCTCGACCAGAACCTCAATGGGGCTTGGTCGTGATTTGGAGAGCTGCTGTAGTCGCTCGATATGCAACGGCAAAGCCCGCGCCTCGTCGTCAGACATGCGTTCGAGTTCGAGGCCTCGCTTCAGTTCGAGAAGTCGGTCTGGGGCAAGCGTCGCCGTCTGATCAGGACTGTCAGCGATCAAGGCAAGCACACGTGA
Organism: Hyphomicrobiaceae bacterium; assembly: GCA_031374735.1. Classification (GTDB taxonomy): domain Bacteria; phylum Pseudomonadota; class Alphaproteobacteria; order Rhizobiales; family Hyphomicrobiaceae; genus JABFRJ01. Next base: position 9,302 of record JANMGQ010000232.1, on the reverse strand, counting down.
TGCGGTGCTGAGATCGTGGGCGGTAATCGCGCCTGCAAGCGACCCGAGTTGTTCGAAAAAGTCGCGTTCCATCTATGCCCCGCCGCTCCATGCCCTGCTTTGTGGGGCACAGGCGTCCTGTCGGCAAGTTCCCACGGCCGGAAAGCGGAACGACCGTGACTTCACTGGTCGCATTGCAACGCTCGGCGCCCTCATGACCGACTGGTAGACGAACGGACCGTGGCCGTAGGAAGGTCATCCTAAAGGACCGACCGAACCTGTGGTTACCCCGGTTAGAGCCTCTGGCTAGGCCCATAAGCAGTCGTTGCGACATTGCCGATCAAAACCAAAGCCCGTCCAGTGCTGAAGCAGCCTCGGATGTTCGATGCAACCGGCATACACTGCAACGCCTGTGACCAGAGGCCTCTACCGCGACCAGTTGCTTGCCCTGGCCGATTGCGCCCGCACCGATCTGCGCAACCGCCACGGCATTGGTCTGCTCATCTTACTGCCCAAAAACCTACCCAAGCGGGCAAACCTCGACGTCGTCTGGGAAGTGCTCACATCACAGCTCAGCGCGTACCAGTTCGAGTGGGGCGGCAAAGGCGGCGCGCCCGGGCAATTGAGCTTGCCACATAGCATTGTTCTGGATGGCGCTGGTCGCGTCTACGTGGCCAATCGGGGCAACGCCCGCATCCAGATTTTTACAGGCGGAGGCACATTCATCTCGCAAATCAAGACGGGGGGTGGATCCCATTCTCGCTCGCGCTTTCCAAGGACGGCCGCTTGTTCGTCACCGATGGCGGCGACAAACCCAAGCCACCGAAGCCGCCATACGGCGCACGCGTGGTGGTCATATATCTTGAGGGCAATATCCTTGATGTCATCGGCCGCTACGGCACCCAGGACGGCCAGTACATCCCAGTTCATCTTGCCCCACGACATAGAGGTCGGAATAGAGGTCGGAGCCGACGGCTGCGTGTACGCCGCCGATGTCGTTGGCGGCCGCATTCAGAAATTTGAACCGCGCAAGCCATAATCTACGATGGGCGCGGCTGGCTGCAGCCAAGTTGAGCTGAAGCCATTCGGCGCGCGCCCTTTGCGGCTCATCCGAGGCGGGCGGCTCACTTCAGCCCTTTTACCGCCGCCAGCACCTCGTCCGCGTGCCCGGGCACCTTGACCTTGCGCCAGGACTTGGCGACCTTGCCTGCCTTGTCGATCACGAACGTCGCGCGTTCGACGCCCATGTATTTCTTGCCGTACATGGATTTCTCGACCCAGACGCCATAGGCGGTGGCCGTTTTGGTCTCTTCGTCGGCGGCGAGATGCACCGTAAGGGCGTGCTTCTTGCGGAACTTGGCCTTGGAGGCTGCGCCCTCGGGGGAGATGCCGATCACTTCGCAGCCAGCCTTCTTGAAATCATCCACAAGGCAGGAGAAGTCCTTCGCCTCGGTCGTGCAGCCCGGCGTGTCGTCCTTCGGATAGAAATACACCACGACCGGTTTCCCCTTGAGTTTCGAGAGCTTGATCGTGCCGCCCTGATCGCTCGGGAGATCGAAATCTGGGGCTTTGTCGCCATCTGCAAGCATGGTCGTGCCTTCCTTTGGACGTTTTTCACAGGTGTGTCGCAAGTCTACGCTGCGACGGCAAAAACGGTTTCCTTGACGCACGAATTGAAGCACAGATCACACGCAAGCAGGGGGTTCCCAGGGTGACGAGCGGCGAAAGCCGTCGAACAGGCAAGACCGCCAGGACCACCCCGGTTCCGGCGACAGCGGTGTCGCGCCTCAAACGGCGCAAGAGTCGACGTGGCTTGAAGCTCATCATGGGCTCGCTGGCGCTTCTTGCGCTTGGCACGCTGGTCGCCACCGGATTGCTCTACGTGCGGCTGCTGCACGGCAGTGTTTCCCTCGCCTTTCTTGCGCCAACGATCGAGGCCTCGATCTCAGAGGAACTCGGCGGGCGCGAAGTGCGCATCGAAACCGCTGAGATGCGCCTCGACGAGACGCGCGGGCTTATCTTTGCGCTGAGGCAGGTGTCGATCCGCGATACCGATGGTGCGACGTTGGTTGCGGTGCCGGAAGCACGCGCGCGGTTGAGCGGATCGGCGCTGAAGCGCGGCCGGATCGCGCTTGAAGCCGTTGAGCTCCTCGCACCCAGGCTGAACCTTGTTTTCAACGAAGATGGCACGCTGGCACTTAGTTTCCAGAAGCCTGGAGCCAGCGGACCTATCGACCCAACAGCCTCAGCCAGCAGCGGCCCCGCGCAGGGCACACCGCCACCTGCGATAGCAGATGCCGCCGGGGGTGAAGGGCGCAGCATCGATCTGCTGAAGGTCATTGCGGAGGCCTCTAGCCGGGCGCGACGGCGCGAGACAGCAACGGGCTATCTGCGCCTGATCGGCGCCAGCGATGCGGTCGTGGTCGTCGGCCGCCCCGGGCAGCGGCGCACACTGTTGAATGTGCCGGATCTGCAGTTCGATCTTGACCACCGCAAGGCGCGCAGCCTCATGGCCGGCAAGGCCACTGTCGCCTCTCTGACGGGGCCGTTGGTGATCGGCTTCAGCACGTTCGAAGCCGAACACGCCGATCACTTGGTTCTGGATGTGACGGTGCGCGGGCTCAATCCGCGTGGCCTTGGGCGCATGTTGCCGGGCATGTCGGCGGCCGAGCCGATCGACATCACGTTCGATGCTGAAAGCAAGGTGGTTATCGGCACGAGCGGTGGCGTCCGCTCGGCGTCGCTCGAAGCGCGCAGCGTCCAAGGCGTCGTGCCGCGTTCGAGTGGCGCCAACCCGGCGCCCGAGGCGGTCGCGATCACAGCCAGCTTCGATGGCACGAACGGCCGCTTCGATGTGTCCAAGTTCTTTGTCGATTGGGCCGGTGCCAAGATCACCATGACGGGGTTTGCGGTTCCGGCACCTGGCACACCGGACACCTGGGCTTATACCCTGAGGTCAAGCGAGGGCACTCTCGCGCCCTCGACGCCCGGCGCAGAGCCGACCCGTATCGACCAACTCTCGGCGGCGGGCACCTTTGTGCGCTCCAGCGGGCAAGCAAAACTGCAGCAACTCGTACTGCGCGGCGCTGGCGCTGAAATCTCCGCCAAAGGCGAGGTGACTGGCCTTTGGGGGCAGCGCCAGGGCATGCTCGAAGGTCGCATCAGCCCGATGTCGGTCTCGACGCTGAAATCCCTTTGGCCGATCGGCATGGCGCCGCTGCCGCGCCGCTGGCTCGTCGCGCATGTCGCCAAAGGTCAACTTGCCGCCGGCACGTTCAGGGCTGTGCTTGAGCCGACGCAGCCGGATCCACGCGTATCGCTTGCCATCGAAACCAGCGGCGTTGAGATCGTGACGGCCAAGGGCGTGCCTCCAATAGAGGTGCCGCGCGCCCTGCTGCGGATCGAAGGCAACACGCTGGAACTGACGGCGCCGGACGCCAGCGTGACCGGCAGCGAAGGCCGCAAGGTGGCAGCCAAGAGCCTGCGCTTTACGTCGGTTGAGACCACGCGCGGCGAGCATCCAACAGCGGAATTCTCGGCCCGCCTGCTCGGCTCCCTCGGTGGCGCCGCAGACATTGCCGATCGCGATGGGCTGCAATTGTTGAAATCCAACGGCATTGTACTGCACGGCCTCGACGGCAAGATCGACGGGCAGATCAAAGCGACCTTCCCGCTTGGCAATGATCTGCAGCTGTCTGAGGTTAAGACCGATGGGCGCATACGCCTGACGGACCTGCGCGGGCGCCAGATTGGCGGCGGCATGGATCTGTCCGGCGGAACGGTGACGCTCGATATCGGCGACAAGGCCGTCGATGTGAAGGGCGACCTGCTGGTCAAGAGCGTGGCAGCCAAACTGGCCTGGCAATACCTGATCAATCAACCAGCCTCGGCCCAACCGCCGGTGCGCATCACGGCGTCGCTCGATACGGCCGACCGCAATGCCATTGGGATGGACATGGACGATGTCATCCAGGGCGAGGTGTTGGTCGAAGCCGTCATCTCGTTTGGCGACAACGGACAGACGCAGCCCAAGGTGCGCCTCGACTTGACCAAGGCGGATCTGATGTTTGAGCCGCTCGCCTGGCGCAAACCGCCCGGGCGGCCAGCCGTCATGATGTTCGATCCGGTCAAGGGCCCCGGAACAGGTGCGGCCCAGCGCGTCGAACTGCAGAATGTGCGCATTTCCGGCGGCGATGACCTCGCGGCCGAGGGCGGATGGATCGCCATCGGCCCGGACAACAAGGCGCGCGAGTATTCGTTCCCCACCATCAGCCTCAACACGGTGTCGCGGCTGAGTGCGCACGGCAAACTCCGGCCCGACAACATCTGGGATGTGAAGTTCGGCGGCGAGACGTTCGATGGCCGCGACATGTTCCGCATCGCACTTGGCGTTGGGCCTGGGTGGACCGCGCCCTTGCCACGCACAAAGACCGGCATCGACATCTCCGGTGAGATCACCACGCTGTTGGGCTTTGGTGAGACATCGCTGCGCGACGTCCGCATGACCATGTCGCGGCGTCCCGACGGCAAGAACACGGACAAGCTGACGGCCCTCGACGTGACTGGCGCGCTCGAGGGCAACAAGCTTTTTCGCGCGCAGCTGCTCAATGTGCCGGGCACGGGCCGCCAATTGCGCGCGCAAGCGACGGAAGCCGGCCAGGTCTTGAAGCTCGTTGGCTTCTACCCGAATGCCGTCGGCGGCAACTTGCAGCTTGAAGTGAACCTGGACCAGAAGGGCCTCAACGAAAAGAGTGGCACGCTGTGGGTCGAGAAGTTCGCAATCCTCGGCGACCCCGTTGTGAGTGAGGTGTTCCAGGCCGCAGATCAACCCAATGCTGCACCGCAGACCGGACGCTCGCGCCAGCGCGTCGTGCGCCAGCAGATGGATTTCGATATCCTCTACATTCCCTTTGACATCGGCTCCGGCCAGTTTGTGCTCAAGGATGCCATCCTGCGTGGGCCTTTGATCGGCGCGAGCTTGCGCGGCAAGATCGATTTCAAGACCAACCAGGTCGACATTGGCGGCACTTATGCGCCGCTGTCGGGCCTGAACGTCGCCTTTGGAAGCCTGCTTGGGCCGCTGACGGGCGGCGCACAGGGCGACGGCGTGTTCGGCATCACTTTCGCCGTGACGGGGTCGCTGGCGAAGCCGAATGTGGTCGTCAACCCGCTGTCATTGCTGGCTCCTGGCATCTTTCGCGAGATCTTCCAGATGGCGCCTCAAGCCCCTCGTGTAACGCCGCGTGGCGACGGACCCGCTGCTGGCAAGGCATCGGCCAAGGGTCGACCAACGCGGACGGAGCCGGCCGCCACCCGATCGTCCAGTGAACCGGCCATCGAAGCGCCGACGTCTACGGCGCAACCGTCTGCAAGGCCGGAAGTCAGCCCCGGTTGGCCCGCCGAAGTGAAACCGAAACAGCGACCTTAGGCGTCACGCAAAAACATCTGAATAGTGTTGCTTGTGAAAGGCCGTGTGGCCGATTGACTCGGGTGGATTCACGTCAACCGCGTGTCGGCCTATCCGTGTCGGATGATCGATACACAAGCGATTCGGCTGCGGTGGGATGCCGACTCGTGCAGATCGAAACCACCGTTTTCTTTGCTCATCTTGCGCAGAAGCGCACGGGCATTGCGGCAGAAGGAACAGTCCTCTCCGCCAAAAATGTAGACATTCAAGCGTGGCTCAGCGGCGAACGTGGTTCCGGCGGCACACGCCCAGAGCAGGAAGATGACTGCGAGTGCGATGGTGCGTTCCGTGGATCGGTCGCCCGTGGTTGTTTCGCGCTGTTTGCTTGTCTGGAGGGACCCTAACGCCGCGCACGGTCTGACGCGCTGATCCGGATCAAATCGCGATATCTGCGGCACGGGAGAGGGGTGCCGATGAGTTTTGTCTCACGGCTTCTTGAGACTGAGGATGTAGGCGATGAGATTGTCGCGATCACGCAGCGGAATCACGATGTTCGGCATGTCTTTATGCGACGTCTGCAGCCACGCAGTGAGTGCAATCGCCGTGACGCCGGGCGTGTTGGCGATCGTCTCGAACGTCGCAAGCCGAGGGTTCGGCGACACAGTTTGCTTCGGATTGACCGCGTGGCAATCGGCGCAGACGAGCCGCGCGTACATCTGGCCCGCACGCGCGTCGCCGAGGTCTTGGCCAAGCGCGGGCTTGATGCAGGATGACAGCAGGCACACGCCCAACACGACTGGGAAGGATCGAATGTTTCTGGTCGTGAACATGGCCATCCTCAGGGAACGATTTGGCTGCTTCCGCGCCAACACATAGAGGCGATGGCTACAGCACGAGATGGGACGGCTCATTGTTCTGGCTCAAACGTCCGCACTGTCGGATATGCCGATGATGAGCAACGGTGTGGAGTGAAGCACGTGCATCCCTTGTTCGATCTGCCGCCCGAGCTTCTGACCGCATCAGACATGCGGGCCGCCGAAGACACTGTCATAGCGACGGGTACGCTGGGGATCACGCTCATGGAGCGCGCGGGGGCTGCCATCGCGGACGTTGTTGCGGCCCGGTTCGGCGGTCTGCGCACCGCCGCCGTCATCTGTGGTCCGGGCAACAATGGTGGTGATGGGTTCGTCGTCGCTCGCCTGTTGGAACAGCGCGGTGTCAGCACGACAGTTTTCACACTGGTACCGCGCGAAGCCTCCACCGGCAACGCCGCACGCGCGGCTGCACAATGGTGCGGCACGTGTCAGCCCCTCACTGAAGCGGTATCTCTCGATGGGTTCGAGATCGTCATCGACGCGCTGTTTGGCATCGGTATCAACCGCGATGTTGCAGGTCTGGTTGCTGTTGCCGTCAGCGCGATCAATGCTGCGTTCGCATCTGGCACGCCTGTCGCCGCCGTCGACATTCCGTCTGGCATCGACGGCGACACGGGGCTCATCCGCGGCGCAGCGGTGACAGCGACGACGACGGTGACGTTCCACCGCTTGAAACCCGGCCACGTTCTGGAGCCCGGGCGCAGCCACGCGGGGAGGATCGTCTGCGCGGATATTGGATTGGAAGCTCCTACGTCACCGCACGCGATGATCAACATGCCAAGTCTGTGGATTGCGTCTCTGCCGCGGCTGGACGTGACGACGCACAAATACAAGCGGGGCCATGCGCTGATCCTCGCGGGGGGATTGGAAGGCGTCGGCGCGGCACGTCTCGCCGCACGCGCGGCCTTGCGTTCAGGCGCGGGTCTCGTGACCATCGGCGCGCCCTCTGAAGCGCTGATGGCGCACGCGTCACGCGGTCCGGATGCGCTCATGGTCAGGGCAGTCGATGATCCGGACGGTTTGGCGCACGTTCTGGCGGACGTGCGGCGCAATGCCGTCGTGATCGGCCCCGCGTATGGGCTTGGACCAGCCACACGTACGACAGTGGAAACTGTACTCGCGACCAACCAAGCCACAGTGCTCGACGCCGACGCGCTCAGCAGTTTCGCAGGGCAGACACCGACACTTGCGCACTTGATTGGGTCGCGCCCCCGCGGATCCCCTCCCGTCGTTCTCACGCCGCACGCGGGAGAGTTTGCGACGTTGTTTGGCACGTCGGCAAAGAGCAAAATTGTTCGGGCGCAAGACGCGGCCAACGCGACCGGTGCCATCGTTGTGTTCAAAGGCGCCGATACGGTGATCGCCGCACCCGGCGGTCGAGTGGCCGTCAACGTCAACGGCACGCCATGGCTCGCGACCGCAGGCACCGGCGACGTTCTGGCCGGCTTAATTGGCAGCGCACTCGCCCAGGGAATGCCAGGATTTGAAGCGGCCTGCGCGTCTGTCTTTCAGCATGCTTCAGCTGCATACCGCATTGGCCCCGGCCTCATCGCGGACGATTTGGCCGACGCAATTCATTTGCGACCAGAAGACGGCTTGTTGACGTGACATCGAGCTGGCCAGTGCGCTGACCTGCTCGATTGATGCGACATCAGCACGGGGATGTGCATGGGCGCCGTGCCAGTTCCACCGCCACCGCCATCGTCCGATCTACGCGCCGTTCGTCTGCCAGGTGGACCACAAATGTCTTGTAATCGGTCATACAGCTCCTCGCGTTGGTCTCAGGGCTGGTCAACACTCCTCGCAGATGGGCGCAACAAAGCTTTGATGCTGATCAACGGCCCTTCTGAGCCGGCGCGTTGGTCACGTCGCGTATCTTCCCTCGAACGGGCGCAAGGCGTCGCGAACCCGTTGTACCACCTCCTCAGGTGATCCGTTGGCATCGACGTGTGTCCAGTCGTGCACGCGCGAGGCGTTGGCCAACTGTCGATCGACGACGGCAGCGGTGGCATCGGACGCATCGGATGTGCGTTGCGCAACGCGGGCCTTCATCAGAGACGGCGCCGCTTCGAGCCACAAGCCGCGGAAGGGCACATCGGCCCGCTTCGCGATGGCCTCCATCGCCGTCCGCTCGGATTGCGCGGAGAATACACCATCGACGATGACGCTGTGGCCCGCGGCCAAGGTCGTATCTGCGCGCTGGACGACACGGTCGTAGGTCGCGCGCGTTTGGCGATCCGAGTAGGCGTCAGGCGGCAAGCGTTCCAACTCTTCCACGCCGGCCAGCCATTTGCGTTCGAGGTCCGTGCGCAGATGCAGGGCGCCGGGCGCGGGGCCGATCAGTGGCGCAAGCGCTGTTGCGAGCGTGGTTTTACCCGTGCCGGAGAGACCGCCGATGGCGATCAGGCTCGGCGGGATCGGGCGGAGATACATGGCGGCGTGTTCGAGCGTTTCGACGGCATGATTGAGTTGTGCGCCGTCGCTGTCTGATGTGACCGCGGCACGGTCCAAAGCGACCATGGCGCGAACGCACGCGCGAAGCCCCATGAAGAGCGGCAATGCTTCCAGCCCCATGAGGTCGAGCGGATCGCCTGAACGCCATAGGTAGCGGTTGAGCAGCGTGTTCGCGTGGATACGCCCACCTTTGCGATCGACATCCATGAGCAGAAACGCGAGATCGTACAGCGTGTCGATGGTGGCTAATCCCTCGTCGAACTCAAGGGCGTCGAAGGGTATGGGTTCTCCTTGCCAGAGCACGATGTTGCGCAGGTGCAGATCGCCGTGACAGCGACGCACACAGCCCGCTTCGACACGCTCCGCCCGAACGGCAGTGCTGTCCGCCATGGTATGTGCCAGCAACATCGAGACCTCAGTGCTTCTGGCCCTCACGGTTGGCACTGTTGACGCTGCAATGGCAGCGAGGATCGACTGTGCGACGGCCGGTATGCGGTCGGACGCGGGCGTCTCCCGCGTGGCGGCACGATGATAGGCATACACGCGATCGCCGAGGGATTTCATCAGGGTCGGGGTCAGGGCACCGC
>JANMGQ010000222.1:0-1959 GCA_031374735.1 Hyphomicrobiaceae bacterium | reverse complement strand
CGACGACATGACGATCACCGGAAGCTGTCACTGCGGCAAGGTTGCGTTCACAATCGCGGGTGACATTCCGCCGGAACTGACCCGCTGCACCTGTTCGTTCTGTGCCAAGCGCGGCATGCTTTATGCCTACTTCGAGCCGTCGAAGTTTCGTCTGACCACCGCCAAGGCCGACAGCGCGACATATCGGTGGAACACGAAACTGGTAGCGCACAGTTTCTGCGCAACTTGCGGCTGCGGAACGTTCAGCGACAGCCCGGCGTTCGAGCTTGACGGTGCTTGGGATGGCACGACCCGCCGCATTGGCGTGAATGCGCGCCTGTTCGACGATTTCGATGCGGCTGTCGCACCCGTGACTGTGATCGACGGAAAGAACCTTTGGTAGGAAGACAGGCTGCGCTGCCTGAGCAGCAGACCGTCTTGGCCCGTCCCGATCAGGAACTCGCCTTCACTGCCAATGCCATCACTGCACCAGTCAAAGGCCCTGTCCAGAGACACGGTTCAAACGGAGGAGATACCAATGCAGATCATGACCCAATTGGCCTTTCGCGGTGAGTGCAGGCAGGCATTCGAACATTACGAGAAGGTGCTGGGTGGCAGCATTTCAGTGATGAATACTTTCGGTGGCAATGATGCCAAGTTGCCGCTGGGGTCGACCGCCGCAGCGCCTGACCAGATCAGATTCGCTGAACTGAAGGTTGGCGACTTCGCCATTCTGGGCAACGATGTTCCAGAGAATGAGTATGTGCCAATGCAGGGGTTTCATATCGCCTTGCATGTTAAAACCGGTGCCGAAGCCCGTCGTGTTTTCGATGCGTTTTCAGACGGCGGGACAATTGAGACGCCGCTCAGCGAAGTGGCATGGTCATCCGCGTTCGGCATAGTAACTGACCAGTTCGGCACGCCATGGCTGATCCTTGCGATGGACAAATAGCAGACAACACGCCGCAAATCATGTTGTGGCTAAAAAAGTCCCTTCAGGAGACCAACATGACAAATCAACCGACCGCCGGGTACGATGAGGAAATCAGCCTGCTTTTGACGGCTTGGGCGACCGCAACGCGGAAAGGCGCTCAGGATCAGATTCTGATCAACCATTTGCCGGACGCTTTGATCTTCGATGTGCTTCCGCCAATGAAGTATGAAGGGATCGCTGCGTACCGCGCCAGTTGGGCCGACTGGCAGCCGGACACCCAGGGCGAAGCACAGTTTGATCTTGTTGAGCTTTCAATTTCCAGCAGCTCCGAATGCGCGTTCGCCACGTGTTTCATCCAATGCGGCGGTACGCTGCCTGACGGCAGTTCTTTCGACGATTTGGTAAGGGCCACATTTTGCCTACGCCGGATAGGAGGTGCTTGGAAGATCGCGCATCAGCACATCTCGAAGCCCTTCGAGAATAAGCAAGATACGTGAGTGAATGGGGCGCTGCTTTGCCGTGGTGGAGCTATCCCGGGGCCAACTTGAAGAACTACCATCCAGGAGAATTGACATGACCATTGCCACAAATCCGACCAAGAACGACATCATCGCGCTGGAGACCTCTTACTGGGACGCGATGAAAGCGAAGGACGGCGCGCGCGGCGCAGCTCTCCGGGAAGACAAGCCTTGTGACCGGTGCGCAGGGCGTCATGAGCATCGCCAAAAGCAAGATGGGCGAAATGACCGAGGATGGAAAGTGGACGCTCGAGTCCTATGCGTTCGCCAACGTCGAAGTGACGACACCAGCGCCCGATGTAGCGATCATCGCCTACACTGTGACGCAGAAAGTCACGATGGATGGAAAGTCGCAGACCCTGCACGCCGCCGACGCCTCGACCTGGATCAGGGGCACGGATGGCTGGGAATGCCATGCACACAGCGAGACCTTCCTGAAGGACAACTCCGGCGCCAACTGAAGATTGCGGCACGACGACCGTCAAGCCCGTCGGCCCATGTGTTGGCGGGAACAAGCCTGCATCTTCG
>JANMGQ010000219.1:0-16856 GCA_031374735.1 Hyphomicrobiaceae bacterium | reverse complement strand
CCGACTCCCGTAACCGGGAGCCGGCCGGCGGATGCGGACCAGACGCCTGCGACCGTGCGTGCGGTGTGGGTGTCTGACCTGAGGTCAGACACCCTGCAACGACGGCGGTGCGGGTGGTGGCCCGTGCGTGGAACAGGTGAGCTTTGGCCGCGAGGCCGGAGCAACAGGCCGAACGTCGCACGATTGCCACCCATCGTATCAGGGCATCCGCCCCGCCTCTCCGCTTCGCGGAGGGCGCAGGAGCGACCGGTGATTCTTGCCGCCGAAGCACGTTAACCATGTCGAACCGACGCGTCGCCAACGAGGCAAGTGTCGCACTGGAACCTGTCGGTCTGAGAACGAATAGGCAATAAAAGAGGTGGCCAGGTGCGGAAGTAAATGCAGGGCGGATTCCCTCTCCCCGTTCTTCACGGGGGGCTTCACGGGGAGAGGGTGAGTGGCGGCATCCGCACAGGCTATGATCGAACAGCTGGCAAATCGTCGATTGTGTGCCAGCGGATCGATTTCCGACACAGCAAGCGGCCGCCCCTCACCCCGGCCCTCTCCCCTCAGAAGTGAGGGGAGAGGGAGTCGCGATCGTTCTGCACATCCGATATCTGCAATGGGTCATTCCCGTCTCCAATTCTGCGCACTTGCTCCTCGCAGGCTCGGCCGTATTGCGCCTGGAAGCGGCCATCGCCCACTCACGCATGCACGCACGCCACCTGATGGCCGGGTGCAAGCTCGCGCGAGGCCGGCACGGACGCTTTGCAGGCCTCGGTCATTTGCGGGCAGCGCGGGTGGAAGACGCAGCCCGAGGGCGGGTTCAGCGGGCTTGGCAGTTCGCCCTTGATGATGGTGCGGGGGCGTGTTTTTTCGAGCACGGGATCGGGCACGGGCGCGGCCGCGAGTAGCGCTTGCGTATAGGGATGACGCGGGTTGGCGAACAGATCATCCGCAGACGCATATTCGACGATGCGGCCCAAGTACATGACCGCGACCTTGGTCGAGATGTGACGGACAACGGCGAGGTCGTGGGCGATGAACAAGTAAGTGAGGCCGAGTTTCTGCTGCAGATCTTCCAAGAGGTTGATGACCTGGCCTTGGATCGACACGTCGAGCGCTGAAACCGCTTCGTCGCACACGATCATGCGCGGGTTGACGCCGAGCGCACGCGCAATGCCGACGCGCTGGCGCTGGCCGCCGGAGAGTTCGTGGGGATAGCGCACAGCCATGTAGGGATAGAGACCGACGAGGGAGAGCAGTTCGGCGACGCGCGCGGCTGCGTCTTTCTTTGGCAGCACTTTGTGCACGATCATGGGCTCAGCGATGATCTGGCCGATGGTCATGCGCGGGTTGAGCGACGAATACGGATCTTGGAAAATGACCTGCATGCGCTTGCGCACGTCGATCATCTCGTTGCGCTTGAGGCCCGCGAGATCGCGGCCTTCAAACACGATAGATCCGGCGGTCGGATCTTCGAGGCGCAGAACAAGGCGTCCGAGTGTGGATTTTCCGCAGCCGGATTCGCCGACGAGGCCCAATGTTTCGCCCGGCTTGATGTCGATGACGACATCGTTGACGGCGCGCACGAGTTTCTCGGTCGTGAACAAGCCGCCGCCGACAGCGAAGTGTTTGGTCAGGCCCTTGGTCGACAGGATCGATGTGGTGGACGCATCGGCGCCGGCGCCACGCGCGACGTGTTTGCCGGCGACGCTGTCCATTGATGTGCCGATGTCGGCGAGGCGGTGGCAGGCAGCGGTGTGGAACGGCGCGACGCCGGTCATGGCGGGCACGGTTTTGCAGATGTCGGCGGCCAAGGGGCATCGCGGGGCAAACCGGCAGCCTTCAGGCGGATTGAGCAGGTTTGGCGGTGCGCCTTCGATGGTGGCCAAGCGGCCAGTGCGGGCGCGATCGAGACGCGGGACGGCGGACAGAAGTCCGCGCGCGTAGGGATGCGCGGGGTTCGAAAACACACTTTCGGCTTCGCCGCTTTCGACCAGGCGGGCGGCGTACATGACGTTCACGCGGTCGGCGTAGCGGGCGACGATGCCGAGGTTGTGCGTGATGACGATGACGGCGATGTTCAATCGTTTCGCCAGGTCTTTCATCAGTTCCAGAATTTGCGCCTGGATGGTGACGTCGAGCGCCGTTGTCGGCTCGTCGGCGATGAGCAGCTTCGGATTGCAGGCGAGGCCGATGGCGATCATCACGCGCTGACGCATACCGCCGGACAATTGGTGCGGAAACTGCGCCAAGCGGTTGGCGGGGTCGGTGATGCCAACCAGCGTCAGCAGTTCGATGGCGCGTGCCGTGGCTTGCTCCTCGCTCAGCCCCATGTGGATGAGCAGCGGCTCTTTGATCTGTAGGCCGATGCTCAGCACAGGGTTGAGCGACGTCATCGGCTCCTGGAAGATCATGGCGACGTCGCGGCCGCGGATCTTGCGCATCTCCTCGGGCGCCAAATCAAGCAGGCTCTGGCCGTCGAAGATGATGCGGCCGGTTTTGATACGGGCTGTGGCTTCGGGCAGCAGCCGCATGACGGCCAGCGCCGAGACGGATTTGCCGGAGCCGCTTTCGCCGACGATGGCGACGATTTCGCCGGCGCTGACGGTGTAGGTGAGATTTTCGACCGCGCGGACCGTGCCGTGCGAGGTTTCGAAGTGGACGGTCAAATCTTCGATCGACAGCAGCGGCGCGGCCCCGCGATCGTTGGCATGGGCAGGTCTCTCACCGCCGGTGGTTATTCCGTCGAGCACGCGTTTTCTCCCCGTCCGGTCGCGCGCTCTTAAGGCGCGCTGGCCAGCTTGATGTCAGGTCATAGGCGAAATTGCGGGCGCCAGCCAGTTCAACGCGGAAATGCCAGCAATTCTCAATGTGCGCCTGCGTTGGTGTCTGACCGAGGTCAGACACCCCAATGAAGCGCAGTCGGCCAGATTGCGAGCTGCTGGAACAGCTGTGGGCACGCTGTTCCGCCCTCGACAGGCCGGCGCGAACCTGATTGTCTGGCGGCCTGAGACATCCTGGAGCCGGTCATGGACTTCAACGATACGCCCGACGAGGCCGCGTTCCGCAAGGAAGCGCGCACCTGGCTGGAGGCCAATGCGCGCCGTCGCGCGCCGGGCGAACGGCCGAACCGGTCGCGGGTGCGCGATCATGGCGCGATTGGCGAAGCCAAGGCGTGGCAGGCGAAGAAAGCCGCCGCTGGTTTTGCCTGCATCACGTGGCCAAAGGCCGTCGGCGGGCGCGGCGGGTCGCCGATCCAGCAAATCGTGTACACACAGGAAGAGGCGAACTTCGCCGTGCCGCCGGATGTGTTCGCCATCGGCCTCGGCATGTGCGTGCCAACAGTCATGAAGCACGGCAGCAAAGAGCATGCGCAGCGCTATGTGCGACCGGCGATGCTGGGCCAGGAGATCTGGTGTCAGCTGTTCTCGGAGCCGGCAGCAGGCTCTGACGTGGCCGGTATTCGCACGCGCGCCGAACGCGATGGCGATGATTGGATCATCAACGGCCAGAAGGTCTGGACGACAGGCGCACACTTCTCGGATTTCGGGCTGCTGTTGACGCGCACGAACCCGGATACGGCCAAGCACGCGGGTTTGACGATGTTTTTCCTCGACATGAAGTCGAAGGGCGTCGAAGCGCGGCCGATCAAGCAGATGGCCGGTGGCTCCGAGTTCAACGAGGTGTTCTTCACCGACGTGCGCATTCCCGACAGCCAGCGGCTCGGCGCCGAAGGCGAGGGCTGGAAGGTCGCTTTGACCACGCTGATGAATGAGCGGCTTGCGGTTGGCATGGCGACGGGCATTCTCGCCGTCGACGACCTGATGAGCCTTGCCAAGGAGCGCGATCTCGGCGGCACATCTGCCATCCGCAACGGCGCGGTGCGCGAAAAATTGGCCGAGTGGTTCGTCGAGGCTGAGGGCTTGAAGTATACCAAGTTCCGCACCTGGACGGCGCTCTCACGCGGTGAGACGCCTGGGCCGGAAAGTTCGATCACCAAAGTGGTGTCGGCGCGCCAGATGCAAGACCTGTCGTCGTTCGCCATGGAGTTGATGGGCGAAGGCGGCATCATGACGGGCGATGTGCCTGGAGGCATTCCTGGCGGCGGCGCCTATCAGTCGCAGTGGCTCGGCGCGGCGGGCTTCCGTATCGCAGGTGGTACGGACGAAATTCTGCGCAACATCATCGCAGAACGCGTGCTCGGCCTGCCGCAGGACGCGCGCGCCGACAAGGACGGCACATTCCGTGAGTTGCAGGCCAAGGAAGGCGCGGCGCGGGTGAAGGCTGCCCGCTGATCACAGATGAGCCATCTGACATGACCTTTAAAGTCGGCATTTCGCGTGATCTCCTGACGGCGCCTGGCGCGCCGTGTTTCGATCCACGCGCCTTCGATGTGCTCAAGGCGAACCCCGCGATATCTTGGGAGTGGGTGCCGGAGGCCGTGACGGAGATCACGCCTGACATCGTGGCGCGCTACGATGCGCTGCATCTGAACCTGCCGAAGGTGACGGCCGCGTCGCTGGCAGGCACACATCATCGCGTGAAAATTATCGCGCGCAACGGCGTCGGCTATGATTCAGTCAATGTGGCGGCGTGTGCTGCCAAGGGCATTATGGTCACGAATACGCCGCTGGCCGTGCGTCGCCCGGTCGCCGTCGCAGCTTTGACGCTGATTTTCGCACTTGCCGGGCAGCTGCTGAAAAAGAACGAACTGTCGCACACGGGCCGCTGGAACGACCGCACGGACTTCATGGGGCAGGGGCTGACCACGCGTACGCTTGGCGTGGTTGGCGCCGGTGGCATTGGGCAGGAGCTGTTGCGGCTCGCACGGCCGTTCTTTGGCGACATGATTGCGGCGGACCCGTTCGTTGCGCCAGCCGTCGTGCGCGATTTCGGCGCGCGCATGGTGCCGCTGGATACGTTGATGGCCGAGGCCGACTTCGTCGTCGTGACGGCGCTACTGACGCCTGAGACGCGACATCTGGTCAATGCAGCCCGTCTGGCGCGTATGAAACCTTCGTCGTACTTCCTCAATCTCGGACGCGGGCCGCTGGTCGACGAGATGGCCCTGATCGCCGCATTGCAGGCCGGTCGCATCGCTGGCGCTGGCTTGGATGTGACTGAAATGGAGCCAATCCAGCCGGATAACCCATTGCTCCGAATGGAGAACGTCATCATCACGCCACACGCGCTGTGTTGGACGGACGAGTGTTTCCGGGACATCGCGGAAACGGCGCTGCAATCGATCGTCGATGTATCGCTCGGCCGGCAGCCACGTCACGTCGTCGGGGGACTTGCGACTTTTGGGACATAGTGCGCTTCGCGCCACACCATCAGGCAGTTTCCTATGCTACGCGACAAGATCGGTGGGTGTGCTGATTCGTCTGATAACGGATCAGCGACCTGTTTGGGGGAATTCCACGTGCCACTCGACACCGCGGCCTATCTGGCCGCTGATGCAGGGGCTGCCACGCCAGCCGCCTCCATGAAGGCGCAGGTTCGGGCTTTTGCTCAGCACTGCGCGCAATTCCGAAATCCGGATACGCGGCGGGCGATCACGCAGATCGCCACGACGACCATGCCGTTCGTCGGTCTTGTGACGCTGATGATCTTGCTGGCAGACAAAGCCTACTGGGCGTCGTTGCTGCTTGGCATTCCGGCGGGCGGACTGTTGGTGCGCTTTTTCATCATCCAGCACGACTGTGGCCACGGCTCGTTTCTTGGCACGCGCAGCGCGAATGATACGCTTGGGCGCATCATGAGCCTGCTGACCTTGACGCCTTATGGCCTCTGGCGTCGCGAACATGCCATGCATCATGCAGGGTCGGGCAATCTAGAGCGCCGCGGCATCGGCGATATTGAGACCATGACGGTCGAAGAATACCTGGCTGCCGGATGGTTCGACCGCTTGCGCTATCGCGTGTATCGCAATCCGGCCTTCCTGTTTGGTTTCGGCGTGCCGTTCTATTTCCTCGTGATCCAGCGCTCTCCCTGGGGACATGGGTTGTCGTTTCGCGATGCCTGGAAGAGCACAATGGGGCTCAATCTCGCCATCGCCCTTTTCTACGGCACGCTCGCCTGGGTCATCGGTTTCGTGACCATGTTTTTAGTGATCTTGCCGATTGTGTTCGTTGCCTCAGCCGCGGGTGGCTGGTTGTTCTTTATCCAGCATCAATTCGAAGAGACCCATTGGGAGCCGACGGAAGCCTGGGATTTCCAAACCGCTGCCGTGCATGGTTCGTCCTACTATGTGCTGCCGAAAGTGCTGCAGTGGTTTACCGGCAACATCGGGCTGCACCATATCCACCACCTGAACTCTATGATTCCCAATTATCGCCTGCAGGAGTGCATGGATGCGCTGCCGGCGCTCGCCTCGGTCAATCGGCTGACTATTCGTGAGAGCCTGCGCTGTGTGCGCTATACGTTGTGGGACTCAGCCAGCCGCCGCTTGATCGGCTTCTCCGACCTTCGACGGATGGCTGCGGCGTGATGCGGGGTTAGGGAGCGCGGGTTGTGAGCCGTATCGCTGCCGTCGCGCTGCTTCTCGTCTCCGCTCTTTCAGCCGATGCACAGGCACCGACGAAAAAGCCGCCAATTCCTGCGGGTGCGCCGACGCGAGGCGTAGCCGTGGCGCTGCTTTCGGCTGGTATCGATTACACGCGACCAGGTATTGCCGGTAAACTCGCGCGCGATGGCGAAGGCGTTGTCATAGGCTGGGACGCCATTGATGGCGATGCGCGGCCGTTTCTGCGAGATGGCCCAGCAACGCGGCTGGTCGAGATCGCACCGACGTTGGTTGCGCCGTTTCGGCTGGATCTGACGTCGCAGGTGTCATGGCAGCGGACCTTGGCCGTGCTGATCCGCACGCCGGCGCGGGTTGCGGTTGTGGCGGCTCTATCCTCCGAGTTGGTGTCGTCTGGCCGTTGGGACGTTCAAATGGCCGAGGTGCCGGACATTTTGTTCATTGTGCCGTGGGACGGCGTTGCCGCCCCGACAACGGCGGCAAACGTGATGGTCGTCACCAGTTTGCTGGACGCGGGCAAGGTTGGCGCCGACCTTGTGCTTGGGCCGGCGGCTGCGACCCGCGAAGCGCCGCTTGGCAGCGCCTTACCGACCACGTCGCAAGAGGCGGCGATCCTGCTTCCAGGCGTCTTTGCCTGCATGGACCTGCGTGCCGCCAAGTCACCGGCCGACGTCAAGGCGGCGCTGATCGCCAAGGCCGCAAAAGGACCGCCGGGTTCGCCGCCACTGCTTGGTCTGTGCCGGTGACAGGGCAATTGCATGACATGAGACGCCAGCGTGACCCTCGCCCTCTACATTTCGCATCCACAGGTATGCGTCGATCCGGCGGTGCCCGTTCCGCACTGGTCGTTGTCGGATATCGGCTTTGCACGGTTGCGCGCGCTGCATGGTGCAGCCTGGCCCAAAAGTATAACTGCCATCCACGCCAGCGACGAGACCAAGGCCATCCACACGGCGGATGAGCTGGCGCGCAGTGCCGGTTGCCCCGTGCACACGCACCACGACATGGGCGAGAACGACCGCTCGTCGACGGGCTTCCTGCCGCCGCCCGAGTTCGAGGCGATGGCCGATGCGTTCTTTGCTTCGCCACAGATTTCCGTGCGCGGATGGGAGCGCGCCATCGAGGCGCAGACGCGTATCGTGCGTGCGGTCGAGCGTGTGATCGCCGTGCATGACGCGACCAAACCGGTCGCCTTTAGCGGCCACGGCGGCGTCGGCACGTTGCTGTATTGCCACCTCGCCGGCGAACCGATCAGCCGCCTGCGCGATCAACCGGCAGGCGGCGGCAATGTCTTCGCATTCGACATCGCGACGCGTCGGCCGCTGTTCGCCTGGACACCGCTGGAACAGGTCGAGCAGCGATTGCGCGATATGGGTGTCTGACCTCGGTCAGAAGCTTTTGGTACGCGCACGTTATCGTCGTCAGTGATCGCACGGTCTGCATTGAAGCCGAGCACGTGCTTGCGACAGGCCAATCGAAGCCAAGCCGTTTCCTCGCCGCATTTTTCCAGCTAGGCTGCGGCAGCAGGTCACCAATGTTCGCGTTAGGCGGGGTTCGACCATGAAACATGTGTGCGATGCCGGAACGAAGACGTGGTTCCGCATGGAGACCGCGCATGAGGCCGCGGCCGAGTCGGCGGCGATGAACCATGCCGTCGAGCGCTTTTTTCGCGATACCTACGACAAGGTGCTGAAGAGCTACAAACCGGCGGGCGGGTTGCGGGCGATCGAGCAGAGCATCGGGCGCGAGGATTTCATCCAGCGCACCATGCCAATGTTTCTGACGCTGCGCGACATCAACGGCGAGCCACTGGTTACCGCTATGCTGCCGCCGCCGGGATTGGACGAGCGCGCGTTCCGCCCGATCATCGTCGGTCCAGCCAATGGCGATCCGTATCCAGCGCACGGTGATGCCATCGCCGCACTTGGCCGCCACTTCAAGCTGAAGCTCGACGCTGCGACCTGCTTTCCGTACCGGCGGAAGTGATTTCCAGCGCAAGGTGTCGAGCAAAGTGTTCCAATCGAAGGCGCACTCCACCTTCCTCAACGCTTTTTGGGGAACGCGAGCAGCGCACTGTGGGAAAGCTGTGAGCAGGCTGCTAAATGCAAGAGCATGACCACGCCTCTCACGCATGTTCGCGGCCGTTCCTATGCCGTCTTCGGCCTTGCCCGCTCCGGCATCGCGACGGCCAAAGCGCTCGTCGCGGGCGGCGCACGCGTCGCCTGTTGGGACGATGGCGCTGGCTCGCGTGAGGCGGCGGCGAGGGACGGGCTGCCGCTGATTGATCTGAGCACGGCGGACTGGTCACAGTTTCAATCGCTCGTGCTCGCGCCCGGTGTGCCACTGACGCATCCGGTGCCGCACTGGTCGGTTGGTCGCGCCGAAGCCGCAGGCGTTGAGATCATCGGCGATATCGAGCTGTTTTTCCGCGAGCGGACGGCGGTGTGTCCAGACGCAACCGTCGTCGCCGTCACCGGCACCAACGGAAAGTCGACCACGACGGCGCTCATTGCTCATGTGCTGCGCCAGGCCGGCCGCGACGTGGCCATGGGCGGTAACATCGGCGTTGGCGTGCTCGCTTTGCCGCCTCCGGCGAAGGATCGCATTCACGTGCTGGAGCTGTCGTCGTTCCAGATCGACCTGACGCCGACGCTGAACCCGACCGTCGGTGTGCTGCTCAATATCACGCCCGATCATCTGGACCGGCATGGCACGATGGAGAATTACGCGGCGATCAAGGAAAGAGTCGTTGCTGACGCCGACTTTGCCATCGTTGGCATCGACGACGGATTCGATGATGGCCTGACGGGGAGTATCTTTCATGTGTTGTCACACTCGGAGAGGCCAGCTGCAGCTTTTGCCCGACGCCCACATCCGCAAATGACTGGGATCGTCCATCACGCCGAGCAGGTCTTGCAACGCACGATATCGTTGGACGGGGACTCTCATTGCGCAATGACGGAGAGCCTTTCCAACCTCTCCGGCGTCTCCACACTCCGCGGCGGCCACAATATGGAGAACGCCGCCGCGGCTTTCCTCGCCTGCGAGTGGCTGCAAGTGCCGCACGACGAGATCGGCGCTGCCATGAAAACCTTCCCCGGTCTGCCGCATCGCATGGAACAGATCGGCCGCGTCGGCCGTACGCTGCTGATCAACGACAGCAAAGCCACCAACGCGGACTCGACCGAGAAGGCGCTCGCCTCGTTCCCGCGCGACATCCACTGGATCGTGGGCGGCGTGCAGAAGGAAGGCGGGATCGCGACGCTCAGCGCGTACTTCGATCGCGTCGCCAAAGCCTATCTGATCGGAAAATCCACGCCGGATTTTGCCGCGACGCTCACCGGCAAGGTTGCTTTTGAGAGTTGCGCTACACTCGACGCGGCGCTCGCCTCGGCCGCGCGGGACGCTGCTGCGTCATCGGCAACCGAGCCCGTCATCCTACTCTCGCCCGCCTGCGCGAGTTACGACCAATACAAGAGCTTCGAACATCGCGGCGATCAATTCCGCGCGCTGGCGCAAGCGCTGCCCGGGTTCGCGAAATAACTACGTCGACCGCAGGACGCTCACCATCGACAGCGGCTGCGTCGGCTTGACCAGCCCGCGCTCTTCCAGATGTTCGACGTGGGCCAGCACCGAGAGTGCCGCCGCCGGCAACAGGCGCGGATCCAGGCCCTGGTAGACTTTCAGCGTCACCTTCTCGATCGTATCGGCGCCGCCCTTGATCGCTTCTTCGATTGCGTTCTCGCGCATGCGCCGATGCAGCAGGTAGGCTTTCGCCACACGTTGCGGCTGCTCGACCCGGCCGCCGTGGCCTGGGAAGTAAACGGTGTCCTCCGTCCGCGCCATAAGTACCTCAAGCGAACGATTGTAATCGCCCATGCGCCCGTCCGGTGGCGCGACGATGCTGGTGTTCCAGCCCATCACATGGTCGCCGGAAAAGAGTGCGCCGGTTCCCTCAAGCGCGAAACACAGGTGATCCGGCAAGTGGCCTGGCGTGTGCACCGCCGTCACGCGCCAACTGTTGCCGGCCAGCGTATCGCCATGGCCAAGCCGAATGTCGGGCACGAACGGCGCCTTGGTCGCGTTCATGGCCTCGCCGCCGGCCTTGTCGGAGACGACCTTCGAGGTGATTGTATAGGGACCGAATCCGGCGGTTTTGGCCTTGGTTGCAGCAATGGCCGCTGACAGGCCATCGATGTGATCGCGATGGGTGTGCGTGGTCAAAATGTGTGTGATTGGCCGACCCTTGGCGGCCTTCAGGATCGCTGCGAGATGCGCGGGGTCGGCAGGGCCTGGATCGATCAGAGCGAGATCGGTCTCGCCGATCAAATAGGAGTTCGTGCCCTTATAGGTGAACGGGCTCGGGTTATTGGCAACCAGGCGCACCACACCCGGGATGAGCTCCCGCGGCACACCATACTCGAACTCCATGGCAGTTCGAAAGCTGATCGACGACATGCGCAGGCTCCACAAAACAAAGGGCACCTCGCGGTGCCCTCATCACATCGGCGTTCGTCCAACATGCTGCAATTTACGACGCGGCCTGCAGGTTTACTGCTTTCGGACCTTTGCCTCGTTTGTCGGGCTCGGTCTCGAACGAGATCCGCATGCCTTCGTCAAGTGGGCCGAGGCCCGAACGTTCTACAGCCGTGATGTGCACGAACACATCTTTGCCGCCCTGGTCTGGGGTGATAAAACCGAAGCCCTTCGTTTGATTGAAGAACTTGACCGTACCGGTCTGCCGCATGCCTGTCTCCTGCAGTCCCAATGGCGCTTGCCGTTATGCGATGGTGCGGTCGCGGGGGAAGATGCACCACGTCCAGTTAGGCAGTCTGGGCCAAAGTCGGGGAAGCATGAGGCACTTATGTTGACCCGGGCGCCTTGCGGTCGCGTCGGGGTAGTTTCTGTTATCATTACCGTCTCAGCAGTCTCCGCCGGGTCCGATGGGCCGCCCGAACAATGCCGAGTATCTGTTATCCTTTTGACACTGGCAAGACAAAATCACGCAGGGCGCGCATTTGCCTTGCGTGTAGCGCAATAGGCACTCCGATTGCTGCTTCGCGCAGCAAAAGCATTAAAACAAGGCGTATCCACCATCGATGAGGAACGTGTCGCCTGTGTGATATGTTGAGGCGTCGCTCATCAAGTAAACCGCGATCCCGCCGAAGTCTGCGCCTGTGCCCCAGCGGCGCATGGGGATGCGGGGCATGACATTCTGCACAAACTTCGGATTGCTAGTCGCGTTGGCGGTCATATCGGTTTCGATCCAGCCGGGCAAAATTGCATTCGCGCGCACGCCGTGCCGGGCAAACTCCACGGCCATGGCTTTGAGCATGGACACGAGCCCGCCTTTGGTCGCCGCGTAATGCTCACTGCGCGCCGCCCCTTCAATCGCGGCAAGCGAGGCGGTACCGACCAGGGTGCCGCCACCTGGGCGGCTCGTCATGTGCTTTGCTGCGGCCCGCAACGTGTAGAAGGCGCCGTCCAGATTGACGCGCATGACGCGCCGCCATTCTTCGCTCGACATGTCTGCAAATGAAGTCCCGCCGCTGCGGCCGGAAACACCGGCGTTGGCAAAGCAACCATCGACTCGGCCGAACGTGTCGAGGGTTTTCTGGAAAGCTCCGACGACGGCGGCCTCGTCGCCGACATCGCACTCAAGTGCCAGCACCTTGCGGCCCGTTTTCTCAAGGTGCGCCTTGGCAGCAGCGTTCTTGCTGGCGTTGGTGCCCCAGATGCACACATCCGCGCCAGCTTGCGCCACAGCCTCGGCGAAGCCAAGCCCTATGCCGCCTTTGCCGCCGGTAACGAGTGCGACTTTGCCAGTGAGGTCGAAGGGGCGATAGCTCATGGGGGAATGCCAGGGTTGGGTGGGTTTGGGTTGGTTGGACCGACGCTCGCACGCCCCAGCACGGATCGCAAATCGGTGCGTCAGCCGGAACTCGCCGTCTGGCTGTGCTATCTGATTGTCATGTCCAAGACCGATGACATCGCGAAGATCAACGCTGGGCTCGCTGGCCTTGCGGAGGCTGATGTTGCGTACGTGGCAGACATCGTTGGATCCATGACCACGTCGGCCGAGCCGTTGCGTGCTCTCAGCCAACGCGAACGCGATCGGCTCGCAGCGTCGCGACGCGACTTCGCCGAGGGGCGGACGCTGACGATGGAGGAGTCGGCTCGGCGGACGGATGCGCTGCTTGCGCGGCTGAAGGCGCAGGAACACAAGTCGGCATGAGGCGCCTTCGACTGTCGTTGACATATCAGGATGAATTGGACGCTCTTTTGATGCAGGGCGCCCTCCGTTTCGGTGTCCAAGTCGCAAGGCAGAAGCGAGATCAGGTCACGCGCACCATCGAGCGGTTTCTGGTCCGACATCCGGTTCGGCCAGTCGACCCTGTTCTTGGCATCTGCGCTTATCCCGTCGCCCAGACGCCGTTCGTGCTCCTCTACGACGACACGGAACTGCGCATCCACCTCATCATTCATGCGAGCGCTGACCGCACGGCCATCGACTTGGCGGGCGTCGTCTGGTGAGTTGCACCTCACGCCTTGTCCGCGTAAGCGCTCGGCTTGGCCCTCCTGGAGCAGCCCATGTCCGCACCATCCGCCCCCGAAACCGTCCTGATTATCGACTTCGGCAGCCAGGTCACACAGTTGATTGCGCGGCGCATTCGCGAGCTTGGCGTGCACTCTGAGATCGTGCCCTTCAACAAAGCCGAGGCGGCGCGGGAGAAGTTCAAACCGAAGGCGATCATCTTGTCTGGCGGGCCTGCGAGCGTGACCGAAGCTGGCAGTCCGCGCGCGCCGGACTGGGTCTACACCTCCGGCCTGCCGATCCTCGGTATCTGCTACGGACAACAGACGATGGTCGAGCAGCTTGGCGGCAAAGTTGAAAGCGGGCACCATCGCGAGTTCGGCCGCGCCGAGATCGAGATCAAGGACGACGTCGCGCTGTTTGCCGATATCGTGACGAAGGGCGGCAAGGACACCGTCTGGATGAGCCACGGCGATCGCGTCACGCAATTGCCGCCTGGCTTCAAGGTGATGGCGGTGTCAGATGGCGCACCGCATGCTGTCATCGCGGATGAAAAGCGCAAAATGTATGCCGTCCAGTTCCACCCCGAGGTCGTGCACACGCCCAATGGTGCCAAGATCCTGAACAACTTCGTCAAGCGCGTCGCGGGCCTCAAGGGCGACTGGACGATGAAGCATTTCAAGACGAGTGAGCTGGAAAAGATCCGCACCAATGTCGGCAAAGGCAAGGTGATTTGTGGCCTCTCCGGCGGCGTCGATTCAGCTGTTGCCGCCGTGCTCATCCACGAGGCCATCGGCAGCCAGTTGACCTGCATCTTCGTCGATCACGGCCTGATGCGCCTGAACGAAGCCGAAGAGGTCGTGCGCCTGTTCCGCAATCACTACAATATCCCGCTGGTGCACGTGGATGCGCGCGAGCAGTTCGTCGGTGCGCTGAAGGGTGTTTCGGATCCCGAAACCAAGCGCAAAACGATCGGCAAATTGTTCATCGACGTGTTCGAGGCGGAGGCGAAGAAGGTTGGTGGCGCGAAGTGGCTCGCTCAAGGGACATTGTACCCCGACGTGATCGAGAGTGTGTCCTTCTCGGGCGGTCCGTCCGTGACGATAAAGTCGCACCACAACGTCGGCGGATTGCCCGACAAGCTGAACTTCAAGCTGCTTGAGCCGCTGCGCGAACTGTTCAAGGACGAAGTCCGCGCGCTCGGCCGTGAACTTGGCTTGCCCGAGGCGTTCGTCGGCCGCCATCCGTTTCCCGGTCCGGGTTTGGCCATCAGAATCCCCGGTGAAATCACGCCTGAAAAGCTGGATATCCTGCGCAAGGCCGACGCCGTTTATCTCGACGTCATCCGCAAGGCTGGCCTGTACGACCAGATCTGGCAAGCTTTTGCCGTGCTGCTGCCGGTGAAAACGGTCGGCGTCATGGGCGACGGTCGCACCTACGATCATGTCTGCGCGCTGCGCGCCGTGACGTCGACGGATGGCATGACGGCGGATTACTTCCCCTTCCCGCACGAGGTGCTTGGCATCGCCGCGACGCGCATCATCAACGAGGTGAAGGGCATCAACCGCGTGGTGTATGACATCACGAGCAAACCGCCTGGGACGATTGAGTGGGAGTGATACAATCGGCCAAAATTTGTGACTCACTGATCAATGGTCATCGTTGTGTTTGGACGGCACCCGGATTGCAGGGGCTCAGTGGTGCAACTGCGCGGCTATAGCGTGCCAGGGGCGGTCATGTGCAAGGCCTGGAGGCTTTAAGTTATCCTTTAAGTCATCTCAGAGGTGACGCCGCGCATCCGGACAAGCTGCGCGGCCCGGTTCCGTGCCTCAGCCCCCTTGCATGCGCGCACACCATAAGTGATAAGTCGAGTGTTCCGAGGGGTGCTGGTGGCAACCAGCTGAGAGTGGTGCATATCCCGCGCCTCATCCTTTGAACCTGATCCGGGTCATGCCGGCGAAGGGACGGACAAAGCCATCGTTGCGGGCAACGCTGAAAAGCGTCCCCATTGCGATTGTTGCGGTGCCACCTGCGCCATTTGCCCGGTTCCAGACGTCACACCGTCGAGGAGCCGATTGTCATGCAGAAACTCGTCCAACCTCTCCCCCGCATCACGACCGGCCCCATCACCGGCTCGGCTAAGATTTATGACGCCCCAGCGGCGCATCCGGACGTGCGGGTGCCGTTTCGACAGATCACCCTCCAGCCCTCCGCAAACGAGCCGCCACTGCGCGTCTATGACAGCTCCGGTCCCTACACCGAAACGGCGGCCGACATCGACGTCGACGCGGGCCTGCCACGTCATCGAACGGCCTGGGTGCTCGAACGCGGCGGCGTCGAGGCCTATGCGGGCCGCACCATAAAGCCTGAAGACAACGGTAACGTCTCGGGCAAGGCTGCCGCACGCGAGTTTGCGACCGACATCAAGCCGCTGCGCGGCCTCCCCGGCAAACCGATCACGCAATATGAATTCGCCAAGGCCGGCATCATCACCAAGGAAATGATCTACGTCGCCCACCGCGAGAACCTCGGCCGCACCGCCGCCCTGGCGCAAGCAAAGGACAAGCTTGCCGACGGCGAGAGCTTCGGGGCGGCGCTGACCGAGCACATCACACCCGAGTTCGTGCGCGACGAGATCGCCCGTGGCCGCGCGATCATCCCGGCCAATATCAATCACGGCGAATTGGAGCCGATGATCATCGGCCGCAACTTCCTTGTGAAGATCAACGCCAACATCGGCAACTCCGCCGTTTCGTCGTCGGTGGAAGAAGAAGTCGACAAGATGGTCTGGTCGATCCGCTGGGGCGCGGACACGGTCATGGATCTGTCGACTGGCCGCAACATCCACACCACGCGCGAATGGATTTTGCGCAATTCGCCGGTGCCGATCGGTACCGTGCCGATCTATCAGGCGCTGGAAAAGTGCGGCGGCGATCCGGTCAAGCTGACCTGGGAGATGTACAGGGATACGCTGATCGAACAGTGCGAGCAGGGCGTCGACTATTTCACCATCCACGCCGGCGTGCGCTTGGCCTACGTGCCGCTGACAGCCAATCGCGTCACCGGCATCGTCTCGCGCGGTGGCTCCATCATGGCCAAGTGGTGCTTAGCCCATCACAAGGAGAGCTTCCTCTACGAGCACTTTGATGACATCTGCGACATCATGCGGGCCTACGACGTGTCGTTTTCGCTCGGTGACGGTTTGCGACCCGGTTCGATTGCAGACGCCAACGATCGCGCGCAGTTTGCCGAGTTGGAAACATTGGGTGAGCTCACGCAACGCGCCTGGGCCAAGGGCTGTCAGGTCATGATCGAAGGGCCGGGCCACGTGCCCATGCACAAGATCAAGATCAACATGGACAAGCAGCTCAAAGAGTGTGGCGAGGCGCCGTTCTACACGCTTGGGCCGCTCACCACAGACATCGCGCCTGGTTACGACCATATCACTTCGGGCATCGGCGCCGCCAAGATCGGCTGGTTCGGCTGCGCCATGCTGTGCTATGTGACGCCTAAGGAGCATCTCGGTCTGCCGAACCGCGACGATGTCAAGATCGGCGTCATCACCTACAAGATCGCAGCTCATGCGGCCGATCTCGCCAAGGGGCATCCAGCCGCGCAACTGCGCGATGACGCGATCTCACGCGCGCGGTTCGACTTTCGCTGGGAAGACCAGTTCAATCTCGGTCTCGACCCGGATACGGCGCGCGCCATGCACGATGAAACCATGCCGAAGGAGGCCCACAAGGTCGCCCACTTCTGCTCCATGTGCGGGCCAAAGTTCTGCTCCATGAAGATCACGCAGGATGTGCGCGA
>JANMGQ010000209.1:0-56527 GCA_031374735.1 Hyphomicrobiaceae bacterium | reverse complement strand
GCTTCGAAATAGACAAGTCGATCAACCCAGTAGGTTTTTGTAAAGCCCTCGATCAAGCGATCGCGATGTTGCCCGGCACGCACGACGAGGTCACTCGACATGCCGATATAGATGACGCCGCGTGGCGCGCTCGCAGTCATGCAGACATGAAACTGTTTGCCGAAAAAGTTGTCGTGCGAAGGGCACGCCAAATTCCGGGACACCGACGTTGGGAGTGAATGTCTCCTAAGGGTCACTCACGTCGTCCGGCTTGCGCCCTCGGGACGTCAGCGTTCACCTGCTGCGGACATAGCGCCACGGGTCCAAGCGTTCGACAAAGCGATCGACCCTGCTGAAACAGCAGAACAACCCGGCAGCGCTACCCACCAGCGTCATTCGGCCGGATGGGCGGGCGGCTGCGAATCCGCGACAAGCGCGATAGTCTTGTCCGCTGGAACCTCATGGCAACCCCGATTGGCCATCTGCTGCGCCTTGCGCGTGCGGGCTTCGTGCTCGCGCAGCACGGTGCGTCGTTGGTGCCGAAGGGCATGAAAGTGCCGCTGCCGCTGCGCCTTGCGCAACTGGCGACCATGCCGATCGTAGCGCTGACGTGGCCGTTTCGGAAGCACCAGCCGAAGGACAAGCGGCTGTCGCAGGCTATTACGTCACTTGGGCCGTCGTACATCAAGCTCGGGCAGTTCCTGGCGACGCGCGGTGATCTCATCGGGCCTGAGTTGCAGCGCGATCTCAGTTCGCTGCAGGATCGCCTGCCGCCGTTTTCGATGCTGGAGGCGCGACGCGCCGTCGAAGAGGCGCTGGGCGGTAAGCTCGAAGATCATTTTCTCGACTTCGGTTTGCCACTCGCGGCGGCGTCTATTGCGCAGGTGCATAAGGCCATCGTCGAGGACAAAGACGGTTCGCAACGCACCGTGGCCGTGAAGATCCTGCGGCCTGGGGTGGAGACCAAATTCAAGCGCGATCTCGATGCGTGGCGTTTCGGCGCGCGGCTGATCGAAAAGCTGCATCCGCCGATCCGGCGGCTAAAGCCCGTCGCGGTGGTCGACAATCTCGCGCGGACGACGCAGCTTGAGATGGATTTGCGGCTTGAGGCGGCGGCGCTCTCGGAAATGGCCGACAACACCAAGGGCGACAAGAATTTCCGCGTGCCGGCGATCGATTGGCAGCGCACATCGGAGCGCATCCTCACGATCGAATGGATCGACGGCACATCGATCAAGGATCGCGCGCGCTTGCTGGCAGACGGACATGACCTGAAAGCGATCGGGCTCAACGTCATCCGTTCGTTCCTGAACCACGCCATGCGGGATGGGTTCTTCCACGGCGACATGCATCAGGGGAACCTGTTCGTCGATCAGGACGGCACACTCGTCGCGGTTGATTTCGGCATCGTCGGCCGGCTCGGCATCATGGAGCGGCGCTATCTTGCTGAAATCCTGCACGGGCTGATCACGCGGGACTATCTGCGTACGGCGCAGATGCATTTCGATGCGGGCTATGTGCCTCCACACCAGTCAGTCGAGGTGTTCGCACAGGCCATGCGCGCCATCGGCGAGCCGATTCACGGCCGCACAGCCGACGAGATCTCCATGGCCGATCTGCTGGGGCAACTGTTCGCCTACACAGACGTGTTTGACATGGAGACACGGCCTGAGTTGATCCTGCTGCAGAAAAGCATGGTCATCGTCGAGGGCGTGGCGCGTGGGCTCGACCCGTCGCTCAACATGTGGGTTGCGGCGGAGCCGGTGGCGAAGGCTTGGCTGGAGGCCAATCTCGGGCTCGCCGGACGGCTGCGAGGGGCCGGCGAAGGCGCTGAAACCATGGGTCGCGTGCTAGCCGAATTGCCGCGCGTGCTGGCGCAGGCCGAACGCACAGCGCTGGCGTTTGCCGATACAGCAAAGAATGGCTGGCGTCTCGACGAGGACACGGTGCAGCGCCTGGCGAAGGCCGAGAGCCGCGGTCGGCGCTGGCAGACGGCCGCGCTTTGGGTGATCGCTCTGGCACTTGCCGGGATCGCTTCGCGCGGCTGGTGGTGAGGCCAGCGGTCAGCATTTGTGACTGACCAATACGACGTCGTCATCGCGGAATCCGATCACGCGGCACGCGTGATCGGATTCCGGGATGACGCTGTTGCGCGTTGTAGATCAAGCGTTTTGTTCGTTAGTACAACTCTTATCTTCGCGGCTCGAAACGGGCCCGACCCGGATCGGAAAATCGGGCACGCGTCGCCTGATCCGAAGGATGCACAAAGCGCGTCGGCCCCATGTGATCGACCAAAGGCAGATCGGCATTGGCCCAGGCGACGAGCCCGTCTTTCATGACGTAGACGCTTTTGGCGCCTGCCTTGAGCAGATCCTCTTGCACATTGATGCCGAGGCCCATGCTGCGCGTGCCGACGGTGCAATAGAGGATGACCGTCGTGCCCTTCAGGCGCTTTGCCAGCAGTTTTACAAGAGCGTCAGGCGAGGTGTCGGGTGCCACCTGAAGCGCACCAACGATATGACTGACCGTGAACTCCTCCACGCCGCGTACATCGATCAGCAACGGTGTGCGCTTGGCGACCAGCGCCGCAACGGCCCGAATGTCCAATTCGTCAGGCTCAAGCTCGGATGCGACTCCCGGCTGAGCGCAGCTCATCGCTATCGCAAGTGACGGTATCGAGAGCAAAAACTGCCGTCGGGACATGCGCATAATGCCCGCCGTGCACGAGGACTGCGAACCATGATCGGTTGCGACTATCACACATGCCGGGCCAACCGTCGATAGACAGGCCCCATCCAAGCCCATCCAAGCTTGGATGGGCAGGGGAATCGCATGAACGATTTTACCCGGTGATCAGTTTCGCCAGATCGTCGTCGTCCCAGGCGGCCATTTTGCGTTTGAGGCGCAGGCTGTCTTTGCCGCCGGCGCGTCGGAGCAGATTGCTCGCCATGTACTTTGCGACCGCGAAGGTGGCTGGAGCGTTGTCTTTGCGGATGCGGCATTCGTCGTGCGGGACGCACGCCTCCGGCATGTCCCGAAACACCATGTCCGTGACCCAGTGGTGGCTCTCGACACCCCAGTGGCCGCGCACCGCTCCGCCAGCACGCCCGCATCGGGCAGCAGCGACGTGATGTAGACGCGCGTCTCGCGTTCGACGTTTCCATCGACGAGCTCGCGCGTGCTCTCGATCATCACGATACTGCGCAATCCTGGCCAGCCGTGCTTGTTCTGCAGTCAGCTGGGAACGCTGATGGCCGTGCAGACCCACGTCTCGATACGGCCGTGGTTCTTCTCGATCGTGCGTGACGTGCTTGCCGTGACGTCTTTGAAATCGCAGGCTTTCTGTTCGACG
The DNA here is from genome assembly GCA_031374735.1 of Hyphomicrobiaceae bacterium. Taxonomy (GTDB): domain Bacteria; phylum Pseudomonadota; class Alphaproteobacteria; order Rhizobiales; family Hyphomicrobiaceae; genus JABFRJ01. Next base: position 53,196 of record JANMGQ010000209.1, on the reverse strand, counting down.
CAAAGCAACTCGACATCGTCGCGTCATGCCGAAGGCGTGCTTCCAGCACGACGCGTTCCCTGATTGTCCTTCAAGGCCAGCACGTCGTCGGCCTCCTTGGCCGCGATCTCCTTCTGGCAAACCGTCATGGCGGAGCCGTGTTCCACACGGACGCGTCGATAGTCACGATCGAGCCTTTTAGGCCTTGCCGCTCTGGCGCGGATCTTCGATGGGCTCGAAATGCTCCATCCAGCCAACGACTTCGTCATAAGCCTGCCGGGCCTTCGCCTGCGCCGTCGCTGTCGAGTTGCACCCGTCGAATTGCATCCGTCGAATTGCACCCGTCGTGCCCCGCACGCAAAGCATGACGATGACTTGGCCGATCGCGTTCGGCAGACATGCTGCCCAAAGCCGAGCACGGTGCGGCGACGGAAAACCCGAGACCTTCGACTTCCTTGGCTTCACCACACTGCGGCGTGAACCAGAAGTGACCGGGCTTCCAACTGTGGCGCAAGACGTCATGCCGGAGGCGTGCGGGGCACGACGCGGCGCCGCGCCGCGCCGCAGCCAACGCAGCGCCATGATGTGGGAGCGCTTCAATGCCTTCATCGATCGCTACATCCCCAAGGCCTGTGTCCTACACCCATGGCCGGAGGCACGCTTCCGCGTCAGACACTCTCAAGGTGGGAGCAGGGTCGCGTGAGCAGCGCACGCCGGGATCTGTGCGGGGGGCGTGGGGTAACTCACGTCCCTACCGCGATTGGTGACGTGAGACTGCACCATTGACCATCAACGCATGTCGGCTGCAGTGTCCTTGCGAACCGCGAGGCCCTGCATGATTGATTTTGCGACGTTTCCCCTGTTCCTTGCCGCCGCGCTTGTGATCGCGCTGACGCCGGGTCCTGGCATTCTTTATGTTGCCTCGCGCACACTCTCTGGCGGGCGTGCTGAAGGTCTCGCGTCCAGTTTCGGAACCGGCCTCGGCGGCATGGTGCATGTGGTCGCCAGTGCGCTCGGCGTGTCCGCGGTCATCATGGCGAGTGCGGAAGCCTTCACCATCATGAAGTTGCTCGGCGCGGCCTATCTGGTCTGGCTCGGCATCAAGGGCTTTCGCGATGCCAGGATCGATCTGCCCGCAGACGTATCAGCCGTCGGCGCGGGGCAAGCCTTCCGCGACGGCGTCATCGTCGAAATGTTCAACCCGAAAACCGCCGCATTTTTCCTCGCGTTCATTCCCCAGTTCATCGATCCTTCGCGGCCGGTCGCGCTGCAGGCCATACTGCTCGGCACGATCAGTGTCGCTTTGAACACGGGCGTCGACGTGATCGTGACGTTTCTGGCTGTGCGCGCCCGAGCCGGCATGGTGCGTCGCCCGTCGCTGATGCGGCGTATCCGGCAGGGTTCGGCCGCCATCATGTGCGCGTTGGGCGGCGCGCTCCTGTTGGCGCGGCGTTGAGTGGCGTCAGACTGATATGATCTGCTATGGGCTTGCCATGCCAAGACCGGACGAGGCCCCGATTGAGAGCGACACCGCGCTGTTGCCGCGGCAAGCGCGGCGTGTGGTGCTGACCGCTGTCGGCGTGTTGCTCGCTGTCGCCGCCTATCTGATGAGCGTGCGCGGGCCGGCCATTCTTTTCGACTTGGCGCGTGGCGCGATGGCCTACTGCTTTTGATCGCCGCGCTGTTCATCCCGAGGCACACCATGCGCCGAACGATGTCTCGTCTTTCCGCTGGCACCACCATAGCGCTCGTAATGATCACGGCCGCCGCGGCCGATGTCGGTGATCCCGTGACGAAGAAGGCCGCCTTCGACGACGTGCGCTTCGAGCTCTCGAACGCCATCACGACACGTGGATTGTCGGTCCACGCCGAAGGCAATCTCGGCAAGATGCTCGACCGCACCGGCGCTGACGTCGGCTCAACGAAACCTGTCTACAAACAGGCCGAATTCATCGAGGTGTGCTCCGCCAAGTTTGCGCGCCTCATGGTCGAAGCCGATCCGGCGCTCATGAGCAACTGTCCGTTCCTGTTTTTCGTCTACGAACGGGTCGACCGCCCCGGCGACGTGGTCGTCGGTTTTCGTCGCCTGCATCCGGGCATGACGGCTGACGGCAAAAAGGCCGTCGCCGAGACCGAGGCCATGCTGGATGCAATCGTCCGCGACGCCGTCAAATAGGCGCCTTCGGGTCATTGCGTTTTGGTGCGAGCGGCGCATCCCAAGTCGGCGCGGCGCTTACACAGTCCGACCGGGCACCATCAGGATCGCCTCGCCCTCGAGCACGGTCTTGCCGCCGACCGTGCACACGCAATCGAACCGCGCGCGCCTCTTGGCCGCGATCAGATCGACCACCCGCACCACCGTCACCACCTCGTCGCCGGGCCTCACAGGCGCGCGAAAATTCAACGTTTGCGAGACGTAGATGCAGCCCGGACCGGGCATGTCTGTGCCGAAGATGGCCGAGATGTAGGCCGCCGTCAGCATGCCGTGAGCGATGGTGGTCTTAAACGGCGTCGTCGCCGCATAGGCCGCGTCAAGGTGGACGGGATTGTGGTCGCCAGAGATATCAGCGAACGAGACCACGTCACTGGCGAGCACGCGGCGGACCAGCCGCGCCTCCTGTCCGATGACCAGATCCTCGAAGGCATAGGCCCCCCGTTTTTGTGGCGTCTTTTGTAAGGTTTTTGGTGGCGTCGTCGTCATGATATTCCCCCGCCCGAGGGGGTTAGTGTCACAGAGCCCGGTGCCGACCTACAGATGGCAACATGTCTCGGGTGTCCTCGTCGGCGCCTGCCCTTCCTCTCGTGGCGGCAACAGCTTACTGTGCTGACGTCGTCGCCTCTGGAGCCCGCGCATGTTGGCCAAATCGCTCGACCTGAAAGGTCTCATCCGCACTATTCCGGATCATCCGAAACCGGGCATCATGTTCCGCGATGTCACGACGCTGTTTGGGGATGCACAAGGCTTCAAAGCCTGCATCGCCCAGATGACCGCGCCCTATCAGGCCGTGCCGATCGACGCGATTGCCGGCATCGAGGCGCGCGGGTTCATCCTTGGCGGCGCGATGGCCGACAAACTCGGCGTCGGCTTTATCCCCATCCGCAAGAAGGGCAAGTTGCCCTACAAGACCTTTAAGCAGGATTATGCACTCGAATACGGGACCGATACGATCGAGATGCACGAGGACGCGCTCGCGCGCGGCCGGCGCGTGCTGATCGTCGATGACCTCATCGCGACCGGTGGCACGGCGGAGGCAGCAGCCAAGCTGATCGATCGCGCCGGCGGTGAGATCGTCGGCGCGGCGTTCATCATCGACCTGCCAGACCTCGGCGGCCGTGCGCTACTCGAAAAGCGCGGCGTTGCCTGCCACGTATTGATGGAATTTGGCGGACATTGAGCGGATCACTCAAACCCCAACACCAGCCCCGTCTCCGCCTTCTGCTTGCCGGCCAGCGTCTCTTGATAGGCCGCCAACACCGCGTTGGCGCCATGTCGCTGGTCGAGTTTCATCCAGCCCTCGAACGCTGCCACGAGGCCCGGCCAGCGCGCGCCGAAGCGCTGCTCAAGGCCACCTGGTCCCCAATCCGCCATGCGCTTCTGCACCTGGGAGGGGGCGAAGAAGAACACGGGCTTCGCGCCGGGTACGTCCACTCGACGGGCGATGTCGTCGACGTGTGTCGCGCCCACGCGGCACGAATACGTGAGCGCGTCGCGGAAATGCCCGTGCACGGATTTCAGCACCTCGGCGCTGCCGGCCATGTCGACGTAGACGGTGGGGATGCTGGCATCGCATGTACCGATGGCATCATAGGCGACGACGCGGTCGTACTGTTTGGTTGCCGCGACAAAGCCTATGTTGCCAGCCGACGTCAGTCCGGTGACCGTAAGATCCGCACGGCCGAGATGGCGCAGGCAGTGTGCGAGCCCGAGCGACGTCTTCGACGAGGCGCTTGAAATGAGCACCTGCCGTGCCCCGTACATGGCGTTATCGTCGAGGAAATCAGCGATCAGGAACGAGGTCATGACCAGAGGCTGCAGGAGCATCTGCAAGGCTTCACCGGCGCGGCTGTAGACAGGGTCAGCGCTCGTGCGCTGATAAACGTTGTAGACCGGCGGCAACTTCGCGCGGTGCGCCGCCACATCGACGAAGCGCTTGGGCGTCACCTTGCCCGCGTCGACCACGAGATGCGAGGCCATCGGGAAGTACCCATAGATGCGTTCGCCGACGGTCAGGCCGCTGTCAGCCGGCGTCGCAATCACGTCCGCATAGCCCCAGACGGGGATGTGGCCGTAGCCCTCGCTGGCGGGGAAGAACGCCCAATAGGACATGCTGTCGCCGAAGGCGCCGTAGGTGATGTTGTTGGCAGTCAGCGCGAAGCGGTCGATCTTGAGCACGGTTTTGCCGGCAGCATCCACCGGTGTCGAGACGATGCGCGCGGACTTCAGATCGTCACGCTTCACTTCGAGTGAGGTTATAGTCGTTGCCATGGTGCGGCTCCGGTCTTGGTGGAACGTTTTATGCGGGGCTCGCGCCGGTGGAGCAAGACCAGAGTGGTCGACAAAGGAGCCACCTGAGCCGATGGCAGTAAGCGCCACTTCCCTCAGACAGTCGTGCAGGCTAGAGGTTAACCCATACGTCAGCTCAGCCGGAGCCCGCCTCATGTACACCGCCGCCAGTCTGAAACGCGCCCTTCGCATTCCGCTGATCGGGGCGCCGCAGTTCATCGTGTCTGGCCCGGAACTGGTGATCGCGCAGTGCAAGGCCGGTATCGTTGGCGCATTCCCGGCGCTGAACGCGCGCCCGAAAGAGCTGCTGGACGAATGGCTGCATCGGATCAAGGAAGAACTCGCCGCACACGACCGCAAGCACCCTGAGGCGCCGTCGGCGCCGTTCGCGGTCAACCAGATCGTGCACAAGTCCAACGACCGGCTCGACCATGACGTGGAGGTCTGCCTGAAGCACAAGATCCCGCTGGCGATCACATCGCTCGGTGCGCGTGAGGACGTGTACAAGGCGTTTGCGGCTGCTGGCACATTGGTGCTGCACGACATCATCAACGTCACGTTCGCGCGCAAGGCGATCGAAAAGGGCGCGGGCGGTCTCGTTGCCGTGTGTGCTGGCGCGGGCGGCCATGCCGGGCGTTTATCGCCGCTCGCCTTGATCCAGGAAATCCGTGAGTTCTATGACGGCCCGGTCGCGCTGTCAGGCGCTGTTGCTCACGGTCGCTCGATCCTCGCGGCAGAAGCTCTGGGCGCAGACTTTGCCTATGCCGGCTCGATGTTCATTGCTGCCAAGGAAGCCAACGCCATTGATGGCTACAAGCAGGACATCGTCGACAACGGTGCTGACGGCATCATCTACACGAACCTGTTCACGGGCGTGCACGGCAACTACCTGAAGTCGTCGGTCATCCGCGCTGGGCTCGACCCGGAGAACCTACCCGAGAGCGATCCGTCGAAAATGGATTTCGGCTCCAACCGCGCACCGAAGGCTTGGAAGGAAATCTGGGGCTCCGGCCAGGGCATCGGCGCGGTGAAGGCCATCGAACCGGTGGCGGCGCAGGTCGATCGGCTCGAAGCGCAATACAAAGCTGCCCGCGCCGCCTTGAACGGGCCAAACCGCTCGCGCGCGGCGCTTTGAGACGAACGCACTTCATCGACGAGGTGCCAGCGTGACTGTCCTCGATGCCGTCATCGTCGGACAGGGTCTCGCGGGCACGGCGCTCGCGTGGCATCTGCTCGGCGCTGGCTTACGCATCGTGGTATTGGACGATGGTGCCCCTGTCTCGGCGTCGAAAGTTTCAGGCGGTCTGTTCACACCCATCATGGGCAAGAACTTCACGCGCAACGACGACACGGCCCTCGCGGCCGCTCGCACGTTTTACACTTCGATCGAGACACGAACTGGCACGCGCTTCTTGCGCGACATTCCCGCGGTGCGCCTGTTTGCTGACGCGCGGGAACGTGCGCTCTGGGAGCGCCGCCGCGAACCGCTGTTGCAGTATCTGCTGTCACCGCAACCGGAGTCGTTGCTGCCACTCGATATCGTGCATGCGCCACACGGCGGTTTTGTCATGCAGTCGGGCCAGTTGGATACGGCCGCCTATCTTGCGGCATCACGTGGCGCGCTTCCCGTTGTGGCAACACGCGTGGATTTGGAAACGGATGTGCAGTGCGATGGCCCGCATCTGCGCGTCGGCGGCCATACGACACGGAAGGTGATTTTCTGCGAGGGGTTTGTTGGCGAACGAAATCCACACTTTCCCGGGCTGCCCTATCGTTGCGCCAAGGGTGAGATCCTGCTCGTCCGCCTGTCGCGGCCGCTGCCGCCGACGAGCGTCCATCGCCGCCTCTGGATGGCGCCAACCGCCGAAGCTGATGTGTTTCGCATCGGTGCGACGTTCGACTGGGCAAACTTCGATCATGTGCCAACGGACCGCGGGCGCGCCGAGATCGAAATCGAATTGCGCGAGATCCTGGCGTGCTCCTATGAGGTCGTCGGCCATACGGCCGGCGTGCGCCCGATCATTGGCCGTGGCCCACGCATCGGGGGCAGCCGTCACGATTCCCGCATCTTCATGTTCAATGGACTCGGCACGAAAGGCGCAACCCGCGCGCCGCTGTGCGCTGGGCTCTTGACGCGTCATCTGATCGACGGCGCGGCAATCCCCGCGGAAGTCGATATTGGCTCACTGGTTGCCTGAGGCTTACCATTTCCAACGCAGGTAAGCCGGACCGTCGACCGGATCGTTGCGCCCGCCGCGGCTTTCCCAGAAATCCACGGTCTCACGGCGCAGCGTCTCAGCGCAGCTGCGTCCACAGTCGATCCAGGTGCCGCCGGGCATGCGCACTTCGTATCCGCCGCGGTTGCCTGGGCGAACGGGACCAGAGACCGTACCGTGACCATAGCGGCTCTCGGCCGTCACATGATCGGGCGCACCACCGCCTTTGATGGAGCGGCCGCCGAGCCCACTCGGCGCCACATCGGCTGCAGCGCACGCGCCAAGCAGGATGGCGGACAGGGCGACGGCACTTGTCGAACGAACCACGGCAGGCTCCAAACACAACGTTTCATACTGAGCCATTATGATACGAAACGGCCGTTAAGCAATCGATACCAGCCTCCGGTGCCCGATGCATGCCTGTGTGCGTCGGGCCGACGGCCAAACGAAAAGGGCCCGGAATGCGGAGCGCATCCCGAGCCCTTGAATGTAAGTCGCGGCAATATCAAGCCTTTTTGACGGCCTTCTTGACCGGCTTAGCGGCCATGCACTTGCCGACAGATGCGTCCCACTTCTCAGCGCCCTTGACGCAACCCAACTTGGTCTTGGCGGGAGCGGCCTTGGCGGCGGCGTTCGCGTCGACGACGACGAAAGCAGAGCCGGCAGCAAAGGCGATGGCGGTCAGGACGGACAGTGTCTTGGTCATGTTAGTTCCCCTCGTTAGCGGGCACGTTCGTCGCACCTCGCAAACGCTTTGAAGCATATGCGTTCACGGCCAAGCGAGTGTCGACGTATCGAAATCTTCAATTGATCCGAACCCAAGATCGTCAATTCCAGTATGCTCGCCCAACGCGATTCGACCCATGAAACGACGAAACCGCCGGCGTGCGGCGCCGACGGTCTCGAACGTTTCGGAATTTTCCGATCAGGCCTTCTTTGCAGCGGGCTTTGGTGCAGCTTTCTTGACCGGCGCTGCGGCCATGCACTTGCCGTTGCCGGCGTCCCACTTTTCTTTGCCGACGATGCAGCCCAATTTGGACTTGGCTGGAGCCTTGGCAGCGTCAGCTGACATCGGCATCATGGATGCGGCAAACGCGGCAACGCATGCGGTCGCGATAATCTTGCGCATGTTGTTTCTCCCGTAGGTGCAGTTGTTCGATACGCTTGACTACGGAAGCGGATACGAACGTTCGCGTCAGGAGACCACCCGAAGGGTCATGACAACCAGGGATGTGTGGCTGTTGAAGCACAGTTAGTGTTGCGACGGCATTTGGACTTGGTTCGCAAGCAGACGTGCCGCGTGCACAGCTGTCCGCGCGGCGCCATCTTCAATCTGATGGCGGCACGACGTGCCGTCGGCAACGACGATCGCGTCTGCCGCCGCGCGTACGGCTGGCAGGAGTGCGAGCTCGGCCATGGCTTTCGATACGGCAACCGTCTCGACCTGATAGCCGAAAGCGCCGGCCATGCCGCAGCAGCTGGAGTCGATCGTTTCGACGACCGCGCCAGGAATGAGACGCAGCACGGTTTCAACCGGCGACAGGGCAGCAAAGGCCTTCTGGTGGCAGTGGCCGTGAAGCAGAATTTTTTCAGGGCCCGGCGCCAGATCTAGGTTGAGCCTGCCAGCTTTGTGCTCCTGCGCTAAGAACTCCTCAAACAGCACGGCCGCCTTTGCAACTGCCTGCGCATCTTCGCCCGGCACCAGCGCCGGGATCTCGTCACGGAACGTCAGCAGGCAACTCGGCTCGAGTCCGATGATCGGCACGCCGCGCCGCGCATAGGGCAGCAAGGCCGCAAGTGAGCGCATCGCCTCGACTCGCGCCTCAGCTACGGCCCCAACCGACAAGAACGTGCGCCCGCAACACAGCGGCCGGCGCGACCCATCGGCTGGCGTTGCAACGGTGACACTGTAGCCCCCAGCCTCCAGCACGGTGATAGCCGCATCTAGGTTCTCGCGCTCGAATGCGCGATTGAACGTATCAGCCCACAGCACGACCTCGCGTCCACCGGTGGCAGCGCGCCGCGTGTCGCCAAAAGTATCGGCCCGCCACTTTGGCAACGTGCGCGCCGCACTGAAGCCTGCCACGCGCTCCGACAGCTTTGCCAGGCCCGGTACTCGATCCCGCAGATTGAGGAACCACGCTACATGCTTCGCATACGGCGCGTAACGCGGCAGCCAGCCCACAAGCCGATCGCGCAGCGAGAAGCCGAACTTGGCGGCGCGTGCAGCCTGCACCTCGATTTTCATGCGCGCCATATCAACGCCGGTTGGGCATTCGCGTTTGCAGGCTTTGCACGAGACACACAGCTTCATGGCGTCGGCTACGTCGTCGTGCGTCAGCGCATCAGCGCGGTCGCCGAGTTGGCCGGAAAGTGCCATGCGCAGCGTGTTGGCGCGACCGCGCGTGACATGTGCTTCGTCGCGCGTCGCGCGATAGCTCGGGCACATGGCCCCGCCCGTGGCTTTGCGGCAGGTGCCGTTATTGTTGCACATCTCGACAGCGGCCTGCAGGCCACCCGCCGCGCCAGGATACTCGGACCAGTCGAGGGCGGGCGTTACGATCGCATCGCGATAGTCCGCGTTGAAGCGCAGCACGGCGCGATCGTCGAACTTGGGCGCACGCACAATTTTGCCGGGATTGTAGAGGCCGCTTGGATCGAAACGATCCTTCACCGCTTCGAACGCGCGGGTGAGGCGCGAGCCGAACATTTGCTCGTGGAACTCCGAGCGCACGATGCCATCGCCATGCTCGCCCGAATGCGAGCCCTTGTAGGCGCGGACCAGCTCGAAGGCTTCCTCCGCGATGGCCCGCATGGCCTTGAGGTCCTTGTCGAGCTTAAGGTTCAACACGGGTCGCACATGCAGACAGCCCTCAGATGCGTGCGCATACCAGGTGCCGCGCGTGCCATGCTTCTCGAACACGGCCGTGAGCTTGGCCGTGTACTCCGACAGATACGCGAGTGGCACGGCACAATCCTCGACGAACGACACGGGTTTACGCGCGTCCTTCATGCTCATCATGATGTTGAGGCCGGACGTGCGCAGATCGGCAATCGCCGTCTGCAGGCCAAGGTCATAGACCTCGATCACGCCGCCGAAGTGCGCGCCCGTCTTGTCGAAGGCAAAGCCGAGATCGCCCATCATCTCAGCCAGTCGTTTCATGCGGCGGCGGTTTTCGTCCTCGCCGTCATCGAACTCGACCAGCAGCAGCGCCTGCGGCACACCGCGCACCATCTGCTCAAGCGTGGGGCGGAACATCGGGATGGCGCGCGCCAGCTCAATCATCGTGGCATCGACCAGCTCAACCGCGATGGGTTTCAGCGTCACCAGATGTTGTGCGGCATCCATCGCGGCGTGGAACGAGCCGAAATGGCAGACGCCAACGGCGCGCTTGCCGAGGACCGGCCACAACTTCAATTCGATCGCCGTCGAGTAGGCGAGTGTGCCTTCCGAGCCGACCAGCAGATGCGCCATGTTGAGCCGGTTCTTGCCTGGCATCAGCGCATCGATGTTGTAGCCGCCGACGCGCCGCTGCACGGCCGGAAAGCGGGCGCGGATCTCGTCCGCCTCACGCGCGCCAAGCGCGAGCATGTCCGCATACAGCTGCCGCACCGGGCTTGACGCGCCGACGTCGGACAGATCCGGCGCCACCTCGCCGAAGCGCGCGGCCGTGCCGTCGGCCAGCACGGCATCGATAGCGATGACATTGTCGCGCGTGGTGCCGTAGCGCAGCGATCGTCCGCCGCAGGAATTATTGCCGGCCATGCCACCGATGGTCGCCCGCGATGCCGTCGACACGTCGACGGGGAACCACAAGCCGTGCTGTTTGAGCGCGCGATTGAGATCGTCGAGGACGATGCCAGGCTCGACACGCACGTGTCGGCCGGCGACGTCGAGATCGAGGATGCGGTTGAGATGCTTCGAGCCGTCGATGACCAGCCCGCTATTGACAGTCTGGCCACATTGCGACGTGCCGCCGCCGCGCGCTGTAACGGGGACCTTCGCTGCGCGGGCCTCAGCCAGAGCCGCCAGCGCGGCCTCGGTCGTTTTCGGCACCACCACGCCCGCAGGCAGCATTTGATAGCTTGAAGCGTCCGTCGCGTAGCGGCCACGGCTGGCGGCATCAAACAGCACCTCGGCATCAGCGCCAAGTGTGCGGGTGAGACGTGAGGCGAAGCTCGGAAGGGCGGTCGTCGTCATTTTCGGGTTTGGCCCTGGGCTGCGCGCGTCATGTTGATCCTTTGGAGCTATACGACACGCTCCCGCATGCCGTGAGATGTTTCGGAAACGGCATACGTACTGGATTTGGACGGATGCGACGTCTTGTCACAAAAAATGCCGCCGTCTACGCCGCCCTTAACTCTGTCTGCTCGAACAGCTTCGGCTTCGGCGCCGCTCATGCGACTTTGGTCGCCGAACGCGTCTGACGTGTCGCCTGAGGCACGGATGTGACGCGCGTTTTGCGTTGCTCCATCCGGCCTCAGGTGTCATGGCAAAGATCCTATCGCTCCTCCGCCACGTTCCGACGAAGAGATCGCCGCTCATGCAAGATTTCGCTGTTCCCGGCCCTATCATGAAGGGCAAGCGCGGCCTCATCATGGGCGTCGCCAACAATCGTTCGATCGCCTGGGGTATTGCGCGCATCCTCGCGGGCCAGGGCGCCGAACTGGCGTTCACCTACCAGGGCGAAGCTTTCGAGCGGCGCGTGCGCCCGCTGGCTGAGCAGACCGGCGCGAAAATGATCCTCCCCTGCAATGTCACCGACATCGGCAGCGTCGACGCCGTGTTCGCCGAGATCCAGAAGCAATGGGGCGGCCTCGACTTTGTCGTCCATGCGCTCGCCTATTCCGACCCGAAGGAGCTTTCGGGCCGCTATGTCGACACCACGCGCGAAAATTTCAGCAACACCATGCTGATCTCGTGCTTCTCGTTCACCGAGGTGGCGCAACGCGCCGCCGCCATGATGAACAAAGGTGGCTCCATGATCACGCTGTCCTTCGGTGGCGCGACCAAGTGGGTGCCAAGCTACAACGTCATGGGCGTCGCCAAGGCGGCACTCGAGGCGTCCGTGCGCTATCTCGCGGCTGACCTCGGCCCCAAAGGCATTCGCGTCAATGCGCTGTCTGCTGGACCGATGCGCACGTTGTCGGGCGCCGGCGTGTCGGATGCGCGCGTCATCTTCAACTACCAGGAAGCCCACGCCCCCCTGCGCCGCACGCCGCACCTCGACGAAGTCGGTGGCTCCGCTCTATATCTGCTGTCGGGCCTGTCGGGCGCTGTGACCGGAGAGGTGCATTTTGTCGACTGCGGTTACAACACGGTTGCGATGCCGGGCCTCGACGCACTCAAGTCAGGTGAAAACGTACCGGTGAACAAAAAGCCGGATGCTGCGGAATGATGCTTCGTTGATATCTGGCATCGGTCAGACGCCAACGCCCAAACACTGAACGTGTGCCGCGATACGTTCGACACCAGCGATGAGGTGCTTGACCAAGGTCAGACACCAACGCGGCGCGCTATTGCGAGACATCCTCCATGACGACACACGCCACGGTCAGGCTCGCTGATTATACGCCGCCACCCTTTCTCATCGACACGGTCCAGCTGAGTGTCGACCTGCATCCGACAGAGACCAAGATTGTCTCGAAGCTGCGCCTGCGGCCAAACCCGAAAGCGCTGCTCGCCAATCAACCGCTCGTGCTAGACGGCGAGGCGATCACGCTCGTGTCGATCGCACTTGATGGCAAGCCCCTCGACGCGCGCGACTATCGCGTCACGTCTCAGGCCATGGCCATCGCGCGGGTGCCCGATCGGCCGTTCACGCTCGATATCGTCACGACGTGCAACCCGACCGCCAACACCCAACTGTCCGGGCTCTATCTCTCGCGCGGCATCTACACGACGCAATGCGAGGCCGAAGGCTTTCGGCGCATCACCTATTTCCTCGATCGTCCTGACGTGCTCGCCACCTACACAGTCCGCCTCGAAGCCGACGCGACTGCCGCGTCGGTCATGCTCGCCAACGGCAACCCAATCGAGCGCGGCACGCTCAAGGGCGGCAAACGGCACTATGCGGTGTGGAAAGATCCGCATCCCAAGCCGAGCTATCTGTTCGCCCTCGTCGGCGGCAATCTCACGTCATTTGCCTCGACCTTTGAAACCAAGAGCGGACGTGAGATCGATCTGCGCATCTATGTCGAACCCGGCAAGGAAAGTCGCTGTGCCTGGGCGATGGACGCGCTCAAGCGCTCGATGACATGGGACGAGGAGCGCTTCGGCCTCGAATACGATCTCGACGTGTTCAACATTGTCGCTGTGTCGGACTTCAATATGGGCGCAATGGAGAACAAGGGTCTCAACATCTTCAACGACCGGCTCGTGCTTGCCAGCCCCGATACAGCCACCGATCGCAACTATCTCGATATCGAGCGCGTCGTCGCGCACGAGTACTTCCACAATTGGACCGGCAATCGCATCACCTGCCGTGATTGGTTTCAGCTGTGCCTGAAGGAAGGCCTCACCGTTTATCGCGATCAGGAATTCACGTCCGACATGCGTTCGCGCGCCATCAAACGCATCGACGACGTCGTCACCTTGCGCAATCGTCAGTTTCCGGAGGATGCCGGACCGCTCGCGCACGCAGTGCGCCCTGAGCAGTACATCGAGATCAACAATTTCTACTCAGCGACCGTCTACGACAAGGGTGCCGAAATCGTGCGCATGCTCGCGACGCTACTTGGCCCCCAGGACTTTCGCGCCGGCATGGATCTCTACATCCAGCGCCATGACGGCGAGGCTGCGACGGTCGAACAGTTCGTTGCCTGCTTTGCCGAGGTATCGAAGCGCGACCTCTCGCAGTTCATGCTCTGGTACAGCCAAGCCGGCACACCTGATGTGGCATGCAGCTTCAAGCATGACCCGAAAACTCAGACGGCCGAGCTCGAACTGATCCAGCGCCTGCGGCCGACACCGGGGCAGCCGCTGAAGCAGCCCATGCATATCCCAGTGCGTATCGGCCTGCTCGACGCAAAGGGGCGCGATCTGCCATTGGCACGACACTGCAACGATATCGCAGATGACGGCGTGCTTGAGCTGATAGAGCCGCGCCACGTGTTCCGCTTCAGCGGCTTGAAGGAACGTCCTGTGCCGTCGATCCTGCGCGCGTTTTCAGCGCCCGTGCGGCTCGCCATAGATCTCACCGATGCAGACCTCGCCCACCTCATGGGGCGCGACAGCGACAGCTACAATCGCTGGCAGGCGGGGCAGGATTATGCCGGTCGTCTGCTCCTTGGCGCCATGGCCGCGCTGAAGGCCGGTAAGCGGCCAGCCAAGCCGAAGGCGTTCACGACGGCGCTGGCTGCGTCCCTGGCCGACAAGAAGCTCGACATGGCCTATCGCGCGCAGTTGCTGACGCTTCCGAGCGCTGCAGAAGTGTGGGGGCTGGTCCGCACCGAAATCGATCCAGCCCTGGTGCATCAGGCGTCGACATGGCTCGAAAAGCAGATCGCCGCGGATCTCGGCGACGATCTCGAAGCGCTCTACGAGCTGCTTGCTCCGAAGGGGCGGTTTTCTCCGGATGCCGCGCAAGCCGGCAGGCGGGCTTTGCGCAATCGCGCGCTGGCATTGCTGTTTGCGCGGGGCACGAGCGCCGATACGGCGCGCGCCGTTGCCCACTTCGAGAGCGCGGCGACTGCAACAGATGAGATCGATGCACTGGGCCTGCTCGCGACAGCTAAGGGGGCCGCGCGCAAGGCCGCGCTGGCGCGCTTCCACGACCGGTGGAAGGACGATCACATCGTCATCGACCAATGGTTCAAGGCGCAGGTCGTGTTGCCGGAAGACTCTGTCCTCGACGCCATCGATACCTTGACGCGGGATCCACTGTTCTCCCTTGCCAACCCGAACAAAGTGCGCGCCCTGCTGATCAATTTCGCAATCCTCAATCCCGTGCAATTCAACCGTCCCGACGGCGCGGGTTACGATTTCATCGCGGCCCGCGTGAAAGAACTCGATGCCATCAATCCGCAGACGGCGGCGCGTCTTGTCGGCGCGTTCCGCTCCTGGGCGTCGCTGGAACCTGGCCGCCGCAAGCTCGCGCGATCAGCCCTTTCGAAGGTGATGCGCGCGCGCGGATTGTCGCGAGACGTTGCAGAGATTGTGGGCAAAATGCTCGGGTAGCGCATGCCTGATATCCAAACTGTCATCGAAACCTCCATCATTCGTCCCGGGTCGTTCGATATCGACATTTGTGCGCGCTGGCGTGCCGCGGAGTTCGCCGTACTCGAAGCCAGCTTCGACGAAGAGCGCGCATCGCTGAACGCCTTCGCTTTTGATCAAACGCAGCAAGTTGTGCTGATGGCACGCTGCGAGGGAGAACCAGCCGGCACATGCCTGCTCGCGCCGCGAGAGATCGATCCCGTCCACGAGGTGTCGCCATGGCTCGCCGGTCTGTTTGTCGCGCCCGCCTACCGGCGCCGTGGCGTCGGCGCAGTTCTCGTTCGTGCCATCGAGAGCGAAGCGCGCCAACGCGGCCATACGCGGCTGTATTTGTACACCGACACCGCGGAGGCTTACTATCAGCGGCTCGGCTGGCGTACGATTGATCGCGCGAATTGGAAGGGCTTCGACACGGTATTGATGGCGCGCGATCTCTCGGTGTGAGCGCTGCCGCGATCTGCTAGATGTGCGTCGTCATCCCCGGAGCCTGCCATGTCCCCCACGTCATCAGAAGAACGCAGCATTCTGGACGCCGTCGACACGGCCTTCGACGCGCAACTGCGATTCACGCAGGATCTGGTGCGTTTCCCTTCGCTGCGCGGGCAAGAAGCGACGGTGCAGGATTTCGTCTTTGCGGCTCTCAAGGCGCGCGGTCTCGCCATGGACCGCTGGCAGTTGCGGGTGGAAGATCTGGAGGCCCATCCGGGTTACGGTCCAGTATCGGAGACGAGCTATGACAATGCCTGGAACGTCGTCGGCAGTTGGCGGCCGAAGGCTGAAGCCGGCCGCTCACTGATCCTCAACGCGCACGTCGATGTCGTACCGCCCGGCCCGGCGGATATGTGGCAATACCCCGCCTTCGACCCCGTGATACGCGACGGCTGGATGCATGGCCGCGGGGCTGCCGACATGAAGGCGGGATTGGCCGCCAACATCTTCTCACTCGATGCCTTACGCGCTGCGGGGTTCGAGCCGGCGGCAACCGTGCACATTCAATCCGTCGTCGAGGAGGAAAGCACCGGCAATGGCACACTCTCGACCTCCATCCGCGGCTATCGAGCCGACGCCGTGATCTGCCCAGAGCCCGAGGACGAGAAGGTCGTGCGCGCCAATGCTGGCGTGGTCTGGTTTTCTGTGCGCGTCACGGGGCGCCCTGCACACACACGTGTCATGCAGTCTGGCCTCAATGCCATCGACGGCGCGTACAAGGTGATCGCCGCTTTGCGCGAGATCGAGGCGGCCGCCAACGCAGATCGTGTCCGCCATCGCTATTTTGCGGGTCTCGAACATCCCCTCAACTTGAACATCGGCCGCATTGAGGGCGGTGATTGGAATTCATCCGTACCAGCCGAATGCACCGTGCATTGCCGATTCGCCATGTATCCCGGCATATCCGCTGACACTGTGCGTCGCACCATTGAAGAGCGCATCTCGGCGCTCGCCCGCAGCGAAGCGGGCTTCCGCAACAATCCGCCGACCGTGCAGTGGACGGGCTTTTTTGCCGAGGGTTTTGTCCTCGACCCCGGCAGCGACGCCGAAAAGTGCCTCAGCGGGGCGCACGAGACGGTGTTTCAAAAGTCGCTCGAGGATCTCGTCACCCCGGCTTACCTCGATGCCCGCGTGACGATGCTGTACGATAAGATCCCAACGCTCGTGTATGGCCCGACCAGCCGCAATGTCCACGGCATCGACGAAGCCGTCGAGATCGAGAGTGTGCGGCGCATCACCAAGTCGATCGCCCTGTTCATGGCGCGTTGGTGTGGGTTGGTGAAGCGGTGACCGTCTGATAGTTTTATGGCCTGCGGTCGTCATGCGGGCGGTCTTGAGACCGCCGGTGACGGCGCCACACAAGCGAACTGTGGTGCCGATTGCGGGGCGCGCCGTGACACGGTGCACGGCTCCGTCGTCGGCACCCATGTCGTGTTGTTCAGGCTGAGATCACAGCGGGTGACGACGGTGCCCACGTGTGTGTTCATGCACACAGCATCGCCAAGCCGATACTCCTTGCCGCGGTAGACACAGACGCACGGAATGTTTTTGCCCGTGGCCGCATTTGGTACTCCATGAAACGGCGATGTGCGCCAGGCCTCGCCTGGGGCGGGTGTCTCGGCGCGAGCGCCCAAAGACAACGTTGCACCAGCCGCGAGCAGCAGCGCGAGTGCAGTTGAAGTCGTCGTTCCGATCGGCAGCGCCATAGGCGGCTCCTGCGAGGACGATCATAATGCAGAGAGCCTAGCGCTGTTCGCGCCGTAATCCAAGCGGGTCGTATCGGGTCACGTCGGTGGTCCCAGCGTGCCACTGCTCCTCGTTGCCGGGGCACGGTGTCCGACGTTGAGTGCGACCTAAGATTGCAAATATAGGCTGTCATCCCAGCGGCGTATGTTCAGCCGATGACAAGCTTCCTTCATTGACGAGCCGGGTGGCTACGCCTCAATCCCCACTCTTGCGCCGAGTCATGAACGCCAGCCGCTCGAAAAGGTGAACGTCCTGCTCGTTCTTGAGCAACGCGCCGTGCAGCGGTGGGATCAGCTTGCGGGGGTCCTGCTCGCGCAGCGTCTCGGCGGTGATGTCCTCGTTCATCAGCAGCTTCAGCCAGTCCAATAGCTCTGACGTCGACGGCTTCTTCTTGATGCCGGGCACCTCGCGGATGTCGTAGAAGATTTTCAGCGCTTCCTGCACCAGGCGGCCCTTGATGTCGGGGTGGTGCACGTCGACGATGGCCTTCATTGTCTCGGTATCGGGGAACTTGATGTAGTGGAAGAAGCAGCGGCGCAGGAACGCGTCCGGCAATTCTTTCTCGTTGTTCGAGGTGATCATCACGATCGGCCGCTGGGCGGATTTGATGGTCTCGCCGGTCTCATAGACGAAGAACTCCATGCGATCTAGTTCCTGCAGCAGATCGTTCGGGAACTCGATGTCGGCCTTGTCAATCTCGTCGATTAACAGCAGAGGGCGTTGGGGGGCGGTGAACGCCTCCCAGAGTTTACCCTTGCGGATGTAGTTCTTGATGTCCTTGACCTTCTCGTCGCCGAGTTGGCTGTCACGCAGGCGGCTGACGGCGTCATACTCGTAGAGGCCCTGCTGCGCCTTGGTGGTCGACTTGATGTGCCACTCAATCAGCGGGGCGTTGAGGGCCTTGGCCACTTCGAGCGCGAGCACGGTCTTGCCGGTGCCGGGCTCGCCCTTGATCAGCAGGGGGCGCTGCAACGTCACGGCGGCGTTGACGGCCACCTTGAGGTCGTCTGTCGCGACGTAGTTCTTGGTGCCGGTGAACTTCTGGACGGACATGCAACCCCCGATCCGCGTGATGACCTGATATCGCGGCGTGTGACAGTACCTTAAAGGCGGAAGTTGCCGGTGGGAATGGCGTCGCGGTCGCAGCCGGTGCAAACCACCGCTCGCATCCATCCGGGGGCGCGCCACTACGTCTGCGGGCGCAACTCAGTGTTCACCAGCTCGACCCAGTAGGCGACGCCATAGGGGATGATATCATCGTTGAAATCATACTTCGGCGTGTGCACTTGGTGCACGACACCATCGGCTGGCACGCCGTTGCCGATCATGATCATGGCGCCCGGCACTTTTTCGAGCATGAAGGCAAAATCCTCGCCGCCCGTGCTGGCAGGCATTTTTGGATCCACGGCCGCTTCCGACACGATGGCTGACGCAGCTGCGACGCACGTATCCGTTTCGTCGTCGTGGTTGATGGTCGGCGTCGCCACCCAATCCATGTGCACTTCAGCCGTCGCCCCATGCAGGCTGGCGAACTGTTCCGCGAGCGTTTTCAGGCGCGTTGCGATGATGCCTTTGACGGGGTGGGCGAAGTAGCGCGCCGTGCCCGTCACCTTGATTTCCGAAGCAATGACATTGCCAGCCGCCAGATCGCCGCCCTGGATCGCGCCGACACTGATGACCGAGGGCTCCAGCGGTGACACGTTGCGCCCGACGATGGTCTGCAAGCCGAGAATAAAGTGCGCCAGCACGACCGTCAGGTCCTGCGTCAGATGCGGTGTGCTGCCGCCATGTCCGCCATTGCCGCGGAACGTGACCGTCCACATGCAACCGCCAGCAAGCAAAGGCCCCTTCTTGATCGAGAATTTGCCAACGTCGAGGCCCGGCCGGTTGTGCATGCCGTAGACGGCGTCGCAGGGGAAGCGCTCAAACAGCTTGTCCTCCAGCATGGCCAAGGCGCCGCCCCGCCCTTCCTCGGCGGGCTGGAAGATCAGCTGCACGGTTCCGGCAAAGTCGCGGTTCTGAGCCAGGTGTTTGGCGGCGCCGAGCAGCATGGTGGTGTGGCCGTCGTGGCCGCAGGCATGCATACGGCCTGGGTTCTTGGAGGCATACGACAGGCCCGTTGCTTCAACGATCGGCAGCGCGTCCATATCGCAGCGCAGTCCGATCGAGCGATTGCCGGGACGGTTGCCCTTGATGGTCGCGACGATGCCGGTTTTGCCGACGCCCGTGACATGCTCAACGCCCCAGGCCGTCAGTTTCTCGGCGACCAGCGCCGCCGTGCGATGCTCCTCGAGACCCAACTCCGGATGCGCATGGATGTCGCGCCGGATCGCGACCAGTTCGGGCACATCGGGCGTGACCGCGGTGATCAAGGGATGGATCTCAGACATAGAGCGCCTTTCAAAGGGTCAACCGCCCACAGAGTTCACCACTTGCCGCGCGTCGGCAAGAGCATGGCTGCACCATCCCTCTTGAAGCCATGCCACGGCCCTACTCTCTTAAAGTTCATCACCCGCGACGGGTACCCCACTGGCGTCAGCGGTGCGGGTCACGCTAAACGCAACGTAGGGGGACCAAGACCCCAGGGAGTGGGACACATGACGCACGTTTCTAGACGCGACTTTGCAAGACTTGCCGGCGGCGTGGCCGCGGCTGCGGGCGTGCCGCATTTCGCCATTGCGCAAGCCAAACCGAAGGTTGTCGTGATCGGTGGGGGGGCTGGTGGTGCGACGGCGGCACACTATCTGGCCAAGGACGGCGCGGGCACTGTCGACGTCACCCTCGTCGAAACCAATCGCACGTATTCGTCCTCGTTCTTTTCAAACCTGTATCTCGGCGGCTTCCGCTCCTATTCGAGCCTCAATCACGGCTATACGGACCTCGCCAAGACCGGCGTCAAAATGGTCTACGACCGCGCCAAATCCGTCGATACCGCGAAGAAAATCGTAACGCTCGCCAGCGGCAAAACGCTGCCCTATGACAAGCTCGTTCTCTCACCCGGCATCGAGGTGAAGTATGAGTCCATCCCCGGCTACTCCAAGGCCGCCTCGATCATCGCACCGCACGCCTATGAAACCTACGGCCCCGGCAAGCTGCAACTCGGCACGATGCTGTCGGCCATGCCGAACGGCTCGGTATTTGCCATGGTGATGCCGAACAACCCCTATCGCTGCCCACCCGGCCCCTATGAGCGCGCCTGCATGATCGCGCACTACATCAAGACCAAAAAGCCGAAATCGAAACTCGTTATTCTCGATCCGAAGAAGGCATTCTCGAAGCAGCCGGTGTTCACCGAAGCGTTCGACAAATACTACAAGGACATTATCGAGCTGAACCTGTCGAATGATATCGATGATCACTCAGTCACCAACTTCGATTTGAAGGGACGTGAGATCACCACCAAGGCTGGCAAGAAGGTCAAGTTCACCGCTGCCAACGTCATCCCGCAGCAGCGGGCGGGCGCCATCGCGCAGGCTGCAGGCGTCGTGCAGGGTGACTGGGTGCCAGTTAACCCCGAGACCATGCAGGCCAAGGCAAACGCCGACATCTACGTTTTGGGCGA
Organism: Hyphomicrobiaceae bacterium; assembly: GCA_031374735.1. Taxonomy (GTDB): domain Bacteria; phylum Pseudomonadota; class Alphaproteobacteria; order Rhizobiales; family Hyphomicrobiaceae; genus JABFRJ01. The sequence goes on along the minus strand of JANMGQ010000209.1, from coordinate 32,482 downwards.
CGCGACGGTTGCAGCTGAAATGCCAAAGTCTGCGTTCTCGGCCAACAGCCAAGCCAAGGTTGCGGTTAATCAGATCCTCGCCGAAGTCGCCAAGGGCCAGAAAATGCCCGCGCGCTACCGCAACACATGCTGGTCGCTGATGGCACCTGATGATTGCGTGAAGGTCGGCGCCAACTACACGGCGAAGGACGGCAAGTTCGATCCGTCCGGTGGTTTCGTGTCGCAGAAGGGCGAGGCGGCCGAGGTGCGCAAGCAGAACTATACAGAGAGCATCGGCTGGTATGACGGCATCATCACAGACATGTTTGCCAAGGCGCCAAAGGCCATTGTGCCACCGGTCAAAAAAGGCTGACGTGTCATCCGGACGGATGATGCTCCCTTGATGGAACTGTGTCCAAATGAGGATGCGGCGGCGCGAGCTTCCGTATTCCTCCTTTCGATGCTTCGTCGGGGTTCACATGTCCAACCGCTCCTCCGCGCCCAAAATCAGCACATGGTCGGAGAAGATTCGCATCCTCACGCGGCGCGACCTACAATTGGTGACGGAGCACTTTCTGCGTCTCGATATTGCCGCGCGGGGGGAGCGTTTCGGTCGCGGGATCTGCGACGCCGACATCGTGTCGTATACGGAACGGTTGCCGATCGAACGCGGCGTGCTTGCGGGCTGCTTCCCGGACGGCACGTTGCGAGGGTTGATCGAGGCGCGTCCGGTCGCTGGCGAAAGTTGCCATTGGGAGTGCGTTGTCTCGGTCGAGCCAGACTGGCGCCGTAAGGGCCTTGGCCTCACACTGACAGATCAGGCCTTCGACAGGGCGCGGAAGCTGGGCGCATCACGTGTGTACATGCGGTGCAGCACCGCGAACGCCACAGCACAGTTCTTTCTGGCGCGCTTCACACGCACCCTGCGCGAAGATGACGGCGACGCCGTTGTCGCTGTCGACCTGTCGGAGCCTACAATTGCGGCAGCGGCGCTCGCCGGTATCCGCCCCGCGCGCCATTTCATGTGATCGCCGATTTTCGGCCCACCAGGCTCACGAACCACACCGATCGCACGAAGTCCGAGCAAAAGAACTTTGGTATCCCGGAGTGATTTTCACGCGTTGGAATCACTTGCCTCGGAAGGCCGGCTTCCGCTTCTCAACGAAGGCCGCCATGCCTTCCTTCTGGTCTTCGGTCGCGAACATCGCGTGGAACACGCGGCGCTCGAAGCGGATGCCTTCGGTCAGCGTCGTCTCGTAGGAGCGGTTGACGGTTTCCTTGGTCATCATCGTCGCCACCAGCGACATGTCGGCAATGGTGGCGGCAATCTTCAGCGCCTCATCCAGCATGGTTGCCGCCGGAAACACACGGCTGACGAGACCGGTCCGCTCGGCTTCAGCGGCGTCCATCATGCGTCCCGTCAGGCACATATCCATGGCCTTGGCCTTGCCGACAAAACGCGTCAGGCGCTGTGTGCCGCCGGCTCCGGGCATGACACCGAGCTTGATTTCGGGCTGGCCGAACTTCGCTGTCTCGGCGGCAATGATGATGTCGCACATCATGGCGACTTCGCATCCGCCGCCAAGCGCAAACCCCGCGACAGCGGCAAGCGTCGGCTTGCGGCAGCGGGCAATGCGATCCCAGGCGCCGATGAAGTCCTCTTTGTACGCCTGCATATAGGACTTGGACTGCATTTCCTTGATGTCGGCGCCGGCAGCGAACGCCTTGTCAGAGCCCGTCAGCACAATGCAGCCGATGGCATCGTCTGCCTCCCAAGCGTCGACGACCTGTGAGATCTCGCCGATCAGCGCCGCATTGAGCGCATTCAGCGCCTGTGAGCGGTTCAGGCGGATAAGGCCGACTTTGCCGTGTGTTTCGACGAGGATGTTCTGGTAGGTCATGGGGCGTCCTGTGTGTCTGCGAATATCGGAAAACCATAAGTCAAGCGCTGGCCTCGCGGCAATCGCCCGCCCGCGCACCGCCAGGCCCGGCGAAGCGGTATCCGCGCCTATTGCGCCTTGATGCCGTTTTCGCGCACGACCTTACCCCAGGCGGCGATCTCTTTTTTGAAGAACGTGTCCAATGCCGCCGGTCCGCCGAGCACGAGTGTCATCTCCTGCGTCTCAGTCAGGCGCTTTGCAATCTCGGCCTCAGCAAGCGTATCGCGGATCGCCGCTTCGGTCTTGGCAATGATGTCCGCTGGCGTTCCCTTCGGCGCGAACACGCCCCACCACGCCTCAGCCGTGAAACCTGCAAATCCCGCTTCGATCGCCGTTTGCGTGTCCTTGAAGCGCTCCAGGCGCTTGGCGCCAAGCTGCATGACAGGGCGCACCGTGCCGCCAGCAATGTGCGGGGAGACGAGGGCCGCTGAGCCGCAGACCAGTTCGACATGGCCGCCGACGACGTCGTTCATGGCCGGTCCGCCGCCGCGATAGGCGATGTGGGTGATCTCGACGCCAGCCTGCTTGCCAAGCAAGGTCATGGCCAGGTGGCCGATGGTGCCGATGCCCACAGACGCATAGGTCACGGAGCCGGCCTTGGCCTTCGCCGCGGCGATCACGTCGGCGAACGACTTGTAGGGCTTGCCGGCGCCGGTCGCCACCACATAGGGCGCTGTCCCAACCAGGAAGACCGATTCAAGATCCTTTTCGACATCCAGCGATGGCTTGTCGAGGATCGCCGGGATCACCGCGTGGCTGTCGAAGGTGACGAGCAGGGTCGTGCCGTCCGGCGCGGCCTTGGCCACCTGTGCCGCACCGATTGATCCCGCTGCACCAGGCTTGTTCTCGATGATGATGCTGCGTCCGAGCCGCTTCTCAAGGCCGGGTTGCAGCGTACGAGCGAGCGCGTCCGTCGAGCCACCCGGTGGAAACGGCACCACAATGGTGATCGTGTTGGCCTGGGCGGAAACCGGTAGGGCCGATGCAGCTAGGGTGGCGCCCGCTGTCGAGAGCAAGGCGCGACGATTCATCGAAGTCATGGACGTTTCCCTAAGTTTATAGGCGTCGTGTTGTGTCACGGCTTTAGACTGACGATCAGACCGAAGATCCTGGGCCGAAGCCGGAGCCAGGCTTGCGATACTCGGCCCGCGGCGGACTAAAGATGTCGAGCACGCGCGCCCCCTCTGGGCCAGCTTTCATGGTGTGCGGAACGTGGCCTGGGGTGCGCCAGAAATCACCCTTCTTCACGTTGATTTCTTCGCCGCCCTGGTAGCGGATCGCCGACCCTTCCAGCAGCACGCCCCACTGTTCCTCGGGGTGATGGTGCATCGTGCCCATGGCACCGGGCGCAATGGTCACGATCGAAAGCATGGCCTGCTCACCGGCGAAAATCCGCGTCGATACACCGGGCGCCAACTCGCGCAACAGGCCATCCAAGGGGGAGTCGAGATTGTGGAACTCAGCGCGCTGGGACACGGTCGTTGGCTCTCGTGTGTGAAGTTGGAAGGGCCGTGCGATCTCTGTCACAGCCGTCTGCGTGCGTCGAGGGCGCCACGCGGTGCCCATACTTAAGCCCGTGTCCTTCAGCGTCCCGTCTTTCAGCACGTCGTCATCGTGACGCTACCAAACGGCCCAAGCGTGAAGGCAAATGTCTCGCCCGGCGAAATAGGCAAAGTCGGGATGACGCTGCCGGTGATCACCACCATGCCAGCCTTCAGCGGCCGTCGGCGCGTGGCAGCGAGATTGGCGACCCAGGCGAGCGCACCCATCGGATCATCCGTCATGCCAGTTCGAGCCGAGGCGCCATTGATCGCCAGCGACCCCGTGAGGCCATTGAGATCGAGATCGGCTGGCGGCGCGTGCTCGGCGCCAAGCACGATCCCGCCGTTCCAGGCATTATCCGCAATAAGCGATTGCGCCCTGGTTTCCTTGTAGACCGCGCGTCGATCCTCGATCAGCTCGAACGCCGGCATGACGGCTGCCACGGCCGACCTGACACTGCCGCGGTCATAGGGTTCGTCCGCCGACGGCAGATCGCGTCCGAGCCGCACGGCGAGCTCGCATTCGATGACCAGATTGACGAAGTCCCCGCGCGCAATGGTTGCCGGCGATGCATGGATGCGCTTGGCAAAGATCATTCCCCCGCAGGGGTGATCGATGCCCATCAACTCCTGCATGATCTTCGTGGTCGTCGCGATCTTCAAGCCGGCAACGGGCCCGCGGTCGGCCTCCCACAGCTTCGCCAGCGCTTCTTGCGCGGCATAGGAATCGTCGATCGAACGTGGCGCGAGCGCCGGCGGGAGATTGGCGTAATTCTCCCGTTTCCGGTGTGCCAGATCGACGAAGTGTGCGGCTTTAACAGCATCGAACGTCATGGCGCGGCCCCACTTCGGCGTGCTTTCAAGGATTTCAACCAGAATGTGGCATAGCATGAAGCACTGGGCTGGGCAGGGGGAAACAGTTTCAATGAAGCCTATCCGCCTGCACCCTAGCCATGCCGCAACCTGTCCTTTAACTGCACCGCGGCAGCGTCTGATCCGTGCGGGGGTGCTGTGCTCTGCAGGCATGTAGCGGGAGAACACTGTGAATTCGCGACCGCGAGGCGAGACGAGCGTTACCGGCGGGGCTCATCTTGAGCGTCGCAGCGCCTTATTGAAAAAGATCCATGCTCTCAACCTGAAGATCAAACTCTTGATCGTCGAGGACAAGGCCCAGGACGCGAACTTCATCACCAAGCCTCTTGGACGCCTATTCGGAGATCTCGCCGACATTGTCCTCGCGATTTCGGTTGAAGATCTGAAAGCCGCACTTGAGCGCGAGGCGTTTTCGCTGATCATCCTTGACGATCGCCTGGATGCGGGCACGACGGCCAACCAGACGCTGCCGCTCATCCGAGACGCCGGCCACACAGGCCCTGTGCTCGTTGTGTCTGCGATACTGACGCAGGCACGACGCGCTGAGTTAAAGCGGCTCGGCGCAGAAATCGTGTTGACCAAGGACGAGCTCGACAGTGTCGAACTCGGGGATCGCATCCTCAAGGCTCTCGGTTACGGTGCAGAGCCGACCTGAACCTGCAACTTGCCGAAGTTCTCTCCGCGCAGCAGGCCGATAAACGCCTTTGGCGCATTCTCCAGACCCGGCACAATGTCTTCGCGATACTTGATCTGACCGGACCGCACGAGCGCGCCCATCAGTTTGCGCGCAGGCTCATATTTCGGTGCGAAATCCGAGACGATGAAGCCGCGCATCGTGACGCGCTTGCCGACGAAGAAGCCCGGCAGGCGCGGCGCCATTTCGACGCCCGTTGCATTGTATTGCGAGATGGCACCGCACAAGACGATGCGGCCCCACGTGTTCATCGCCATCGTGACCGTGTCGCCGATGACGCCGCCGACGTTTTCGAAATAGACGTCGACACCGTCAGGGCACGCCGCATTCAGCGCGCCCGCGAGATCTCCGGCCTTGTAGTCGACGCAGGCATCGAACCCGAGCTCTTCGCGCACGAATGCGCATTTCTTCGCGCCACCTGCAATGCCGATGGCGCGAGCGCCGGCGCGTTTCGCGAGCTGTCCAACCACTTGGCCGACAGCACCCGACGCAGCCGAGACAACGACGGTTTCGCCGGGCTTTGGTTGACCAATATCCAGCAAGCCGAACCAGGCGGTCATGCCGGGCATGCCGAGCACGCCGTTGGCCGTCGAAATGGGGGCAATCGACGGGTCGATCTTGCGCAACGTTGATCCGTGCGAAACGCCGTACTCTTGCCAGCCGAGGCGATCCTCGACGATGTCGCCTGGTTTCAGCGCGGGATGGTTCGAGAACATCACTTCGCCGATGGTGCCACCGACCATAGTCTCGCCGATGCCGATCGGCGCAGCATAGGATGCTGCATCTCGCATGCGCCCGCGCATGTAAGGATCGAGCGAAAGATAGATCACGCGCACCAGCACTTCGCCGGCGCCAGGCTTTGGCGTCGCCACCGATTCCAGGCGAAAATCGCTCTCGGCTGGTTCGCCGGGCGGGCGCTTGGCAAGGACAACGCGGCGATGTTGGGTCGGGATCATGCAAAGCCTCTTGAGTGTACCATTGTCGACTTTTGCTACAGCGCTCAGTCCATAGGGCCGACTATGGCGCCTTGGCGGTGTTTACCACGAGCATCTCGGCCAGGAGACCGAGGAAAAACAGCCAGCCCACAGTGCGGTTCGACTTGATGCGCTCCAGGCAGTTGGCCGCGTTGGTGATATCGAGAGTCACGACTTGCCAGCCGAAATGGATCGCCACAAGCATGAGCGCAAACGGCACCAGCCAGCTGGCGCCCGCGAGCCAGACGGCAGTCAGCCAGAACACAATCGCGCCCGCATAGAACACGCCAACCGCCTCGCGCGTACGGGCACCGAACAGCAGGGCCGTCGATTTCAGACCGACAATGGCGTCGTCCTCTTTGTCCTGATGGGCGTAGATTGTGTCATAGCCGATGGTCCACAAAATCGCGCCCACATAGAGCATCACCGGCGCCAGCGAGAGCGAGCCCATGACGGCCGCCCAGCCGACAAGCGCGCCCCACATGAACGTGAGCCCCAGCATCAATTGTGCCCAGTGTGTGTAGCGCTTGGCAAACGGGTACGCCGCGACAAAGGCCAAGGAGGAGATACCGAGCAGAATGGTAAAGCGATTGAATTGCAGCAGCACGAGCAAACCGATGAGCGACAGGCCGATCGCAAACAGGAACGCCTGCAGCACCGTGACCCGCCCCGACGGGATTGGCCGGCTGGCTGTGCGCGCGACGCGCTTGTCATACTCGCGGTCGATGATGTCGTTGTGTGTGCACCCGACGCCGCGCATGACAAAGGCACCAATGGCGAACAGGATCAGGTACCAGAAATTTGGCACCACATGCCCAAGCTGCATTTCGGCCAGCGCCTGTGACCACCAGCACGGAAACAACAGCAACCACGCGCCAAAGGGTCTGTCGAACCGGGCCAGATGACCATACGGCCGTGCCCAAGATGGCGCGATCTGGTCGAACCAGTTGCCGTCCGTCGCATCCGCGACGCGATAGGGGTTATGGGGGGCGGGCGTTTCGGTCATGCGCATCCTCTCCGTGGCAGACCTACCATAGTGTGATGCATCGGACGATTCGCCGGCACCGGATGCCCCGACCCTGCCAGATTCCCACATCACCGTGACCTTGGTTCGCTGGCGCAAGGGCCGCGACGCTGATATCCCGATACCAACAGAAGGCTGCCATGATCCGTACGTCGAACATATCTGAGCCGATGGCCCTGTGGTGCCGCAGGTTTGGCCTGTTCGCATTGGCGCTTGTCGTTGTTGCGTTGGTGCTGCACCGATTCGGCCAAATCTCGACGCCTGTGGGAGTTGCTCTCGCCGGCGTGGGCTTTGCCATCTCGGCGCTGGCCTTGGTGCTCGGGCTGTACGCGGGCGTGTCGATCTGGGTGCGCGGACGCATGGGCGCAGGACGGATGGCGGCCGGCATGATCGCCGGTGGCGTGTTGTGGCTCGCTCCCCTGGCCCAAATGCCGACGTATCTGGCCCTGCCTCCCATCAACGACATCACCACCGATACGGCCAACCCGCCGCGCTTCCAGCAGTTGGCCATCGCGCGTGGGACGGGGACGGGGGCCAATTCGGCCAGCTATGGCGGCGAGCGCGTCGCGCGCCTGCAAGCCACCGCCTACGCCGATCTGCGCTCGCTTGTTGTCGTCGACCGCCCGGCGGACGAGGTGTTCGATCTCGCGCGTCGGGTGGTATCGGGCCGCAGGGGCCTTGGATGGAGGGTTCTGTCGGAAGAGCCGCCCCAGCCGCGTAGAGCCGGCGCTGAGCCAAAGCCCGGCATCATCGAGGCTACAGAACGCACGATGATCCTTGGCTTTGTCGACGACATCGTGATTCGTGTGACCGGCAGCGACGCTGAGGCCCGCGTCGACGTGCGTTCGGCCTCTCGGTACGGCCGGCATGATTTCGGCGCCAATGCCAGCCGCATCCGTCGCTTCCTGCGCGAACTGCAGGCTCGGCTTGAGGCAACCCCACCCGGTGCCATTGCGGCCGCTCGCGGCGCGCGCGCGGCGGCAGCCGTGCCCAAAAAACCGCTGCCCGCCGGACGAGCGCCGGTCACGAAAGTCAAGGATGCCAAGTCCGGCGCTGTACCGCCGCGCAAGGTCCGCAAGGATCCCAAGTTTGAGTAACGCGCGGTCATCTCACGCGGCACTGCGGCGCCTCGCGCCGCGGGCGAACGCCAGCTATGTGGCGACATGAATCTTTTGACAAGCATAGCCACGTGGGGCTTTCGCATTGGCAGTGCGGTCGCGCCGCCGCTTGCCGGCAAGGCAGCTTACGTCGCATTTTGCCTGCCGCCGCGCATCGCTGCGCGGGACCCGGGTCGCAGCCGTCTGACGGAAAAGCTCGGGCCGCTGCGAGATGAAGCCGAGGCAGCGACTGTCGCGACACAGGACGGCCACGTGCAGACTTATCTCTGGCGCACGGCCAAGACGCCCGCAAAAGGCCGTGTGCTGCTCGTGCACGGATGGACGGCGGAAAGCCTCATCATGGGACTGTTCGTCAAGCCACTGCGTGACGCAGGCTTTGATGTCGTCGCCCTCGATCTGCCGGCCCATGGCAGCTCAAGCGGCCGCATGCTCAACATGCCCATCGGTGCACGCGCCATATTGGCCGCCGCGGAAAAGTTGGGACCCTTTACCGGCATCATCACACACTCCTTCGGCGGCGCGGTTGCGGCACTTGCCGTCGAGGGCGGCTCGCCGATCCATCGCAAGACTGAGGTCGACAAACTGGTGTTGATCGCCTCGCCGCATTCGATCTCCAAAGCTGCCCGCGATTTCGGCGACGGCTTCGCCTTTTCCGAAGCCCTGCAACAGCGCCTGGGGGAACAAGTCACCATGGCTGCGGGCCGGCCGATCTCGGCAATCAACATCGGCGACATGCTTGCTGGCGTCGGCAAGCCCGTCTTGGTCATTCACGACACGGAGGATGAGCGCGTACCATTCTCGGAGGCAGAGGCGCTGGTGGCCGGCGCGCGAGGGCACGCAGCGCTGATGCAGACCAAAGGCCTCGGCCACGAACGCATCGTTGTGATGCCCAATGTCGTACGCGCCGCCGTTCGCTTCCTGGCGAGCGAGGATGTCCGATGACATCGGTCACGATAGCCCACCTCTCCGACATGCACCTCGGCCCGATCACGGGCTTCGAGCCGCGCTACTGGAATGCCAAGCGTGCGCTCGGTTTCGTCAATTGGCGGCGCAAGCGCAGCGGTGCCTTCCGCCGCGACACGCTCGATCGCCTCGTTGCTGACATGCAGGCACAATCGCCGGATCACATCGCCGTCACGGGCGATCTGATCAACATCGGCCTGCCCGCCGAGATGGAGATGGCCGCGCGCTGGCTCGCAACCGTCGGGCCGCCCGATCGCGTGGCCGTCATTCCCGGCAACCATGACATCTACACCTCGATGCGCGGCGACCGCGGCCTCGCGCGCTGGGCAGACTATCTGTGTGGCGACGACAAGCGGCCACGCGCGTTTCCCTACGTGCGTCGGATCGGTGACATCGCCTTGATCGGCCTCAACTCGGCCATGGAGACGCCGCCGTTTGTCGCCGCGGGACAGCTCGGTGAAGCGCAGCGCAGTCGGCTGGCGATGATCCTGGATACCCTCGGCCGCGAACACGTGTTCCGCCTCGTGATGATCCACCATCCGCCGCTGCCGGGGCAGGCGCATCCCTCGAAAGCGCTGCGCGACGCCGACGCGCTGGCGAATTTGCTTGCCCGCCACGGCGCCGAGTTGGTCATTCACGGACACAATCACCGGGCCATGCGCACTCAGGTGGGTGCCGCCAAAACGCCCGTCATCGGCGTGCCCGCCGCCTCCTTGAGCATCGTACTCCCCTTCGAGCCATTGGCGCGCTACAATCTTTATCGCATCGCGCGGGGGACCGCGTCCTGGTCGATCCAGATGCAGAGCCGCGGCCTTCGCGCGCCGGGTGGTCCGATCGAGGCGATCGAGGACTTTACCCTCAGCGGCGGCGCGTGAGTGCAATCAGCTGTTTACGATCTCGTCATGCGGCGACACTTTTGAGTGGCATCCGGTGCTCGCATCGGATACCTGAGCGCATCTGCATTTCAGACAGGGAGGCTCCCATGTCCACAGCATCGCGCCTCCCGGATCGCCTCGCCGATATCTGATCGGGCGCGCCTCGCGGCTGGCCTCGTGGGCCGCACTTCACCGCAATCTTGATTTTCCGGCCGGCTTCGCCGTGCCCTCGCACTTGTGTGAATTCTCATGACCCATCTCTCTGGTCCTGCGACCCCGCAGGCCATTGCCGCGGCGCGTCGTTCCGCGCAGCGCATCGATCGTGCCCTCTTGCGCTTCGTCAAGCATCGGCAAACTGCCGTGCGGAGGCTGGCATCGCAGCATCCGCGCCTCGCAGACCTAAGCCTGAGCTTTCCAGCGCTGCTGTTCGCGTTGGCCGTGCCACGGCAGGGGTTCGATCCTGCGCCCGTCATCGCAGACGTGATCGCCGGGGCGAAACTCAAGCGGCTCGCGGCAGTTGCCGGACTACCGCTGTGGACGCGGCGCCTTGTGCCGGAGGCCTTCAACGGAACCATACCAAACCTTCCCTCGGGGCCTGCGTTCACCAGCGAAATCTGCAATTTCCTGCCGCGGCCACGGCACGCCGCGCGTTGGCTCGCGTGTGTTACTATCGCCGCGGATGTGGCCGACGAGAGGGTGGCGCTGTGGATGGCGCGCCACGTCGAGGCTGCGCGGCTGCCCTTTACCGACGAGGCCGTTCGCCGCGTTGCACTGTGGGCTTGGTACGCGCAGCGCCCCGATGCATTGGCAGGGCGTCTCGCCGAGACGCCCTGGACACCGCAGGTGGGGCTGCCGGCGGCGCGCGATGCGGCTTGGACATGGCGCGAGCGCGTGTCGCTTACGGCACATCTCGGTCTCGCGCCGATCGAAGACGTCTGGTTCGACAGCGGTGAAGTCGACGGCTATCTTTTCGAGCCACTCTGCTCGGCCGAGGAAATCGCGGCAGAGGCCAAGGCGATGCGCAACTGTTCGTCGGAGTGGCGCTATGGCTCGGCCTATCGGCGCAACCGGACGCGGCTCTGGCGCGTTACGAAGAACGGAGCGCGCGTCGCAATGGTCGAGACGCGCCTGTGTTCGAGATTGTCCGAGACGGGTTATCCGTTAATCGATCAGTTTGCTGGCCCAGGCAACGGCGGTTTGGAGCACGCGGTGAAGCTCGCCATCTACCGATGGTGGCTGCAGCAGCCGATTCATAGTCAGCCAGCGCAAACCGTTCCGAGCCGCCCTGACGACGTCGCTGATCGCGCGGCGTGGATTGCATTGTGGGGACCCTACTGGCGCGCAAAGCGGCGCTTGCCGGCGTGGTTGCCGCTGTCGACAACGGAAGGCGTGCTGCTCAATCTCTGAGGCTCATGCGAGGAACAGCGCCATCACTTCGCTCACGGCCGCCTGCGGCGTCGTCTCGCCGCGTCGCACGGCAGCCTCGAGCTCCGGCAGCCGCGCCGCCACGCGAGGCTCGGCGCGCAGCGCCTGCATCAGGGCTTCGTCGAGCAGCGCACGCATCCACCGCACCGACTGATCGCTGCGGCGGGCCTGGAACACGCCGGCGGCCGTCAGCCGTTCGCGGTGTTGGCGGATCTTGTCCCACAGATCGGGCAAGCCGGCGTTCGTCAATCCTGAGACCGTCAACACCGGCGGCGACCACTCTGGCGTCGAAGGTGTGAGAATGTGCAGCGCGGCCTGATAGTCCGCTGCAGCCCGCGTGGCGCGTGGAATGTTATCGCCGTCGGCCTTGTTGATGCACACGATGTCGGCGAGTTCGATAACGCCCTTCTTGATGCCCTGCAGGTCATCCCCGCCGCCCGCGAGCAGCAGCACGACAAAGATGTCGACCATATCAGCAACCTTCGTCTCGCTCTGGCCGACGCCAACGGTCTCAACGATCACGACGTCGAAGCCGGCCGCTTCGCACAGCGCCATGGTCTCGCGCGTCTTGCGCGCAACACCGCCCAGCGTGCCCGACGTCGGCGAGGGGCGGATGAATGCATGCGGCGACATGGCGAGGCGGCTCATGCGCGTCTTGTCGCCAAGGATCGATCCGCCCGTGCGCGACGATGTCGGATCGACCGCCAGCACGGCAACCTTGTGGCCGGCCTCGACAAGGTTGATGCCGAGCTGGTCAATGGTGGTGGATTTGCCGACGCCCGGCACCCCCGTAATGCCAATGCGGTGGGCTCGGCCTGTGTATGGCAACAACAGTTGCAACAGCGCCTGCGCATCTGCGTGATGCGCAGGCTTGGTGCTCTCCACCAGCGTGATGGCACGGCCGAGCGCGGCGCGATTGCCCGCGCGCAGGGACGTGACGAGGTCGGGCAGGGAGATGGGCGAGGCCAGGGTCATGGCGCCATGTATCTGAAATTCGGGATGGCCACCATTTCCGCCAGCCTGCCTGGGCGCTCAATCAATCGTCGCTCAGTCGTGCGAGTGCCGCCGGGCCGTGGTTCTCGCCGATTGACAGCGCGCAGATGCGGGACATGTGCACGTACGGCAGCTTGGTCGCCTGGTGCCAGGCATTGAACTGCGCCTGAACCTTGGCGAGATCGCGCTTCGACGTGACCTCCTCCGCGATGTCGAGACCGACATCACGCAGGCACGCCACGACATCGCGCGAGGTGGCGAACCCGTCCCACCCCAGGAAGCGCAGCACCATCTGCCCGGTGTTGCCGCCCAGCCGGCTGCCCTGTTTCGCGAGCAGATCCAGCAAGCCGACCTGGTCCGAAGATGGCCACGTCGCAAGCATGTTGCCGAAGCTGCCATGCGCCTTCGCCGTGTCCCGCACAAAGCCTGCGTTGTGGCGCACGGACATGATCTTAGCGCCGTTGCGCACGATGCGGGTGTCCTTGGTGAGCGCGTCCCAGAACTCGTCTGGTTGAAACAGCAGCGCGCCTGGGTCGAAGCCGTGAAATGCCGCCTCGAACCCATCCCACTTGGCGTCGATGACGCTCCAGGCGAACCCGGAGCAGAAAATGCGCTTGGTCATTTCTGCAAGCACACGGTCGTCGGCAAGCTTTGACAGCGCTTTCGGGTCGGGTCTTGCAGGCAAGAGCGCAGCCAGCGCCTTTGGCCCGCCTTTGCGCTGTTCGGCTCGCGCGCGGATCGTTTTGAAGGGGATCATGAGGGACGCCTTGTCCACAGTCTTCGGGCATGGCTACACCTGCAGCTTCCGAGGCGGCAAGGCCGCCGTCCGGGCCAAGGAGCAAAGCCGATGACCGCGGATCTGACGCCAAACATCCCGGACGTGGTGGCTGAGATCCGCACGCTCTTTGAGCGCTACGAGCAGGCACTGATCGACAAAGACGTTGATGTGCTCGATGCAACCTTCTGGAACAGCCCACACACGATCCGCTATGCTCTGCATGAAAACGGCTACGGTTTCGACGAGATCCACGCGCACCGTGTCGCGCGTCCGCCAGGCCCCGGGATCAAGGAGCGTCGCATTCGCCTGGAAATCCTGACCGTTGGCCGTGACATCGCCACGACAAACCTCGAGTTCAAGGTGCGCGGCAAGGATCTGATCGGCCGTCAAAGCCAAACGCTGGTGCGTTTTCCGGGCCTCGGCTGGAAGGTGATCTCAGCCCACGTGTCGACGATGGATGGCGCACCGTTGTGGTGAGGCCGAGTGGGGTGACCAGATTTGACAGCATTCTGGTCTCGTCCCATGACCCCGCAAACGATCACGACAAGGGACCGTCATTATGATTCGCCCCACCCGCAGCGCATTGTACATGCCCGGCTCCAACGCGCGTGCGCTGGAGAAAGCTAAGACGCTCGCAGCCGACGCGGTGATCCTCGACCTCGAAGACGCGGTCGCACCCGACGCCAAGACGGAAGCGAGGCAGCGTGTCTGCGACGCCGTTGCCAGCGGTGGATTTGGTTCGCGCCAGGTGGTCATCCGCATCAACGCGCTTGATACGCCTTGGGGCATGACCGATCTTGATGCGGCGGCGAAAGCCAAGCCGGATGCGGTGTTGTTGCCAAAGCCGAACAGCGGGGCGGACATCGACCGTGCGAGCGCGGCGCTCCGTCAAGCCGGCGCGCCGGAGGCCACCAAACTCTGGGCGATGATCGAGACGCCGCTTGCGGTGCTCGATGCCAAGTCCATCGCGGGCGCAGCGCGACATGCCGGATCGCGGTTGACATGCTTGGTGCTCGGCACCAACGATCTCGTTAAGGAAACGCGCGCAGAACTCGACGGCCAGCGCATGGCCGCGCTCTATTGGCTCTCAGCCGCCGTCACAGCCGCGCGTGCCTATGGCCTGACCGTGCTCGATGGCGTCTACAACGACTTCAAGAACACCGACGGCTTGGCCCGCGAATGCGCGCATGGCCGCATGCTCGGCTTCGACGGCAAGACTTTAATCCACCCAGATCAGATCAGCGCTGCCAACAGCACTTTTGCGCCCTCCGCCGCCGAGATCGCAAGCGCACGCAAGATCATCGCGGCTTTCGATTTGCCTGAAAACAAGGGCAAAGGCGTCATTACGCTCGACGGCCGCATGGTCGAGCTGCTGCACGCGGACATGGCCCGGCGCACGGTGGCTATCGCCGACGCCATCGCGGCGCGTGGGTGAGGAGCACACGCATGACCATCTCACCCTGGATCCCCGCCGCGCTCGACTATGTGCCGCGCTGGATCGACTACCAAATGGCGGCAACCGAGCAGCCGGGCTGCGTGATTGCCGTTGCGCACAAGGGCCAGGTGATCTTCGAGCAAGCGTTCGGCGTCGCCAATCTGGCGACCGGCGAAAAGCTGACGCCACGGCATCGTTTTCGCGTCGCTTCACACTCGAAAAGCTTCACCGCTGCAGGCGTGATGAAGCTGCGCGAAATGGGCAAGCTGTCGCTCGATGACACCGTCAGCCGCTACATCTCGGGCCTGCACGAAAGCGTGGCGGAGGCGACAGTCGGGCAGCTGCTGTCGCATTCGGCCGGCATCACGCGTGACGGTACCGATGGCGGCCAGTTCATGGAGCGCAAACCGTTCCTGTCGCTGGCCGAGTTGCGGGCCGATCTCTCGCGGCCCCAACCGCTCGCGACATCCGACACGTTCAAGTATTCCAACCACGGCATTGCGCTCGCTGGCCACATCATCGAAGTGGTGACCGGCGAAACCTACGACGCCTGGATCGCGCGCGAAGTTGTCGCCGCATCGGGGCTCAAGGAGACGTTGCCGGATGTAACGGTACTGCCATCACCGGCGCCGAAGTTCGCGCTCGGGCATTCGGGCAAAATGCCGTTCGGCAAGCGCCTCGTTGTGCCAGGTTCGGCAGCCGGCAATGCCATGGCGGCGGCCACGGGCTTCGCCTCGACAGCGGCGGATCTCGTTCGCTTCTTCAGTTCCCTGATGCCGACCGCGGAGACGTCGATCCTGACGGCTGCGAGCCGGCGCGAGATGTCACGACGACACTGGCGCGACAGACATTCCAGCATCGAGCGTTACTACGGTCTCGGCATCATCATCGGCCCCGTCGGCCCATGGTCGTGGTGGGGCCATTCCGGTGGTTGGCCCGGCACGCTCACGCGCACGTCCAATATCCCCGATTACGACTTGACCATCTCCGTACTGACCAACGCAGCTGATGGACCGTCGCACATGTGGATGGATGGCATTGTGCACATTCTGCGCACGTTCCAGGCGCACGGCACGCCGGACGCAGCGATGGCCGACTGGAGTGCACGCTGGTGGAGCCTGTGGGGCGCGTTTGATGTTGTGCCCGTGGCCAAGAACCGTGTGCTGCTCGCGACGCCTGCGCTGGCACAGCCATTCTTCGATGCAACCGTGGTTGAGACGACGGGGCGAGATACCGGCAAGGTGATCGAGGCGCAGGCCTTCGGCGATCTCGGCGAGGGCGTGCGGCGCACGCGCGATGGCAACGGCGCTGCGACGGAACTCTGGGTCGGCGGCAAACAGTTGAAGCGCGAGGCTGATCTGGTCGCCGAGATCCGAAACCGTTATGCCGCGCACAACGTCTGACCACAGGACCACCGCATGCCCCGCAAACGTGTCGCCGTTCTGATCTCCGGTCGCGGCTCCAACATGGCATCGCTCATCGAGGCGGCGCAGGATGAGGCGTACCCGGCTGAAATCGCGCTCGTGATCTCGAACCGCGTAGAGGCCGCCGGCCTCGCGCGCGCCGATGCAGCCGGGGTCAAGACCGTTGCGATCGACCACAAGCAGTTTGGCAATCGCGTGGCGTTCGAGGCGCGGCTGCATCAAGCATTGCTCGACAATGGCATCGAATTGATCGCCAACGCGGGTTTCATGCGCATGCTGACGGGTGGCTTCGTCGATCGCTGGCGCGATCGCCACTTGAACATCCATCCATCGCTGCTGCCGGCCTTTCCGGGCCTCGATACGCATGCGCGTGCGCTCGATGACGGTGTGCAGATCACCGGCTGTTCCGTGCACTTCATTCGCCTTGAGATGGATGCGGGCCCCATCGTCGCGCAGGCAGCCGTGCCCGTGCAGTCGGACGACACGCCCGAGACGTTGGGCGCGCGTGTGCTGGCTGCCGAACACAAGCTCTATCCGCATGCCCTCGCCTTGGTCGCGTCTGGTGCGGCGCGGGTCGAAAACGAGCGCGTCGTGTTCACGCGCCAGATGCCTGCGGGCGCACCGTTGATTTGGCCGCCGCTGGTTTAAACCGCATCAACGGCTGGTCGGCACTGCCGCCGGTTTGCCACCCGCATCCGCGGCCA
The DNA here is from genome assembly GCA_031374735.1 of Hyphomicrobiaceae bacterium. Taxonomy (GTDB): domain Bacteria; phylum Pseudomonadota; class Alphaproteobacteria; order Rhizobiales; family Hyphomicrobiaceae; genus JABFRJ01. The sequence continues at coordinate 15,742 of JANMGQ010000209.1, read as the reverse complement.
GCATTTCACCGAGTATGCCGCTCTTGGCTGGAAGGATCACGAGGCTGCCATGGCTGGCGCTGATCTTTTGGGCTTCGAGCACCTCGAACAGCGCCGTCGCAACTGCAGGACGCTTGGTGATCTCATGCAGCGTCTCACCAACGATCTGGGGGCGGATGGCTGCAGCCTTGGCGAAGGCGACTGCGGCCTGGCGTTCGGCGGTTGAGGTGATGATGCTGACCTGGTTGGCGCCGTCCTGCTTGATGGCCGACGTCACCTGGCGCAGCCGGTTGACCACCTTGCCCTCGATCTCCTGGATCATGGCGGCGTCGCGGAAGTGTACCTTGCGGATATAGACCGAGCCGACTTTGTAGCCCCACTCGTGCGACTTCGGCGAGACTTCGCGACGGACGGTTTCGCTCATGACGTGACGATCCACGAGCATGTCGCCAAGCGGCATGTTGCTGAGCGACCGTACCGTGCTGTTCGATACGTTGGCGGATAAGGAGCCGCGTGGGTCGGCGTTGCGAAACAGATAGGCGACGGGGTCGGAGATGTACATCTCATGCCAGATGCCGATGCCCATCGGCGCGCCTTCTTCCGAATTCACAGGCTGGCTGCGCAGATATTCCTGATCCAAGCGCATATCGAGGACATGACAATTGCCGAGCCAATTGACGATGAGTGCGGCGGGGCCAAGCGTCAGCGGCAGAATGTGCAAGCCCGGCTCTGAAATCGTTCCGATCACCTTGCCGAACAGGACGTAGACACGCGATTGGCGCTCCTCCACGATGGCATAGAGGCCAAACAGGCGCGCCAGACCAAACAACACCGGCAACAGCACGATGCAGGCGAAGATGGTGGCAAAGAAGCCGAAGAAGAAGCCTTCGCCTTGTGCGAGCCAGTTCAGGAACATGTTGAGTTCGCGCATATCATTTCCCCTCAACAAAGATGCGTTGGGCTTTGTCCAGCATCGACAGGCGGACGTTGCGCACGTAAGCAGCCAATGCGCCCGGTCCTCGGCTATCGAGTTCGCCAAGCTGTGCCGCCAGTTTGTTCAGCGGCTCCGCCTCGGCTTCGGCTTTCAACGTCTCGATTTCGACGGCGCGACGGCTCTGCACGATCTTCTGGTCGGCGGCGGCCTGAGCGAGCGAGATGTCTGATGACACCTGGTTGTAGGCCGTGTTGATGGCGGCCAGCGCGCTTTCGACATCGCGCGGTGGATCAATGCCGGTGATGAGAGCGTCTTCAAGCACCACGCCATAGCGGGCAGCCGATGACATACACTCCTTCCCCATATGTTCGTTCAGATCACGCAAGTTTTTGCGCAGGTCGTTGATCGAGATGCCTGAGATGTTCGAGGCGTCCGTGATGCCTGACGGGATCGGTGCCGGTCCGGCTTTCGGCGGCGCCTCGAAGTTGGCGATACGCTCGCGTAGGATCGAAACGAAATAGCCCATGACATGCGCATAGGGCTGCTTGATGGCGAACAGATACGCATACAAATTGCGCTCAGCGACGCGGAAGCGAAGTTGGCCGGTCAGGCCCGTGTTCAGCTGATCCTTGGTGACGGCTTCAAGAAGCGTCCCGCCGTTGTTGGCGCGTTTGTCGATCGGATCCCAGGCGATGTTGACGGTTTCGGTGGAGATCGCAGCCTTGTGCACCGTTTCCCAGGGCCACTTGAAATAGGGACCGCCCGGCTGAATCACGCGCACTTGCGGATAGTTGTAGCGATCGCGCGCGCCCAAATCGAGATGCTCCGAGATTGGATCATCATTCGTGGTTGCCGAGCCAATGCGTTGTGCACGCCCGAAGCTGGTCTTCACCGCCCGTTCGTTCTGGTTGACGGTGTACAGACCGCCAACGAGATAGCGAGCGAGAAACCAGACGATAAAGCCGACAATGCAGCCGAGGAGAGTAGACATGACAGCGCCTCACCAGAGGGACGGTCACTCATATTGCATGGATCTCGTCAATTTCTCGTAAGTGTCTGTTTTTTATAGTTCCAGGCGCTCTCTCGCAGCACCACTGCCTCAGGCGCCGCCTTCCCGCGCATCATGTCGCTGGCTTTATCGGCGATCATCATGGTGGCGGCATTGAGGTTGGCCGAGATCATGCGCGGCATGACGGACGCATCGATCACGCGCAGTCCTTCCATGCCGTGCACGCGCAACTGATCGTCAACGACGGTGGTTTTGTCGGACGCCGGGCCCATGCGGCAGGTGCAAGCGGGGTGGAACGTCGTCGTGCCGCGCTCGCGCGCCACCGCCATCAGCTCGGCATCGCTCTGGATCTTGTCGCCGGGATAGGCCTCGTAGTCGAAGTAGGGCAGCAGCGGCTTCGAGCGCAGCAGTTTGCGACCGAGTTTGATGCCAGCCAGCAGCACGCGGCGGTCGCGCTCCTCGGCTAGGTAGTTGGTCTGGATGATCGGTGGCGCGAACGGATCAGCGGAGCGGATTTTCACAAAGCCGCGGCTCTCCGGGCGTTGCTGCCAGATGGCGACAGTCATGCCTGGCTTGTCTTCGAGCTGACCTTGTACGCCCTCCTTGTAGCTCGCCGGTGTGAACGTGAATTGCAGGTCGGAACTCTCTGCGCTTTCGCCCGAATGCCAGAAACCGTAGACGATAGTCGGTGACATGGAGAGCGGGCCCGAGCGTGTCAACGCATAGCGCATGACCTCCCGGCCGAGCCGCCAGCCGCGCACCATTTCGTTGATGGTCTCCATGTTCTTGACGCGCGCATTGAAGCGCGGCGCGTAGTGGTCCTGCAGGCCGACGCCGACGCTGGGCAGCGCATGCACAACGGGAATACCATGCTCGCCAAGCAGAGCGGGATCGCCGACGCCGGACAGCTGCAGGATCTGTGGCGAATTATAAGTTCCGCCCGACAGGATCACCTCACGGCGTGCTTGTATCGTCACCTCCTGGTCGCCGCGATCACGCCGCACGAAGCGCACGCCAGTTGCGCGTTTGCCCTCAAAGGTGATGTTGAGCACGTGGGCGTGCGTCTTCACGTCGAGATTCGGGCGCGACATCGCGGGATGCAGGAACGCCGTCGCAGCACTTACGCGCCGGCCGTTGTTGATGGTGCGCTGTGTGTAATTCACGCCCTCCTGGATCGCGCCGTTATAATCTGTGTTGCGCGGAATTCCCATCTGCACGCAGCCCTCGATGAAGGCTTCGCACAGAGGATGTTTCCAGGAGGGATCGGTGATCTTCAGCGGGCCGCTGCGACCGCGATAGGTGTCGTCGCCAGCGCCCATGCGGTTTTCGAGGCGCTTGAAGTACGGCAGCACATCGGCATAGCCCCAGCCGCGATTGCCCATCTGTGCCCAAGTGTCAAAGTCGCTGGATTGGCCGCGGTTGAAGACGTTGCCGTTGATCGACGAAGAGCCGCCAAGTGTCTTGCCGCGCGGCGCATAGATGACGCGATTGTTGATATGCGGGCTTGGTGCCTGATCGTAGCACCAGTTCACGGACTTGTCGTAAAACACCTTGATGAAGCCGGCAGGGATGTGGATGTAGGGGTGCCAGTCCGTCGGCCCCGCCTCCAGCACGCAGACGGTGACGCCCTTGTCCTCGCTGAGCCTATTGGCAAGCACGGAGCCGGCCGAGCCCGCGCCGATGATGACGTAATCGTAGGTATCCATGCGGCCCCGCAAATTCTACTCCGGGCGATTTCCCACGAGGGGGCAAGGCTGTCCAGATCGCGGCCTCATAGGGAGGTATGCGCCAGTTGAACCCGTATGCCGCGTGCTGCGTCGAAGTGGCAGAGACGTCGTAGGCGTCTCGACACCGAAAGGACCTCAGCCATGAGAACGCTTGTTATCGCCGCTATCGTCGCCGCCGGGAGCCTCACCGCCTTGGTGCAGCCAGCCAGTGCCGCCTGTGCGCCGGGCTACCATAAGGTGAAGATCCAAGGGAATTCGATCTGTGCCCTCAAGACGCCGAACTTGCCGCTGAAGGCCAAGTAATCAAGGCGAGGCCAGTCCGCGGAAGCGGCATCGGAATGCCGCTTGAGCAAACCCGTTGCCATAGGGCGCAGCTTTACTGTATCTCGCGGACAACTGACGCGCTGGTCGCGGCTCGGCTAGCGCCTTGCCGTAGCTGGCGCGTTTCCCCATGCTCCGCGACGCTATCACGAACGCCGCCACACGGCCTGACGAGGATCTCCGAATGTTCATCTCCTCCGCTTATGCACAAGCGGCCGGCGCCGGTGCCAGCGACGCCATCCTGCAGCAGTTGCTGCTGTTTGTTCCGCTCATCGCGATCTTCTATTTCCTGCTCATCCGCCCGCAGCAAAAGCGTGCCAAGGACCATCAGGCCATGGTCGCCAATATCCGGCGCGGGGATCAGGTGATCCTGGCCTCGGGCATGCTCGGCAAGGTCAAGAACGCCAAGGACGGCGACGCCGACATCGACGTCGAGATTGCACCTGGTACGGTGGTGAAAGTCATCCGCGCCACAATATCGGGCGTGCGCGGCAAGACGGACGCGAAGGACGCCAAAGAAGCGTGATTTCCCTTCTCCCCCGCTTCCGGGGGAGAAGGTGCCCGAAGGGCGGATGAGGGGCAGTCACCGCACAGACCGCGATGCTCGCGCGCCTTGTGCCAGCAGCTTCCCATCCGTCCGAACAAGCGACTGCCCCTCACCCGCCCTATCGGGCACCCCCTCCCCCAGACGTAGCGGAGAGGGAAAGTATCGAGGCTGCCATGCTGCATTTCTCCCGCTGGAAGACGATCGCGATCCTGGCCGCGTGCCTGATCGGCATCATCGGCGCGATCCCGAACTTCTTTGACAAGGAGCGGACCCTCAAGTGGCCGTTCCCATTCAACAAGTCGATCAACCTCGGCCTCGACTTGCAGGGTGGCGCCTACTTTCTGATGTCGATCGACACCAGCGTGTTGCGGCGCGATTGGTTGGCCGATCTCGTGCAGCAAGTGCAGCAGCGGACGCGTGCGGCAAACATCGCACGCGCCGGGCTTGGCGTGCGTGATGGCCGCGTGGTTTTGAGCCTGACCAAACCCGAGGATATGCCAGCCGCGGAAAAGGAACTGCGTGCCCTGATACAGCCGCTTGAATCCGCGCAACTCGGCGGCACGATCACAACAAACCTCGATATCCGCAAAGAGACCGACACGGTCATTTCCTTGGGTCCGACCGAGCCCGGCATGAGGGAACGCGAGACGCAGGGCATCGGCGCCTCCATCGAAACGGTGCGCCGCCGCCTCGATCCCGAGGGCACGAAGGAAATGAATATCGTCCGCCAAGGGCGTGACCGGATTCTCATTCAGATCCCCGGCGTTTCAGACCCGGCCCTGATCGAGGGCTATAAAAAGATCCTGAATGAAACCGCCAAAATGACGTTCCACGTCGTGCATCCCAGCATGACGCCGGAGGACGTCAAAGCCGCAGGCGGTCGCGCGCCCGCAGGCTTCAAGATCTTCCCGAGCACAGATCGTGTGGGCGGCGAAGAATTGCTTGAGGAGCGGCCTCTTATCGGCGGCGACCAGCTGTCTCGTGCAGATCCGGGCTTCGACCAGTCCAACCAGCCGGCGCTCTCGTTCCAGTTCAAGCCGCAGGCGGCGCGCACGTTCGGCAAGTTCAGCTCGGAAAACATAGGCCGACGTTTTGCCATCGTGCTTGATGGCAAGGTGCTGACCGCCCCCGTCATCCGCTCCGCCATCAGCGACGGAAACGGCCAGATCACAGGCAACTTCACCGTCGAGGAAGTCACCAAACTCGCCATTCAGCTCCGTTCAGGCGCGTTGCCGGCGCCGCTTAAGCTGGAGCAGGAAAGCACCGTTGGCGCCTCGCTCGGGGCCGACTCCATCCGGGCGGGCAAGATCGCGACCCTTATTGGCGCGGGCCTCGTGGTCGCGTTCATGCTGTTCGCTTACGGCCTGTTCGGTATCTTCTCGATCATTGCCGTCGCGATCAACGTCGCCATGATCATCACGTGCATGTCATGGATTGGCGCGTCGCTAACGCTGCCCGGTATAGCGGGGATCCTGCTCACGATCGGGATGGCCGTCGATGCCAACGTGCTTATCTACGAGCGCATCCGAGAAGAATTGCGCAACAAGTCGTCGCCGCTGTCGGCCATCGAAAAGGGCTTCGACCGCGCTTTCGGTACCATCATCGACGCCAACTTGACGACGCTGATCGCGGGTATCGCCATGTTCGCGCTCGGCTCGGGTCCCATCAAGGGCTTCGCCGTCACGCTGTCGCTCGGCATCATCACGACGGTGTTCACGGCCTTTACGGTCACGCGTCTGCTCGTGTCGTGGTGGCTGGCGTCGCAGAAGAACATCAAGAAGCTCGAAGCGCCTATTTGATGCGAGGTTGTGAGTTGTAAGTTGCGAGTAGTGCCCTGTCGCCACTCCAACGCCCCCAATTCGCAACTCGCCATTCGTAACTCGCACCGAGATCCCCATGCTGAAATTCAAAGGCGTCGACTTCTTCCCCCACGGCCTTCGGCTGCCGATCGTGAAGAACCGACGCTACTTCATCGGCGTATCCTGGGCTTTGGCGCTGCTGTCGCTGGCGCTCATTGCCATCTTGGGTCTCAACCTTGGGGTCGACTTCAAAGGCGGGTCCATCATCGAGGTGCGCTCGAAGGCAGGTCCGGTCGATATCGGCAAGCTGCGCGATAAGGCTAACGGTGCCGGCGTCGGCAGCGTTCAAGTCCAAGGCTTGCGAGAAGTGACGGACGCCCTGTTGCGCATGGAAACGCAGCCAGGCGGCGACGCGGCACAGGACGGCGCGACGACCAAACTGATCACCACGCTCGGCACCGACTTCGAGATCCGCAACAAGGAAGTCATTGGCGGGGCGGTGTCCAAGGAGCTGCTTTGGGCCGGCATCTGGGCCGTTGTTGCGTCGCTCGTCGGGATCTTGATCTATCTGTGGTTCCGCTTCGAATGGCAGTTCGCTGTCGCGGCCATCGTCGCCCTCGTGCACGACGTGTTCATCACCTGCGGGATGTTTGCGCTGCTGCGCTTCGAGTTCGACCTGACCGTCGTCGCGGCGCTGCTGACGCTTGCGGGCTACTCGGTCAACGACACAGTCGTCGTGTTCGACCGCATTCGCGAAAATTTGCGCAAGTACAAGAAGATGCCGCTCTGGGAGCTGATCGACCTGTCGATCAACGAGACGCTGTCGCGCACGGTGCTTACAGCCGGTACGGTGTTCCTGGCCGTGCTCGCGCTCTACATCTTTGGCACGGAAGTCATTCATGGCTTCGCCTTCGCCATGCTGTTCGGCGTCCTCATCGGCACGTGGTCGTCGATCTTTGTCGCGGCACCGCTGGTGATGTTCTTCGGCCTCTCGCGCGAGAAGGTGACCGGCCAGACGGACGGCGCATCCAAAGGTGGCGCATCAAAGCAGGGCGCCAAGGCCTGAGCAGCCGTCGCGGTCGCGCGCCTTATGCCCGCGATTACGCAAAGGCGATCGCAAGAACCGTCATCCCGCACAAGTGCGACCCCTTCAGGCCGCGCGCAGATGCGGGATCCAGCGAGTGAGCGCGCGTCGCGCACATGATAAACTGGTCAACGCGGACCGCTGCGCGGACTTGTGGCGCTGGATCCCGCATCAGCACGCGGCCGAAGGAGGCCGCGTTTGTGCGGGATGACGGTTCATGCGATCGCCCGCGATCACGTGAACGGCAGATTGACTTCCGTCCGCGCTACCACGACAAGATGAGACGAGCGTCATTTTCGGGGAAGTTGTCGTGCCACGCGCCAAGTCGAGCAATGTAGGACGCCCGATCGCAGACGCGGTTGAGGTCGAGCCCGTCGCGCAGGCGCGGCAGCCGAAGCAAAGCGCCATGCGCATGGCGAAGTATCGCGTCGGCGACGTGGTTAAGCACCGCATCTATCCGTTTCGCGGCATCGTGTTCGACATCGACCCGGTGTTCAACTCGACGGAGGAGTGGTGGCAGTCGATCCCGGCCGAGATCCGGCCGACCAAGAACCAGCCGTTTTATCACCTGCTCGCCGAGAACGATAAAACCGAGTACATCGCCTACGTCTCGGAGCAGAACCTGCTGCCAGACGACAGCGGTAAGCCTCTGCGCCATCCACAGGTCGGCCAGATGTTCGCCGAGAACGAAGGCGTCTACAAGCCGACCTTCATCAACGCCCATTGACGGGAGCACGACGACGGCGATCCGTCGTCGCGCGCCGCAACGTCAAGATGCCGCCCAGGTCTGCGGCTTCGGAAACGCCTTTTCCATCTCGCGGCGGAACTTGTACGTCGCGTCGGTCGTGTCGATTTCGACGTCGGACCACTTCAGGCATTGACCAACTTTGACGTCGCCCTTGAGCTTGACGTTGTGGGCGAGGCCAAGCGGCAAGTATCCCTCTTTGATCGAGATCTCTGACGGTGTTTGCTTACCCCAAACGCAGAAACCACCCTCACCATCGAGGATCTCGCCCTTTTTCATGACCTTCTTGGCCGTCGCGACGACGTCGGAGTTGAAGCAGAACGCCGCGCCCGTCGGCTCCTTGCGGCACGCGGCGCTGGCGACGGAGAGGCCGAGTTCGAGGCCGATCATGTGTGTCGGGCGATACAGCGAGGCATACTTGCCGCTCTTGTCCGGCAGCATCGAGTATTCAGCGAAGCAGCCCTGGGCGTAGCGGCTCTCGCTCGTGATCACCACGTATGTGCCCATCAGAAGGCTCGCCGGCACGTCGGTGCCGTCGCGATAGAGCGACGATGTCACCTCGGTCACGCCGGCTTTTTCCAGCACGCCGCCGTCAGATTTCGGCTTGCAGATCTCGGCATGTTCAAAGCGCGTGGCGGGCGGGAAGGTCAGGCCGTTGGTCTGCGGCACGAGGCCGGTAGCATTGCAGATCGCGGTCATCTCGATGCCGGACTTGGTGCCATCGATGAACGAGTTGAACATTTTCGGGTTGATGTGGCTGCGATCGTGGATCTTCAGGTACTGGTCGAGAATGCCCCACACGGTCTCGGGCGTGGACTGGTGATAGGTCGGCAAATAGCGCGTGCCCTTGCCCGCGCACACGACCTCGAAACCGCACGAACGCGCCCAATCCACATGCTCGGCCACCAGCGCCGGCTGGTCGCCCCAGGCGAGCGAATAGACGACGCCCTTTTCGCGCGCCATTTTCGCCAGGAGTGGGCCAGCGAGCGAATCCGCTTCGACGTTGACCATCACCACATGCTTGCCGGCGTTGATTGCTGCAGACGCAATGCGAATGCCCGTGGCCGGATCGCCGGTCGCCTCGATGATGACTTCGATGTCGGGGTTTTCGATCATCGACATGGCGTTGTCGGTGATGTGCGTCTTGCCGGTTTTGATGGCTTCGCCGATCGACTTGGCGTCGAGCTGCTCCTTCGGCCATTGCACGCCCGTGAGCCGTTCAATCGCGCGGGCGGGCAGCAGGTCGGCAATCGCCGTCAGGTGCATGCCCTTGGTCCAGCGCAGCTGCGACAGAAACATGGTGCCGAATTTGCCAGCCCCTACCTGTCCGATACGCACGGGTTTCCCCTTGGCGGCGCGCTCTTTGAGCATGAAGGACAGGTTCATGGGCGGTGGTCTCTAGGTCTGGCCCGACATCAGGCCGTGTTGCGATGTCGAAACATGCAGCACGGGTGCGTCGTCTGGGCAAGCACATGACGTGCATGTGCGCTCTGGGCATGCGACAGGCCTATGACTGCGCCAGAGCCATTGCGCCGTGGACAGTACGTGCGCGGCGTGGTCCTAAGGGCAGAGACCAGCGCTCCACTGGCGCCCAACAGATGACGAAAACGCGATGACGAAAACCGCCGCTGCCGTCGAGTTTCGCAGTGTCACCAAGCGCTACGGCACCGTCACGGCCGTCGACGACATCACGTTCACCATCGAACCAGGCAAGCTCGTGACGCTGCTCGGGCCTTCCGGGTGCGGCAAGACCACAACATTGCGCCTCATCGCGGGTCTCGAGATGGCGAGCGAGGGCACCATCACCATCGGTGGCAAAGACGTCACGCGCATGTCGGCTGCCGACCGCGACGTGTCCATGGTGTTCCAATCATACGCGCTGTTTCCGCACATGACTGTCATCGACAACGCCGCCTATGGCCCAACCGTCTCTGGCGTGCCGAAGGCGAAAGCGCGCGAGATGGGGGCTGATAAACTCGCGCTCGTCGGTCTCAAGGGCTTCGAGACCCGTCTGCCGTCGGAACTTTCGGGCGGGCAGCAGCAGCGGGTGGCGGTCGCTCGTGCGCTGGTGCTGGAGCCGCAGGTGCTGTTGTTCGATGAGCCGCTCTCGAACCTGGACGCCAAATTGCGCCGTCGCGTGCGCGAGGACATCCGCGATCTGCAGCAGCGGCTCAACCTTACGGTCGCCTATGTCACGCATGACCAGGAGGAGGCGTTGGCCGTCTCCGACACCATCATTGTCATGTCGAATGCGCGTATCGCGCAGATGGGCCGTCCGCGCGAGCTTTACGAGGCGCCGGCCAACGCTTTCGTTTCTGACTTCATCGGCGACAGCAATCAGGTCGATGGTGAGATCACAGGCAAGAACGGGGCGCTTGCCATGGTGCGGCTCGGCAGCGCGATGGTCGAGCTGCGAGACCGCGGCAACCCCATCGGGCCAACCAAGATTGCGATCCGGCCGGAGGGCGTGGCACTGTCGGTTAGCCAACCGTCGGAGCCGTCACTCGTCTGCCGCGTGCTCAAGGCGGCCTATCTCGGCGCGCACATGGAGTATACGATCGAGAGCCCGCTCGGGGCCCTGTTCGTCATCGACCCGAACGTCGCTGCACCCCACGCCGTCGGCTCAACCGTCCACGCAACCTTTGCCCCTCTCGGCGTTACGATCATCCCGAATTGAGCCGGATCTGAACCGAGCCAGATCTGAACCGAGCAGACGTGAGACCGGCATGAGTATTCCCGAACCACTTGATGCCGAGGCGCAACGACGTCTCGACATCGTCACGCGGGAAGTCAATCGTCACCGGCGCATCCGCGAATTCGGCTTGCTGACCATCCTGGCGCTGCTCGTCGTTGTGTACCCTCTGGCGGTTGTTCTTGACGGCCTGTCGATCAACGGCTGGCGCAAAGCACAGATGCCCGGTAGCGAGCGCGCGGCACTGCCAACGACCCCGATCCAGCGGATCGACGTGGATACCGGCGCAAAGCGGCTGACGCTCAGCAGCGGGGGCGGGCAAGTTGCGCTGCCGATCGTACCTGCGGAGCGGGCGGCTTCGGGCGATACCCGGATTGAGACTTGGAAACCCGGCACGATGTCGCTTGGGTCGCGCTATCCGTGCATCGAGCGCGGCACGGCTGGCCTATTGCGTGCGCTCGGTCGGCCAAGCCTCTATGACGCGCACGCGGGGCGTTGCCTGCGTCTCGATGGCGAGACTTACGACGTCATCTTTACCCACGCGACCAACGAGACCGTCGTCTCGTTTCGGTGAGCACTCGTTTCGATAAACATGAGAGGCCCGGCGCTTACTTGGCCGCCCGCGCTATCGCCGGGACGATATCGCGACGTAATGTTTCTTCACTGATGGGGCCGACATGTTTGAACACGATGCGGCCGCGGCCGTCGAGCACGAACGTTTCAGGCATGCCGTAGACGCCCCACTCAATGGAGGCGCGGCCGTTGGCATCGACACCGACGAGCGCGAACGGATTGCCATAGCGACCAAGGAAGCGACGCGCGTTTGCCGCAGTATCCTTGTGATTGATGCCAACAAGGCGCACGCCCGTCTGGCGCGCGAGTTCGACCAGCAGCGGATGCTCCGCCACGCACGGGGCACACCAGGATGCCCAGAAGTTCACGACCACGGGCTTGCCGTCTGCGAGATCGGTGTCGCGCAATCCCGGCACTGACAGGCCCTCGATCGCGGCCAGCGCCAGCCGCGGCGCATCTTTACCGATGAGGGCCGATGGCAGCTTCGACGGGTCTCCAGTGCGCAAGGCAAAGGCAAACACGCCAGCGATGACGGCAAACACGGACAATGGCGCATACCGCATGAGTCCTGGGCGCACGCCAGCTTTGTCGACGTCGTTCATGTTGCGGTATCCGACCGGCGGCGGATGCCGCGCGCTTCGAGATCCGCCAATTCAGCAGCACGGCGGCGCCCATCGAGAACGACCCAGCCGATCAGCCCTGCCAGCACCACGGCCACAAGGCTGTAGGCCGCAATGACATACATCCACTGTTCAGTGCCCGTGATCATGGCGCGCGGCCTCGATCGGCGCCGCGATCTGCTCGCTGGGCTGCTGCCATCTGCAGCGCCTTCACCCGCCGGCGTAGGATCTCGTTTTGCATGGCCTTCAGATGCAGGGCCAGGAACAGCAGGCCCAATGCGAGAGCCGCATAGAGCAGCGGTTTCAGCAGGCTCGGGTGGATCTTTGGCCCGCTCATCGTCAGCACACTCGCGCCCTGGTGCATGGTATTCCACCAGTCGACCGAAAACTTGATGACAGGCAGGATCACGACACCCACAAGCCCGAGAATTGCAGTCAGCTTAGCGGCCATCGCCTCGTCTTCGAGTGACGACCGCAGCGCCATCAGGCCCAGGTACATAAAGAACAGGATCAACACGGACGTCAGCCTCGCATCCCAATACCAGTATGTGCCCCACGTCGGCTTGCCCCAGAGCGAACCAGTTACAAGCGCCAGCAACGTGAAGGCAGCCCCAATCGGAGCGGCGGCCTTGGCTGAAACATCCGCCAGCGGGTGGCGAAACACCAGCAGCCCGAAACTGGACGCGGCGATCAGCAGGTAACCGAACATGCCGAGCCAGGCCGACGGCACATGCACATACATGATGCGCACGGTCTCGCCCTGCTGATAGTCGGCTGGCGACGCCAGGAAGGCGAGATAGAGCGCATAAGCCGTCAACATTGCCGACAGACCGGCAAGCCAAGGCAGCACGCGTCCCGATAGCGCCATGAAGCGGGTCGGATTCGCGAGGTCCTGGGTCCACGTACGAGATGGGGCAGGTTGTTCGGTCATGGCCAAATATGTCGCGCGGTCCTGCAGCAAAAACAAGGTGACCAAATGGGCTATCCATCCGCACTGAACCGCCACCCCAACTTTCCGACGAAGAACAAGCGTGTGCAGGGCCGCCTTGAGGCAACCGCGACACCTATTGACGTTGGCGTCAGCCCGTGGACATTTCCTGCCAATCGCTGGGGTGTTTGATGAGCTGTGGCGTAGGTGACAGAAGGCGCGATGGCCGATATTTTCATCAGCTACTCAAATTTAGATCGGCTGCGCGTCGAAACGCTCAGCGCGATGCTGGAAACCGAAGGCTGGAGCGTCTGGTTCGATCGCAGCCTGAAAGCCGGTGACGACTTCCGTGACGAAATCAGCGAGCAACTCGCCCGTGCTCGCGTGGTCGTCGTGCTGTGGACCGAGGCGTCCTGCAAATCGACCTGGGTGCGCTCTGAAGCCGGTCGGGCCATGGCCGATCGCAAGCTGGTGCCGGTGAAACTGGCGCACATCGCCTACAAGGATCTGCCGCAACCCTTCGACGTGCTGCACACCGAAGACCTCGACAACGCACCCGAAATCAAAGCCGCCATTGTTGCGCAACTGACCAAGCCGACCGTCGCGCCGAGCGGGCTGTGGCTGGCGTCCGCTGAGTTTCGCTATCAGCTGCTGACCTGGGTCGGCATCGTCGGCGGGGCGCTGACGCTGTTTTCAGGTTTCGGCGCGTTGCTGCAGTTGGCGAGTTGGGCGCAATGGTTGGTCTCGCATTGGCAAGCACTGTCGTTCGGGTTTTGGCGCACAGTCGGTGCGCTTGTTGGCGTGTCGGTGTCGCAAGCGTGGGTGCCGCTGCTGTCGCTGTTGGCGTTCGTGCTGTCGGTTGCGATTGGGCAGCGGCTTGCGCTTGCGGCGCGGGGGAAGGAGGCTGGATTATTGATGGCAACCTCATCGAAGCGCGTCGCCCAAATTGCGTTCGCGGCATCATTATCGATGGGTGTTTCAATTGTTTGGTTCTCATTGTTGTGGCGCATAGGACTGTGGAGTGAACCACCAAATCGCCCACTCGTTCCGCCCGCCGAACTCTTCAATCGCGACCCTGTTCTGCAGTGGTTTGCTCTGACTACGTTCCCTCTGGGAGACGCTTACCTATCGGCGCTGCGTGCCCTCAAACCAGCTTGGCTATCGGTAGTCGTATCAGCCGTTGTAGTCCTAAGCCCGTTTGCCGCCACAGTCTGTGCATCACGAACTCGACTACCGGCACTCCTTGTAGTTTGCGTTGCCATTCTGATGACGCTGGCAATCGCTCTGGGCCCTATGATCCAAGTTGGCTCCGGCTTAGGTCCTTTGGACTCGGATGCATTGCTCCTACCCGGCGCCATCGCATCGGCCCTGATCTGGCTCCTCCCCCTGATCATGCTCGCCATCGCCCCGACGCGCGCGCTCGCAAGACGGCTCGTGTTCCTTGCCATCGGCGTGGCGCTGTTGCTCGGGCTCAACGAGCTGTCGAAACTCGGGCTCGATCCACGCGCGCCGCGCGGTTGAGCCAGAACGCTTGCCATCCATCAATTTTGCCAAACCCCAAAGTTGTCATGGCCGGCCTCGTCATGCTTCGCGTGCGGGGCACGACGTGCCGGCCACCCATTCATCAGCTGGCTCGAAAGTAAATCTGGGCAGCGGTCACTGCAGACGAGCACTTTAGCCGTTGCGCCAGCTGATGAATGGGTGGCCGGGACAAGCCCGGCCATGACAGTTTTTTGGGTGGTGTGAATTTGGGGTGGTGTGAAATTCTGATGGATGTTGAGCCTGAACGCGTCACCCATTGACGTTCGCTAGATGTCGTGGACATTTCCGGCCAACAGATCACGACAGCTGAGAGTGCGCCCGCATGACCAACATCCACGTGTCCAAAGACGCCGACGGCATCGTCACACTGACCTGGGACATGCCGGGACGCTCGATGAACGTGCTCTCAGCCGACAGCATCGGCGAGTATGAAAAAGCTGTCACGGATGCGATTGCCGATCCGAGCGTCACAGGCGTCGTCGTCACGTCGGGCAAGCCGGCGTTCATCGCTGGTGCAGACCTCTCTATGATGGAGGGCGATACGGCCAGCACGGCGACGCTGACCAAGGAGCAGGCGCTTAAGAAATCCTACGACGCCATGATGCGCCTGAACCTGATGATGCGCAAAATCGAGACGGGCAAGAAGCCGTTCGTCGCCGCCATCAATGGGACAGCCATGGGCGGCGGCCTGGAAGTCTGCTTGTCATGCCATTATCGGATCGTTGCCGATGATCCCTCGATCCAGCTCGGCTGTCCGGAATCGAAGGTCGGCCTCATTCCTGGGGCGGGCGGCACACAGCGCATGCCGCGTCTGATGAGCATTCCCGTTGCGCTGCCGCTGCTGCTCGAAGGCAAGTCGCTCGATCCGCAGAAGGCGCTCAAGAGCGGACTCGTCAATAAGGTCGTGCCCAAGGACAAGCTGATCGAGGAAGCCAAGGCCTACATCAAGAATGGCGGCAGTGCCGTGCAGCCCTGGGACACGAAGGAGTTCAAGTTCCCCGGCGGCGGCGTGCAGGGCGCGATGGGCAAGCAAGTGTTCACCGGCGGCAATGCCATGCTGGCCGCTAAGACGTACAAGAACTATCCCGCGCAACTTGCGATCATGTCAGCCGTCTACGAGGGCGCCTCTGTGCCGATCGACGCCGCGCTGCGCATCGAAGCGCGCTACATGGCCAAGGTCATGGCCGACCCGGCGTCGCGCAACATGATCCGCACCCTCTTCATCAACATGCAGAAGGCCAA
>JANMGQ010000144.1:0-3674 GCA_031374735.1 Hyphomicrobiaceae bacterium | reverse complement strand
CGAAACTTAAGGTAATGTCGCGAGGAAGAATTTTAAAGACAACATGAGCCGGCTCGGACCAATCAGGTGCCAAATCGATTTTTGCTAATTTAGCTGCTCGCGCGCGGACGATTTCATGTATTAGAGGTGCAACTAGGTTTTCTCACAAGAGGGTTTCGTTTGATGGATCGCAATCTTTATTGGATGCCCGGCACCTGTGCGCTCGCGATTCATGTCGCACTGGAGCAAATTGGTGCACCGTATCAGGCCACGCAGGTCGGACGCGACGAGTTAAAGAGCCCTGCTTATCTGGCACTAAACCCCGCTGGCGTCGTGCCGACACTCGTCGAGGACGGGGAAGCGCTCGTCGAGGCCGGAGCGATCCTGCTGCACCTGACCGATCTGAGCCCTGGTGCGGGCCTGGGTCCGATGGTCGGCGAGCCGGGCCGGATAGAATTCTATCGGTGGATCGCGTTTCTCACTGGAACGATGCACCCGCATTTCTGGCCATTCTTTTTCCCCGAGCGCTATGCAGCCCCGTCGGAGATGCACGCCGAGGTCTTGATCGCTGCGGAAAAGCGGATTGCCGCCGACTGGGACATGGTCGCGGATCATCTGCAGGGCAGGCAGTGGCTGGTGGGTGATACGCCGACCGCCGCCGACGCCATGCTGCTGCCAATCGCCCGGTGGTCGATGCGATTGAGCACCCCGCCGACCAGCTCGGCGCCGCTATCGACATACCTGGGACGCCTCGAAAACTGGGCTCCCGCGACGCGCGCGACGCAAGCGCAAGGGCTGGAACTGCTCTTCGGAAAGTCGGGCGCCGATTCTGCGTAAGGCCTTCCCGTCGACGGAACCGTTGTGCTGTCAGGAGGCTGGGACTGGCCTCGGAATTCGCGGCCGACCCGTCGAGCATTCCAATTGGTCGCGGTCCCAGCTACCGGTGTCGGCCGCGGCGGCGTAGGTCGATTGCAGAAAACGCATGAGCGTTGCTTGCGGATCGGCGCTCGTCCGGACAGCTTCATACGTCAACAGGAACTCGCCGAGCGTCGCGTCGAACCGTGCTTCGGCGGGTTCGACGACGCTGTGCTTAAAGGCCTCTGAGGCGGGATACGCGTAAGCGTAGAACATGGGTTCGTTAGCGCCGCTACCGCCGGGCCAGACGCCGGCGGACGACACCTCATGGCTGTAGGCCTCGCGCGATACCGCATCAGGTAGGTTCAACACGCCTCCGGGATGCAACGGGGCCTGACGCCCCGAGAAGCGGGTGACCGCCAAGTCGAAGGATCCCCAAAATAGGTGAGACGGTGACACTTTGCCCAGAAAGCCCGTGCGAAAGGTTTGTAGGACTTGGTCGATAGACACAAGTGCACGATGATAGCGCTCGACGGCGGGTCGGTCGTAGGGACGCGCCGCGAAATCGGCCGCGAACGGGACTGGGGTTTCGATTTCGTTCGGCTTGCCATTGATCGCGAGTTGACCCCCGATGCCAGCTATGACGTCCCTCATGCGGGAGAAAAACGCCGAGACTGACATGGGCTCCAGCGGAAATGAACCGCGTTGCCCGTTCGAGCTCTCGGCGCTCAGAACGTGATCGTGAAGATCGAGCAGGATCGTGACCGCCTGCCCGTCATCAGGCACCGGTCCCGTCGAGAGTCCGCGAGGGTGGACGTATAGCGTGGCATGCCAGGAATGATTCATCCAAGGCGTGTGGGCGAGCCGGTACTTGCCGATGATCTGCGCCCATAAACGGAGAGCATCGCATGTCGGTTTCCATTCCGGGTATGGGATGGGCGGCCATAACTCAATCATCTTTGCGCCTCGCCCCTCTAGTCGTAGATGTAGTGTATGCACGAACTGCGAGCCCAGAGCAAAGGTCGTCAATTGCTAATCGGCTGCTTCAAATACCGCAAATGCAGAATTATTTTGTCGATAAAATCCGACAACGAAACTTCGTTCATCGCATCATTAAGTTAATATGCTCGCGTCCGCCGCGAAACCAGTCCAATGAGATTGAGAACTGTACCCAACCGGTGCACGCCGAACATCGAGATTGAACATGCCCAAGACCGGAATCGAGACCGTCCGCGATATGCAGAGCGACCCGCTGCTTACCCCCGAAAACTGCGTTGTGGCGGTGATCGACTACCAGCCCGAGCAGGTTGCGACGGTCCGCTCCTCACCCATCGAGGACGTGATGCTCAACACTATCGCGGTTGTGAAGGTTGCGCACGCATACAAGGTTCCGATCGTCCTATCGACGGTTGCCGTCGGCATGGGCGTGAACACGGGCACGATTGACGAGTTGATGCGTGAAATGCCCGGACAGCGGGAAATCGACCGCACCGGCGTGAATAGCTGGGAGGATGACGACTTCCGGAATGCGATCATCGCGACCGGGCGCAAGAAGGTGATCATCTGCGCACTCTGGACCGAGGTCTGCTGTGCATTCCCGACGCTCGATATGCTACGCGACGGCTTTGAAGTCTTTCCCGTGATCGATGCGATCGGCGGTATCTCGAAGGCGTCACACGATAGCGCCGTCATGCGTATGGTTCAGGCAGGGGCGCAGCCAGTTACCGCGATCTCCTTCGGCTGCGAGCTGATGCGCAACTGGGCGCGACCGAACTCCGATGAGTTTCGCAAGGTGCTGCGCTGGTATTTTCCGGAGAAGAACCGGCTCTTGACAGTTTTGAACTAGCAAAGTTTTTGTGTCACAACCGAACGGTTTTGACACCGCATCAACGTCCGCTTTCGGCCGGTTTGTTGCGATAGCTGCCGTTCCGGAATCCGCAACAAACTAGCCGAGGCGGACCGGCCAAGAACGACAACATTGCGGACGTTGGCAATCCGCCCTATTGTATTGAACATGTTCTTGTGGTCTTGATGTCTCGCCGCCATTTTTGCCGTTGGGGCAGCATGGATGTGGCGTTATCGAGTTGTAGGTGGCCTGCTGTTTTTGTGCACCACATACCTCTTCCTTCAGTTCAGTAGCCGTTTCTTCCTCGTTCCCTGGTATAAGGATGGCGGAAATGGAGCATGGTTTGCCGATGGCCCCATTTGGATCACGACGTCTGTCGGCTTGGTCTTATTAGCATTGGCGTTGATGACACTAGTTCGAGTAATTTTTAAGGTACCATCAATTTTCAACTATTCACAACAAACTCGCGAAAGCGGACGTTCGGCAAACGACAACTCTGCGGTCATTGTTGAGGCTTCTCATCGACGCCCTCGACGCTGAGTTGAATTTTGCCACTCGCCACGCGTGAGCGCCCCATCGACTTCTCGCTACCCGCGAGCGCGCATCCATTCAGACCCCTCCCGTTGGGCAACAATTCGGGCGCCGAACCAACGCGCTAGTTTTTCCACCCGCACTTTGCCGCTTGCCGTATTTCAAACAATTGTTCGCAGGTGAAGATTTTCAAAACCATATTCAACGAGGGACGGCGCCGCGTCGAGTGCGATGCGGTAACGTCCCCAGTCGGATGGCGCGAGCTCAATACCAAGCACCGCGGTTTCATGATCTTCCGTGCGCTCTCGTAACCCCGCGCAGCCACATAACCGCTTCATTGTACTATCGAAGATGCCCAGCTGGAAGTTACGTCGCGGTTCCCGCATCTGCCATTCCAAAAATAGGTTAAACAGCTCATTGGCACGGGTGCGATCATCATTAAGGTCGTAAAGGCTACGATAGC
>JANMGQ010000094.1:0-17437 GCA_031374735.1 Hyphomicrobiaceae bacterium | reverse complement strand
GAAGCAGGAGCCGCCATAGCCCGGGCCAGCATGCAGGAACTTCGACCCGATGCGGTTGTCCGACCCGATGCCGCGCGCCACCTCCTGCACGTCGACGCCAACCGCCTCACACAGGTCAGCCATTTCATTGATGAACGTGATCTTGACGGCCAAAAAGGCGTTGGCGGCGTATTTGATCAGCTCAGCCGCGCGACGCTTTGTGATCTGGAGCGGCGCCTGGTTGAGGAACAGCGGCCTGTAGACGTTGCTCAAGACGTCGCGCGCGTGGTCGTCCTCGACACCGATCACGATTCGGTTCGGTCGCTTGAAATCCTCGATGGCCGCGCCCTCGCGCAGGAACTCCGGGTTGGAAGCAACCGAGACCACGATGCCGGGGCGCTCAGCCCGCAGGATGCGTTCGATTTCGTCTCCCGTGCCGACTGGAACTGTCGATTTCGTGACGACTACCGTGCCCGGGTCGAGATGCGGGGCGAGGCCTTTGGCGGCAGCGTAGACATAGGTCAGATCTGCATTGCCGTCGCCGCGGCGCGATGGGGTGCCAACCGCGATCATGACGACAGCCGCGCCCTTTACCGACGCGGCCAGATCAGAGGAGAAGCCGAGGCGGCCAGCTGCGGCGTTGTCGGCAACAAGACGCTCGAGACCCGGTTCATAGATCGGCACGCGGCCCGCTCGGAGCCCATTGATCTTCGCTTCGTCCGTATCGACACAAATCACATCATGGCCGAAATCCGCAAAGCACGCCCCCGACACCAAGCCGACATAGCCCGCGCCGATCATAACAATCTTCATAACGTCACTCCGTTCTCAATGGCCTTGTCTTATCTCACCTAGGCCGCGCTTGTCCCGTGTGGTAGTCGACCGGCAACCCGAGGACGCCTGATCCCCGAGTACTTGAGATACATGACAGCTGCAACGCAACCTCTAGCTCCCGGACCGGCATTGCCTCGTCTCGACGTCATCGTCACGCGCGGATTCAAAGGCTATGCCCTTCTTGATAGCGGGGCTGGGCGCAAACTTGAGCGCTTCGGGTCGATCATCGTTAATCGGCCCGAGCAACAGGCCCTGTGGCAACCGCGTCAGGCCGATCTCTGGCAGCAGGCACACGCGACCTTTGCCGCCGATGATGACGAGGAAAAGGGCCGCTGGCGGCAACTTCTGCCCGTACCGGAGACCTGGGACGTCTCGGTGGAGGGCGTGACCCTCAAGGCGCGCCTGATGGCCTTCCGCCATCTCGGCCTGTTCCCAGAGCAGTTGCCGCATTGGCAATGGCTGCGCGATGGCATCGCGGAGGCTCGTTCTGGCTCTCCCTCAGGCGCCGCGCCGGGCGAGAAGCCTCGCGTGTTGAACCTGTTCGGCTACACTGGCGCCGCCTCGTTGATTGCTGCCAAGTCCGGTGCTGAAGTCACGCATGTCGATGCATCGAAACCGGCCATGAAGTGGGGTCGCGAAAACCAGGCTGCGTCGAAACTCGATGCGGCACCGATCCGCTGGATCCTCGATGATGCCCGCAAATTCGTGGCGCGTGAGGTGCGGCGCGGGCGAACGTACCATGCCATCCTGCTCGATCCACCGAAGTTCGGTCGCGGCCCCGAAGGCGAGCTGTGGGATATCTTCACCGACCTGCCGCCGCTGCTGGCGGATTGCGTGAAGCTGCTGGCGCCGGGCCGTTCGCGCCTGGCATTGACGGCATATGCCATTCGCGCGTCGGCGCTGACGCTCGATGGTCTGGTGCGCGAGACATTGGGCGGCCGGATCGGCGTTCAGACCGCGGGCGAGTTGGCCCTGGCCGAAGACGGCGGCACGCGTGTGATCGGCACCTCTCTTTATGTGCGCTGGGTCGGATCTGGCTCGGATGGCGGCCCGGATGGCGGCCCGGATGGCGGCCATGTCTGACTTTCCGTTCCGCATCACGTCGCTTCAGAACGAGCGCATCAAGGCGATCCGCGCACTCGAAATGCGCAAAGAAAGGCGCGAAACAGGCCTCTTTGTCGCTGAAGGCGCATCCGTGATCCTCTCGGCGCGCGAATGCGGCCATGTGCCCAAGACGCTGGTCGTGCGCACGGCGGGCGACGACGCGCCGAGCCGTACCACCCAGGATCTTGTCGCCTGGGCTCTCGCCGAAAACGTCGAGGTGCTCGAAGTCTCGACGCCGGTCATGGAAAAGCTCGCCGCAAAGGACAATCCGCAGACGCTGCTCGCGGTCTACAAGCAAGCCTGGGCATCGCTGCCTGAGCCCGCGCAGATGCAGCCGGCGCACACATGGCTGGCCCTCGAAGCCATCCGCGATCCCGGCAATCTCGGCACGATCCTGCGCACGGCAGACGCGGTCGGCGCGTCCGGCATCATTCTGGCAGGTCCATGCTGCGATCCCCATTCCCGCGAAGCCGTGCGGGCCAGCATGGGTTC
Source organism: Hyphomicrobiaceae bacterium (assembly GCA_031374735.1). Lineage (GTDB taxonomy): Bacteria > Pseudomonadota > Alphaproteobacteria > Rhizobiales > Hyphomicrobiaceae > JABFRJ01. The sequence goes on along the minus strand of JANMGQ010000094.1, from coordinate 15,028 downwards.
GATTTTTGCCGTGCCAATCGCGCGCGCATCCGAGGAAGACTTGCATGCGTTGATGCGCGACTGGCCCGGCAGCACGGTCGGCACGCACCTGTCGTCAACCATCGATTTCCGTCATGCCGCGTACCGCGGACCGACACTGCTGGTCATGGGCAGCGAAGGCCCGGGCCTCACGGAGGCAACCACGCGGGCCTGCTCACAACTCGTCAAGATTCCCATGGCCGGGCGTCTCGACAGCTTGAATCTGGCTGTCGCAACGGCATTGGCGCTGTATCAGATCCGGTCAGATGCCCTCGGTGTGGCAGATTGATCAGGCCCATCTGGATCTTACTCTCATCCCAACTCGGGCTGCCATGTCTCGCGCTCTCCGTATCTCCGCCGCGCAATATCCCTTGTCGCAGTTAGCGACGCTCGCGGACTATCGCGGCAAACTCGCCGACTGGATCGGCCGGGCCGCGGCTGATGGCGCCGATCTGGTCGTGTTCCCAGAATATGGCGCGATGGAATATGCAGCTGCAGCTGGCGCAAACATCGCGTCGGATCTCGCAGCCTCCCTTGAAGCCGTCTCAGCGGCTTTGCCCGAAATGGACGCGGCGCATGCCGATCTCGCCCGACGGCACAGTGTCCACATCCTCGCCGCAAGTGGCCCATGCCGGCGCGCCGACGGGCGCTATGTCAACCGGGCGCGGCTGTTCACGCCCGCAGGCCAGGTCGGTGTGCAAGACAAGATGATCATGACGCCGTTCGAGGTCACCTGGGGCATTGCGCCGGGTCAGACGTTGCGCGTGTTCGAGACGGACCTCGGCTGCATCGGCATCGCCATCTGCTACGACAGCGAGTTCCCGTTGCTGGTGCGCGCACAGGCCGAAGCGGGTGCGGATTTGATCCTCATTCCCTCATGCACTGAATTCGTCTCGGGATTCCACCGCGTGCGCACGGCCGCCTTGGCGCGAGCGCTCGAAAACGGCTGTGTCACGGTCCAATCGCCAACGGTCGGCGAAGCGCGCTGGTCACCGGCGGTGGACGTGAATGCGGGCGCTGCCGGCATCTTCGCGCCGTCTGAAAAGGGTCTGTCGGATACGGGCGTCATTGCCGAGGGACGGCTTGGTGAAGCGACATTCGTGACGGCAACTGTGGACCTTGCGCGGCTCGCCCACGTGCGGGCACGCGGCGAGATGCGAAACAGTCTCGATTGGGCACGTCAGCCCGGCGCGACGCCGCTTGGCGACCTGGTCGAGGTGGTGGGTCTGCGGCGCTGAGGCCGAGGTGATCACATGCGCTGCGGCATGAAGCGATCCAGCCGCGGCCCGAGCATGGTCACGCATAAGCCGGCCAGGATCAGCAGCGCCCCGCTCGCGGTCGTGCCAGAGATCGTCTCGTCGTAGATAATCCAGCCGCATACGAACCCGATGATCGGAATGAGCAGCGCGAACGGCGCAACGGCCGCTATCGAGTTGCGCGCCAGCAATCCGCCCCAGATCGCGCCGCTGAACAGGCTGACGGGCCAGATCAGATAGGCGAGAGCGGCCAGACCAAGCGGCGTTGCGCGAGCAAGCGCGCCGATCCCGGCCGACGGTCCTTCTACCACCAGGGATGCAAGCAGCATGACGATTCCAGGCATCAGCGCCGTCCAAGCTGCGAACGACAGCATGTCGATTGTCACGCCGAGCCGCGTCGCAGCCTTGGTCGCCATATTGGCAAAACCCCACGCGATTGCCGCGGCCAATGTGAGCGCTACGGGCAGCGCCGCCGCGCCGCCACTCACGCCGACTGTGACGATGATCGCACCCATGAGCGCCACGGCAAGCCCGGCCCATTGGGCAAACGTCGGCTTCTCTGCGAACCACACATAGGCCAGGGCAATCGAAAACACGGCCTGCATCTGCAGAACCAAGGCTGCCAAGCCTGAGGGCATGCCGAGCTTGAAGGCCGTGAACAGCAGTCCGAACTTGATCACACCGAAGGCAAGTCCAAAACCGAGCAGAATGCGCCATGGAATGTTCGGCCGTCGCAGCAGGAAGATCGCCGGCACGGCCGCGAGCGCAAAGCGCGTGCCTGTGAGTGCCAGCGGCGGGATCTCCGAAACCGCATGCTTCATGACCACGAAGTTCACGCCCCACAGCAGCGCGACGAGCAGGGCGAGCGCGGCATCGCGGGGTGTCATGGCTAATCCGTGGATGGAGGTCGAGACCAAGTTACAGGAGTGAGATGGGTCTGTCCGCTGCCGTTTCCTGACCGTTTGCACGCGCGAGGAAGGCGCGGACGTGTTCGCCGCTGGATGAAACACGTTCGAGCCGCTCGACCCGTGTCGCCGGCAATGCGTTCGGCAGCAACTGCTGTTCGGCCAAGCGAAACGGTGTCGGCGCGAAACCGCCAAGCATCGCGGCCAGACGCGCCCCCTGACGCTCAAGGTCAATCTGATCGATCGGCGCATCAACTGGCGTCACACCAAGCCTCATAAACCCAGATGGTTCAGACGACGTGTCTCGGATGTCTCCTGATGTCGGCGCCGGCAGGACTTTCCTTGACAGTCTCGGCGATGGTTTGCCAAGGTCGAACCAACGCCTCGATCACGAAGGCGAGTGACATCCGACGACGTTCCGGGAGGACACGCAATGACCATTTCACATCGCCGCGCCGCGGTGACTACGGGCGTATTGGCGGCTGCAAGCCTTGCCCTCGCCGCCAGCGCTTCGGCCCAGGTCAGCCTGCGCTATCTGTGCTACGCCGACGCCAACGAGTGCGATGTCGCGCGCGACCTGCTCGACAGGTTCGAGAAGGCCAATCCGACCATCAAAGTGACGGTCGACAAGGTCGGCTTTGCCGTCATTCGCGAGCAGCTGGAAACCCGCCTACAGGCCGGCGAGGCGCCTGATATGGCGCGCGTCGTCAATCTCGGCGGTCTCAACAAGTACTACCTGGATTTGACACCGCATATCAACGCGGCCGAGTGGGAGGCCAACTTCGCCTCGACACTCCCGTGGATGCGTGCCGGGTCTGCCGACAAGGGCATCTACGGGTTCATGACGCAGCTGACCGTCACGGGCGCGTTCGTCAACAAGACGCAATTCGATCAGGCCGGCGTCGCCTTGCCAAAAGCAGGCGCCACCTGGGACGACTGGGCGAAGGCAACGGCCGAAGTCCAGAAGAAGGGCAAGATCTACGCCGGCATGGCCATGGACCGCACAGGCCATCGCTTTGCCGCCATGTCGGTCTCGATGGGCGCGAAGTATTTCGATGCCTCGGGCGCACCTGCGGCTGTGGTCGATGATGGCTTCAAAGCCACCGCTGAACGCATGGTGCAGTGGCACAAAGACGGCCTGATGCCGCAAGACATCTGGCCGGGCGCATCAGGCGCCAAGTGGAAGAACGCCGGCGATATGTTCATCAACGGCGATGTGACCATGCACATCGCGGGCTCCTGGATGATCCAGAAATACGTCACCGACGTCGGCAACAAGTTCGAGTGGATCGTGGCCCCTGGCCCCTGCGGCCCGGCCGGTTGCTCGGCCATGCCGGGCGGCGCAGCGATGGTCGCCTTCAAGGGTACCAAGCATCCCGCCGAAGTCGGCAAGGTCATGCAGTTCATGGCCTCCGAGCCGGTTCTCAAGGAGTACTATGAGCGCACCGTGCAGATCCCCGCACACAAGGGTCTCGCTGAAAAGGGGCTGTCCTACGGCCCGGAAGTGACACCGCAAGCACAAGCGGCCCTCAAGCAGTTCACCGCCGATGTCGGCAAGATCCTGCAGCCGGCGCTCGCGCTGCAAGGCTACCAGCGCAACGTCGCGATCTACAACGCGACGGTAAACTACATCGCCCAGGCCATCACTGGGACGCTGAGCCTGCCGGAAGCCTACAATAAGGTGCAGGAAGAGATCGACAACGCGGTTAAGAAATGACCCTCGTTCGGTGTCTGACCTCCGGTCAGACACCCACTTTGCTCTGTCGACGCAGTCTGCTCGCACCCGTCGCGCAGGGTGTCTGACCAGAGGTCAGACACCATCATGTCCAGCACACCCCCAAAATCGAGCCGCACCGCACTCGCGCCGCTGTCGTACCTGTGGGCGCTGCTCGGCGATCTTCTAGACGGGCCTTTCCGCGCCCTGCAGCGCCACATCGGCGCGCATCGCATGGCCTATGTGTTCGTGCTGCCCAATCTGATCGTGTTCGGCCTGTTTTCCTTCTGGCCGATGATCCTGAATTTCTACATCGCGTTCACCGGTGGTACGTCTGCGCTGTTGGCCGACCGGCCACTGGTCGGCTTCGACAATTTCCGTGAGCTACTCAACTGCCCGAGCTATCTTGAACCGAAATCGTGCCCCGTCGCCGGCTATTCCTTCTGGACGGGATTGTGGAACACGCTGTTTTTTGCCGTCGTGCAGGTGCCAATCATGATCGTGGTTGCGCTGGTGACGGCGCTGGTGCTCAATCGCGACATCCGCGGCCGCGGCTTCTGGCGCGCGATCTTCTTCTATCCCGTGATGCTGTCGCCGGTCGTGGTCGCAGTGATCTGGGATTGGGTGCTGAAGCGGCGGGGCATTCTCAATGCATTTTTGGGCGATGCGGTGGATGGGTGGAACGGCCTCGTGGCGTCAGGCTGGCGTGGCGTGATTGCCGGGCTGATTGGATGCGTTTTGGGGTGGCTGGTGTCGAAGCTTATCAGCGCGCACCACGTCTCCGTGCGACGCCTGATGGTGATTGCCAGCGTACTAATCTCGGCTTCACTCGGAGCATTGATGCAAGACGGCTCGCGGCTGATGCTACCCGACTACCGCCCCATCAACTGGCTCATCGATGCCCGCTCGGGCTGGCCGATGTTCTGGGTCATCTTCGTCTACACCTGGGCGCATCTCGGCTTCTACATGTTGATCCTGCTCGCGGGCCTGCAAGCCATCCCGCGCGATCTCTACGAAGCCGCCCAAATGGACGGCACGACGCAATGGCGGCAGTTCTGGCGCATCACGCTGCCGCTGCTCATGCCGACCATGATCGTGGTCCTCGTGCTGTCGCTGATCCGCGCCTTCCAGGTGTTCGACGAGGTCTACGTGCTGACCGGAGGCGGCCCCGGACAGGCAACCAAGTTCATCATCCAGCACGTCTACGAATCCGCCTTCATCGGCGACGCCAAACGCTACGGGATCGCCGCGGCGTCGTCTGTGCTGGTGGCGCTCATCCTGCTGGCGCTGACGCTCGTGCAGTTGGTGGCAACGCGTAAAAGGGCTGGCGGATGATCACCTCGACCGACGTCTCCTCCTTCCTCACGCGCCGGCGCGGTCGCGAGCGGCTGCATTGGACCGACGTGCTCGCCTATACCTATCTCGCACTCGGCGTGCTGATCGTGCTGCTGCCGATCGTGTGGATGTTCCTGTCCTCGATCAAGTCGCAGCGCGCGCTGGTCGAGAATGATCCGCGGCTGTTGCCCTACGAGCAGGTGATGACACCCGCGACGGCGGACCAACCACCGCTCGGCGTGTTCGTGTGGCGCAAGCCCGACGGCAGCAGCCTCGATGTCGCTTTCCGCAGCCCCCGCGGCCGCAATGCCCTCGTGCACGATCTCGCCAACCCCGCAACGGCCTTCGAAGTGCCGCGCGATCAGCTTATCCGCAAAGACAAGATCTCTCCGCGCTATCAGAACTACACCGAACCGACGCTCGGCTCGACGCAATCGCGCACGTTCAACTTTCTGCGCTATTTCTGGAACTCGACGTTCGTAACGGTTGTCGCGACGCTGATCACCCTGGTGGTCAATGCGATGGCCGCGTTTGCGCTGTCGAAATACCAATTCAAAGGTCGCGATGCGATCGTGCTCATTATCGTCGCGACGCTGCTGATCCCGCCGACGGTGATCCTCGTGCCGCTGTTCATGACGGTAAGCAAACTTGGCATGATCAACTCGCTCTGGGGCGTGATCATCCCAGCGGTCGCGACGCCGACCGGTGTGTTCCTGTTGCGCCAATACATGCTGACCATACCGGACGAGTTGCTCGAAGCCGCACGCATGGACAGTGCGTCAGAATGGAAGATCTTCTGGCGCATCATGCTGCCGTTGAGCCTGCCGGCGCTGTCGGTGCTCGCGATCCTCTCCGTCATGTGGCGCTGGAACGATTTCATGTGGCCGCTGATCGTGCTTACGCAATCGGAGGTGTTCACGCTGCAGCTGGGCCTTTCGACTTTCAAGGGCGAGTTGAACGACAACATGCACTATCTGCTGGCCATGACGGTGCTGACGCTGCTGCCGGTGACATTGGTGTTCGTGTTCCTGCAGAAGCACATCACGACCGGCATCGCGAACACGGGGTTGAAGTGATGCTCGTGCGGATCGGGATGCGCACGCGCCACGTCCGGTGTCTGACCTCGGTCAGACACCCTGGTTCAGATGTCGCCATGCACGCTGTGATCACTGCCGAGATCAGGGTGTCTGACCGAGGTCAGACACCAACGGGAATGTTCTAATGTCCACCCTCGACCTCAAGCAGATTACCAAATCCTTCGGTCCCGTGAAGGTCATTCATGGCATCGACCTTGCCATCGCGCACGGCGAGTTCACGGTGTTCGTCGGACCCTCCGGCTGCGGAAAATCAACGCTCCTGCGCATGATCGCAGGACTTGAGAGCGCAACCAGCGGCGACGTGCTGATCGACGGCGTCCGCGTCAACGACATCACGGCGGCCGAGCGCGGGCTCGCCATGGTGTTCCAGAGCTACGCGCTTTATCCGCACATGAGCGTGCGCCAGAACCTGTCGTTTGGGCTCGAAAACATCAAGACCCCGAAGCCCGAGATCAAGCGCCGCGTCGACGAGGCGGCGCGCATGCTGCGCATGGAAGCGCTGCTCGATCGTCGCCCGGGTCAGCTGTCCGGCGGCCAGCGCCAGCGCGTCGCCATCGGCCGCGCGGTCGTGCGTGAGCCGAAGATTTTTCTGTTCGACGAGCCGCTGTCGAACCTCGACGCTGAACTGCGCGTGCAGATGCGCGTCGAGATCGGCAGCCTGCATCAGCGCCTCGGCAACACGATGATCTACGTCACCCACGATCAGGTCGAAGCCATGACCATGGCCGATCGGATCGCCGTCCTGAAGGATGGCCGCTTGGAGCAGTTCGGCCGCCCGCTCGACCTCTACAATCGACCGGCCAATCTGTTCGTCGCGGGTTTCATCGGCTCGCCACGCATGAATTTCCTGTCGGGCAAACTTGGCGCAGCGCATGCAGAAGGTGCCTCCGCGACGCTCGACGGCGGCGGGATCATTTCCGTCCCTTGCGTGCCGTCAAACGCCGCTCAAGGCAGCGCCGTGAAACTCGGCATCCGGCCTGAGCACATTCGCCCGGTTGATACGGGCGCAGGCGACATCGCGCTCAAGGTCACGCTGACGGAACAGCTCGGCGGCGAGAGTTATCTGCACGGCACGGTGCCGTCGGGCGAGACGCTGTCGGTTCGCTTGCCCGGCCAGACCAAAGTGACACGCGGCGAAACCATCGGCGTTGTGCTTGGCGATCCGAACCTGCGCCATCTGTTCAACGCTGACACGGGCGCCGCGTTTCCGTCCTCGAGCGAAAGGGCGTGACGGCGCCAACATCATCCCTCCTTTCGCCCGGATAACCAGGAGAGAAATGAGCGAGACAGCAGCCGACGACACGGATCACGTCTCGATTGGCTTCAGCCCGGAAGCGCGAGCGTGTCGGTGTGGCCGACTTCGGAGCCGTGACGGGCGACGGCGAGCCACTCCGCAACAGTGGCGGCTGGCACGCTGCCGAGTTCACTCACGGCACCGGCAAAACCGGGCGCAAGCGCGTCGACCAGCGGCTGATCCGAGCGGCCGAGCAGCCACGGGCTATCGCCCTCATGAACGGTATAGCCGTTGGCCTTGAAAGCTTTGGCCAGGGCTGCCGGCGCGGTCGGCCCGGCAGACGGTCCAAAGCCCTTGTCCGTCATCTGATGGGTGTGGAAGGCCTCCAGCATCGCCGCGTCTGCGGCATGTTTCGGCGTCCACTTTTGAATGCCGTTGTAGGTCAGCACGGTATAGAAAACCGCATTCCGCTTCGCGACGGCATCGGCAAAGCGCGCGATGAAGGCTGGCGAGCACAGATCGAACAAGGCCGATGCTGTGACCAAATCCGGCTGCTCGCCCAGCGCCACATCCAGTTTGTCGACAAGGTTCGCCTCGCGAAACCAAACCATCAGCTGCTTGCCGCTTTTGACCAGTTCTAGCCGATCTCCTTGCACAGTGGCGCGATCCGCCCAGGCGGTCAGGTGTGTGCGCGCAGCTGCCAGCAATTTCGGATCATAGTCGACCAGCGTCCAATGCTGTTCGGGCCCGAGCAGCGCATAGGTGGCGCGGATGTTTGAGCCGGTGCCGCAGCCGAGATCGGTCACCGTCACGCTGCCGCGCTTCTGCAGCCGGTCAGCGAGTTTCAGCCCAAGCATCGCATCGCGCGCGCGATGATCCGACGGCTCGCGCAAGGTCAGCCATTCCGGCGAAAATCCGCTCATGACGAAGCCCTCTTGATCACCGCCGCGATGGCCCGCGTGGTGTCGTCCCAACTGGGTAGTTTCTGACCTGCGGCCCAGGCGGCGTCGGACATGTTACGGCGCACGTCGCGGTCCTCGATCAGTCGCGCGACCCCCGCGCCAAACCCAATGGCATCGCCGGGCTTCACTTTTACGGCAGCCGCATCGGGCGACGTCTCAGCTGCGGCGCCGCCGGTGGTGCACACGATCGGCAGTCCGCGCGCCAGAGCTTCCGCGAGCACCATGCCGTAGCCCTCGAAGTGCGAGGGCATGACGAAGATGTCGGCTGCTGCATACAGGCGACCGAGGTCGCCATCGCTGACGGCGCCAAGCGTGGTCACGCGATCGCCAAGTCGATGCGCGTCCTGCGCCGCCTCGAATGCGGCCATCGCAGCGGCGTCTCGCGCCGCGCCAACAATCTGCAACGACCACGGCAAATGCGCGTAAGGCGCCAGCGCATGCATCAGCATGTCATAGCCCTTGCGCGGTACAATCGAGCCAACGGCGAGAAGTGCGGCATACTCACCTCCGCTGCCTGTCGCTCTCGCCGCCCGATCGGTCCCCGGCTCCGCCACCGCGATCTTGGCGTCGGGCACGCCGAAATCGGCTGTCAGGATCCGCCCCGTCATCGCGCTGGTCACGACCACCTGCTGCGCAAACACCAGCGCCATCGTCTCGGTTTGTTTCAGATATCGCGCGCGCATCGGCGCGAGGCCGGCTTCGAGACACAGCGGATGATGCACAAGCGCGACGATCTTCTGCTTGATCCGCCCGACGACATCGCCCGGCATGGCGCCAAACGCGAGGCCATCGATCAGCAGCACAGTGTCATCCGGCAAGGCCGCGAGGATGCGCTCCGTCTCGGCCAGATCTTCAGGTGTCGGCGCGGGATAGCTGCCTGGCAGCGCAACATGTGTGCAAGCAACCCCATGCGCCGCAAGCAACGCAAGCACGCGCCGGTCATAGCCATAGCCACCGGTCGGCAACGTGATGTCGCCGGGTATCACGAACGCCGCACGGGTCATGCGTTATGCCACAGCCCCTTCGAACCAGGCGCGGGCCAGGTCGGTTTCGTGCAGCGTGACCTTGATCTTGGCGAGGCCCTTGCCATCGGCGCCGAGCGCGCCGCCCTTAGCGGCCGCAACCATGGCATCGAACACGTGCTTGCACAGGAATTCCGTCGTCGTCAGCTTGCCTTTGAACTCTGGCAAGGTGTCGAGGTTCTTGTAGGCCAGCGCCTTCAGCGTCTTGTTCAGCACCTCCAGCGCCGCGCCGATATCAACCACCACGTTCTGCGCCGTCAGCTTTTCGCGAAAGAACGCCACATCAACCACGAACGTGGCGCCATGCATGCCCTGCGCCGGACCAAAGAACGGGTCGGGCAGAGAGTGGGCGATCATGATGCGGTCGCGGACTTCGACGGCGTACATGCGGGAAACTCCTGGAGATGTCTTCGTCGGCAGGGGATAGGCGGGAGACTGCGGCGAGACAAGGGCGATCTGGGTGGCTTCAGGCCACTTATCCCGGCGCCAACCGACTTCCCCGTTCCCTGTGCCGCTGAACTGGCCTAGAACGCCGCCACGTCAGCAGCCTAACGAGGCCAATCCCGTGTTCGACCTGAAAGCCATTCGCGACAACCCCGCCTGGTTCGACGGCGGCCTGAAGCGCCGCGGCATTGATGGGTTGTTCTCGTCGTCCGCCATTCTGGCCATGGATGACGAACGCAAGACGCTGGTCACGGCCCTGCAAGAGTTGCAAGGCCGCCGCAACAGCGCGTCCAAGGACATCGGCAAGGCCAAGGGCGCCAAGGACGACGCGCTTGCGGCCAAGCTGATGGCGGAAGTCGCAGGCCTCAAGGACACGATCCCGAAGGCCGAGGCTGAGGTCGCGGCGCTTGATGCCAAGATCAAGGACTACCTGGATGTGATCCCGAACATCCCCCTGGATGAGGTGCCGTTCGGCACGGACGAGCACGGCAATGTCGAGGTGCGCCGCGTCGGTGAGCCGCCGAAGCTGCACGGCATCAACAAGCCGAAGCAGCACTTCGAAATCGGCGAGGCCATGGGCCTGATGGATTTCGAGACCGCCGGCAAAGTCTCAGGCGCGCGCTTCGTGTTCCTCAAGGGGCAGCTCGCCAGGCTCGAACGTGCGCTGGCGCAGTTCATGCTCGACACGCACACGGACGAGTTCGGCTATATGGAAGTCGTGCCGCCGATGCTGGTGCGGGATGCCACCATGTACGGCACGGCGCAGCTGCCGAAATTCAAGGACGATCAGTTCATGGCGACGCGTACGGTTGCGCGCGAGGAATTACTTCATGATGCGTTGAAATACGCCAATGCTGACGATGTATCGGATGTCGCCGCAGGCAATGCAACATTGGCAGAAATCGTCGATCGCGTGCTTGAGCGTGCACCCTTGAAAGAAGATCTGTGGCTGATCCCCACCGCCGAAGTCTCCCTCACCAACCTCGCCCGCGAGCAGATTATCGACGAAGACAAGCTGCCACTGCGCTTCACGGCGTGGACGCCGTGCTTTCGCGCCGAAGCCGGTGCCGCCGGCCGCGATACGCGCGGCATGATCCGCCAGCACCAGTTCAGCAAGGTCGAACTCGTCTCCATCGTCACGCCGGAGAAGGGCCTCGAAGAGCACGAGCGCATGACGCAGTGCGCCGAGACGATCCTCAAGCGGCTTGGCCTCGCCTATCGCACCATGCTGCTGTGCACCGGCGACATGGGCTTTGCCTCGCAGAAGACCTACGACATCGAGGTCTGGCTGCCCGGGCAGAACACCTACCGGGAAATCAGTTCCTGTTCGGTGTGCGGCGATTTCCAAGCCCGGCGCATGGGTGCGCGCTATCGGCCGAAGGGGTCGAAAGATGTGCGCCACGTCTACACTTTGAACGGCTCCGGCCTCGCCGTCGGCCGCACGCTGGTCGCGATCCTCGAGAACTACCAGCAGGCCGATGGCAGCGTCGCCATTCCCGAGGTGCTGCAGAAGTACATGGGCGGCAAGGATGTCATTCGGGTGTGAGGCCGAAGGCGACTCCGAGCAATTTTCGCTACGCTATCCGATGTCGGATGATGTGCTCCGTTCTCGCCACGCGTCATCCCGGTACCATCGATGCGCTCAGCGCGCTCGATGGTCAGCCAGGATGACGACGACGGGGGACATCGATTTTTTCACAAGCTCGAAGACCGGGACTCACGACAACATTTTGCAAGCTTTCTTATTGTCGTGGACGCCGGCCTGCGCCGGCATAATTCGCGTGTAGTTCGGACTGCCCTAAGCAGCCTTGCTGCCCGACACGACCACCGGCCGCACTGTGCGCGCCTTCGGTCGCGGCGCGAACGAGTTGGCCCAGCCGTAGGCGAACATGGTCATCAGCGCGGATGCCATGAAGAAATAGATGCCCGGCTCCGGCTGCGCGGCCGTGTAGCCCGACGAGTTCACATAGAAGACGATCAGCGCCAGCACCATCACGTCGGTCATGGAATAGCGCCCGAGCCATTCCATGGCGGCGACCGAGCGCACGCGGAACTCGTGGTTCATGTCCGGCGAGGTGACCAGCGTCAGCAGATACAGCAGCTTGAAGAACGGAAACACGATCGAAAACGCGCCGATCACCATGCACAGGAAGATCTCGTCGTTCTGCCATAGCGCCCACAGGATGCTGGCGATCGAGTGCTCGTTCTTCCACACATACACCGTGGTGAAGCGGATGGCCGGCAGGATGATGCCGAGGGCAAAGAACACCGTCGCGAGAATGATCAGAAAGCTCAGAATGAAGTTGCGCATCGGCGATTGGCGCGGCGGCGGCGACTGAAGAACTTCAGATGCGGCAACGATCCGGCCGTCATCGACCTCTGACTTGAGCCAGGAATAGGCGAGGATCATCAGCAGAACTGCGGCCGTGAAGAAGTACACGCCATTGAGCGAGCGCGCGTCATAGACGCCTTGGCTCTTGATGAAAAAGATGGTCAGCGACAGCACCAGCACATCGTGCATGGACCATTTGCCGAGCCACTCAAGCGCATGCAGTTGTCGCCGCCAGCGCTTCAACTCGGAGAGCGGCAACGTGGCGAGCAAAAGCAGATAGAACAGTTTCAGAACCGGCAGCAGGATCGAGAACACCAGGACCGTCAGGCCGAGCAGATATTGCTTGGACAGCAGCAGCGACTGCACGGTCGTCATGAGCGAATGCTCGTAGGTGAAAAAGACGAACTTTGTCAGTTTGATGATCGGCAGACTGACGCCCAAGGCAAGGCAGACGGCGGCCGCGAGGATCGCCATGCTCAGCAGAAATCTGCGCCCGCCCAAGGTCATCCTGATCTCCCGGCCCCGCACCGGTTCGCGTCTCGCCCCACACCGGCACCAGAGCAAGTGCGAAACGGCAGAACTGTGGCAGGTTGCGACTTTGGTCGTGATCCAAGACCAGCGAGCATATTTCCACACACGTTGTCGCAATCGACAGGTCAGCCCAGTCGGATCAGGGCAGTCGGATCAGGGCTGTCGGATCAGGGCTGTGTTACTTCGCCGTGGATGTGCTGGCACGCGACACGCGCATCAGCACGCCGCCAACCCAGGTATCGGCAGAGGCACTCGGCGGCATAGGCGCTGTCACAGCGGCAAGCAGACTGGCGACCATCAGTCCGAGCGCCGTGACCAGCGTGCGGGTGATCGCGAGCGCAGAATACCCCCGCACAAAGGACCGCGTGAGCCCGATCCAGGCAATGTGCACCATGAAGATCAGCGCCAGCGGCGCGACGAACTGCAGGCCCGTCGTCACATAGGGTGACTCCGAGACGACATAGGCAAAAGCAAGCCCTGCGAGACCTGCCAGCACATGCGCTGTCAAGGGTCGCGTCGCTTTCGAAACCGTGCGCATTGTCGCCTTTCGATTTTGGCGCAACGCACACCGGACCCGGCGCACACTGAATGGACATCTGCGCACATGTGGACATAAGCCCCCTTGCCCTTCGCAAAAGACAGGGCTATCCGCTGGGCTTTAATGACACACACTTCGACGCCTCCCGCTTCGTTCACGCGGCGCCATCTGTTGACCTGCGAAGGGTTGACCGCCAGCGAGATCACGGCCCTGTTGGACATTGCCGACAAGGCCGCAGAACAAAACAAACAGGTTGTGAAAAAGCGTGATGTCCTGCGCGGACGCACGCTCATAAACCTGTTTTTCGAGCCATCCACGCGCACGCAAAGCTCATTCGAGCTGGCCGGTAAACGGCTCGGCGCTGATGTCATGAACATGAATGTGGCGACGTCGTCCGTCTCCAAAGGCGAGACGCTGATCGATACGGCCATGACGCTGAACGCCATGCGGCCAGATCTCCTCGTGGTGCGCCACCATGCGGCCGGCGCCGTTGAGCTGCTGCAGCAAAAGGTTGACTGTTCGGTTATCAATGCTGGCGACGGCGCACACCAGCATCCCACTCAGGCGCTGCTCGACGCGCTGACCATCCGGCGCGCCAAGGGACGCATCGGTGGCCTCACGGTCGCAATTTGTGGCGATGTCCTGCATTCCCGTGTCGCCCGTTCGAACATCGACGTTCTCAACACCATGGGCGCACGCGTGCGCGTGGTTGCACCCTCGACGCTGCTGCCCTCGAACGCGGATCGCTTGGGCGTCGAAGTCTACACCGACATGGCCAAGGGCCTCGCCGACTGCGACGTGGTCATGATGCTGCGCCTGCAGCGCGAGCGCATGCAAGGCGGGTACGTGCCCTCGACACGTGAGTATTACCACTTCTTCGGCCTCGACCACGAAAAGCTGGAGCGCGCCAAGCCCGACGCCATGATCATGCACCCCGGGCCGATGAACCGCGGCGTCGAAATCTCGTCCACAGTTGCCGACGATGCCCGCAGCGTCATCCGCGATCAGGTCGAGATGGGCGTCGCCGTCCGCATGGCCGTGCTAGAGGCGCTGGCACGGCAGTTGCCGAACCATTGAAGTGGTCGGATTGCAGAGGCCAGCCACGAACGGTCGTTCATGACTGTTCAAACCGAGGATGCCGTGTGGCGGCATCGATCCAGGCTGCGTGAATCTCAAACATCGTATCTCGAACGGACTTCGTTACCTCCCAATTTGGATAGTGCGCCTCAATTTTTGGTGACATCGACGTAGTAGCAGAAGTGATCACCCGCGCGGTTCTCATCGATGTATTCGTATTTCGTCCGTCTGCCGGAAACATCGCCTGCAATCTCGAAGTCTTCGAGGATCGAGACCGAGTTCTCCTTGCCGCCACCGATGCCATGGACCTCTGCGATCCCCACTTTGGCGCGCACTCCGAACATGGTTAACGCGCGGGCCGCGCCAAAGGCCGCAAACCTCGCCAGCTCAAAAAACGGAGAGGCGGGGCGGATGCCCTGATACGATGAGCGGCAATCGTGCGACGTTCGGCCTGTTGCTCCGGCCTCGCGGCCAAAACTCACCTGTTCCACGCACGGGCCACCACCCGCACCGCCGTCAGCGCAGGGTGTCTGACCTCAGGTCAGACACCCACACCGCACGCA
>JANMGQ010000142.1:0-44085 GCA_031374735.1 Hyphomicrobiaceae bacterium | reverse complement strand
CGAGATGACCGAACGCAATGACATGGCGGCCTTCAAAGCCGGCCTCGGCATTCCTTCGGCACTCGAGTCGTGCCACACCGGTCTCGTAGACGGTTATGTCGTCGAAGGTCATGTGCCGGCTGACGCCATCAAGCGCTTGCTGGCACGGAAACCAACCGCCATCGGTGTATCTGTACCCGGGATGCCCATCGGCTCGCCGGGGATGGAAGGTGGTACGCCCGAGATTTACGAAGTGGTCCTGTTCCGCACGGGCGGCACAACCTCGTTCGGTCGCTGGAAGGGTAGTGCCGCAGTTTGACCGCTTGGTGATTGCACCTCCTTTTCGGCTCGGACACGATGATCACAGGCGCGACAACAACAGCGGCCATCCGCAACGACGGCTTCGTGTTCGCAGCTGGCCGCGAGATGGCGGCGGCTCTCGCGCTGGATGTCACGTCGCCTGCATGGCAGCATTTCAAAGACAGCTGGAACCGGCTGCATGTCGATACCTACATGGCCGATGGCGGTCGCTACCGGAAGCGTCGTCACAGTGTGTTCACGGCAAGCGACGGCGACATCGCGTTAGCGGTGCATCAGGCGCACTTCCAAGGTCTCGATTTCAATCCGTTGAACGGTGGCGTTCAGCGCTGGTTCGAACCTATTGAGCCGGAGATCGCGGCGAGCGACGTTCTGCAAACCATCATGCGTTTCTCGGCCGCACAGTTTGCGACACTCGCACCCGCAACGAGCCGCTGGAAGGTCGAGGTGCATCAATTCCGTATCGAGGCGTCATCCGGCGAGGCAGGCAAACCAACGCCCGAGGGAATGCATCGTGACGGTGTTGACTACGTGCTGGTCATGCTGATTGACCGGGTCAACATCGCCAGCGGGACGACACAGCTTGCTGACACCGCAAGACGGCCGATTGGTGAGTTTACACTTACTCATCCTCTCGACTGCGTTCTGCTGGACGATCACCGCGTCTATCACGGTGTGACGGCCATTTCACCGCTGGAACCGAATAAAGCCGCGTGGCGCGATGTCTTAGTCGTTACGTTTCTTGCCGCAGTCTGACGACTATGTGCTGGCGTTACGGTGCAGCAGCATGATCTGCTTCATCGTGCGGGTCGCGCCAGCGAGGCCGCTGAACATCGCCTCGGCGACGAGGAAATGGCCGATATTGAGTTCGATGATGTCCTGAATTGCCGCCACAGGACCGACATTGTCGAATGTCAATCCGTGGCCGGCGTGACACTCGATATCGATCCGACGGACCATTGCGGCAGCTATTTTCAGTCGCTCAAGCTCCCGCTTGTGGCCGGCTGCATCGGTTTGCTCAGCATAAGTGCCTGTGTGAAGTTCCACCGCCGCCGCTCCGACGAACGCCGCCGCCTCCAATTGCGCGGGCTCGGGATCGATGAACAAAGATACGCGCGCGCCCGTGACCTTCAATGAGGTTACGTACTCACGAAGCCTGTCCTTCTGTCCAACGACATCGAGGCCGCCTTCGGTTGTAACCTCCTGCCGACGTTCAGGCACAAGGCAGATCGCATGTGGCTTCAACGCCAGTGCAATGCCGCGCATCTCCTCCGTCACCGCCATTTCGAAGTTCAGCGGCGCCGCGATGCCGTCGCGGATGCGCCGCGCGTCCGCGTCCCGGATATGCCGCCGATCCTCGCGCAGATGGATGGTGATGCTGTCGGCTCCGGCCGCGAGCACAAGTCGCGCGGCATCCAGTGGATCAGGGTACGTGCTCCCGCGCGCATTGCGGATGGTCGCGACGTGGTCGACGTTGACACCAAGACGGATCATGCTCTCGCTTCCTTGCGTCTTTGCGCCATCGATGCGGCCATGCGGATGGCTGCGATCAGGCTGCCCGGATCGGCCACGCCTTGACCGGCGATATCGAGGGCCGTGCCATGATCCGGCGACGTCCGCACGATCGGCAGTCCGAGCGTTACGTTGACCCCACCGTCGACATCCAACGTCTTCAACGGGATCAGTCCTTGGTCGTGATACATACAGATTGCTGCATCATAGCGCTTACGTGCACGCTTGGTGAAGGCCGTGTCGGGCGGCATAGGACCAAAGGCATCGATGCCGTGCCCTCTTAGGATTTCGATCGCCGGCGCGACGATCTCCCGGTCTTCTGTGCCCATCGAGCCGTCTTCGCCCGCATGCGGATTGAGACCGAGGACGGCGAGACGCGGTGCCGCGATCCCGAAATCCATGCACAGCGCGCTTGCTGCGATGCGCGCCCGGTCGACGATCAAGCCTATGTTGAGGTTCGCGATCGCTTCGCGCAGCGAGACGTGAATGGTCACTGGCACCACACGCAAATCCTGCGTCGCGAGCATCATGACTGGATTCACCCTAACGCCGCAGAGCGCGCCGAGGTACTCGGTGTGGCCGGGGAACTTGAAACCGGCCCCATAGAGCACCGATTTCTGGATTGGATTGGTCACGATGGCCGACGCCGTCCCGGCCTGGGCAAGCGCGACAGCACGTTCTATCGACGCGAGCACGGGTCTCGCGTTGCCATGGTCAAGCTGCCCAGGACGCGCCACGATATCGTACCCTCCAACAGGTAGAACCGGTAATGCGTGGCGGAACATCGCTGCAGCCTCGGCGGGCGTTGCTATGGTGCGCACGGGCACGGTCCAACCGCAGGCCGTTGCAATCGCTTCGAGCCGGCTGGGGGCGTCGATAGCAAAAAATGCCGGACCAGACTGATGCAGACGTTGCCACGCCAAGAGCGTGAGTTCGCCTCCGATACCGGCGGGCTCACCCATCGTGATGGCTATGGGCGCAGTGCTGTCGGTAACGTCATGCATCCTGCAGTTCGCCGCCTTTTTGGGTACGCGGCGCTTCACTCTTCAGCAGCGCGGCTCCGGACTGAGTAGTTTCCGAGCCTGTCCGACCCGTCACGGACAGCGTCTAACACCTCCATCGCCACTGGAACAGTAAAGCGCAGAGCGCCCATCCTCGGTTCGAATTGGAACCTGCGGCGTCACAGCACATTACTGCAAAGGTCTGATGGCGGCCCAACAAATACCCAAATGTATTCCGGAGTTCCAAATGCATCACCGCCCCACACAGGCCACCGATTGCATCGAAGCGTGCATGCGCTGTTACCAGTCGTGTCTCGACTCGGCCATGACACACTGCCTGGAAGCCGGCGGCAAGCATGTCGAGGCGAAGCATTTCCGATTGATGATGGCTTGCGCGGAAATCTGCCGCTCATCGGCCCACCTGATGCTGATCAACTCGGATCACGCCAAGGCGCTTTGCAGGGTCTGCGCTGACATTTGTGATCAGTGCGCAGCCGACTGCATCAAGATGGGTGACATGAAGGACTGCGCAGACGCTTGCAAACGCTGCGCCGATGCTTGCCGCAAGATGGCTGGCTAACAATGCTTTGTGGCGAGGTCCGACGAGTGCCTCGCCACATACGCACACAACATGAAACCAACTGCGACACTTGAATAATTAACACCAGAGGTCCGGTCATGAAACGCATCATCCTCACATCAATAGCCGTGGCATTCGTCGTCGGCGGCGCGGTGGCGCAGCAGTCGGCCCCGATGCCGGGAATGGACAAGAAAATGGAAGGCATGAAGGAAATGCCGGCAATGGACATGACGGGCATGAAGTCGATGATGCCCGATGCCAAGGATTCTCCAGCAACGGCCGGCTACAAGGCGGCAATGATGAAGATGATGATGCCTATGCCGGGATACTCCGGTGATGCTGACATCGATTTCATGAAGCAGATGCGCCCGCACCATCAGGCGGCCATCGACATGGCCAAAGTCGTGCTCGCGAACTGCAAGGATGCCGAGACCAAGAAGCTCGCACAAGACGTTATCGCCGCGCAGGAAAAAGAGATCGCAGTGATCAATGCGTGGTTGAAAAAGAAGGGTGCGTAGCTTCGGTGACGGCGCGCGTTCGATGGGCGCGGCCATGAAGCGACGAGGACCAAAAGGGGACTGCCGATGACGTCTCGCCGGCTACTTGCACCGCTTGATCGTCGGGCCTTTGTGCTTGGCAGCGCCGGGCTTGGTGGGGCAGTTCTCATCGGAAGCGGCGGGAGTCCGACGTCAGCAGCGGCCACACCTCCCATTGTCACGGTCGGGTCACGCATCATCGAGGTCAATAAGAAGCCGGCCAAGATTTTCAGCGTACTTGGTGCCAGCGGAAAACCGGGCATCCTGGCAAACCAAGGCGATCGCTTCAGCGGCGGCCTGCTGAACGCGTCGGGCGAACCTTTGCAGATGCACTGGCACGGGCAAACGAAGGCAACTGCCGATCAAGATCGTTCACGGCCGGGTGGCGGCATGCTTGGACTTGGAGATACGGATGTTCATGACTTCGAGCTGACACCGGGCACGCACTGGATGCATGCTCATCAACTCAGTGAACAGCAACTGCTCGCAGCCCCGATGGTCACCCGAGAGAAAAATCCGGGTGATGTACAAGATGTTGTCGTGATGCTGCACGACTTTGCTTTCCGTTCACCGCAGGAAATTCTGGCTGAGCTGACCGGTAGCAACGCGCATTCCGGCCATGGTGCCGGTGTCGGTGCGATCGGCAAGGTTCTTGGCCGCGCCCACGCCAACGACGTGCGTTATGATGCTTATCTTGCCAATGACCGGACGTTTGATGACCCCGAAGTGGTGCGTGTTGAAAAAGGCGGCCGCATCCGTTTGCGTGTCATCAATGGCGGCACGGCGACGGCATTTTTTATCTCCGTTGCCGGTCTTTCCGCACGCTGCGTCGCGGTCGATGGATCGCCCTGTCAGCCGGTCAGTCAACCCTCTTACCCTTTGGCACCTGGGCAGCGCATAGATCTGCTCGCCGAGTTTCCGCGGCAAGGTGGTGCGTTTCCGCTCATGGCGCGTGTCGAAGGGGCGCAGTTTGTGACGGGCATAGTCCTATCAACGGCAAGTGCCTCGATCCGCAAAACAGCTGGCAAATCGGATAAGCCGCACGGCATGGTAGGTATAGGCTTTGAGACGCAGTTGCGGGCGTCGCGATCCTTACCGCCGAAACAACCAGATAAGACGTTTACGGCTCTCTTAGGTGAGGGCCCCGGTTACCGTTGGACTATTAACGGTCAGGTCCATGGTGAGCACACAGCCTTTGAGGTGCGCCAGGGTGAACGTGTCGAGATGACGTTCTCAAACCCGACGTCAATGATGCATCCGATGCATCTGCACGGCCATCATTTCCAAGTCGTCGCAGTTGGCCGCCGCCGGTTTTCGGGCGCTGTCCGCGATACCCTGATCGTTCCCGTTCGGGTGCCGGTCACCATCGCCTTCGACGCAGTTCACAAGGGCTCATGGTATCTGCATTGTCACCACCTGTATCACATGGCGACAGGCATGATGACTGAAGTGCGCATTGCGTGAGATTTCAGTCTGGTTTTCCCGAAATGCAACCCGCCGATGGAGCTTGATGTAGGCAAACTTCTGCTGGGCGCGGTGGGCGGAGACAGTGTGGTTGGCGTTACGCCGTCCGTGCCACGATGAAGGTGTCACGAAGTCCAGCCCCGAGCCTTGCCGTCCAGCGATGTCGGATCGACAGCGCTGGCTTTTCGATCACCGTCCAAGACGCATAAGCGGCCGCCAATGACAGAATGAACGTCACCCCAATTAACGCCCCGATTCCGATGTTCGGCTTCGCGAAGAGGACCAACTGGGTGAGCGGCACCGAGTACAGATACACGCCGTAGGACATGTCGGTGCGGTTCGCGAATGCACCAATTGCGCCTAGCTGATAACGGGCTGCGACAAGCATGGCGTAACCGAGCGCGATCGCCAATGCAGCCTCACGTAGCACGGTGGTGTTGAGGACGGCGGCGCCAACGAGCAAGGCGATTGCCATGATGACGCTGAGCGCCGTCTTGTGCCTGAGCACGTAGGCGATGGCGCCGGTGCCAAAAAACAGCAGGAAGTATCGCGTATTCTGAACCAAGCCGTTTGTCTCGAATAGCGCCGGCTGAGCCCAGAAAGTGAAAGTGGCCCATGCCGCAAACGCCACTATCAACGCAGCGCGCATCCTGGCTGAGTGAAAAGCCAATCCACCGCCAATGGCGAGGATGACGTAGCAGAGCACCTCGTATTTGAGCGTCCAGATCGATGAGTTGATCACGCCTGCTGCCGGGTTCGCCTGAAACACCCCAGGCAGCGTTGCCATACCTGTCGAGAGCGACAGCGTCCGGCCAACGTAACCTCGCAGTTCGTCGGCCATGACGTAGTCGTGCAAGGGTAACGAAGACACCACCGGACCCGCCAGAAGTGCAGTCGCCAACACGCACACGATCAGACCTGGGAAAATTCGCAATCCGCGTGCGACCATGAAATCCAAGACGCTGCGACTGCGGTCAAGGCTCTGCGCGACAAGCACCCCACTGAGGATGAAGAACACCTGCACGGCATGCTGACCCAGCGTGTAGCCTGTCCACTGCCGCAGCGGCTCCGCCGCCACCGTACCCGCCTGAAGGTAGAAGCAGTGCGACACCAGCACCGCGAGCGCCATGGCGAGGCGCACCACGGCGAAGCTGTTCTTGTCCGCCGGTAGGATATCGGCTGTCGTCGGATGTCGCCGACGCGCCAGCGCGTGCAATTCTGACATCGGATCGTACCTTTTCGGGACAACTGACCTGAAGTCGCCTCTTGTGTTCAGATCTCCGGTGTCACACCGCATGAGGCATGCCGAAAACCCCCAAAAGTTCCGGCGCTGTTACACTTTGTTACAATCCAGACATCTTCTGTTGCAATCGCCAGAGTATATTGGGGCATGAAAGGTTCGTTTGGACGCCTTGGCGACAGGGTCACCCACGGCGTGAGGAAGCAAGTGAGCAGGATTTCCAACGCACTCCGACCACTTGCGATGCTCGTTGCAACGCTGGTCATCTCGGCGGCGCAGACGTCGGTCGCCCACGCCCACGCCGGACATGATCATGGACCGAATATCGAAGTCAGCGCGTCTGTAGCACCGCGCTTTGAGGCCGCATCGGACGATTTCGAGGTCCTCGGCGTCCTCAAAGGTCCTGATCTCGTCCTCACGCTCGATCGCTTCCGGACCAATGAGCCGATCACGACCGCCAAAATCGAGGCGACGATCAACGGCGAAGCCGCCACGGTCACAACAGCCGACGACGGCACTTACAAGATCACCGCTCCGGCGCTGAGCAAGCCCGGCCGCGCCGAAGTCTTTCTAACCATTCAGGCCGGCTCAATCTCCGACCTTGTTGCTGGCGCCATCGAAGTCCCAGGCGCGATTGCGGCACCGGCCCGGTCGAACGCGTGGTGGCAACGATTGCCGATCAAGCAGGACAATCTGGTGTCCGCGCTTGGCGGGCTGGTGCTCGGCGTGCTCGGCGTCTTGTTGTTCCGCAAGCGGCCCACATCGGCACAGTCCGTCAGCACCGTCGGTACGTCTAGCCAGACAGCGGACGCCCAGAGTGATCGCAGGTTAGAAGCGCCGAAGTTGCGTGCGGTCGCCAAGTCTCTCGTGCTGGCCATTGCTATTTCGACGGCTGCACAAACACTCGTGACGCCCTCGCCTGCCCTCGCCGAAGCACCTGCCAAAGCCAGCATCACAATCACAGCCGATCTGCCGCAACGACTCGCCGATGGATCTTTGTTTGTTCCGAAGATCACGCAACGCCTGCTCTCCATCCGCACGGTCATGGCCGGCGAATCAACGGCCGGTTCGACCATCGAACTCAACGGCCAGATCGTTGCCGATCCCAACGGCTTCGGGCGCGTGCAGGCAACCGTGGATGGCCGCATCGACGCGCCCAAGGGTGGTCTTGTCGTCGTCGGCCAGAAGGTCGAGCGCGGCCAAGCGCTCGCGATCCTGACCCCGATCGTTGCAACGGCCGATCGGAGCAGCTTCGAGAGCGCGTCCGGCGAAATCGACACGCGCATTGCGCTTGGCGAGGCCAAGCTGGCACGCCTCACGCGCATCGCCGGTGTCGTCGCTCAGAAGGACATCGACGACATTCGCACCGAACTTGAAACATTGAAGACACGTCGGACTGCGGTCCGCTCGGCTGTGCGGGAAACGGTGATCCTGACGGCCCCCATTTCCGGCACGGTATCGATGTCGACGGCGGTTCCGGGGCAGCTGGCAACGGCGCGAGAGGCCCTGTTCGAAATCGTCGACCCGTCGCGCCTATGGGTCGAGGCCATTGCCTTCGACGCCCGGCTTGTCGCCGACATCACCGCCGCGCGCGCCGTCGAAGCCACGGGCGAGGTTCTCGCGCTTGACTATGTCGGACGCGGCGTCTCCGCCCGCCAGCAAGGTTTGCCGCTGCACTTCAGTATCAAGTCGCCGCCCGCATCCCTCGTCATCGGCAAGCCGGTCAACGTGCTGCTCACGACCAAGGAGACGCGCCAGGGCATGATCCTGCCGCAGTCAGCCGTGGTCAAAGGCCAGAACGGTCTCTCGATCGTTTGGACTCACACACAGGCTGAGCGCTTCAAACCGAACGTCGTCAAAGTGAAGCCGATCGATGGGCAGCGCCTGCTGGTCGAAGGCGGACTTGCCGCCAACGAGCGCGTCGTCATCGAGGGTGCAACCCTCCTCAACCAAGTACGTTGAGGCCATGTTCAATTTCCTCGTCTCCGCTGCGCTGCGCAATCGACTACTGGTGCTGGCCACGGCCGCGGTCCTGGTCGTCTGGGGCGCGCTGTCGGCCATGCGCCTGCCCGTCGATGTGTTTCCGGATCTGAATAAGCCGGCCGTTACGATCATGACTGAGGCCGAAGGCTTGGCGCCCGAGGAAGTCGAGCAGCTCGTCACCTTTCCCATCGAAACGGCGATGAATGGCTTGCCCGGCGTCACACGAGTGCGCTCGGTCTCCGGTGTCGGTCTCGGCATTGTGTTCGTTGAGTTCGACTGGGGCACCGACATCTATCGCAATCGTCAGCAGGTGACCGAGCGGCTCGGCGCGATCCAGTCTCAGCTGCCGGCCCGCGTGGTGCCGCAGATGGCGCCGGTGTCGTCGATCATGGGCGAGATCCTGCTGCTCGCCGTGTCGAGCGACACGGCCTCACCCATGGAGCTGCGCGATGTCGCCGACTGGATCTTGCGACCGCGCCTGTTGACGATTGCCGGCATCTCGCAGGTCATCCCGATCGGCGGCGAAGTCAGGCAGATCCGCATCATGCTCAATCTCGCGCAGATGGCGGCACTCGACATCACGCGCGAGCAAGTCGAGCTGACCTTGCGCCAGTTCGGCAGCAACACCGCCGGCGGTTTCGTCGACCAGCACGCGCGCGAATATCTGATCCGCAACATCGGCCGCACGGCCAAGCTTGAAGATCTCAAGTCGCAAGTTGTCTTGAAGCGTCAAGGCGTTTCGATTCGCCTCGGCCAGATCGCGGAGGTCGACTTCGCCGCCCGCGTGAAGCGCGGCGACGCCAGCTTCATGGGCAAGTCAGCCGTCATCGTCTCAGTGCAAAAGCAGCCGGGTGCCGACACCGTCGCGCTCACCCGCGACATTCAACAGGCGCTCGCCGACCTCCAGCGCGCCGTGCCGCCCGGCATCAAAGTCACCGACACGCTGTTCCGGCAGGCCGACTTCATCGAGGCGTCCATCGGCAACGTGCAACGCGTGCTGGTCGAAGCCATGATCGTCGTCGCCGTCGTGCTGTTCCTGTTCCTGCTCGAATGGCGCACCACGCTGATCTCGCTGATTGCGATCCCCGTCTCTGTCATGACGGCGGCGCTTGTGTTCCATCTGCTCGGCCTGACCATCAACACCATGACGCTGGGCGGCCTCGCCATCGCCATCGGCGAACTCGTCGATGACGCCGTGGTTGATGTCGAAAACGTCTTCCGGCGTCTGCGTGAGAATGCGGCCGCCGCAACACCGCAGCCGATCCTCTCGGTCATCGCGGCCGCCTCCCAGGAGGTCAGGTCGGGGATCGTTTACGCCACCGCCATTATCGTCCTCGTCTTCGTGCCGCTGTTTGCGCTCAGCGGCATCGAGGGCCGGCTATTCGCGCCCCTCGGCTTTGCCTACATCGTATCGATCCTGGCCAGCCTCGTAGTCTCGATCACGGTCACGCCGGTTCTCTGCTCCTATCTGCTACCATCCATCCTGAAGCACAGTGTCGGACAAGTGCATCGCGACGGCTGGCTCGTCCGCCAGCTCAAGCGCGGCTATGCGGGGTTCCTCGCCTGGGCGTTCGATCGCCAAGCCTTCGTGATCGTGGCGACATCAACAGCTGTCGTTCTCGCGGGCTTGTCGGTCCTCGGCCTGCCGCGTGCATTCCTGCCGCCCTTCAACGAGGGTACGCTGACGATAAACACGAACTTCGTGCCGGGCATTTCGCTCGCCGAGAGCCACCGCATCGGGCTTATCGCGGAACAGCTCATCCAGCAGGTTCCGGAGGTTATCAAAGTCGGCCGCCGCACAGGTCGCGCCGAACTCGACGAGCACGCTGAAGGCGTTCATTCCAGCGAGATCGACGTTGATCTGAAGCGCTCGGTGCGTGCACGCGAAGAGGTTATCGCCGACATCCGCCGCGTCCTCGCGCCGCTGCCGATGGCGACCAACGTCGGCCAACCCATTTCGCATCGCCTGGATCACATGCTGTCGGGCATTCGTGCGCAGCTCGCGCTCAAGATCTATGGCGACGATCTGGACACGTTGATCGCTACCGCGGACCTGTTCCGCAGTCGCCTCGCCAGTGTTCCCGGTATTGCCGATCTGCAGGTCGAACGGCAGGTGCGCATTCCGCAGGTGCAGGTCTCGATCAACTACGACAAGGCCGCGCAATACGGCGTGACCACTGCCAGCATCACCGAGGCCCTTGAGCAATTGATCAACGGCCGCGTCGTTTCACAGGTTCTCGATGGCGCACGCCGCATTGATCTCATAATGCGCGCCCGCGACAGCGATCGCACCACGGAGGGGCTGCGCAATGTCTTCATCGAAACCCCTGGCGGACGCATTCCGCTCTCGCTCATCGCCACGGTCGAAGAGTCCGATGGTCCCAACCAAGTGCTGCGCGAAGGCGGACGCCGTCGCATCGTCGTGATGGCCAATTCTGACGGCTCGGACATGGCGACCCTCGTTGCAGCCGTCCGCCGCGTTGTGGCGGAGACACCATTGCCGCAAGGTACATTCACGTCGCTCGAAGGCACCTTCCAGGCCGAGGAGCAGGCGGCACGCACCATCGGCCTCCTGTCGCTCGTGTCCGTCGCCGCCGTCTTTATCGTGCTCTTTGGCCGCTATCGGTCCGCTGCACTCACCCTCATCATCATGGGCAACATTCCGCTCGCTCTCATCGGCAGTCTGATCGCCATCTGGTGGACGGGACAGCCGCTCTCGGTCGCGACCATGATCGGCTTCATCACGCTCTCAGGCATCGCGGCTCGTAACGGCATTCTGAAGATCAGCCACTACATCAATCTCGTGCTGTTCGAGGGCGAGACGTTCAGCGAGCGCATGATCGTCCGTGGCTCGCTGGAACGCATGACGCCCGTCCTCATGACGGCGCTCTCAGCGGGTCTCGCCCTGGTGCCGCTGATGATCGGCGCCGGCGAGCCGGGCAAGGAACTGCTGCACCCCGTCGCCATCGTCATCTTCGGCGGCCTGATCAGCGCGACGCTGCTGGATGCCGTGCTGACGCCGATCCTGTTCCTGAAGTTCGGGGCCAAGCCGCTCGCGCGCCTGATCGCCGAGCGCAGAGAGGCTGAGGCCGTCAGCGGCACACCTTCCTCAGCCGCCGTTCATGCCTTTTGACGTAAAACGAACCCAACCAAGGATGACACCAATGTCACGCACGCTCTCAGGCCTCGCCGCCCTCGCACTGATCGCCACAGCGGCGTTGGACGCGATCGCGCAAACACCGACACCGGCTGCACCGAAAGCCGCAGCGTGCACGCCCGAGCACGCCAAGATGGGCCATTGCAAGATGGATGGCGCTACTCCTGCCGCCCAAGACCCTTCCAAAATGGACCATTCCAAGATGGGCCACGGCGCAACGCCGACGGCCGCTGGCGACAACGCATCGACCAAAGCCTTCAAAGCCGCCAACGACAAGATGCACGGCGGCATGAATATTCCTTTCTCGGGCAATGCGGACGTCGACTTCGTCAAAGGCATGATCCCGCACCACCAGGGCGCGGTCGACATGGCCAAGATTGTCCTCGAACATGGCAAGGATCCAGCCCTCAAGAAACTCGCCCGCGACATCATCAAGGCGCAGGACAAAGAGATCGCCTTCATGAACCGCTGGCTCGCGAAGAATGCCAAGAACTGATCGAAGCCAAACGCACTTCCCCTGGAGAACTCCTATGCGTTCAATCCTAGCTGCCTTGGTGCTCGGTCTTGCCGCTATCGCAGCTCACACGCCGGCCATGGCCCACGACAAACCAGTGAAGGGTCCCAACGGTGGACAGATGATCCATCTTGAGGATGCCCACTACGAGCTTGTCGCCAAGGACAACGCTCTGGTTCTGTTCGTATCGGACAATGACAACAAGGCCCGGACGACACTGGACGGTGCCAAAGCAACGGCGACGGTTCTCTCCGATGGCAAGACCGCAACGGTCGAATTGAAGCCGGCGACGGCCGATACCCTCGCAGGG
This sequence comes from Hyphomicrobiaceae bacterium, assembly GCA_031374735.1. Taxonomy (GTDB): domain Bacteria; phylum Pseudomonadota; class Alphaproteobacteria; order Rhizobiales; family Hyphomicrobiaceae; genus JABFRJ01. Next base: position 31,491 of record JANMGQ010000142.1, on the reverse strand, counting down.
ACGGCGGCGTTTGTTGCCAAGCCCGGTTTGCGCGTTGTGGTATCGATCCGGGAAACGGGTCGAAAGGCGGCTCAGATCCGCTTTACACCTTCGGAATGACGGGCACCGCATGACGAGCAGCGACCAGCCGGCACAGCCCACCAGCCAACCCGGTCAAACCCATATCCTCGTCGTAGATGATGACGGCGAGATCCGTCGGCTGGTCGCCAAGTTTCTGCGCGAGAATGGCTTCCACGTTCTGCTCGCCCGCGACGGTCGCGACATGCTGGCTTGTCTGACATCCGCACACATTGATCTCATCGTGCTCGATGTCATGTTGCCGGGCACGAGTGGCCTCGACCTCTGCCGTGACCTGCGGCGGACATCGTCGTTACCGGTCATCATGCTGACCGCAAAAGGCGACGACACCGACCGCATCGTCGGCCTCGAAATCGGTGCCGATGATTACCTCGGCAAGCCCTTCAACCCTCGCGAACTACTTGCGCGAATCAATGCCGTGCTGCGTCGCTCATCAACTACCAGTGGCGGCAGCCGGCCGACAGCCGCTCCCCAACGCGCGCCACGCCGATACACCTTTGAAGGTTGGCAGATCGATCTGCTGAAACGCGAATTGCTCAACCCCGGTGGCGTCGTCATCGATCTCTCCGCCGCCGAGTTCGACCTCCTGGTAACATTCGCTGAAAGCCCGCAGCGCGTGCTCTCCCGCGATCACCTGCTCGACGCCGCCCGCAACCGCCAAGCCTCCGTCTTCGACCGCAGCATCGACGTGCTGGTCAGCCGCCTGCGCCGCAAAATCGACAGCGACGATGCAGACGAAACCACGTCCCGCATCAAAACCGTGCGTGGGCAAGGCTATCTGTTCCTCTCGCCCGTTGCGGTCGCCTGATGCGCCAGTTCGACACCATCGCTACTCGCACCATGGCGCTGTTGCTGATCGGGCTCGGCCTGTTCCATTTGTTGAGCGTGTGGGCCTACCAAGCCGCCCTCGATCGCGAGGTCGAGACCAACAACGAAATGCGCATCGCTGAACGTTTGATTGCGATCCGCCGCAGTCTAGCAGCGCAACCTGTGGATCAGCGTGAGGCCCTCGCCCACGAAATGTCCGGCGGCCCGATCGATGCGCATTTCGGCACGAAGTCGCTGGCGATTCCCAATGGCGGCGATTCAGCAGCCGGCACACTGCGCCAGCGCTTGATCGTCGTTGAGCCTGATCTTGCCAAGGATGGCGTGGTCATCGGCAGCGAGGTCGCGACGGGACATGGCCACGAAGGTCACGACCCCCACCAGATGCTCGCCTCGCTCGGCCTTGGCGACGGCACCTTCGTCAACATCGCGATCGTCAAAGTGCGTCACGCGCCAAGCGCTAGCCACGGCACGATCTGGTCGACGACCCTGATGGCCATCGGCGTGATTCTCGCCTCGTTGATCACGGTCGGATGGATCACAAAACCACTGCGCGCGCTCGGCGATGCCGCGCGCCGCATTCAACAGGCGCCACAGAGCGAGCGGATCGATGTGGCAGCGTTGCCAGAAACCGGACCGCGCGAAGTCGCCGAGACGGCGCGCGCCTTCAACGACATGCAACGCCACATCGCGACCCTGATCGAGGATCGCACGCTCAGCCTCGCGGCCATCAGCCACGATCTGAAAACGCCACTGACGCGGCTGCGGCTCCAGGTGGAAGACGCGAGCACCCCTGACGCCAAAGCCCGCATGATCGCCGACATCGCCGACATGGAGCAGATGATCGACGGCACACTGACATTCCTGCGCGGTGCGCCTGTCGACGAGCCGACGCGCCTGTTCGATGTCAGCGCCATCGTCGACACCATCTGCAATGATCTCGCCGACCAGGGCCACAAGGCCACAGTATCAGGTGCACGCCATGCCATCGCCGTCGGTCACCCCCTGCAAATCAAGCGGGCACTGACCAACTTGATCCAAAACGCCGTCCGGCACGGCGGCGGCGCACGCGTCAATCTGGCGTTTCAACCAACCTGCATCGAAATCACCATCAGCGACGATGGCCCCGGCATCCCGATTGATCAGCTGGATCGCGCACGCCGACCGTTTCAACGGCTCGACAACGCCCGCACCAACGCACCCCACGGTGGCTTCGGTCTCGGCCTCGCCATTGCCGAACGCCTGATCACCGCCCAAGGCGGGACACTGCGCCTCGCGAACCGCCAACCGCACGGCCTCGAAGCCAAGGTCGAACTGGTCAAGCGACCGCCGGCTGTTGCAACGTAAGACGCGAACATTCATCCGACGGCGCGCACCGATGTTTGGAACACTGGCTGATCCGCTGGGATGGCACATCGTCCGCAGTTCCTGCAGCTGCAAATCAAGCGGGTTGCAAGCTCCTGCTACAACTGAGATCAGACTCAATCTATGCCTGCCTGCCCTTGTCGCAGCTCCCATTTTTCTACTAGAATTCGACAAGTCGTTGACGTTACTAGGTTAATACTCGGTTTCACCCCTCCCGCCGTCCGCAACATCTTGGCGCGAACAGGCCTTCCTCCTCATCCCTTGATCACCAGATGCAAGAGATCGAGGCCTTCGAACTCCAGCTTGGCCATTTCCCCGGCGCGGCGCTTCATCAGTTTCATGTTACGCGCTTCCTGTTCATAGGACGCGCCGTAGTGGCCTCCAAGACCTGGAAGCGCATGGCCGACAAAACGCTCACGGTCGTCGAATGGAACTCCGCATTGTTGGGCCGCGTCTAGGAAAGTGTCTCTGAAGCTGTGGAAATCGACCCGCGGATCAGTGATCCCGGCCAGTTTTCTGAGCGACCTGAACCGCTTCCCGGCGGCGTCACTGTAGCGGCCGCTGCGATGCATCGGGATGTCTGGGAACAGTTTCCTTGCTCCGCACTTCCTCGCGAAGTCGACAAAACCCATCTGGATCAACATTGGATGGACCGGCGTCGACCGGATCGACGAATTTGACGTGCTGGCGTTGGTCTTCAGCCGTCGTTCGTATGCAACGCCCTGCTCGTCGGTCGCGGACTCCCAGAAGGCGAAGAACGGGATGCCCTCATGCTCGCGCATGTCAGCCCCGTGCAACGTACACAGCTCGTCGAGGCGTGCGCCGGTGAACAGTCCGAGGATCGGCAGCCAGAACACGTCGGTATCGCGCATCGAATGCGTCCCAGGGCGCAGCCAACCACCACGCCGTTTTGATGATACCTCGGCACCGGTGAAAACCGGCATGTTGAAAAGCGCGCATAGGTTCGGGATGCTGAAGGGGATCTTCTTGTTCCGCTTCGCCACCGGATCGACCACCTTGATCCCCTCGACAGGATTGGTCAGCGGGCCGAAACGTGGCTTCATCCACTTGAACGCTTGCATGACGATGCCGAGCTTCTTGTTCATGGTAGCGGGCGACTGGGGCTCAAGATTGAGCTGCTTTGCGGCCTCTTTGATCTGAAGAAGGTCGCGCGCTTCCACCGCCGCGGCCCCGGTTTTCTTTGTCAGCTTGGAAATGTTCGCCGGTAGCGCACTATAGACCTCCTCGAAGGTCCCGCCGTCCTGCGCGGTATAGTCGCGGACAGGTTTGTCGCCGCAGATTTTGATGAAGTCGGTGAGGACGACCTCGCACAGCTCCCTGCGCTCGTCGCTCCAAGCTCTCGCGTTGGCAGCAACCCACTTCTTGGTCGCCGTGGACATCATCTCACCTCCGCCCGATTTTGGAGTTCGAGAGGGTGTAGGGTCCGTTCCCGGTGGGACTGGGGCTGTCACGCGGCTCCCGAACATGGCCGCGGCTTGTAACGCATTGAGAGCTGCGATTTCAGCTTCTGCCAGCACACGGGCCACGTCGATGTCGAAGCCGGCCGGGCAGAGGCGCGCGTAGCGCATCCGGAGCGCTTCAGTGTTCGAGATTGCGAGCATAGCCTTCAGTTCACCCCCCCGCTGGTAGAGCCTGTTGACATACTCATGTGCAAGTGAGCCCTCGCGCGTGCCGGAGAATGGAGTGGTTACTTCGCCGGTGAACCGCGCCCGTGCTTGGCGCAACTGATTGGCAACCCAGTCCGCCGTCGGTGCATGGCCTGTCGAGGCAGCGAGCGACTGGTTAGTCTTCGCGGCTTGTTGCTCCTGCTCCTGGCGCCAGACGGCGTCATAGTGACGGCGGTAGAGATCTTGCAGGAACGCAGGCGGCAAGCTCGGTTTGGCTGCTGGCGTTTGCGGGGATATCGCCCCCGTTGGCAAAGTTGGTGCCACTTCGCCCGAGCGAGCGGCCGCGATGCGTTCATCGCTTTCGCGAAGCAACGCATGGTAGCTCGGCAATGCGGCTTTCAGATCAGCCGTCTTCAACGACTTGACGATTTCACGGCAGCCGAGAACGGCCCGCGCGTCAGCCGGAACACGCAGCCTGAACTTCAGGATGCCAAGCGGTCCAGACCGCGTCAGATGCGGGTATTGTGACACGTCGTCCATGCGCTCTGTGTATCGACCCCGTGTATCGAGCGCGAGGGGAAGACGTTGATCTCAAATGGATTTCAACTAGATCAATTGCTTAAGAGCCAATGGTGCGGTCGAAAGGACTCGAACCTTCACGCCGTTTCCAGCGTTACCACCTCAAGGTAGTGCGTCTACCAATTCCGCCACGACCGCTTTCCGTGCCGACCACGCTCTCTAGCAAAGTCGATCCGGGCAATCAAGCGTTAGCTAACGTCGCACGCCGCCGTGTTGCGTCGCATTGTGAGGCCGAGCGACGACGAAAGTAATCATGATCAGTCTTGTCCGGTCCTAAAAAGACCAGTCCTGTCACACTCTGGTTGCTACCGCTCTGCTCGAACACGTTGCTGGATGCCGCACAACGGAAGCGATAGTGCGGGCTCGTTGCCGAGTTTCGCTCCAGGGCCGATCATTTTGTCTTCGGTGCCTTTGCCCATTTGGCAAAACGGGCCGTCACGCTTCCTATCAACAGTCTTGAAATAGTACGGCTCGTCACAGGACAGCGCGGCAGCCTCTCTGATCTCCGTCTTAAGTCGGGCGATTTCCTCGCGGAGCCTGATGCTCTCTTCACGAGTTGCGATATGGGCTTCTTGAAGCTCAACAATTTGCTGTTGAGCTTCAAGAGTCGCCCCTTTCTTGAGCAACTCTAGAATTTCGCGAATGCTCGCCATCCGCCCATCCCACTCACTTCATCGTCGGAATGCTGAAATCAGCGCCGCTCTTGATGCCGCTCGGCCAGCGTGAGGTGACCGTCTTGGTCTTGCTGTAGAAGCGGATCGAATCTGGCCCATGCTGGTTCAAGTCGCCGAAGGCGGAGCGCTTCCAGCCGCCGAAGGTGTAGTAGGCGAGCGGCACCGGGATCGGCACGTTGACGCCGACCATGCCGACCTGCACGCGGGCGCAGAAATCGCGCGCGGCATCGCCGTCGCGGGTGTAGATGGCGACGCCGTTGCCGTATTCGTGGTCATTGGCGAGGGCGAGGCCTTCCTCGTAGTCCTTGGCGCGCACAACCGCGAGCACCGGGCCGAAGATTTCTTCCTTGTAGATGCGCATATCTTTTGTGACGTTATCAAAGAGGCAGCCGCCGACATAGAAACCCTTTTCGTAGCCCTGCATCTTGAAGCCGCGGCCGTCGACCACGAGCTTGGCGCCTTCCTTCACGCCGATATCAACGTAGTCCTTGATGCGGGCTGCCGCCTGCGCCGTCACAACCGGTCCGAAGTCGGCATCGGCCGCCGTCGACGGGCCGATCTTCAGCGCTTCGACGCGTGGGATCAGTTTGGCCATCAAGCGATCGGCCGTTGATTTGCCAACGGGCACGGCGACCGAGATCGCCATGCAGCGCTCGCCGGCGGAGCCATAGCCCGCGCCCATCAGCGCATCGACGGCCTGATCGAGGTCGGCGTCGGGCATAATGATCATGTGGTTCTTGGCGCCACCGAAGCACTGCACGCGTTTGCCGGCCGCACAACCGCGCGAATACACATACTCGGCGATTGCCGTGGAGCCGACAAAGCCGACGGCCTGGATGTCGCGATCATCCAGGATCGCGTCGACCGATTCCTTATCGCCGTTGACGACGTTGAAGATGCCGGGCGGCAAACCAGCTTCGAGGAACAGCTCGGCCAACATCATGGGCACGCCTGGGTCGCGCTCGGAGGGCTTGAGGATAAAGGCGTTACCGCAGGCGATGGCGGGGGCGGCTTTCCACAAGGGTATCATGGCCGGGAAATTGAAGGGCGTGATGCCCGCGACAACGCCCAGCGCCTGACGCATGGAGTAAATGTCGATGCCGGGGCCTGCGCCCTCGGTGTATTCGCCCTTCATCAGCTGCGGCGCGCCGATGGCGAACTCGACGACTTCCAAGCCACGTTGAATGTCGCCCTTGGCGTCGGCAATGGTCTTGCCATGTTCACGCGCGAGGCAATCGGCGAGCTTGTCGTTGTCGCGGGCGGCCAGTTCCAGGAACTTCATCAGCACACGCGCGCGGCGCTGCGGGTTGGTTGCGCCCCAAGCTGGCTGCGCCTTCAGCGAATTCTCGACGGCTGACCGAACTTCACCCTTGGTCGCGAGCGCGACTTTGGCGCGGACAGAGCCATCCATGGGCTGGAACACATCGGCGAACTTGCCAGATTTGCCCGGCACGTGTTTGCCGCCAATGAAGTGGCCGTATTCGATCATGGTGGAAGCTCCGCGCGTGCCTTAGAAGGATTGGTCGCGCGGATGTACGAGGGAAGCATAACGCTCGCAAGGGCCGCCAGAACGAGGGCGGCTATGCTGTTACGTCATTTCTTTGCCCGATCTGGATAGCTCTTGGCCATGCCGTCGCGCACATCCATCTGGATGCCATACTGCGGGAACGGATAACGCAGGCCGTTCTTGGCGAGGCTTGCCATGCCGCTCAAGGCCTTGGCGATGTAGGCCGGCGGCAACGCCATCAGCATCTCGTCGTCGAGCACGCCACCATAGCGGCGCTCGGCGAAGCAGGGGATGGAGAGCGATGGCGTCTTGGTGGCAAGCGCGCGCCCCCAGCTGTCGGCACATGCGGTTTCACCGACCACGGACCAATCGAAGCGCTTGTAGCCGACGTATTGCAGGCCATTGATGAAGTACATCATGGCGCCGGGCGTGGCGTAGAACAGGGCAATGTCGGGCGGGTTCAAGCGGCCGGAGGCGAGCGGGCTGACGGCCAGCGCTTCATACTGTCCGTCTGGCACGCACGCGAGCGCCGCTTGCCGTGCGGCCGCATCTGCAAGTGTGCCGTGCCAGACTCCGACGGTCGCCTTGCCCGAGCGCCACTCGTCCGTCTTGGCGTTGCCAAGCCCGACCACAGCACGGCATTGAGCGCCGACCAGATCTTCCGACGTGATGCCGACGGTCCATCCAAGACGCGCGGCTTGGCCAACCACTTGATCGAGCGTGTGCACCGATTTCGGCCGTCGGATTTTCTCGATCGCTTCCATCTCGGCACGATGGGTGAACATCTTCATGGCAAACGGCGCCGTCCGAAGGCGCAGAACCTGCTCAAGGTCGCGCGAGAGCTTCGCGAGGTCGACTGGCGCATCGGCGATGAAGGCGTCTGCTGTTGCGGTCATGGCGGGATTTCCGGCGAACGTGAGAAGCGGCGATCCGCCATTTGACGCACCACCCTGGCGGATTGTCCACCCGGGTCCGCGATCGTTCCAGTGTTGCCGTCAGGCGTGCACGTGTGCCGCAGTGGAAAACTAGGACAATCCGAGAACAATCTGAAACGCTGGCTGAATCCGACGTTGAATCACAGTACCGCTAGGCCATGAGCGATCCAGCAGCACCTACATCCGCGCCCACATCGTTGCGCATGCCGCCGTACGTGCATCTCAAAGTGCACTCGGCCTATTCGCTGCTCGAGGGCGCGCTGCCGATTGCAAAGCTGGCCAAGCTCGCTGATGCAGCGGGCATGCCGGCGCTGGCGTTGACCGATACCAACAACATGTTTGGCTGTCTGGAGTTTGCCGACAAACTGGCGGGCGCCGGCGTGCAGCCCATCACCGGCATCTCGGTAGCTGTCGATTTCGAGGAGCAAACCAAGGCTGGCGCACTGGCGGCGGCCAAAGGGCTGGCCCACGCCGTGCATGCCCAGCGGGACGGATTGCTTGCGCTCTATGCCATGAACGAGCGCGGCTATGAAAACCTGATGAAGCTTGCGTCTGACGCGCATCTGAAGACAACCGATGGCGAAACCCCGCACATTAAGCTGTCCAATCTCTTGGCGCGCTGCGAAGGGGTGATTGCGCTTTCGGGCGGACCGGATGGGCCGATCAATCGGCCGATCACCGATGGCAACATGGAGCTTGCCGAGGCACGCCTGAAGGCTCTCGCGGCAGCCTTCGGCGATCGCTTGTACGTCGAATTGCAGCGGCACAAAGCCGAAGCTGAGATCGCGGCTGAACCGCATCTGCTCGACCTCGCCTACACGCACGACCTGCCGCTTGTGGCGACCAACGAGTGCTACTTTGCCAAGCCCGACGACTATGAGGCGCACGACGTGCTCTTGTGCATCGCCGAGGGCCGCTACATCAGCGAAGACAATCGCCGCCGCGTGACGCGCGAGCACTATTTCAAAAGCGCGGCAGACATGGCGAAAGTTTTCGCCGATCTGCCGGAAGCTCTCGACAACACCATTGAGATTGCGCGCCGCTGCGCGTATCGCCCCAAGGGCCGTAAGCCAATTCTGCCGGCCTTCGTGAAAACCGCCGAGGGCGCCAGCCAATCCGACCGCGAAGCGGCAGAGGCCGAAGAACTGAGGCTGCAGGCCGAAGCAGGCTTGAAAGCGCGGCTCGCCGCGCACGGTCCGGCCGCTGGCTTCACCGAAGAGGATTACACCAAGCGTCTCGCCTTCGAGGTCAGCGTGATCGCTGGCATGAAATTCCCCGGCTACTTTCTCATCGTCTCGGACTTCATCAAATGGTCGAAAGCCCAGGGCATTCCGGTTGGACCAGGACGCGGCTCGGGCGCGGGTTCACTCGTTGCCTATGCGCTCACGGTTACGGATCTCGACCCGCTGCGCTTTGGTCTGCTGTTTGAGCGCTTTCTTAATCCCGAGCGCGTGTCGATGCCGGACTTCGACATCGATTTCTGTCAGGACCGCCGCGAAGAAACGATCCTGTACGTGCAGAAGAAGTACGGCACCGACCGCGTGGCGCAGATCATCACGCACGGCAAACTGCAGGCGCGCGCGGTGCTGCGCGACGTCGGCCGTGTGCTGCAGATGAGTTTCGGCCAGGTATCGAAACTGGCAGCCCTCGTGCCGAACAATCCGGCACAACCCGTGACCTTGCGCCAAGCCATCGACGGCGAGCCAAAGCTGCAGGAGGAGGCCAAGAACGACGAGAACGTGGCGCGCCTGCTTGAGATTTCGGAACGTCTCGAAGGTCTCTATCGACACGCCTCCACCCACGCTGCCGGCGTGGTTATCGGCGATCGTCCCCTCGATCAACTTGTGCCGATGTATCGTGATCCAAAATCGAGCTTCCCGGTCACACAATTCAACATGAAGCTGGTCGAGGCGGCAGGGCTGGTAAAGTTCGACTTCCTCGGGCTGAAAACACTCACCGTGCTGACGAAGGCGGTCGCCCTGATCAAGGCAGGCCGCGGGATCGATGTTGATCTCGCCGCACTTGCCATCGATGGCGCTGATCCAAAAGTGCTTGCCGCATACGAACTTCTGGCGCGTGCAGAAACGATCGGTGTGTTCCAGTTGGAATCAACCGGCATGCGTGAGGCGTTAAAGCCGCTGCGTCCGGACCGCTTTGAAGACATCATCGCCATGGTGGCGCTGTATCGCCCCGGTCCGATGGACAACATCCCCACCTACATCAACCGCAAGCATGGTGAAGAGCCGATCGAGTATCCGCATGCGATGCTGGAGCCGATCCTTAAGGAGACGCATGGCGTCATCATCTATCAGGAGCAGGTGATTCAGATCGCACAGGTGATGGGCGGCTATTCGCTAGGACAGGCCGATCTTCTGCGCCGTGCGATGGGCAAGAAAGACAAGAACGAGATGGCCAGACAACAGGCCAAGTTCGTCGACGGCGCGAAGAAGAATGGGGTGTCCGAGAAGCAGGCGATCTACATTTTCGAACTGGTCGACAAGTTCGCCGGCTACGGCTTCAACAAGTCGCATGCCGCTGCCTATGCCCTCGTCAGCTACCACACCGCGTATTTGAAGGCGAATTACCCCGAGGAGTTTCTGGCCGCGTCCATGACACTCGATATGGCCAACACCGACAAGCTCGCCATGTTCGCCAACGAGGCGCGCAAAATGGGCATCGCCGTCACGACGCCGTGCGTGAATGCGTCCGACGTCGAGTTCACCGTCGAGCCGCCAAAAGACGACAAGCAACGTGGCGCGATCCGCTACGCGCTCGCGGCCATCAAGGGTATTGGTGCCGTAGCCGTGAAAACCGTTGTCGAGGAGCGGCGGTCCAACGGCCCTTACAAGGACCTCTCCGATTTTTCCCGCCGCTTCGACGCGACAGCATTTAACAAGCGCAACCTCGAAACCATGGCCGTGGGTGGCGCGTTCGATGCGCTCGAGGCCAATCGGGCGCTGGTGCATGGCAACATCGATCAGGTCGTCGGGCTTGGCAAGCGGCTCGCGGAGAGCGCTGCAACGGGGATCGCGGATCTCTTCGGTGGCAGCGGCGGTGGCACCAAGATGGATATGCGACCCGCAAAAATGTGGACGCCGACGGAGCGGCTCGCCGAGGAATTCAAGGCCGTCGGCTTTTATCTCTCCGGGCACCCGCTCGATGAATACGCGAACGTACTGCCAAAGCTGAACGCCATCCCCTTTGCCCAGTTCGAACGAAAGGCCGGGCTCGGCTCAACGGCCGGCCGGCTGGCCGCGATCGTCGTCAGCGCGCGCGAGCGGCGCTCGCAGAAGGGCAACAAATTCGCGTTCGCCATGTTTTCGGACGCAACCGGACAGTTCGAGGCCGTGCTTTTTTCCGACACACTGGAACAGTGCCGTGCGCTTCTCGAACCGGGTACGCCCGTGTTGCTCAACGTCGAGGCAGAGCGCGATGGCGAGACGGTGAAGATGCGCGTGCAGTCCATGGAGAAGCTCGATCGCGCCGCCGCCAACGTTCAGCGTGGCTTAAAAATCGTCCTCGACGAGCGCCTGATCCGCACCAAGCGGGCGAGCCTGACCGACATCAAACAGTATCTGCGACCGGTCAACGGACGTGGCGGCGCGACCGTGGAGATGTGGTTGCGCCTCTACGATATGGAGCGCGAGATCAAGCTCGATATGCCCGGGAAGTTTGATATCTCGCCGAGCGATGCGGGCGTCATATCGACGGTACCAGGCGTGCTTGAAGTCTCTGACATCTGAGCACAGTGTCAGTTGAGCACAGGGTCGGTGCCGAGACGCAGCGCCACGGGCTGCGCGGCTGGCTCGGCACGTGCAGCGCAGCTATAGCTCAAGCATGAAAACCCTCGACGACCCCTTCGACCTGAAGGCCGAGCGCGCAGCGCTGACGGTCATCTTTCGTGCCAGTGGCGAGCAGCCGAGTGCCGCACGGACGGAGATCCTGCGTCGACTGATGGGGATCATCAAAGCCGGGCACGCCGCGGCGCGGGGGCAACTCGAACGCGACGGCAACGGCCGCGCCTGCGCGGAGCGTTTGGCCAGACTACAGGACGAAGTGATCCGCCTCATCCACGACTACACGGTCGCCCACGTCTATTATGCGAGTGATCCGGGGGCGGATAAACTGACTGTGGTCGCAACCGGTGGCTTTGGACGCGGCCTGCTCGCCCCGGGGTCGGACCTGGACCTGTTGTTCCTGCTGCCCGCGAAGCAGACGGCGTGGGGCGAGAGCGTCGTCGAATACATGCTCTACATGCTCTGGGATCTGCGCCTCAAAGTGGGCCATGCCACGCGCAATGTCGATCAGTGCCTCAAGATGGCGCATGGTGACATGACGATCCGCACCGCACTGCTCGATTCGCGCCTGTTGTTTGGCGATGCAACGTTGTTCCAAGAGCTGCAGACGCGCTTTCGCGCTGAAGTGGTTGCAGGCACCGCAAAAGCTTTTGTCGAGGCGAAACTCACGGAGCGCGACGAGCGGCACAGGCGGACCGGCGAGAGCCGTTACAAGGTCGAGCCGAACATCAAGGACGGCAAGGGCGGCTTACGCGATCTGCACACGCTGCATTGGCTCGCAACCTACCTCCATGGCCCCAATGCCATGTCAGCATCGAGCGCCGCGAAGCTGTTTTCACCTGCTGAGGAGCGTGCCTTTCGGCGATCCGAAGACTTCCTGTGGACGGTGCGGTGTCATCTGCATTTCCAAACGGGGCGCGCCGAAGAGCGCTTGTCGTTCGACTTCCAGCCGCAACTTGCGCGCCAACTCGCCTATGGCGATCGCGGCGGCCTGCGCGGTGTTGAACGTTTCATGAAGCATTACTTTCTGGTCGCGAAAGAGGTCGGCGATTTGACCACTGTGCTGTGCGCCGGGCTTGAGATGCAACAGCTGAAGTCGATGCCAGGGATCGCGCAGCGGCTCAATCCCTTCACGTGGCGCATGCGCCGGCGCTTGACACATGAGACGGGATTCAGGCTCGACAATGGACGGCTGACTGTCCCCGATACGAAGACGTTCGAGCGCGACCCAGTCAACATCATCCGCTACTTCGCGCAAGCTGAAGAGACACGCGCGTTCCTGCATCCCGAAGCTCTTCGTCTGCTGCAGCGCTCGCATCGGCTGATCGACGAAACATTGCGCGGCAACGTCGAGGCGAACCAGCTTTTTCTCGAGCTTCTGACCTCAAAGAACAACGCGGAGACGACGCTCCGGCGCATGAACGATGCCGGCGTGCTTGGCCGGTTCGTGCCCGACTTCGGGCGCATCGTCGCGATGATGCAGTTCAATATGTACCACCACTTCACGGTGGATGAGCATCTGCTGCGCACGGTCGGCGAGTTGACGCGCATCGAGGAAGGCGCGGTGGCCGATGCACTGCCGCTGTCGACCACGATCATCAAGACAATCCAAAGCCGGCGCGCGCTGTATGTGGCGGCGTTCCTGCACGACATCGGCAAAGGCGCAGAAGAAGACCACTCGATTCTCGGCGCACGCGTGGCGCGCCGGCTCGGGCCACGCTTTGGCCTTTCCGACAGCGAGACGGCGACGGTCGCTTGGCTGATCGAGCAGCATCTGACCATGAGTACTGTCGCCCAGAGCCGCGACCTCGGCGACCCCATGACCATTCGCGCCTTTGCCGATATCGTGCAGACGCCGGAGCGGTTGAAATTACTGCTGTTGTTGACCGTTGCCGACATTCGCGCCGTCGGCCCAGGCGTTTGGAACGGCTGGAAAGGCCAGCTGCTGCGCACGCTGTATCACGAGACCGAGCCGCTATTGACCGGCGACATCACGCGTGGCGCACCGTCGCAACGTGTTGCGGTGGCGGAGCATGACTTCCGAGCTGCGGCCGCCAAGGCGACAGATATCGATGCTGAGGCATTTATCGCCCGACAGTATCCGGACTATTGGCTGAAGACGGACACGGCCAAGCAGGTCGAACATGCTCGCCTCGTCACACGTGCACGTGACGAGAACATAGAAATCGGCACCAGCGTCGTCACGTCGAGCTTCAAGGACGTCACGGAGCTGTCGATCTTCGCGCCGGATCATGCCCGCCTGTTGTCTTTGTTTGCTGGCGCCTGCGCGGCGGCTGGCGCTAATATTGCTGGCGCCTATGTTTCGACAACACGCGACGGTTACGCTCTCGACACCTTCTTGCTCGGCCGATCGTTTCAGGATGATGCCGACGAGATCCGTCGCGGCGAGCGCATCGGAGCAACCATCAAGAGCGTGCTCGATGGCAAGCAGCGGCTCGCCCAGTTGCTCGCCAAACGGCAGGAGGCGAAGCCACCGCCGCGCGGGTTCGCTGTGCCGCCCGAAGTCATCATCGACAATTCGTTGTCGGATCGTTTCACGGTCATCGAGGTCTCGGGTCTTGATCGACCCGGATTGCTCTACGAGCTGACAAGTGCCTTGTCTGATCTCAATCTCGATATCGGCTCAGCGCACATCACGACATTCGGCGAGAAGGCCGTGGACGTTTTTTACGTCACCGATCTCACGCAGAAGAAAATTGCAAACCCTGCTCGCGAGAAGATCATTCGAGCACGTCTGACCAGCGTTCTTGATGTCAGCGCCGCATAACAGTCAGGAGCGCGCCGTGGCTCCGAATGCGGCGTGCATCAACTCTTGTGTGTAGGTCTCGCGCGGCGATGCGACGATGGCGTTGGCATCGCCCTGCTCTACAATGCGGCCGTTGCGCATGACCAGAATGCGATCCGAGAGGGCGCGCACAACGGCGAGATCATGCGAGATAAATACATAGGCGAGGCCGTTGTCGCTCTGCAGTTTGCGCAGCAAATCGACGATGTCTTTCTGTACGGATCGATCGAGCGCCGAGGTCGGCTCATCGAGCACGACGAGTTTCGGCTTCAACACCATCGCGCGCGCAATGGCGATACGCTGGCGCTGCCCGCCGGAGAACTCGTGCGGGTATCGATGGCGGCTGTTCGGATCCAGCTGTACCTCTTCGAACGCCTGAGCCGCGCGTCGATCTCGCTCGCCCCGCAGGATCGCCGGATCATGCACAAGCAGCCCCTCGGTGACGATTTCGCCCGCCGTCATGCGTGGCGAGAGGGAACCGAACGGATCTTGAAACACCACCTGCATGTGGCGGCGCAGTGGACGCATGGCGTTACGATCGAGCGGCGTCAGCGCACGGTCCTCGAACCGGACGTGTCCTGAGGCCGGTACGAGTTTCATTACGGCCCGACCGAGCGTCGATTTGCCGGAGCCACTTTCCCCGACCACGCCGACGGTTTCCCCGCGCCGCACAGAGAACGTGACGCCATCGACGGCTTTGATGTCGGGGGCCTTGGCCTTGAACAGCGCTTTCGGCGTCTTGAACGTAACGCGCATATCCTGCGCGTCGAGCACCAGCGGCGCGTTGGCGGCGGGTGGTGTCTTGCGTCCGCGAGGCTCGGCCTCGATGAGCATCCGCGTGTAGGGATGCTTTGGCGCAGCAAAGATATCAGTCGTTTTGCCGTGTTCGACCACCTCGCCTGAACGCATGACAAACACGCGGTCTGAGATGCGACGAACGATATTGAGATCATGACTGATGAACACCATCGCCATGCCGAGCCGTTGCTTCAGCTCGGCGAGGAGATCGAGAATGTGCGCTTGCACGGTGACGTCAAGGGCCGTTGTCGGTTCGTCCGCAATCAGCACATCTGGCGCATTCGCCAATGCCATCGCGATCATCACGCGTTGCCGTTGCCCTCCCGACAGCTCGTGCGGATAGGCGTCGATGCGGTTCTCGGGGTCTCGGATCTGGACCAAGTGCAGCAGTTCAATCGCGCGTGCACGTGCTGCCGCACCCGTGAGGCCGCCATGTTGGCGCAAGGGTGCCGCCATTTGTGCGCTTATGCGATAGAGCGGATCAAGCGATGTCATCGGCTCCTGGAAGATCATTGTCAGCTTGGAGCCGCGCACCGTATCGAGTTCACGCGGCGTCATGCCGATCAGTTCGCGATCCCGATACTTGGCTGAGCCCGATGCAAAACCGTTCGACGCGAGCAGCCCCATCACCGCCATGACGGCCTGGCTCTTGCCCGACCCGCTTTCGCCGACAATGGCGACCGTCTCTCCCTTGGCGATGTCGAGGTCGATACCTTTAACAGCGGCAAGCGTGCCGGCGTTGGTGCGGAATCCGACGTGCAGATTGCGGACGGTGAGGATCGCCTCTGTCATGACGTCGCGCGCGCGAAGACGGCCTGCGTGTCGCCCCATGTGCGCCGATCAAGCAGCGCTATTCCTTGAGGCAGACTGATCGAAAAATCGCGTCGTTCTTCCAGGACAATCGTCGCGCCGGGGGCGAGCCAGCCGCCGGCCAACGCTGAGGCGAGGGCTTTTTCGCCGAGACCTTTGCCGTAGGGCGGATCGATCAGCACGAGATGAAAGGGCCCATATTTTCCAGCGTCGCCCAAAGCTGTCGCGTCGCGGCGAAACACCTTCGTGATGCCAGTCAGGCCGAACGCTTCGACGTTGTCCCGGATCAGCCCGCGGGCTTCCGCGCCGTCATCGACGAACAGGCACTGCGCCGCGCCACGCGAGATCGCCTCGATGCCGAGTGCGCCTGTACCAGCAAACATGTCCAGCACGTGCGCGCCCTCGATCTCGATGGCGGCGGCTCCATGGGCCAGGATGTTGAACATTGCTTCGCGCACGCGATCCGATGTTGGGCGGATCGCACTATCGTCCGGCGTTGCAAGCGCTCGGCCGCGAAATCTTCCACCAACGATCCGCATGCGTGGTCTCAGCTTTGGCCTCAGCGCCGCTTGGTGCCGCTCATAGCGTAGTTGAGCATCTTGGCCGCCAGTTGCGCCGCCGTGAAATCATAGGCGTGAAAGCCCTTGATCGGCGCGAACTCGACAAGATCCATGCCGACAACTTCACCCGCTGCGTCGCACGCGTGCCGCAGAATTTCGAGTGCACGCGGATAGCTCATGCCGCCCGGCACCGGCGTGCCCGTGGCTGGCATCACATGAGCATCCAGCGCGTCAATGTCGAAGGTGATGTAGACGGGCTTGCCTTTCAGCGGCGCCATCATTTTTTTGAGGTCCCAACGCGGCTCGTCGCAGGCGAGATGCACGTGAATGCGCTTGGTGTTGGCTTCGTAGAAACGTGCTTCGTCGGCACTAAAGCCGCGAATGCCGACGGATATGAGCGACACGTGCGGATTGTCGAGAACGCGGCGCATGGCGGCGGCATGAGAATAGTGTTCGCCGAGATAGCCGTCGCGCAAGTCCCAGTGCGCGTCGAGTTGCAGGACAACAAGATCTGTGTTGCGGCGCGCGAGAGGGCGGAGTGCGCCGGCGGTGAGTGAATGCTCGCCGCCGAGCACGAAGGGCACCTTGCCCGCCGCGACGACGCTCTCGACCAGGGCCTCGAGCTGCGCCAGCGCCGCCTCCTGCCCCTTGGCGATCTTGGGCTCGGGGAGGGCAGCGATGCCATAATCACGATACGGTTCGCGCCACAATTCCTCATCGAACAGTTCGAGCTGGTGGCTTGCCGACAGGATCGCTTGCGGGCCCAGACGCGTGCCGCCGCCATAGCTGACCGAGGCTTCAAGGCCGAACGGAATGACCACAGCGCGTGCGTCTTGCGGGCGCGCTGCGTCCTCTCGCGCGGGATCCAGGAAGCTGTCGTCGCCTGGCAGGTAGCGCAGTTGCGTTGCTTTGCCTGCTGACTTCGCAGAGGCCTTCGGCGGCAGTCGCATGACGTCTCTCGGGGAATGAGCGGCGGGAGCGAAACAATAGGCCGGCGCTCAGCCGACCTTGATGACGACCTTGCCGGTGCTGGCACGGTTGTCGAGTTCGCGGATCGCGTCGGCTGTCTTCTCCAACGGGAAGACCTTGTGCACATGCGGCTTCAGCTTGCCGTCGGCCACCCACGTTACGATCTGGCGCATATTGGCGGCGTTCACGGCCGGCTCCTGCGCCATGGACGCGCCCCAGAACACGCCGACCAGTGATGCCGATTTCAACAGCAGAAGGTTCAGAGGGATTTTGGGGATGTCGCCTGCCGCAAAACCGATCACGGCGAAACGCCCGTTCCAGGCCATGGAGCGAATGGCTGGTTCAGCATGGGGACCGCCGACGCAATCGTAGACGACGTCGATACCTTTGGGTGCGATCGCCTTGAATTGCTCGCGCAGATCGCCCTTTGAGTAGTTGATGAGAACGTCAGCCCCGCGGCTCTTGCAGATGGCGAGCTTGTCGTCGGACGACGCGCACGCGATCACCTTCGCGCCCATGATCTTGGCGAGCTCGACGGCCGCGAGCCCGGCGCCACCGGAGGCGCCGAGCACGGCGCAGGTTTCGCCCGCCTTGAGCTTTGCGCGATCCTTGAGGCCGTAGTAGCCTGTGCCGTACGTAACCGCGATGCCGGCGGCAATTTCGTCCGATACATTGGGTGGGATCGGGATCATCATCGCTGCGGGTGCATTGATCTTTTCGCGCGCCGCCCCAGTCTGACCGAAACTGAACACGCGGTCGCCCGGCTTGACGTTCTTGACGCCGTCGCCGACCGCCTCAACCACACCGGCGAACTCCGTTGCGGGCGAGAACGGCAGTGGCGGTTTGCTCTGATATTTGCCGCGCACCTGCAACGTATCGAGAAAGTTCAGCGCGGCCACGTGCACGCGAACCGTCGCTTCGCCCTTGCCGGGCGCTGGCGGTGCCGCAATATCCTCGATGACGATGGCGTCGGGGCCGTCGAGCGATTTGCAGAGGGCGGCTTTCATGGGCGCAATCCTGATCGGACATTGAGACGTCGCTGCTTAGCGCGCGCGTCGGCCGATGTCATTTGAAGTTATGTGATCCGGCCGTGCGTCTAACGTGTCCGGCGGTCGCCCTTGCGCAGGCGAGGGTCGTCAAACTCGATCCAGCGGAGTCCGTCGCGAACTGTCGCCGTCTGTGCCACCGCCGCATCGAGCAACAAAAAGAGTGGCGTCGCCACGGGGGCGGGTAAAACCTGTGCGACGCGATAAAACGGGCGCGGCGCCATAAACATGGCCGCAATCAGCAGCGTGGCTCCAAGCACTGGACCGACCACCAACAGCGTGCGGCGACGGCGCCGCTTGCGGCGCGCAGCAAGCTCCTGCGGATTGGAAACAATAGCCGTCTGAGGCTGGCGCGCGGATCGCACCGTGGTCTCGCGGGTCCGCGAGCGTCCGTCGAACCCTGCCGCGTGGTCCTCGGCAGGCCCCTGCTCGGCCACTTGATGTGACCCATTAAAGGTAGGGTTGAGGGCAGGGTTGGGGCCTAGGGGTGCTGCTAAACTTCTCATCGTCGCCGGCATAGGCGACATAGGGCCAGCAGGCGAAAACCGGACCGGGTCGCGATATGGCGCCGCGGCCACATACGGTGTTGGATCAGCCGCCAAGGCCTGAACTGGACCAGTCCTCTGCGGTCGCGCCGGAACAATGGGTCGGGCTGCGCCGGGCTCCTCTGGCAACGTTTGCAGCTGCAGCAGGCGTGTCAGCAGCGGGCTCGGGTCAACCTGCGACAGCTCCGCATAGCGGTCTACGATCCGGACGGTCTCCGGCCACGACGGCAGAGCCGTCACAGCGCCGGCTTCGAAATCGAGCAGGGTGGACACATTCGTGCCGAGCCGGCGCGCCATCTCTGATTGCGAGACGCCGACGATTTCGCGCATTTGCTTGAAGATCGCCGCGAGTTTTTCGTCACCCGCATATCGGCCCAGCGCCGCCGCCGCCGATGCGGCATCAGAAACGCGACCCTGGCTATCGTTCACGGAGGACAAGCTACGCATCACTTGAGCCCCCGCTCCAGCGCGCCACAACACAACGGATGCAGCGTCCCTCATTTCTTCGGGCGTGTCAAATTTTTCTTTGCGCGTGATAATAATAGCACATATCGTGGGTCAGTTGCACCGGGACTGTCCGCGCGATAGAGCCCGCCACACATTCGCCATACACCCAAGGGGACGCCGCCGTGGTCCATGCGCTCGACAAGCTCAAGACAACGGCGGCGCTCGATGTGGCGGGCAAGCGGGTGCTCGTGCGCGCGGACCTCAACGTGCCCGTCGCCGACGGCCGCGTGACCGACGCGACGCGTCTTGAGCGGCTCGTGCCTGGTCTCCAGGATCTCGCCAGACGCGGCGCCAAGGTCATCGTCATCTCACACTTCGGCCGCCCGAAAGGCGGACCTGCCCCAGAGTTCTCGCTGAAACCGATTGCTGACGCACTCGGCAAAATCGTGGGTAAGGCGCCCGCGTTCGCGAGCGACTGCATCGGTCCAAGCGCGGCCGCGGTTGTCAGCGCCATGCGCAACGGCGATATGGCGGTGCTGGAGAACCTCCGCTTTCACAAAGGTGAGGAGAAGAACGATCCCGCCTTCGCGGCCGAACTTGCCAAGCTCGGCGATATCTTCGTCGGTGATGCCTTCTCGTGCGCACATCGTGCCCACGCCTCGACCGAGGCCATCACGCATTTGCTCCCGTCTTATGCCGGCCCGTTGCTGATGGAAGAGATCAACGCCCTGCGCCGTGCCCTCGAAAATCCAAAGCGTCCAACCGCGGCTGTGGTCGGCGGATCGAAAGTTTCGACCAAAATTCCCGTGCTGACAAATCTTGTCGCCAAGGTCGACAAGTTGATCATCGGCGGCGGCATGGCGAATACGTTCCTCCAGGCCCAAGGCATCAACGTCGGCAAGTCACTGTCCGAGCCCGATCATCACAAGACGGCGCTCGAAATCATTGCCGCGGCCAAAGCCAAGGGGTGCGAGATCGTGTTGCCCGTCGATGGCCGCGTGGCGCGTGAGTTCAAAGCTGGTGCCGCGAGCGAAATTCTGCCCGTCGGCAACACGCCCGCAGATGGCATGATCCTCGATGTCGGCACGCAATCGATCACGCATCTGATCGGCGTCCTGCACGGCTGCAAAACGCTGCTTTGGAATGGCCCGCTTGGGGCGTTCGAGATTGCGCCTTTCGGCGAAGGTACGTTCGCCCTTGCTCGCGAAGCAGCATCGATGACCAAGGCCGGGACGCTGGTCTCCGTGGCCGGCGGCGGCGACACGGTCGCAGCCCTCAATGCAGCCGGCGTAACGGATGACTTCACTTATGTCTCGACTGCCGGCGGCGCGTTCCTTGAATGGCTCGAAGGCCGCGTCTTGCCAGGTATTGCTGCGTTGACGCGATGAGGGCGCGGTTCAAGTTGCGCGTTCTTGCGCGCCGAACACGACCGTGTCGATGGCTGATGGCGATGTCGCTGGCTTGGCCAATATGCGGGGCGCGCCACATTTGTTGCAAGTTCAGAAAGCGGCCGATAGTCTTCCTTGGCTGAGCGCAGCAGGAAACGGGCGCGCTCTACGCATCACTGCGCCAGTCCCAGGCCAAGCCACAGGGTCGTTGAACGCGGGAAACAACTGATGCCAGCCAGTATTCCAGCCCTGCGCACACCCGACGCCCGCTTTGTTGATCTGCCGGGCTACGACTTCGGGGCCAACTACTACACGGACTTGAACGGCTACCCTGGCCTGCGCATGCACTATCTCGACGAACGGCCGGCCTCGCCCAATGGCCGGATCGCACTTTGCCTGCATGGCCAGCCGACGTGGAGCTATCTGTATCGCAAGATGATTCCAGGGCTGCTGGCGGCCGGGTATCGCGTGGTGGCGCCTGATATGTTTGGCTTTGGCAAATCCGACAAGCCGAAGGACGATGCCACTTTCACGTTTGAGTTCCACCGCACTAGCCTCATGGCGCTGATCGAGGTGCTGGACCTTCGCAACGTCACGCTGGTCTGCCAGGATTGGGGTGGACTGCTTGGATTGACCATTCCGATGGCGATGGCTGACCGGTTCGAGGCGCTGTTGGTCATGAACACGGCGCTGGGTACGGGCGACACACCGCTCACCAAGGGGTTCCTCGATTGGCGCGACTGGAACAACAAGAACCCGGACATGGCGATCGCCGGACTGATGAAACGCGCCTGCCCGATGCTGTCCGACGCCGAGGCTGCCGCCTATGAAGCGCCTTACCCAGACGCGGCCTACAAAGGCGGCGTGCGACGTTTCCCGAACCTCGTGCCGGATAATCCAGATGCAGGCGGCGCAGCGCTGTCGCGTGAGGCGCGCGAGTGGTGGCGCACGGCGTGGAGCGGCCGCACGGCCATGGTTGTCGGTGCAAAGGACCCGGTGCTCGGCCCGCTTGTTATGGCGGCCTTGGCCACAATCATCCGCAATTGCCCCGACCCCGTGATGATCGCCGAGGGAGGGCATTTCGTGCAAGAGTGGGCGGACGACGTCCTTGCGGCGGCGCTTCCGCGTCTGGCGTAAGTGACTGCGGTTTCATGGAGCCCACATGTCCAAAACGCCCCTATCTGCCGGGTTCAAGCCGACACCGATTCCGCGCCGAACGATGCTGCTGACCGGCGCGAGTCGCGGCATCGGGCATGCCACGGTGAAACTGTTCATGGAGCACGGGTGGCGCATTCTGACCGTTTCGCGCCAGGCCTTCGCCGAAGAATGTCCCTGGCCGGGCGGGCAGGACGGCCATCTGCAAGCGGATCTCGGTGACGTCAACGACATCGAGCGGTTGATCGCGACGGTGAAGCAAAAACTGGCTGGGAGCGGCTTGGATGCGCTGATCAACAACGCAGGCATTTCGCCAAAAGGCGAGGGCGGATCGCGCCTCGGCATCCGCACCACGGACGCTGAGACCTGGATGCAGGTGATGAACGTCAACCTGATCTCGACCGCGTTGCTGGCCCGCGGCCTCCATGACGACCTAACCAAAGCAAAAGGCTCGATCGTCAACGTCACGTCGATCGTCGGCTCGCGCGTGCATCCGTTCGCAGGCGTCGCCTACGCCTGCTCGAAAGCGGCACTGGCGACGTTGACACGGGAACTGGCGCACGAATTCGGCCCGTTCGGCGTGCGTGTGAATGCCATCGCGCCGGGTGAGATCGATACGGCGATCTTGTCGCCGGGAACGTCTGAAATCGTCGAGAAGCAGATCCCGCTGCAACGCCTTGGCACACCGCGCGAAGTGGCCGAGACGATTCATTTCCTGTGCTCTGAACGCGCCGCTTACATCAACGGCGCGGAAATTCACATCAACGGCGGCCAGCACGTGTGATGACGACGCGCATGGGCGATCGTCACTTCGGTTGCACCTTGAACTCGATGCGGCGGTTCTGGGTGCGTCCGTCAGAGGTGGCGTTGTCGGCCACCGGCCGCGTGTCGCCGAAACCTTCGGCGGACACGAGTTCGGCTGCAACGTCGGCGCGGGTAAGATACTCGACCACAGCTTGGGCGCGGTTGCGCGACAGGGTGAGGTTGAACTCCGGCTCACCCTGGCTGTCGGTATGCCCCTCGACGCGGATTGTGTTGCCCGGGCATGACTTTACGACCTCGGCAAGCTGATCGAGGGTCGCGTTGCTCGCCCTGTCGATGTTGGCGCTTGCGATACGAAAGCGAATAGCGCCAAGGTCGGTGACGGACTTGAGCTTGTCCTGACAGACCTTGGCTGCGGCCTCGGCTTGGGCGCGTTTGGCGGCTTCGGCTGCGGCTGCCGCGTCAGCAACACGCTTCTTTTCAGCATCTTCGGCAGCCTTCTTGGCTGCCGCTTCCTCGGCAACCCGCTTTGCGTCTGCCTCGGCACGACGTTTTGCCTCTGCCTCCTCAGCAGCCTTCTTGGCAGCAGCCTCTTCAGCCAGACGCTTCGCATCGGCTTCAGCGCGCTTCTGTGCTTGCGCGGCTTCAGCGGCTTTGCGCGCCGCTTCGTTTTCTTCGGCGCTTCGCTTGGCTGCGGCATCTGCCTCAGCGCGTCGCTTGGCCTCAGCCTCCTCGGCGGCTTTCTTTGCGGCAGCCTCATCGGCCAGACGCTTCGCCTCGATCTCGGTGGCCATCGGCGGTGGCGCCACATTAAAGCCAAGCACGGGAGGTGGCACCTCAATCTTGGCCGGAGTTGCAGGCTTGGGCGGCGGCACGGCTTCCGCCGGCGTACGAAGAGTTGCGACAGCCCGTTTGTCGCCTTGCTTTTCCATCTCCTCGTCGACGCAATCGCCAAGCACCCGCCAGCTCTGGTCGCCTGGTCCTTTGGTATTGCCGAGGCAGGTCTTTTTCACAGCATCAGGCAGTGACACCCAGCTGCCACTGACGGCACGCCATGCCTTGCTCTCGAGTGAGAGGCAATGCGCCTGTGCACTGTCCTTGGCGCAGATCTCGGGGATCTTCCAAGTTGGCAAGTCGGCAAGCGAGGCCCTGGCGTCTTTGACGATGTCTTGCGCGCGCACTGGTAGTCCAAGGGCGAACCCGACCACAAGAAGGGTTGCCGCGCCCGATAGCAATCGCGTCATGTTCCATCTCCCCTGCCCGGGTTGCACGGCCTTTTCGGCGCGGCTTTGCTTCCCCATCCCGGACTACGACGAGATATTTACCACGGGACCGATTGCTGCCAAAGGCCTTTGCTCTAGATAATGCGTTGGGCGTACATGATGGCCCCGCTCAGCGACAAGAATTCGACACATGATGAACTTGAACTTCGCCCGCGCCATCGGGGAGACGTCCGACCCCGAACAGGGCGAGATCAAGCTCTATGGCCCAGATGGCTTCGCGGCCATGCGCAAAGCCGGCCACTTGGCCGCCGAGGCGCTCGATATGCTGGTCCCGCACGTGCGACCGGGCGTGACGACGCAGCGCCTGGACGACCTCGTGTTTCAGTTTGCCATGGACCACGATGCCTTGCCGGCGACGCTGAACTATCGCGGCTATACCAAGTCTATCTGCACCTCGATCAATCACGTCGTCTGTCACGGGATCCCTGTGCCAAAGCCGCTGCGTGAGGGTGACATCCTCAACATCGACGTGACCCTCATTCTCGACGGCTGGTACGGCGACACCAGCCGCATGTTCACGGTCGGCGAGATCAACCGCAAAGCCACCCGCCTGATCGAGATCACGCACGAGAGCCTGCTGCGCGGCATCGCGGCGGTGAAGCCCGGCCACACCACCGGCGACATCGGGCACGCCATCCAGAGTTACGCGGAGCGCGAGCGCTGCTCCGTCGTGCGCGAGTTCTGCGGCCATGGGGTCGGCCCGGTGTTCCACGACCGGCCAAACATCCTGCACTACGGCGAACCCGGCGAAGGCGTTGTGCTGCAAGCCGGCATGATCTTTACCGTCGAGCCGATGATCAATCTCGGCAAGGCGGCCGTCAAAGTGCTGTCCGACGGCTGGACGGCCGTCACGCGCGACCGCGAACTGTCGGCGCAGTTTGAGCACTCCATCGGCGTGACTGAAAACGGCTGCGAGGTGTTCACGTTCTCGCCCCGCGGCTGGCACAAGCCACCGTACGCGCTGGCCACTTGATGGCCCTTGATGCCCAGCGACGCTATTCGTCTCGTGACGGATTGCCCCAATGCGCCATGCGTGCCTACTGTGCGGGCAACGCGGAGCATTTCGGGAGTAGCCGATGTTGTCGTGGGTATTGAATGAGATTTCGCGCCGCCCCTATCGGGTGTACATCGCGGCTGTGTTTGCGGGATTTGCGTGCCGCGCCCCTGTACAAGCACAGACCGCACAAGACCTGGCCAAACTGAACGCCGAGGTCGCACGTTCCATTCAAGCGACGCGATATGCCGACGGGCTCCCAGCGGCAGAACGGGCCGTTGCACTGGCCGAACGTCTCCATGGCCTCGATCATGGCAATGTCGCGGTACCGCTGACAAATCTGGCGCGCCTCTATCAAGGCAATGGCCGCTATGGCGACGCTGAAACGGCCTACAAGCGAGCGCTGACGATCAGAGAAGCCGCGCTCGGGCCGACCCATAAGGACGTGGCTTGGTCGTTGTCCGCGTTGACCGAACTCTATCGATTGTCGAGTCGTGTTGCGGATGCCGAGGCAGCCGCGAGCCGCGTGTTGACGATCCGCGAAGGCCTGTATGGTCCCGAACACCTCGACGTCGCGTCGTCGCTGACGCTTCTGGGTGACATCAGACGCATGCAAATCCGCTACGCCGACGCCGATGCATTGCACCGCCGGGCCATCGCCATCATGGAGAAAAAACTGCCCCCGGGCAGCACCACCCTTGCCAACGCACTCAACAGTCTTGCGATCGTCTCTACGGCGCGCGGCCGATACGATGAGGCAGAGCCACTCTTGCAGCGGTCGCTGAAAATCGTCGAGACCGCATTGGGTCCCGATAACATTGCCAACGCACCAGCCTTGAACAATCTGGCGAACCTGAACCAAACCCTCGGCCGATACGGGGAAGCGGAGGCGCTGTACAAACGAACGCTGACGATCCGCGAGGCAACATTTGGGCCCAATCATCCGACCCTCGCTCTGGCGCTCGACAATCTCGCCGCGCACTACCGCGCCCAGGGCCAATTCGCCGAGGCCGAACTGCTGTTTCGGCGATCGCTGGCAATACGCGAGAAAACGTTCGGCTCGGATCATGCGGAAATCAGCACGTCGTTGAACCATTTGGCGCTGCTTTTCTGGTCGCAAGGCCGTTATCCCGATGCAGAGCCGCTGGCCAAGCGATCGCTCGCCATGGCCGAGGCAACACGCGGGGCCAACAGTCTTGCGGCAGCAAATTCATCGACCACGTTGGCGCACGTTCTGAATGATCAAGGACGCCCAGAATTCGCTGAGCCGCTCTACAAACGGGTCCTCGACATTTGGGAGGCCGCGCTCGGCTCCGGCCACCCGGATGTTGCGGTAGCGCTGTCCAATCTCGCCAACTTATACCGCGGGCAAGGGCGATTCGCAGATGCCCGGCCCCTGGCTTTGCGATCCTTGGCGATCCGCGAAGCTGCGTTTGGAGCGGCGCATCGCGACATCGCAACGTCGCTCAACCTGATTGCCAACATCCACTACCAACAACGGCGGTATACCGAGGCGGAACCGCTCTACATGCGTTCGGTTTCGATCCTAGAGAAAGCCTTGGGGCCAGATCATCCGACGTTGACATTTACGCGCACACGACTTGCACGACTGTATGGAGCTATGAAGAAAGATGCAGAAGCGGAGGAGCTCCTCAAGCGCGTCCTGGCCAGTCGCGAGAAGGTCTACGGCCCAACCGGTGTTGGAGTACAAAGCACACTCGAATTTCTGGCCGTTGTAACTGAGAGACAAGGTCGGCCCGCCGAAGCCGCCACGTACCGCGCCCGCGCCGAGGCTATCCCGGGATGGCGCATTGCGGAAGTGCCAGTCTTGTACGCAACCAATCGCGCCAGGGGGGCTGACAAATCCAAGCTCACGTTCGGCAACGATCAGGTGCTGGATCCAGCAGCTATCGTGCTCGGTCGCGCTATGATCCGTGCTCCAACGACCGAGGTCCTCAATCGTGCCGAACGCGGCGCCGACGCCCTTGGTCAACTCGACCGCGCCGGTGGCCGGCAAACCAACGAGAGCCTGCTGACAGTCCACCGGATCGACGTCTCGGCAGACGGCGGTGCGACCGAGATACGTGAGATGAAAGATCACCTCGCGCGCGCGGCCCGCTTTCCAAAACAGGCACTCGTGTACGTCCACGGCTACAACAACAGTTTCGAGGATGCCGTGCGCCGCGCGGCTGTGATCGGCTATGATCTCGATTTCGACGGCGTTGTCGCCACATTCGCCTGGCCGGCCCGCTCCGGTGTGTCTGCGTATATGGGCGACCGTGACAGGGCTGCCACCGCAGCGCCGTTCCTGTTGCAGATGCTGGAGACACTCGGCACCTCGCTCCCGGATGTGAAGGTGCATATCATCGGCCATTCGACCGGAGGCGAAGTTATCCTGAACGCGCTCGAACGACTGGCAGATCGGAGCAGCGCCGGCCAACGCGTGAAGCTTGGCGAAGTCATATTCGCGCACGCTGACGTCAACACCTCGCGACTGGCAGCCGTGATGCCGTCGCTGCGCCGCCTCGGTGTGACCGTGACAAGCTATTCGAGCAAAGAAGACCGGGCGATGGTCGTGTCGGATTGGCTGCGGCGCGATGGTGCGCGTGTCGGTGGCGCACCGGTCTACATTGCCGGTGTCGATGCCATCGATCTGTCCGGCCTCGGCACGAGGTTTGCGCTGAACCACAACGTGTTCGTCCAGAACCCGTTTGTCTTCGGCGATATGGCGCGTCTGATGGCAACCGGGATGCGCCCTCCAGGCAAACGCACGCCGACCTTGAACGAAAAAATCACCGACAAGGGCACCCATTGGGAGTATCGCGCCCCGAAGTGAGCCAAGTGCTTGGAGGCGTGTGAATTTCCCTCTCCCCGTCCGTCACGGGGAGAGGGTGCAGATCCGCGTTCACCCGATGGCCCTGCTGGGCCCGGCCGCGGTTCTTGCCAGCGAGCGTCGCCGGTGCACAAACAGCACTGGCAATGACGGCCAGGGCGAAGGGCTTGACTGCATGACATCCTCGGGATGTGTTCTCGCTCAGCATGGACGAGCGATGCCCTTTTCTGTTTCCCCGGTTACATCCGAGACCCGAGCAATATCCACCATAGTCCCAGAGGATTTCCCATGTCTGCTCCCTATACACTGCACGGTATCTGGGCATCCGGTCCGACCTACAAAGTCGGCATGATGCTATCGATGGCCGGCCTGAAATTCGACTACGAACACATCAACCTGCGCGAAGGCGCGGGCCAGAAGCCCGAGTATAAGGCCAAGAGCCGCTGGGGTCAGGTGCCGTGCCTGACCGTCAACGCGGGCGGCAAGCACCTCACACAATCGGCGGCCATTCTCGGCTATCTCGCTCAGGCGACAGGCAAAATGGGCGGCGCCAACGACGACGAGAAGCAGCAGATCCGCGAGTGGATGCTCTGGAGCGCAGACCGTCTCGGGCCACCGGTCTATCGCAGCCGCGCTGGTAAGCTCGGCT
This sequence comes from Hyphomicrobiaceae bacterium, assembly GCA_031374735.1. Classification (GTDB taxonomy): domain Bacteria; phylum Pseudomonadota; class Alphaproteobacteria; order Rhizobiales; family Hyphomicrobiaceae; genus JABFRJ01. The sequence continues at coordinate 3,058 of JANMGQ010000142.1, read as the reverse complement.
TTCGCACGTTTGATGCGGCGACGGCTGATATGTATGCGACGGAAGGCAAGGCTGCCTTGAAGGCTCTGGATGATCACCTCGCGAAGCAGCATTGGATTGTTGGAGCCGCCGCATCGGTTGCCGACATCGATGCCTACGGCGTTGTGTCCTTCGCGCCAGACGGTGGCTTCGCTCTCGCCGACTATCCGCACATCCAAGCCTGGATGACGCGCTTCGAAGCGCTGCCCGGATATGGCAAACCAGACGCTCTGCTTCCGAAAGAGAGCCGCAAAGCCTGACGTCGAGGCGTTCGCTGATGCACACGGGCAACCACGCCGCCGCAAAAATCGTGTAGCCACTTGGCGGGCCGCCCGGCCTTATGGCCGGCGGCGGGGGTGGCTATGGATCTGTTTGCTGAAATTCTGAGCCGTGTGACGTTGCCGATCGTCATGATCGTCGCGCTCGGCTGGGCGCTGCAGGGCAAGCTCAAGCTCGATATCGGTACGCTCAACCGCGTGCAGATGTATGTGGTGATGCCGGCCTTCCTGGTGCACTTTCTCGCGTCGTCGAAGCAGCCGCTGTCGGCGATCTGGCCGGTGTTCTACGTCGGCGTCGTGCTGTTCCTGTTCCTGATCCCGATCGGCTGGCTGGTGACGATCCTATTCCGCCAGCGCGCGTCGCTCGGGCCCATGATGGGTCTTGGCACAGGCTATGCCAATGTTGGCTTCTTCGGCATCCCGGTGACGCAACTCGCGTTCGGGCCAGACAAACTGATCTACATGTCCGTGATGACGGCGCTGACCACGATCCTCATTTGCACGGTCGGTGTCTGGCTGCTCGCGCCGGCCGGTGGTTCGAGGCTCGGCAAACTCAAGACCGCCTTCGAGACGCCGCTGATCCCTTCGGTGATGCTCGGCTTGGCGCTGCGCGGTTTCGATGTCGAATTGCCCGTCGTGGTGGCGCAGCCGATGCAATTCCTCGGCTCCATCTTTACGCCGCTGGCGCTGTACACACTCGGTGCGCAGATCGCCGCCTCAAAGATCGTGCGCTTCGAGGTGGTGCCGCAAGTGTTGATTTTGCTGCTCAAGTTCCTGGTCGCGCCTGCCATGGCGTGGGCGCTGTGCTGGTACATGGGCTTCCCGCGCGAAGTCTCCGATGTGATTGTGGTCGCAGCCGCAACGCCTGTTGGCGTGCTGATCACGGTGTTCGCCGCTGAATACAAAACCGAGCCCGAGTTCATATCGACCGCCGTCGTGGTGTCGACGATCCTGTCGCCGCTGTTCGTGACGGGATGGATCTTGGCGACTCGGATGCTGTAAATTCAACAGTCAGACACTGTGACTGTGCAGCGCCGGCTGGCACAGATCACGGTCGAACCGCAACGCCGAGAACATTACAGCAGCACTTCTCAATGTGAACGATCGGCACTTCCCTTCTCCCCTCATTCTTCATGAGGGGAGAAGGTGCCCGAAGGGCGGATGAGGGGCAGCCGCTTGCGCCAACAGCGCTTAAACCCTCAAGTCATGCAGAATGACCAACGCCCACCATGTACGTTGCTGCCCCTCACCCGCCCCCCACTGTTTCGCGCATTCGCGCGGGCGGGCACCCTCTCCCCTTGCAAGGGCAAGGGGAGGGAAAGTGCGCCGTGTTCACATTGAGAGTTGCTGACGTCACAGCGCATCACATCGCCTTCTTGATGCGCGCCTCGGGGACGCCGACGTGGCGCGCCGTCTCGACGATGGCGCCCCAGGTGTCCGCCGGCAGCGGCACGCCAGCCTTGCCGCGCTCGGCGCGCATGCGTGCCTCCTGCTCGCCCGGCACCAGCACTTCGCCGCCACGCTTGACCGGCTTTGCGCTCTTCACATGCTCGACGTACTTGGCGACGTCCTTGGGGAAGAAGCCGGTCGGATCAAGTTTCGCTGGGTCGATGTAGAACGACATCATGCCGTTGGAAAACGGCCGGCCCTCTTTGGTTGCGCCTGTTCCGGTGAGTGATCCGCCGAGTACCTCGCACATGAACGCTAGACCAGAGCCCTTGTGGTCCCCGAAGGCGCGGATGGCACCTTTGCCGGCACCAGCCTTGCGCGGACCGGTCGGCGTGTAGTCGCCATAGAGCACGTGCGGATCGTTGCTGATCTTGCCGGTCTGCTCGATGAGCGCGTCTTCAGGGATGGCTTTGCCACCGAAACTCGACACCAGCACCTTGCCCTCGGCCACAATCGAGGTTGCGAAGTCGAGCACCAGCGGCTGGCCCTTCTTCATGGGCACGCCCACGCAATAGGGGGCCGTGGAGAAGCGCCTGTCGACCCCGCCGAAGGGCGCCACCAGCACAGAGCCGTGCGCGTTGACAAAGTGCACCGAAACCAGCCCTTCAGCGGCGGCCATCTCAGCCCAATCTCCGACGCGACCGATATGGCCCGCGTTGCGCAGCGCGACGGCCGAGAGGCCCATGGCCTTGCACTTGTCGATACCGATGCGCACAGCTTGCGGCGCCACCGTCTGGCCAAAGCCGTAGAGGCCGTCGACGACCGCCAGCACGGGTGTCTCACTGAGGACCTTGGCGGTTTGGTCAATGACGACGGTCTTCTCATTGATGTTCTGCACGTAACGCGGCACGCGTTGCACGCCGTGGCTGTCGTGGCCGGTGAGGTTGGCCGTCGTGAGATACTTGCCGATACGGCCGGCTTCGCCTTTCGAGCATCCCGCGGCTTCGAAGATGTCGGCAACGAAGCTCTCGAGCTTCTTGGCGTCGATGGTAACGGTTTTGCGTGCGGCCATGGTCCTGCCCCCGAGGGAAATCGGTCTCTTACCATAGAGGGCGCTGAGGCCTGCGCTAGATGCGACCTGGCGACGTCGGCACAGCCTTGCGTCGCAACGGTCATGTTGCGAACTGATCCCGGCGGCCATGGCCGCGCTTGAGACGTGGGCGCAAAACCCTCGCGCCTACTCTGAAAGAAGCACGGGCCGGGATCGCGGTGCCGGGTTGGGTTGTATCATGCGGCGCGGCTGAACTCGACGGTGAAGCCGAGGGCGCGGATCTGTCCGGCGAGGCGTTTGGCTTTGGTTGCTGTTTCTGCGG
>JANMGQ010000044.1:0-4960 GCA_031374735.1 Hyphomicrobiaceae bacterium | reverse complement strand
GATGGCACTGTTGGCTTTATCGATGCGCTGCTCGCGGTGCCAGGGGTTCACCTTGCTGCGCTCGGCCCGGAGTGGCCGCGCCTGCGTCAGTTGTGCCTGGACAAGCACCTTGCCGGGAACAGTTTGCCGGATGCCTGGCTCGCTGCTGCAACGATGCATCTTGGCGAACACCTCGTCAGCTTCGATCGAGACTTCAGGAAGTTGCTCGGCCGGTCCCAGTTCACGCAGTTGGGACTGGCGGCTGGATAGCTCGGGCCCTCATGACATGCCCCGCACACAGGATTCCTGACAGGCTCGGGCGAACTGGTGATGCGCGAGCTGAAGCGCATCGACAAGCTGGCCTATGTGCGCTTTGCGTCGGAGTACCGCAGCTTTGAAGACGTGGATGAGTTCCGGCAACTGATCCGGGATATCTGATCAGGCCAGGGCGATCTTCAAGTGCCCAACCGGAGCGGCTGCTGGCTTGACCCTGATCTCGATGTCGTAACCCAGCCGGTTCAGGCAGTCCATCAACTTGCGCTCCGACAGGTTGGTGAAGTCCCCGCGCATCATGTCGGAGACCTTGGGTTGTGTGACCCCCATGCGTGCGGCTGCTGCCTGCTGTGTCAGGCCCAAGTGGCGCATGGCCTTCCTGATTTCGATAACCAGCCCTGTCTTGATCCTGAGCTTGTCGGCATCCGGCAGGCCCAGATCGGCATACACATTGCCGGACCCGCGCAGCACTTCAACCCCTTCAACGACGCGTGACTTCATCTCGTAGCTCCTTTGCCCGCGCCTCGGCCACCTTAAGCCTTGCGCGGATGATGTCCATGTCTGCCTTCGGCGTCGCAACCCCCTGAGTGCTCTTCTTCTGGAAGCAGTGCAATACGAACACGGCTTCCTTGAACTTCACGGTGTACACAGCGCGGTAGGTGCCGCCGGTGTCGTCCTCAACGACCTCGAGTACACCGGCACCGCCAAAACCTTTGAGCACTTTTGCAGCGTCGTGCTGGTCTCCCATCTGCGCCAGCGACAACGCGTATCCGAAGACGCGCCGGACCTCCAGCGGCAGTGCCAGCAAATTCTTGTGGCTGCTACCGATCCATTCGAGTGGCTTTTCCTCGTTACGCGCCATATGCGGATTATCCATGAACAGGGATACGATTCCAATTGCTTTCGGGCGACCTCTTGCAGGGAGAGCCAGCGGCTCACGCACCAAAACTGTGCGACTCACCCTGATGGGGGTGACCCCCTTAAGAGGGAAGTCTTTCACGCTCGCGTTTCCTAAAGTCGTCTCCACCAACCCCAGGAGATCGACATGCAAACCCATCGCTTCGCAGGCTTTCAACGCGGCCTGACCTTGATCGAAATTTGTGTTGTGCTGGCGATTGTCAGCATCCTCGTCGGTACCGCCATGCCTTCGTTCGAGAAGACAAAGCAGAAGCTCGGCCTCGACGGCACCGCTGCCGAAATGTCCACCGACTTGCACTACGTTCGCAGCGAGGCCGTCGCGCGCAATGAGGGCGTTCGCATCAGTTTTCGCAGCGTCACCGCAGGCACCTGCACCATCATCCACACCGGCAGCGCCAGCGACTGCCAATGTGCCGCAGACGGCACACCGCAGTGCAACAGCGGCGCGGAGCTGTTGAAGTCGCTGCTCCATCGCACGGGTGATGGCGTGGCCGTCAGCGCCAATGTCGGCTCGATGCGTTTCGATCCGATCAATGGCACCGTGACGCCCGCAGGCACAGTCACCATGGTCAACGGCAACGGCCAATCGCTCCGCCACGTCGTCAACATCATGGGGCGCGTGCGCAGCTGCTCGCCGGGCGGTACGGTCAAAGATGTCAAGGCGTGCTGAAAGTCACAGCGCCAATCTCGAGGATTGATCAACGGCGACAAACGGCACGACCCGACTGATGGCCGGTGCGTATCCCGCGCGCCACAATGAACCCCTGTTGCCACAATCCGGGTCATGAACATGCCGTTCCAAAACATCGATCTGCGCCTCTACCGGCGCAGTCGTGGTTTCACGCTGATCGAACTGATGATCGTTGTCGCAATCGCGGCTGTCCTGGCCGCGATTGCCTTGCCCGCCTACTTTGGCTCGGTCAGAAAGAGCCGCCGCGCTGACGCCATCACTGCGCTCAACCAAGTGGCCCAAGCACAGGAGCGCTGGCGCGCCAACAACACGACCTACACGAACGTATTGACTGGTGCAGGATTGAATGTGCCTAACCCCAGCTCGGGGTTCTATACCTTGGCGGTCGCCGGAAACTCAGCCACAGGATATGCGGCAACCGCTACTGCGGCGGGTACGCAGGCGGCGGACACACGGTGCACCAGCCTGACACTCACGCTGGCTGCAGGCACCATCACCTACACATCGACGGGCTCATCGTCGGCAGCCCAGTGTTGGAACCGATGATGGCCGCGAGAGATAGATGCCGTGCACGTGGCTTCACCCTGGTGGAGTTGATGGTCGTTGTCGCCATCGCGGCAGTCCTACTGACGCTCGTCGCGCCTTCGTTTACCAATTACTTCGCAAGAAAGCGGCTCGAGGGCGTATTCACAGAGTTCGCAACAGACATTCAGTACGCGCGGTCCGAAGCTGTTCAGCGCAATGTGCCAGTGCGAATTACCTTCGGCAGTGGCTGCTACGCCATCCACACGCACCCCGTTGGCAGTACAGCAACGAGTTGCACCCAAGCGGGTGGAGTGACGCTCGGCACTGGGTCAATACCGCTCGCCATGGAGATCAAGACAGTCCAACTCGACACGGGGTCTGCACTGTCTATCAGTCCCCGCAATTCGTTGACCTTCATTCAATTCGACAGCATCCGCGGTATGGCAACTTTTGACGGCTCCGTGACCACGGTCGGCTCCGTCAACCTCACCACCAGCGCGGGTTCATGGCAGCTTCGGGCTTCGATAACCCCCGTCGGGCGGGCGCAGACCTGCAGTCCAAATGGGTCCGTCGTCGGATATGACGCAACTTGCATCTAGGTCCAACATGCGTGAACACCCCCACCCCAGGCCCCAACGCGGTTTCTCAATCATCGAGTTACTCGTTGGCGTGGCCGTAGGTTTGTTTCTCGTTGGCGGCGCATTGAAGTTGTTCTCGGACTACGTTGGCAACAATCGGCGCCTCGTCCTTGAGACCAAAGTGAACCAGGACCTCCGCGCTGCTGCCGACCTCATTGCGCGTGATTTGCGGCGCGCTGGCTATTGGGGCAATTCAACCGGCGGTGTCGTGACCACAAATGCCAACCCGGTCCCCGCGGTGTCGCCGTACGCTGTGGTCGCCCCGACGGCGGCTTCGGTGCCCGCATCGACGACGACTTACAGCTACTCGCAGGGCGCGGAGGACAACGTCCTTACGGCGGCAACCGAGAATTTCGGCTTTCGCCTGAGTGCAGGTTCCTTGCAGTATTTGCTCGGCGGGAATTGGCAGTCGATCACTGACATCAATACCGTCAACATCACTGCGTTCAGCATCACGCCCGCGCACTCCTGCATCAGCCTGGTGCAGTACTGCCCCGCCAGCGCCAGCGCTGGATGCGCGGTGTGCACCGCTGGCAATGGCAAGCTGGATGCGAACGGCTGCCCAACAGCCACCTGCGATGCCTCCGGGATCAACGGGTGCCCAAGACTCACGGTCCGCCGCTTCAACATCACTATGCAGGGCACTTCAGCGACTGACAGCGCCGTCACGCGAAGCTTGCAAGAAGCTGTTCGCGTGCGGAATGAACAATTTACTGGCGCATGCTCATGAGCGCCGTTGTCTTTCACAGGGTGAAGCCATGAAACACATACGTCAACAGCGTGGCGTCGGTTCCTTGATCATCTCGTTGATCCTGCTGTTCAGCATGACCTTGATCGCGTTCTTCGTGAACAAGAGCCTGATCTTCGAGCAGAAGACGTCCGCAAATCAATACCGGGCAACGCGCGCCTTTGAAGCGGCCGAAGCCGGCATCGAGTGGGCCACAGCGCAGCTCAACGACGTTCGCAAGTCCGACGCGGCTTGCGTGCCGATCCCAGGTACGCCCGGCGCGACGGCTACTTCGTTTCGCACGAGGTACCTAGCGTTCACTGCAGCCTCTGGCTTCACACCAGTGTCGACCGTTCAACCTGGCTGCAGCATCAGTGTTGTTGGCGGCGTTCCGACGTCAACTTGCGTCTGCCAGGCCGCCGGTAACCCAGCGCTGGCCTCCGCAACTGACCCTACGTGTACGGTGAAGTTCGAAGCTGTCAATGCGGCCACGCTACCCAATGGAACGGCTGACCCCGAGAGCGTGTTGGTAACGTCTTACGGCTGTTCGTCCGCTGATGCGCGATGCGTGCCTGGGGCGATTGGGACGGCAGATGCCTACCAGAAGATCAGCGTCATTCTGAAACTGAAACCGTCACTGCAATCGGTGCCAGCGGCCGCAATCACGACCGGTGGTTCATTGAAGTTGACCAGTTCAGCCAGCCTGGTCTTCAACACCAATCGGGACGCAAACGGCTTGCTAGTCAATTCGGGCGCTGGGATCAACAATGTGGCGGTCGCGGGTTGTACGGGCAGCTTCAAGGACTTCCAGACGACGACGACTCTCCCAGGTACACCGTGGCAAAACGCGATGGTTCAAAACGATGCATCGTTGGCTGCACTGAGCAGTAACCCCGACGCAATGTTTCAGTCGTACTTCGGCTCGACTTTGCTGCAATACAAGCAGGACAACTCCACAAAGAAGCTTACCAATTGCTCGCCGGGCTCGCAGCCCTACACTGACTATTTAGCAGCGTACAGGTCGGGTTATCGGGCTTTCTATACAGACTGCGCCTTCGATGCGGGTGGTGATTTGGGATCACTCACGGTTCCGGGAGATCCAAACACTGGCCCTGTGTCCTTCGTGACGACGGGTGAGCTCAAGTTCAACGGTGGCGAGAAAATTTTTGGTTTGGTGTACGGTGACCAAGCCACCTGGGACCAGGTTGG
>JANMGQ010000035.1:0-1505 GCA_031374735.1 Hyphomicrobiaceae bacterium | reverse complement strand
GCGGCCCGCGTTGACCTTGCTTGCGCTTGGTCGCCAATGCGGTTCGTGCGGCCTGATATCCGCCAATCTTGACGACAAGCGGCGAGCTGGTCCCGCGTCAAGGCTGTCACGCGGCAAGAGTGCAGCAGTAAAGTCAAGGCCTGTCGAACACCCAAGGAATTCTGGATCATGGAAACCCTGATCGGACGACCCCGCAAAGCCAGGAAACACGTGGCCGAAGAACTTGAGAAAAAGGCCGATCTGGCCTTTCTTGAGCGCATGAAGAAGCGCAAGACACCGATCGGGAAAGGCTTTCCCTGGCAGACCGTGAAAAAGAATCTTGGCCTATAACGTCGAGCTTTCTCCGGGCGCCATCTGAGCAATTGAAAAAGCTGGAAGGTAAAGTTCAGCACCGCATCGCGGTGCTCATCGGAAAAATCGAAACTCTGCCAGATCCGCGCTCTATCGGTGAAGCGCTGCATGGGGATAAGCTTGGCAGCTTCTGGAAGTATCGCGTTGGCGACTGGCGCATCGTGGCTTCGATCAAAGATGCCGTTCTGACAGTCGTGGTTATCGAAATTGATCACAGATCGACGATCTACCGATAGCCGCTAGCCTGAATTTCCACTCGCCATCGCTGCGTGCGCAATCCGGAAAATGCCTTGCCCGTCAGGAGCTAGCTGACCGCGTCGCCGCGCGCCAAAACCTCTTGGGGCAGCCGCTCGACATGGAGTTCGACAAGCTGATCATGTCGAGGTTGCGACGACTGGTCAAAGAGATGGATTGGGCACCGCCTTCGTGAATTGCTTGTCACGCAAGGCCATTGACGACAACCGCCCCGACGTACAAGCCAAAAAGTGTTCGAGACAGTGAGCATTGCGCTCGTTCACTTTCCCAAGGCGCGCGACCGAGCCGATTGCAGGCATTCAAATGCGGACCGCAAGTGCCCTCCGCATAGCCATGAGTCAGGCTTCGACTAATCCTTTGCGAAGCGCGCGAACATGTTGCCAAACCAGCGCCTTGGGCAATGTCATCGCCATTGCCTGCATGCAACGGTCAAGCCAGCCTTGGCGTTCTTGCAGCCTCTGAATGGCGCGGCCTAAGTCGTTGCGAATGGATTGACCATACGGCCCTTCCGCCTTGCTGATCGCCTGTTGCAAGAGTGCCTGCTCAGGCTTCATCATCGCCAGATCGATCAGGTCGCGATTGAAGGCGCCGTCATCACCCCAATGGTCGGAATTGGCCAGCAACTTGCTCGTGGCCATGTTCAGGGGCGTGAGCGTTGCGATGCCGCAAATTTCGTCTTCAGCCCTTGGCATTTCCAGTTCGATGCGGCCTTCCAGAACGATTTCAAGCTTGATCGGCTGATCCGCTACTGAAACCGTTGTGCGGATGCCGTATTGATCGGCGCGTACTTCGCGGATTTGCTTGAACGCACGGTGGCCCTTGCGAACGATGGTCGCGACACCGTCTTCGGCGGTCAGCAATTGCCGCAGATTTCGGTAGCTGGGCAAATCCGAAACGAG
>JANMGQ010000277.1:0-26026 GCA_031374735.1 Hyphomicrobiaceae bacterium | reverse complement strand
AACGCCACGTCCCGAACTCTATTACAACGATGCGGCGCAGGCTGACAGCAGCTCTCGCCCAGACGCTACCGAGATGTCCTTGCTGCCATGCCGCCACTGTGGTTTCGTCAAGGCCGCGCAGTTCATGACGCAGTAAGACTAGTGCGTTGCAAAATGGGTGGCCGGCACAAGGCCGGCCATGACAGGTGGGGGGAGGCGCATCCGTCAATACTTCTGACCACTGGTCTCACGAGGCCGATGGCGACCGCGCGAGGTAGCAGCTCACGGTCGCAAGATCTCGCCTGCTGGGCGCGAGAAGCTGCGCCGGCCCCGCTTGAGGCCGAACAGTGGTTGCGCGACTTCTGCAATAGCCGCTGCGCTTGACGTCGCATCGAGAATGACGATGTCGGCGGCATGACCCACCGCGATGCCGTAGCCGCGCAGGTTCATAAGCTTTGCGGCCTCGGTCGTTACCATCTCCATGCAACGCACGAGATCGGACGGACGCCCAAGCTGCGCGACGTTGGCAAACATGTTGGCCATCCGGCACAGCGAGCAGTCGCCGTACGGCGTAAAGGCGTTGAGCACGTTGTTGGTGGCAATGGAGCAGGTGACGCCGTGTTTCGCCAACAGGTCCGCGCGCGTCACGCCGCGTGGCACGTTGTGCTCGTGGCCGCGCCCCATGAGGAACAGATCGGTCGCCGGCAAGACCGTGACGGCGACGCCGGCTTCGGCCAAAAGCCGTGCGGCGGCGTCGAACTGTGGCAGCGGCATCGCCGACAGCTTCGTGACATGACCGATCGCGACGCGCCGCTGCATGCCGAAACGCTTGGTCTGCCGGCACACCTCGGCAAGATGCGTCCATGTGGGATCAAGATCGAAATCCAGGTGAAAATCGATGTCGCGATCGAACTGTTGCGCGATTGTGAAGATGCGCTCGATCTGGTCGTGGGGATTCGTATCGGCATAGGGGCAACCGCCAACGACGTGTGCACCCGCCTTGCAGGCCTCGATAAGTAGGTCCTCCGTGCCGGGATCGTTAAGCAGGCCCTCCTGGGGGAACACACAGATCTCGACGTCGATCGCAAAGGCATACTCGTTCGCGACCGCGCGTACGGCTTCAAAGCCCTTCAATCCGATGCGCGGGTCCACTTCGACATGCGTGCGCATGTGCATGGTGCCAGCGAGAATTGCCTTCTCAAACGTACGCCGTGCGCGAGCCGCGATGTCCACGACTGTGAAATCACGTTTCACCCGCGCCGTCTCGCGGATGGCTTCGGCCAACGTGCCCTCATCTATGGCGCAGCGATCGATGACGCACGACTTGTCCAAGTGGATGTGCGTTTCGACGAAACCGGGAATGACCAGACGCCCACCGGCATCGATCATGTGACCCGCAGAGAGATCAGGTGCGATCGCCGCGATTTTGCTGCCGACAATGCCGATGTCGACGAGGCGATCTTCCGCGCCGCTGACACGCGCAGCTTTGATGACGAGGTCGAGGGGCATCGGGCGATCCGTGCGGAGATGTCAGAGCGGCAACTTGAAGCTTGGTTCCATTAGCAGGGGAGCCTTTGGGCCATCCAGGCGATAGATCACATACGTGCGCAGGGTCCTGCCAGCGAACCGGCGGTCGATCCGTTTGATCTCGCGCACATCGGCGAAGCGCGGCCGGATGAGCTCCAGTTGCTCACGGCCCAGCTCTGCAACGTAATATGCCGCGTCCGCCGAACCAAAATGAGATTGCGGCCCCGTCGGCTCAAAGAACCAGCGGGCACGCTCGTTGAGCTGCGCCGAAAAGACTGTTCCGCTCCGGTAGATCTGAAGGTGCGCAGTCAACGCATAACTTGTCGTCAGGACAAGGGTCGGGGTTTTGTGAACTGGCCCGAGCTCTCGCGCCAATCCGCTCCACCCCTGCAAGCGCTGCAGCGCGATGTCCCGCTCCGGCGGGATAGGCAGAATGCCGGTCACGGCGTGCACGACCGCGAGCAGCGCAATGGCGATACAGACGACACTCGACCACATGACGGCGCGCCAGCGCGCCAGCGCGTCCCAGCGGAGCGACGGCGGCGAGGTGGCCCAATCGGCGGCCAGCAGCGCCAGCAGCGGGAACACCGGCGCCATCCAGTTCCCCTGCACGCGATCATGCAGGGCATGCTTGAAGAAGTACAGCAGCATCGGCAAAGTCAACGCGAGCAGGAGGCGGCGCGCTTCGCCATCCGTATCGAGGGCGAGTGACGACGCATGCCGCTCGCGCCACGCCAGCGCAGCTGCCGCGCAGGCCGCCAGAAACACGGCCGGATTGGCAAGACCGGCAAGCGCGCCGAGATATTCGCCGATGTAGCGGCCCGAGTATTCGCTTCCCGCAGCGCGGCCGAATTGCTTGGCAAACGACACCCACTCGTGCTGCGCGTTCCACGCGACGACTGGGGCGAAGATCAGCATCGCCAGCACCCCGCCGACGTATGGCATTGGATGGGCGAACCAGCGCCTGAGCGAGGGCACGACCAGCATCGCGCTGAGAATGCCGGCCCCCAGAAACAGACCGGAATACTTGGATTGCAACGCCAAGCCCGCGGCCACACCAACACCAAGCCAACCCCATGCAGCCCCGCTGCGCCAGATGTGCGCCAGAAACAGCACGGCAATGGTCCAGAAAAACACCAACGGCACATCGGGCGTGGTCACAAAGCCCGCGACAGCCAGCAGCGGCATCGCTTGAAACGCGAGCGCAGCGACCCAGCCAAGCGCAGCACGCTGCGGGTAGAGTGTGCGTCCGATAGCAACGACACCGGCGGTGCCAAGGGCGGTTGCGATGGCCGACAATGCGCGAACGCCAAAGGGCGCTTCACCGAACAGCGTGGTGGAGATGCGGATCCACAGGGCGACCATAGGCGGATGATCGACATAGCCCCAAGACAGCTGGCGCGCCCACAACGCATAATAGGCTTCGTCGAAATCAAGCTCGGTCGCGACGGCGGCAAACAGATGGAGCGCCAGCATGGCCAGCGTCACCACGATGGCCCAGCGCCGCGTGCGGCTGTCGTCGATCACTGATGAGAGCTGCTGCATGCCCGCGCCGACGATCCCCAAAATCCCGAAAGCCGAAGTCGCCGAAAGGAGGTCGCGCGCCCTTCGCATCGTCCGCGCTGTTTGTCACTCTCGCCGCGATACAGGACACGCGGGGCAGACTGACCGCATATCGATCACGATCGAGCCGGCCCGAGTTGCTGCAGAAACAAGCCAAGCCGCATCACGCCTTCGGGCCAGGGCCCGTGGCCGCTCGCCGTGTTGAGGTGCCCGACCTCGCCAGCGTCGACCAGGGTTGAGCCCCAGGCGAGCGCCATGTCGACGGCCGCGTCATAAGGGCAGTGCTCGTCATTGCGGCTGGCAACCAGGAGCGAGGGAAACGGCAGCGGATCGCGCGGAAACGGCACGAACGATGGATCCATGCCTGGCAAAGCTGCTGACGCCGCCTCGGAGGGCGGCGCAACCAGGAATGCCGCGATCACTTTGCCGGTCGGCATTCTCGGGGCTGCGTGCACCGCCGTTGTCACGCCGCAGGAATGGGCGACGAGAACGACCGGCTTCGCGGCGCGCGCGATGTACTCCAGCAAGCGGTTGGTCCATTTGGCTGTGTCGACGACATCCCAATCATCCTGTTGGACCCGCCGCGACGTCTTGAGCTTGGTTTCCCAGCGCGTCTGCCAATGGTCCGGTCCAGAGCCCGTCCAGCCCGGCACGACAAGGAGTTCGACATCGGCTACGCGCATGGGACTGCCCCTCCTGTTGTCGCCGGCGTTTGCGACCCGCTGTCACGCACACGCCCTGCACCAAAGTCGAGCAGCTTGCCCGGCGAAGAGGCCTTTATCCGCCCGAGACGGCGATTGCATCAGGTGGGGTGATCGGCCATAGTGCACGCACAGAGCAGGGTTGCGGCTGGCGCAAGGCTTGAGCGACTGCATGTTAGGTCGGCGGGAGAGAAACTCAAATGCAAACGGCAGAAGTAGCCCGTCCCGCCGTCGCCTCGTCCGCACAAGTTGGCCAAGCCGCCATTGTGCTCTCGCAAGTCAATAAGTGGTACGGCGAGTTCCACGTGTTGCGGAACATCAACCTCACCGTCTCGCGCGGCGAGCGCATCGTTATCTGCGGCCCCTCGGGCTCGGGCAAGTCGACGCTGATCCGCTGCATCAACCGCTTGGAAGAACATCAGGCCGGGCAGATCGTGGTTGAGGGTACCGAACTGACCAACGACGTACGTCAGATCGATGCCATCCGCGCCAACGTCGGCATGGTCTTCCAGTCGTTCAATCTGTTCCCGCATCTGACCATCCTCGACAATTTGTGCCTCGCCCCGGTGTGGGTGAAGAAGATGCCGCGCGCTGAGGCGGAAAAGATCGCCATGAAGTATCTGGAGCGCGTTCGCATTCCAGAGCAGGCGCACAAGTTTCCAGGCCAGCTCTCAGGCGGTCAGCAGCAGCGTGTCGCCATCGCGCGCGCCCTGTGCATGAACCCCGGCATCATGTTGTTCGACGAGCCGACGTCCGCGCTCGATCCGGAAATGGTCAAGGAGGTGCTGGACACCATGATCAGCCTCGCACGCGAAGGCATGACCATGATCTGCGTCACGCACGAAATGGGCTTTGCCAAGTCCGTTGCCGATCGTGTGATCTTCATGGACAAGGGCGAAATCGTCGAGCAGGCCGCGCCAGCTGAGTTCTTCACCAACCCGAAGTCGGATCGCACGAAGTTGTTCTTGAGCCAGATCCTCAATCACTGAGGGCTCTCAGCCACGAGCCTCTTATCCCCGCAGGAACTCCCGCGTCGCCTCAAGCACAGCATCCGGATTTTCCTCGGGTATAAAGTGCCCGCTCTCAATCGCATGCCCCTGCACGCACGGCGCCCAGCGCCGCCAGAGCGCGAGTGGGTCGGCATGATCCGAGAGATTGCCGCGTGTTCCCCACAGCGCCAGCAGCGGCGCATCGATCGTGCGGCCGCTCGCTACGTCGGCCGCGTCGTGGTCAACATCGCAGGTTGCACCGGCGCGATAGTCTTCGCACGTGGCATGCCGACGGGCGGGATCGCGAAACGCCTGCCAATAGTCCTCGAGAACAGCCGGCTCCAGCCAAGCTGGAAGCGCTGCGCCACCACGGCGGAAGCGACCTTCGAGATAGTCGCGCGCATCACCGCCAATCAGCGTCTCCGGCAGCGGCGCAGGCTGGGCCAGAAGCGGCCAATGGTACATCCGCATGATGCGCGATCGGTCGATGGTCGCCCACAGGTCGGCCGTCGTGATGATGTCGAGCAGCACCCCGCGCGATACGACCGACGGGTGATCCAGCATCATGCGATAGGTGACCCGCGCGCCGCGATCGTGTCCCATGACGGCGAAGCGTCGGAACCCAAGTGCCGCCATGGCAGCCACCATGTCAGCGGCCATGGCACGCTTGGAATAGGTCTCGTGACCCGCAACCGTCGGCGCAATGAACGAGCGCCCGTAGCCGCGCAGATCCGGCGCAACAACGGTGAAATCGGCGGCGAGTGCTGGCGCGATGCGGTGCCACATCGCGTGCGTTTCGGGATAGCCGTGCAGCATCAGCAGCGGCGGACCATTACCGCCGACGCGGGCGTGGATGCACCCTGCGGGCGTCTCGATCTCGCGCGTGGCAAAGCCAGGAAACAGATCGGCCATCACACCCTCAAAGTTGCATAGACGTCGCCCGAATTTGCCGCGTGCGGCAGGGCTGCAATGTGCGCGGCCATGGCATCTGCGTCGATCCAACGGTCAAAGGTCATCACCTGGCCTTCTCCAAGCGCGACATCGAAGCCCTTGTATCCAAGGGTGTTCAGCCGCGTGATGCAGGTCAGCGCGACCTCCCGCTGGATGGTGGTGAACTCGAACGAGAGCGCCGGCACGGGCTTACTGAGGCCCGCGAGCACATCTGCCTCGAACCCCTCCACGTCGATCTTCATGAATTGCGGCGTGCCGTGGGCGGCAATCAGCGCATCCGCGGTGGTGACAGGCACGGTGATCGTCGCATCCCAGCGCTGCCCCTCCCAGCCACCGGCGCCATCAGCCGCCGCGACGAACGCCTTGGATGCCGTGGTCACAGTGGGATTGGCTGTGTTGATATGCAGATCGAGCGTCCCCGTTTTCGGCCCACAGGCGGCACGCACAACCGCGACGTCTCGGTCGCCCTCATAGATGGCGGCAATAACGTCGGCGCAGAGCGGCTGCGGCTCCAGCGCCACGACGCGTGCCCCAAGTCGACGGAAGGCACCAATCCGATCACCCACGTGGCTGCCGATATCGAAGGCCAAATCGCCCGGCTTCACAAAGCGCGCATATAGCTTATCCATGGCCGCGTCGCGCGGCGCGTCGCCGTAATAGACCTCAAGCGACCGGGCGAGGCTGGCAAATCGCGTGTTCGCGCGCAGCGCTGCAACGCGAGTGGGAAGTGTCGGCATCAGAGCCTCATAGGCACGAAACGTGATCAGACGGGCGTCAGAATAGCCCTTACGCGCGTTTGTGGTCGATTGGCGGCGCCCTGTCACGTGCGGTGACATTGGGGCTGACACAGGGGGCTCACACAGCCACTGAGCCGCTGCTTGCAAATCTTGCAAAACGGCCCGTACGCTGCGATTGTTGTCGCAACATCGATTCGACAAAGCCGCCGTATGGGCGGGGACATGAAGGCGCAGTCCGTATGAAACTCGTGATCGAACGGGGAGAACTCGTCAGCGCGCTCGGTCACGTCACCAGTGTGGTCGAAAAGCGCACGACGATTCCCATCCTCTCCAACGTGATGTTGCGTGCCTCCGGCTCGGCCCTCATGTTGAAAGCGACGGATCTTGAGCGCGAGGTGGTCGAGCAGGCGCCAGCCAACGTCTCACAGCCGGGCGCAGTCACAGTGTCGGCGCATACGTTGCACGACATCGTGCGCAAGTTGCCTGACGGTGCTGAGGTCGAGTTGAAGCGCGATCCTGACAAGGATCGCCTGACGATAACAGCCGGCACCGCACGCTTTGCCTTGCAGACGCTGCCCGCCGATGATTTCCCTGATCTTGCCGGTGGCGACTTCCCACACACCTTCGAGGTGCCTGGTCATGAATTAAAGCGCATGATCGACAAGACGCGGTTTGCCATCTCGACCGAGGAAACCCGCTATTATTTGAACGGGATCTATCTGCACACGGCCGGCAACGTATTGCGCGCCGTGGCAACCGACGGGCACCGTCTCGCGCAGCTCGATCTGGAACTGCCGGCGGGCGCCAACGGTATGCCGGGCGTGATCGTGCCACGCAAAACCGTGCAGGAGTTGCAGCGCCTGATCGAAGCCGCTGACGGCGGCATCACGATTTCCGTATCCCCCGCAAAGATACGCTTTGAAATCGGTAAGGTCACGCTGACATCGAAGCTGATCGACGGCACCTTCCCCGACTATGGCCGCGTCATTCCGCAGGCAAACGACAAAGACCTGCGCGTTGCCAACTCCGAGTTCATGAGTGCCGTGGACCGCGTCTCGACCATCGCCAGTGACCGCGGACGGGCTGTCAAACTCGCTATCGCCGATGGCAAGTTGACGCTCTCGGTCAACAATCCCGAAGGTGGGTCGGCGACGGAGCAAATGGACGCAGAGTTCAGCGGCACGGCGCCCCTGGAAATTGGTTTCAACGCGCGATACCTGCTCGACATAGCGGGCCAGCTGGAGGGCGACATGGCGCACTTCAAGCTGGCGGATTCCGGAGCGCCGACGATTGTGCGTGACGGTGACGACCAGTCGGCTTTGTATGTCTTGATGCCGATGCGTGTTTGAGTCAGTCCGTGGTTCGCAATTGTAGTGACTTCCATCGGGCAGGTGACCGCACGTGCAGGCACGCCAGCAAACCGTTACGGCAGAAGCCTCCCGGCTTTGGGTCGAGCAACTGCGTCTGACGAATTTCCGCAACTACGCCAGCCTTGGCCTCACATTCGGGCCCGAGCCGGTGGTGCTGATCGGACCCAATGGATCCGGCAAAACCAACATGATGGAAGCCGTATCGCTGCTGGCAGCCGGCCAGGGCTTGCGGCGTTCGCCGTTTCCAGAGCTGGCGCGTGCCGGTGGCCTAGGAGACTGGGCCGTGGCTGCACGCGTGCGCACCCAATCGGGATCCCTGGAGGTCGGCACCGGCTTGCAGCCCCAGTCCGGACAGGCGGCGCGCACGGGACGAATCGTCAAGATCAACGGTGAAGCGCAGAGCGGCTCCGGCATTCTGGCAGATATCATCGAAATGCTATGGGTGACGCCCGCGATGGACGGGCTGTTCACTGGCCCCGGCTCCGAGCGACGGCGATTCCTCGATCGCCTGATCCTGTGTTTCGACAGCTCCTATCGCACACGCCTCGGCCACTTCGAGCGCGCGATGACCCAGCGCAACAAACTTTTGTCCGACAACGTTCGCTCGAACGCGCAATTTGAAGGCCTGGAACGCGTTCTAGCTGAGACCGGCGTTGCCATCGCCGCCGCTCGCGCCGAAGCGGTGACGCAGCTGTCGGGTACCATCCGCGCCCGCCGCCGGCGCTTGCCGAACAGCCCGTTCCCCTGGGCCATGATCGACATCACGGGCGAACTTGAAGAGCAGTTGCGCCAGACACCGGCGATCGAAG
This sequence comes from Hyphomicrobiaceae bacterium, assembly GCA_031374735.1. Taxonomy (GTDB): domain Bacteria; phylum Pseudomonadota; class Alphaproteobacteria; order Rhizobiales; family Hyphomicrobiaceae; genus JABFRJ01. The sequence goes on along the minus strand of JANMGQ010000277.1, from coordinate 17,400 downwards.
TCGAAGAACAATATGCCAAGAAGCTTGCCGACCACCGCGAGCGCGACCGCTCAGCTGGCCGGACGCTTGATGGCCCTCACCGCTCCGATCTGATCGTCGCGCACGGCCCGAAGGCCATGCCGGCCAAACTGTGCTCGACGGGCGAGCAAAAGGCGCTGCTGGTCGGCCTCGTCATGGCGCATGCCGAGCTGATCAAGCAGCGGCAAAATTCAACCGCGCCGATCTTGCTGCTCGATGAAATCGCGGCCCACTTCGATCCTGCCCGCCGCGCCGCGTTGTTCGACGATATCATTGCGCTCGGGTGCCAAGCCTGGATGACCGGCACCGACCACGACGCGTTTGCAGCCCTTGGCCGCCGCGCGTCCGTCTATCGCGTGGAGAACGGCAAAGTCTTGCGCCTGACGCCGGGTGGGTGAACAATGCCGCGATCGCCCTGATCCGGAGTTTCCCGCCATGACTGCCTTCGACACCGTCGTCCGGAACGGGCGCGTGGCAACCGCCATCGACGACTTCAAAGCTGACATCGGCATCCGCGACGGGCGCATTGTCGCTATCGGCGAAGGCCTCGCCAAGGGCACGCGGGAAGTCGACGCCAGCAACCGCTTGGTTCTCCCTGGCGGCGTCGACACGCACGCACACATCGAGCAGATTTCCGCGGGTGGCCTGCTGAACGCCGACACCTTCGAAAGCGCGACCGCATCGGCTGCGTTCGGCGGCACGACCACGGTGATTTCGTTCGCGGCGCAACATATGGGCAAACGCCTGCGCACTGTCGTCGACGACTATATGGCCTTGGCCAAATGCGGCGCCATCATCGACTACACCTTCCACATGATCGTTGCCGATGCGACGCAGCAGGCTCTCACGGAAGATATCCCAGCGCTCGTCAAAGAGGGTCACGGCTCGATCAAGCTGTTCATGACTTACGACAAGCTGAAGGTCGACGACGAGACGCTGCTCGACGTGCTGCTGGCCGCGCGCGGATCGGGTGCCATGGTGTGTGTGCACGCCGAGAACCACGGCATGATCGCCTGGATGGGCCGCCGTCTCGTCGAGAAGGGCTATGTCGCGCCCAAGTATCACGCCATCAGTCATCCGCGCGGTTCCGAGGCCGAGGCGATCAACCGTTTGATCCTGGCCGCGGAATTGCTCGACCAGCCGATCATGGTGTTCCACGTTTCGACGGCCGAGGGCGTCGCGGTCATTCGCGCGGCCCGTGATCGTGGACTAAAGGTGTTCGCCGAAACCTGCCCGCAGTATCTGTTCCTGACCGCCGAAGATCTCGACAAACCAGGCTTCGAGGGCGCCAAGTGGATGTGCTCACCCCCGCCACGCACACACGCCGACCAGGACGCGCTCTGGCACGCGCTTGCCCTTGGCGACCTGCAGGTGATCTCGTCGGATCACGCGCCCTATCGCTACGACGCCTCGGGCAAGTTCAGCGCTGGACCAAATCCCAACTTCAAGCAGATCGCCAATGGGCTGCCGGGCCTCGAAGTGCGCATGCCGCTGCTGTTCGACGCCATGGTCTCAAAAGGCCGCCTCGGCCTGCACAAGTTTGTGGAGCTGACGGCAACGGCACCAGCGAAGCTCTACGATCTCGGTGGCCGCAAGGGGTCAATAGCCATCGGCGCGGATGCCGATCTCGTGCTGTGGGACCCCAATCGCGAGGTAACGCTCACCGACGAGATGATGCACGACCGCACAGATTTCACGCCGTTCGCCGGACGCCGCGTCACGGGCTGGCCCGAGACCGTACTGCGCCGCGGCGACGTGATCATCGAGGGCGGGCGGTTGGCCGGCAAAGCGGGCTCCGGCCGCTTCTTGCCCCGCGGCGGCGGCGAAGCCGCGCGGCCACGCGGCGTGCTGACCGCCGACATGGATCCGACGCGGAATTTTGGCGCTCAGCTGGTGTAGGAATGGACTGCCAACGTCGCTCGGCTGAGGATCATAAATCAATTGGGTGTTGCGATGCGAAACGGTTTCGGCTACGGAACCGCGGTCTGCTGCTGTACTGAGCGCGCACAGGCTATCATATGCATTCCGCGGTAGCTCAGCGGTAGAGCAGTCGACTGTTAATCGACTGGTCGTAGGTTCGAATCCTACCCGCGGAGCCATTGACTGTGCCACATGACGTGCCGCAGACACCATGGATTGACCGCTGAACGGGCCCCGTTTGACGGCTCGCGTCCATGCCGCCGCCGCTCCCGCCCAACCCTGTCCCAGTTCCAGTCTGTTCCGTCGCAGCCCGCTGCCATGCAGCCCATCGTCGGCCATGCCACGCCGCCTAATGGTCCGCCGTGGCGGCATCTGGCAGTTCCGGCGCCACGTGCCCGATGCGGTCAGGGCGCTCGATCGCCGGCGTGACGTCCGCCTGTCGACCGGAACCGGCGACCGCACCAAAGCGACGCTGGCCGTCGCCCACTTCAATGCCGCGCTCAAAGCGCACTGGGCGAGCCTCGGCACCCAACAGCTGGACCACGGTGCGAGCACCCGCGTCTCAGCCGCCGTCGAGCGCTACGCACCTGTTGCCGCCATCGACAAAGCGCGAGGCGACAGAGCAATTACAGGACGGTTTCCGGACACTGCCGGAATTGCCGTTGCGGCGCGCGAGACATGCATCGCGACGCGCTGCAAGCCTGCCCGCTGGATGCCGCTGCACATCGACGTTTGCCGGATTGCCGCCAGCTGTTGCCGCATACCTGTTGTACGCAATGGCGAGAAGATCGTCGACGTCATGGTGCGATCTCCTGTCCGGCCCAATTGGCGATGACATCGAGCACCGCGCTGCACCCTGATTGCAGGGCTGGGCGTCAGGTCCGCATTTGCCTCACCGCCGACACACCGTATGGTCAGATCCATGTCGATTCTCGGTCGGAGACGCCTATGACCCCGCGCAAATACACCCACATCGCCGTCCTCATGGGCGGCTGGTCAGCCGAACGCGAGGTATCGCTGTCGTCAGGCAAGGAGTGCGCCGATGCGCTCGAAACTGCCGGTTATCACGTGACGCGCATCGATGTCGGCCGCGACGTCGCCGATGTGCTGACCAAACTGAAACCGGATGCGTGTTTCAACGCGCTGCATGGCCGCTGGGGCGAAGACGGCTGCGTGCAGGGTTTGCTTGAGGTTCTGGGCATTCCCTATACGCATTCGGGTGTGCAGGCATCAGCCGTCGCCATGGACAAGCAGCAGACCAAACGAATTGTCGCCGCCGCGGGCGTGCCGGTGGCTGAGGCGGTCGAAGTCACGCCGGCCGAGGCGCTCGCAGATCACGTGATGCCCGTTCCCTATGTGGTCAAGCCGATTGCAGAGGGCTCGTCCGTCGGCGTGGTCATCGTGCCCAAGGGCGCGAACCGGCCGCCTGAAAAGATCAGGACGGTGCCGCTGACCGCGGACGGCAAGCTGATGGTGGAGCGCTTCATTCCTGGCCGCGAACTGACGTGTGCGGTCATCATGGGCGAGGCGACCGAGATCATCGACATCGTGTCGGCCGCGCACTTACAATTCTACGACTACGAAGCCAAATATGCGCCGGGCGGCTCGGAGCACATTCTGCCCGCCGCCATTCCTGCGGCTCTGCGCGATCAAATTCGACGTCACACGAGGGCGGCGCACGATGCCCTGGGTTGCAGAGGCGTCTCGCGGTGTGATTTTCGCTGGGATGAGGCGACGGACGAACTTGCGTTCCTGGAAATCAACACACAGCCAGGGATGACGCCGACATCGCTGGTGCCTGAACTCGGCCAGAATCGTGGCCTGAGTTTCCCCGCCCTGGTGTCGCTGTTGGTCGAAGACGCCTCGCTCGAACGCTGAGCCTAGCCGGGCGGCTTAGTCTTTTTTACCGCTCCTAGGCGTCAGCGTTTCCGCATTTGCTTCGAGCCACTGGCGGATTGTCGGGCGAAGCGCATTCAGGATCTTGTCTTCAAGCTCCGGCGTCACCGCGGGCTTGGCTGCGGCTGGAACCGCACCGCCACGAAGCGGCGATGCCCCCTGCGCAACTGGGGCCTGCGCAACTGGGGCCTGTGCAACCGTGGCTCGGGCAGGTGGCGGCGTGCCGTTCGCGGCCAAGCCTGCCGCCAGGTCACCCAATGCGGACGATATTGCCGATGACTGCGACGGGAGGGGGGGCGGTGGCACAGACGGGGCTGGCGCTGGCCGCTGCCCGGGCAAATCGACAGGCGCGAGCATGCCACCGGGCAGGAAATGGCCGCTTGAGAGCAGGGCCGCGAGTGACTGTGGCGCCTTGCCGCCCTGGTCCGATTCACCGAGCAACGGCGGGGCGGCAATCGGCATGCGGTGGGAGAGCGACAGTGGCCCAGCCACAGACGGGATAACAGCAGCCGGTGGCGCGGGTAGCGGCGGCGGGGACTTTGACACTTGGACAGGCGGTGGCGGCGTCGCCGGGGCGGCTGCCCTTGCCGGCGGAGCCGGGGCCGCAGGAGCTTGTACCGGCGGGGCTTGAGCTGCCACGACAGGCGGCTGAGGTGGCGCGGCTGGCTTCACGTGAGCTGCCGCTGCTGCCGCTGGTGGTGACGGAGCCGATTGTGCCACTGGAACAGGCTTTGCCGGCGGTGCCGCGACAGCAGACGTCGGGCGTGCCGGAGCGGCTTGAGTTGCCGCAGGCGCAGGCGCCTGAGCGGGCTTTACTAGCGCAGCGGCAGGAGCCACGGCCGATGCAGGTTTGGCGGCAGCAGCAGGGGCAACAGCTTTAACCGGCGCCGCGTCTGGTGGTGTGCTCAGGGCCGCAACAGACACCGGCACTGATGGCGCGGGCTTAGCGGGTGCCGCAACCTGAGGCGCGACGGGTGCAACAGGCTTTACAGTCGCAGCGGACGGCGGAGCAGCTTTGTCCGGTACTGCAACTGCCGGACGGTTCACAGCGGGCGCGGCAGAAGGCGCCACAGGCTTTGCTTGAATGCTCGCTGCAGCGGCGGCTGGTGCGAGCTGGGCCGGAGCTGACTTAGCCGGAGCTGGAGCCGATGGCGGGGTTATAGCCGCCGGTGGCACAGCAGGTGCCGCCTGTCTCGGCACTGGTGACGGAGGAGAGGCGGGCTGGGTTGTGCCAGCCACAGCGGGCTTCGCCGGAGGCGCCGCGGGCGACAGCGCAACAACCGGAGCCGCAGCCGCCGGTTTGGCAGGCGGTTTCGCTGGCGCGGTTTCCACGAGATCCGAGAGGTCGTCGATCGGCAGCCGAGGAGCAGGTGCGGCCGACAGCTTGGCAGTCGCAAGAATAGCAGGAATAGGAGCAGCAGCTGCACTCACCGGCGGCGTCGGCTCAGGCGTCCGTTGCGGTGGCGCGGCTGGCGGTCGCGCAGGCGAAGCCGCCGTTGGGGCAGCAGGCTTTGCAGCCGTTGGGGATGGCGGCGGGCTGCCTTGAGCAACCGGTGCCGGTTGAGCGGGTTGAGCCGGTTTTGCGGCTGCTGGTGCTGCCTTTGCAGCCGGCTTTTTAGCAAAATCGGGCTCATCCGCAATGATCTGTCGGATCTGCGCCAGAATCTGGTCGATGCCTTGATCGGAGCCGCGCGACGCGTCAGCCATAACTCCCGAACCCCTCACAGTGCGGCGCCGAATCCATTCGTGCACGCGCGGAAAACACGGTGAACAAAGCCATACTTTTTAGTGTCTTGGCAAGCGGTCTAACGGCACAAGGGGCTTCAATGGAAGCAAGCGCAATCGGCCGTCACTTGACAGGTTTGCCTGTAGGCTTGGCAGGCGGGTCAACGGCTTCGCCGTGCGAGGCATGGAAGGTCTTGCCGATGTTGTCCCAGAAATCATGGCGTTCTGTCTTGCCATGGGCATGCGTGATGGAAACGCCCCACCATTTACGGCGAATTTCGTGGTAATGCAGGTCCGCATCATAGACTTCGTCGGCCGCGCCCAATTCCTGGATGTTCAAGCGTCCGACGGTGGAGAGCACCGAGTAAGCGGCCACGTTGATGTTGCGCTTGGTGCCGGCGAGACTCACCTGGGCGTTCAGAAGTTCCTGCTGGGCGTTGAGGATATCGAGCAGCGTGCGCTGGCCGACCTTTTCTTCCTCGCGCACACCGGCGAGCGCGATTTCCAACGCTTTCACCTGGGCATTGTCGCTGATAAACTGAGCTTCCGCCGCCTCCAGCTGTGACCAGGCCTGCACGACCAAGGCCTGCACGTCGGACCGGTTCTGCTCGATTTCCTGGATGCGGCTGACGTGGGTGTGCTTGGCTTGGCGCACGCGGGCTTGGACTTCGCCAGAGGTGTAGAGTGGTATCGTAGCGCGAGCAACGATGGACGTCGTCTCCGTTTCCGCAACGTTTGTGCTGACATCGAAGCGGCGTGAGTAACTCGAGTCCAGCTGCACGGTCGGGAGCAATTCGCCCCAGATGCGGTCAACCGTGCTGCGCGCACCCTGCTCTCGATAGAGTGCACCGATAAGCGTCGGATTTTCCCGCGACGACACCCCGATCGCCTCGGCAACGGATTTAGGCAGACGCCCTTTCGGTGGCCGAGGTTCTGTCAAGTTGCTCGGGGGACGACCGATGTGGCGTTCGAAACTCCCGCGGCTCGTCTTGAGATTTGCGCGTGCCAGATCCAGCGCCGATACAGCGCCAGCACGGCGCGCTTCTGCCTGTGCCACGTCCGTGCGCGTGACCTCGCCGACCTTGAACCGTTCTTGTGTGGCTTTGAGCTCGCTTGAGAGCACTTGCACGTTGTTCTCGCGGATTTTCACGATCGCCGCATCGCGCAGCGTATCCATGTAGGCGGTGATGGCATCCAAAAGGACTGCCTGTTCGATGGACCGCAGGTTTTCGCGTCCCGCACGGATTGTCGCCTCGGCTTCCCGAACCTGGTTCAGCGTACGAAAGCCGCGGAACAAGGGTTGCGTGGACGTGACGCCATAGCCGGAAGGATGCGTTTCCGTGAATGATGTGGCGCCGCTTGCCCCCTTCGCGGTTTGCCACTGGCTTCCGGAGTCGGCCGATGCCGAGATCGTGGGCCTGTAGCCAGAATTCGCTCGCGCCACCTCTTCGTCTGTCGCTCGCAGGGCTGCACGCGCCGCGTCGAGCCGCGGATTGTAGCGATAGGTCGCCGCCAACGCGTCCTGCAGCGTCTCAGCCTGGACGGCTACGGAACCGCCGCCGATAGCAATACAAAGCGCGAGCACGGATGCCCCGTTTGCCCACAACACGCGATGCGAATGTAAAGTCATCGGATCCTGCCACCATGGCATCCGAGAACGAAGAACGCGGATCTCAGAGCTGAAAAGCCAGTGATGTTGCGGGTATCTGATTCACATTCAGCAGCTTGTGGCGGTCGCGCCGTTGTCCACAGACGCGAACTTAGAGCCTCAGTTGTCCACAGACGCTTGCGGTTCACCCGCGCCCGTGATCGATTGCTGGCAGCTCTCCCGCCCGCATAGGCTCACGATGCAGAATACCGACCAGATCTGGAACCTCGTCGACGCCAAGCGCAAGCCGTTCGCCGACCTGTCGGACCGCATCTGGGATGCGCCTGAGATCGCCTACACCGAATACACGGCCGTCGAGGAGCATACGGCCATGTTGCGCCAGCAGGGCTTCAAGATCTCAAAGAACCCCGCCGGCATTCCAACCGCCGTCGTCGGTGAAGCCGGCGAGGGCGGTCCTGTGATCGCGATCCTCGGCGAATACGATGCGCTGCCCGGGCTCTCACAGGTGGCCGGCATCGCCGAGCCGAAAGAGGTTGTGGCCGGCGGGCATGGTCACGGCTGCGGCCACAACATGCTGGGATCGGCGGCACTGCTTGCGGCCACCGGCGTCAAAGATTGGCTCGCCGAGCGCGGCATCAAAGGGCGCGTGCGCTACTACGGCTGCCCGGCGGAAGAAGGGGGCGCTGCCAAATCATTCATGGTGCGCGCGGGCCTGTTCAAAGACGTCGACATCGCTATCTGCTGGCATCCGGCCGCATTCAACAAAGTCGGCGATGCCCTGTCGCTCGCCAACACGCGCATCGATTTCACGTTTACGGGCCGCGCCTCGCACGCTGCTGCCGCCCCCCATCTCGGGCGCTCCGCTCTTGATGCGGTGGAGCTCATGAACGTTGGCGTCAACTATATGCGCGAGCACATGCCCTCAAGCGCGCGCATCCACTATGCCTACCTCGATGCCGGCGGTGTTGCGCCAAACGTCGTGCAGGGCCGGGCCAAGGTGCGCTACGCGATCCGGGCGCTGACCTTGCCTGAAATGCGCCAGCTGATCACGCGCGTGCGCAAGATCGCTGACGGTGCCGCGCTGATGACGGAGTGCAGCGTCGAGACCAAAGTCATTTCGGCCGTCTCTAACATGCTCGACAACACGCCGCTTGGTGATTGCATGCAGAAGCATTTCGACCGTCTTGGCGCGCCGCCCTGGGACGCCGCCGACGTCGCCTATGCCAAGCAGATCCAGGCGACGCTGACGGAGGAAGACATCAATGCGTCCTGGGCGCGCGCGGGGCTGCCGCGCACACGCGACATGGCACTGTGCGACATGGTTGTGCCGCGTGGGCTCAAGGGTGAGGCCATGATCGGCTCGACGGATCTCGGCGACGTTTCCTGGGCCGTCCCAACCATCGAGGCGCGCGTTGGCTGCCATGCCGTCGGCACACCCGGCCACAGCTGGCAGATCACGGCACAGGGCAAAGTGCCTGCGGCACACAAGGCACTCGTCCATGCCGCGAAGGTGATGGCCGCTGTTGCGGTGGATTGCCTCGGCGATGCCAAGCTGGTCGCCGCCGCCAAGGCCGATCATGCCGCGCGCACGGCAAAAACGCCCTACGAGACGCCTCTGCCGGCCGATTGCCAACCGCCGTTGCAACCGCGTCCTGCGACGTCGGCGTGAGAGCGTTGTCTGAGCCGATGTGGCGGCTTGGCGCTGGATCACGGTGCCCTTTCTCCAGGGCCATTCGATTTTCATGTTCGCCGACACGAACTTCCCTCCCCTGGCGGGGCCCACAACGGGGGAGGGAACAACCCGGATCGCGACTATCGGCGCAGCTCCGAAGAGTCATAGTGTGGGATATTGACCGACGGGGAGATCCAAATGACCGCCGTGATCGCTGAGCCCTTGCACAGACCGTACTATCCCCCGCGCGTCACGCCGTTGAAGCGTTTGCCGAACCCTCTGATGTTTGCGGCCAACTTCGCCCGCAACCCGCTGCTCTCCATCCCCGACGAGGTCTACGAGACAGATCTCGTACGCCATACGCTGGCGGGCGCGCCGCTCGTGTGGATCACGCATCCCGACTATATTAAGGTCGTGCTCCTCGATCACCGCAACGATTTCTACAAGACGACGCAGCGCCGGCTGCTCAGCCCCCTGCTCGGCAATGGCATTTTGACCGCTGAGGGAAGCGATTGGAAATGGCAGCGCCAGACATCAGCGCCGATCTTCCGCATGCAGGAGATTACGCCGATGGCACCGGCCATTGTGTCGGCGACCGAACACTATCTGGCGGGACTGTCGCCCGCGCCCGACGGCGAGGCGCGCGCCATCGACGCCGACATGACCAAGGTCACGTTCGACGTGATCTCGGCGACACTGCTGCCGGGCGGAGACGCGGATCTGAGCGCGGCAATCGAACTCTCGGCCGGCAAGTTTCAGCAGGCCAGCGCGTGGTCACTCCTGTTCTCGATCGCCAACATCCCAGCCTGGGTCCCGCGCCCGAAAAAAGCTCGCGCGCTTGATGCTGCTCGCACGCTGCGGGCAGCGGTGCTTGGGCTGATCGCCAAGCGCCGAGCCAGCGGCAAGCCGCAGGTCGACCTGATGCAGCGGCTTATGGAGGCCAAAGACCCCGAAACGGGTAAGCCCATGTCGGACGAGCAGATGGTCGACAACCTGCTGACGTTTTATCTGGCCGGCCACGAGACCACGGCGAAGGCGCTGACTTGGACACTGTATCTGCTATCGCGTGCGCCGGAGTGGGAGCAGCGCGTGCTTGAAGAGGTGCGCACGGTTGTCGGTGATGGCCCCGTGACAGCGGCGCACGCGGACAAGCTTGCCATCACGCAGCAGGTGCTGAAGGAATCGATGCGGCTCTATCCGCCAGCCCCGCAAATCGGCCGGCATGCCTTGAAGGACCACCGGTTCGGTCCGCACGACATCAAGGCCGGCACTCAGGTGCTGATCCCGATTTACGCCGTGCAGCGCCACCGCACATACTTCCCCGATCCCGATCGCTTCGATCCCACGCGCTTTGCGCCTGAGAACGAGGCCAAGATTTCGCGCTATCATTATATGCCCTTCGGGGCCGGACCGCGCATCTGCATCGGCATGGCCTTTGCGATGATGGAGGCGACGATCATCCTCGCCACGCTGATTCGCGGCGCACGCTTCGAAGCAGCGCCTGGGCACAATCCGGAACCTGTTGCGCGCGTGACGCTCGTGCCGAAGGGTGGCATGCCCATGCGCGTGACACGACGCGGGTGAGGACATCTGCTGGACCTGTGACGCGATTGCACAGCTCGTTGCTTCACCCGCCAAGGTGAACGCCTCGAATTTCGGTGGTTAACCGATGCGCGCCGGTTTCGTTTGGCCATGAAGGCGCCTACATTCGGTCTATGACCGACCCCATGGCCACCAGACGGTTTTATGACGATGCGGACGAGGAAGGTGTTCTTCCTCCGCCAACGAACGCGTCTGTGCCGGCCAAAGTTGACTCAGCGAAGCTGTCGATCTCAGAGCGAGCGCGCGGGATGTCGGCGGCACCTGCGCCGTATCTGCAGGGGCTGAACCCCGAGCAGCGCCGGGCCGTCGAGACAACGGATGGCGCCGTGCTGGTGCTCGCTGGTGCCGGAACGGGGAAGACGCGTGTCTTGACGACGCGCATCGCCCACATTCTCGCGAGCGGCAAAGCTTGGCCGTCACAGGTGCTGGCCGTCACCTTCACCAACAAGGCCGCCCGCGAAATGCGCGAGCGCATCGGCCATCTCATCGGCGGCGCGGTCGAGGGCATGCCCTGGCTCGGCACGTTCCACTCGGTTGGCGTCAAGATCCTGCGCCGACATGCAGAGTTGGTCGGCCTCAAGTCTGGTTTTACGATCCTGGACATGGACGACAGCCTGCGCCTGATGAAGCAGGTGATCGAAGCCGAAGGCATCGACAAGGAGCGCTGGCCGGCGCGGCAACTGGCCAACCTCATCGACAGCTGGAAGAACCGCGGCATTACACCGGGCCAGGTGCCGCCGGGCGAAAGCTTCGCCTTCGCCAACGGAAAGGGCCAGATGCTGTATGGCGCCTATCAGCAGCGCCTGAAGGATCTCAACGCCGTCGACTTCGGCGATCTGCTGCTTGAGGGTTTGCGCCTGTTCCGCGACAACCCGGATGTGCTGGCCGAGTATCACCGCAAGTTCAAATACATTCTGGTCGATGAGTACCAGGACACCAACATCGTCCAGTACATGTGGCTGCGCCTGCTGGCGCAGGGCTCGCCCAATTTGTGCTGTGTGGGGGATGATGATCAATCTGTCTACGGATGGCGTGGCGCGGAAGTCGACAATATCCTAAAGTTCGACAAGGATTTCCCGGGCTGCGCCGTAATCAAGCTCGAACGCAACTATCGCTCTACAGGGCACATTCTTGGTGCCGCGGCCGGCTTGATTGCCAAGAACAACGGTCGCCTCGGCAAGACGCTGTTCACCGACGACATCCTTGGCGACAAGGTGCGGGTGACGGGCGTCTGGGACGACGAGGAAGAAGCCCGTATCATCGGCGAGGACATCGAGACACTTCGCAAGACCGGCCATAACCTCAACGAAGTAGCGATCCTGGTGCGCTCGTCGGCGCAGATGCGCGTCGTCGAAGATCGGTTCATGACTTTGGGCCTGCCCTATCGGGTCATTGGTGGTCCGCGCTTTTATGAGCGGCAGGAAATCAAGGATGCGGTTGCGTACCTCGAGGTCATCGGAAATCCCGCCAACGACTTGAAGTTCGAGCGCATCGTCAACACGCCCAAGCGCGGGCTCGGTGACACCACGATCAAGCGCCTGCATGACCTCGCGCGTGCCAAGCAGATGCCGATGATGGCGGCTGCACAGCTCATGTGTGAGACGCAAGAATTGGCTGGCAAGGCGCGTAAATCGCTCTCGGATCTGCTGGCGCAATTCGCGCGCTGGCGCGGTCGGCTTGACCAGATGAAGCACACGGAATTGGCCGAGCTCATCCTGGACGAGAGCGGCTATACGGCCATGTGGCAGGCGGACAAATCTCCGCAGGCGCAAGCGCGGCTGGAGAACTTGAAGGAATTGATCCGCTTCATGGATCAGTTCGACACCATGGCGGGGTTCCTGGAACACGTGTCGCTGGTCATGGATGCCGAGAACAAGGACGACGGCGATCGCGTGTCGCTGATGACCTTGCACGCCGCCAAAGGCCTGGAGTTCGACGTGGTGTTCCTGCCGGGATGGGAAGAGGGCTTGTTCCCGCACCAGCGCTCGATGGACGAGAACGGCATCGAGGGCCTCGAAGAAGAGCGCCGACTCGCTTACGTCGGCGTGACGCGGGCCAAGAAATCCGCGCGCGTTTCGTTTGCGCAGAACCGTCGCCTGCGCGGCAGCTATCAGAGCGCGCATCCCTCACGCTTCGTCGATGAACTGCCGGATGACAACGTCACCGTTGTCGAGGCCAAGGCGCCGTTCACGGGCGCTTACGCCAACTTCGGCGCAGGCGCGAGTTTCGGTGGCGGCTATGGTCGGCAGAACCCATACGGCAAGAGCCGCTTCGATGAAGCCGCCCAACCGGCCTTCGAAAGCACGACCTATCAAACGCCCGGCTGGCAGCGTGCGCAGCAGAACTGGAAGACGCAGCCGCAACCGGGAGCACGGCCGAAATCCAGTGGTGGCACCACGATCGAAGGGCGTCTGCTCGCGTCCTCTGTCGACCCCGGCATGGGCTACAAGATCGGCGACCGCGTCACGCATAATAAGTTTGGCGGCGGCAAGGTGACTTTGGTTGATGGCAACAAACTCACGATCGAATTTGATGCCGGCGAGACCAAGCGGGTAGTGGATAGTTTCGTGGAGCGGGAGTGATGGACAACTTCTTTATTCGGCTATTGTAAGCTTTTGCATGGCGGATCTACCGTGTTGTTAGGCTAGCGCAGCGAGACCAGCAAGCAGAACTCAATCGACAGAGTCGCAGGTGTCGACGGCGCAGATCAAGAGCGGCCACCGTTCACGGAGACGACCTCCCCCGTCAGCCACGAGGCCTGAGCGCTCGCGAGAAATAGAACTGCATTGGCGATGTCGTCCGCCGTGCCAGTGCGTCGGGTGTGAATGCTCTCGACGAGGCGCTTCTGCCCTTCGGCGCCGTAGCTCTGCCACTGGGCCTCGCTCGACGGGTTCGAGCGTACGAAGCCCGGCGCTACGGCGTTGGCTGTGATGCCATAGCGGCCGAGATCCTGGCTCAGTTGCTTGGTCAGGCCGACCATAGCGTGCTTGGCCGCCGTGTAGGCCTGGATGCCCGTGAGGCTCGGGCGCAGTCCGGCGCCGGACGCGATAAACACCATGCGGCCAAAGCCCGTGCGCTGCATGTTTGGCGCCAGCGCCTGCGCCAGCCAGAAGGCGCTATCGACATTGCTCTCGAACAGGACGCGCCAGTCAGCTTCTGACACGTCCTCGATCGGTTTGCCGACTTGCCCACGCACGCCGCCCGCCGAGTTGACGAGAATGTCGACGCGTCCGTTGCGCGCGATCACGGCGTCGACCAACGCGTGTGCAGCCTCCCGCCGGCCAAGATCAGCGCGGTGCGCGGTAAAGCTCTTGTCGCTTGCTGCCCATGGGATATCGGCGATATCAGCAAGATGCACAACCGCGCCCGCCTGCGCCAAGCCCTCGGCAACGGCGCGGCCAATGCCTTGCGCCGCGCCGGTTACGAGTGCGACTTGGCCGTCGAAGCGGATCTGCATGTGTCGATCAACTCCTGGAAGGTCTCGAACGCCATGGGGCGGCGGCCGTCTTCGATGTCGTGGATCAGCGCAACCAGACGCGCCAATGCTGGTGTCGCAACGCCGACCTCGCCCGCCAGTGTGACGATGATGCCGATCTGCTGGTCGATCTCGGTTTTGCGGCGGCGGACGGCGAGGTCGCGATAAATGCCGCTGTGGGTCTTGGCGGTGTGGCGGTTGAACTCGGCGAGCAGCGCAATCGAGTCCTTCGCGCGCACTGATGACGCCTCCGGCATAAAGGCTGAGGGATCAAAGCCGTTGAAGCCGATCGGTGTAACCCTGCGCGCGCGGGCAACAGCCATGACCTCCCGGCCGAGTGTTTCAAACACGAGCGTGCGGCGCGGATCGGCAAAGTTTTCCGTCATGCTGTCGGGTGTCAGGGCCGTCGCAAACAGCATCGCGCCGTAGGCAAGTTTGCCCCACAGATAGCCCCAGATGTTGTCGGTCAGCACGGCCTGGGGTTCGAACACCTTGAGCAAAGCGTGCATGTCCTGCGTGCGCGGTTTTGCGATGCCGTCGATCTCACCGACCACGACCGCTGCGCGGTTGCCGAACAGGATCTCGCCCGGGCCATGCCAATCGGCACCGAAGTTGACAAAGCAGCCCATGGTGCGGTGGTCGCCAACGACTTTTGCGATTTCAAGCTCGTTGAGACCGTTCTGCGCGGACAACACAAAGCCGTCGGCGGCCACGTGCTGCGCCAAGGCGCGGATGGCGCTGGCGGTGGCTGGCGCCTTGGTTGCGAGTACCGTGCGTCGGAACGTGCCGCTGACGTCTTCGGGCAGCGCGGATGGGACCTTGACCGTGAACTCTTCAACCGGCCCGAAGATGTGCAGGCCACGGCTGCGCGAGATCTCCACGTGCTCGCGGTCGATGTCGACCATCAGCACAGGAAAGCCAGCGCGCGCGCAGTACGCCGCGAGCGTGCCGCCAATGGCGCCGCCGCCCCAGACCAGGATCGTATCTTTGCTCACAAGACGCTTCCTAGAGGGGAGACTTCATCGACGATCGAGCGATCGAACCGTCACTTCGCCGGTTTGATATTCATGGCGAGCGTGTCTTCGTCGACACGCGGCGTGATTTTGACCTTGTCCTTCTGCATGGCCCAGGCCGAGCCGACCGCGACGATCGGCAGACGCTGGCGATCCTTCAGGACGAGCTCGTTGGCTTTTTCGAGCATGCCGCGACGCTTAGCCTCGTCCATCTCCACCGCCGCATCCTGCAGCAGTTTGTCCATCTCCGCGTTCTTGTAGCCGAGCACGTTGAACGCACCCATTTTCTTGTCCTTGTCGTTGGAATGCGCGAGCGACGACAGCGTGTAGTGCGCTTCGCCCGTCAGCGTGCCCCAGCCGGACATCGACATGGAAAAATCGCCACGGGTGCGCGCCGGGAAGAAGACAGCGGCTGGCTGCGCGTTCGGCTTGGCGTCAATGCCGATCTGCGCCAGCATCTGCGCAATCGAGGTGCCAACCTGGCGGTCCCCCGGCAAGCGATCCTGCGTGAACGAGAACTGGATGGTGAAGCCATTCGGCAAGCCAGCATCGGCCATGAGTTTCTTGGCGGCGGCCACGTCGTACTTGCGATCGCCGAGCGTCTTGTTGAAACCGAAGATCGACGGCGTCACCATCTGACTGGTCGGCTGACCAAGCCCTTCCATGGCAATCTCAGCGAGCGCTTTGCGATCGATGGCGAGATCCATGGCCTCGCGCACGCGCACGTCCAACAGAGGGTTCTTGTCGAGCGGCTTGCCGTCCTTGCTCATGATCTGGCCGGCCGGTGGCGCGTCGCGCACGTCGAACTCGACGTTGAAGACGTACACCGTGTCGATGGTCTGCACGGAGAGCTTCTGGTCGGTCTTGAGCGCGGCGAGGTCGGTCGCCGGCACGCGCGTGATCAGGTCGAGCTGACCGGCTTTGAGCTGCGCCACGCGCGCCGCATCATTTGGCACCTCTTTGCGGACATGCCGGGCCCAGGGCTCCTTCGGTCCCCAATAGCCGTCGAAGCGATCCATCACGAGATCGCCCTTGGGCTGCCAGGACACGTACTTGTAAGGGCCTGTGCCGATCGCGGCTTTGCCCGAATTGAAGGCCTCGTTGGCGCTTTCCTTGGTCAGTCCAGCGGCGGATTTCGATGAGACAATGAACAGGCGGATAAAGTCGTTGGGCAACACAGGCGCTGCGCCATCCGTGACGATGTGGAGCGTGTGGTCGTCGATGATCTTGGTTTCTTTGACGCGGCGGACGTAGATCGTCGTCGGGTTCGGGCCAGCGACGACGGGGATGCGCTCAATGGAGAACTTCACATCAGCGGCGGTGAAATCAGAGCCATCGTGGAACTTGACGCCTTTGCGGAGCTTGAACTCCCAGGTCGTGTCGTTGAGCGCTTTCCAGCTTTCCGCAAGACGTGGCTGAACCTCGAGGCCGTCGCCCGACCAGGTGAGCGTGTCGAACACATGCTTGAGCGCTTCGGCGTGCGTGCCGGTGGCGGTGAAATGGGGATCAATCGAGTCCGGGCCGCCGCGCACACCGATGGTCAGCGTTTGGGCAAAGGATGCTGATCCGCTCACTGATGTGAGCAATGCGGCAAGTCCATAGGCTCTCAAGCGACGAGACATGCTTCCCTCCAACTGTGTGGACCAACCCGGCCAAGCACCTGTACCAGCCTACCAAGACGCCAGCCGCTGTCCAGTGCACGTGACTTGGAAACCGACTGGACATTGAACTGTGTCGGTCGTGACGATCAAAGAAGTGGCACCGAGCGCGGCATAGACACGCGATCGATTGCAATGGTTCTTGTCGCGGCGGCGCGGACGTGTCTCACTCATGCCAACGCAACGACGAGTGCCATCACATGCGCCTTGCCGAAATGAACTGGATGCAGGTACGCGATCACGCCGCGCATGATGACCGCGCTGTGCTGCCGATCGGTTCGACCGAGCAACACGCCTATCTGTCACTCGCGGTCGATTCCATCCTCGCCGAACGTGTGGCTATCGAAGCGGCTGCGCCGATCCACGTGCCGGTGTTCCCAACCATCAACTACGGCCTGACGCCGAGCTTTGTGGAATATCCGGGTACCGTGACGCTCAAGATGTCGACGCTGTGCGCCGTTGTCACCGATGTGCTTGATGGCATGGTGCGCTCCGGCTTTAAGCGCATCACCATCGTCAATGGCCACGGCGGCAACTCACCGGCGCACGGCGCGGTGCTCGAGTGGCTGGACCGACATCGTGGGGTGCAAGTGAAGTGGCACAACTGGTGGAGCGCGCCAAAAACCTGGGCCAAGGTGCAGGAGATCGACACGGTCGCCTCGCATGCCTCCTGGATGGAAAACTTCCCGTGGACCCGGCTCGGCAATGTCGCCATGCCCGCAACGCAGAAACTAATGCTCAGCCTTGAGCGGTTTGCGCCGCTTGATCCGGTTGCAAAAAAGGCCATGCTCGGTGATGGCAACTATGGCGGC
>JANMGQ010000276.1:0-2035 GCA_031374735.1 Hyphomicrobiaceae bacterium | reverse complement strand
AACGCCACGTCCCGAACTCTATTACAACGATGCGGCGCAGGCTGACAGCAGCTCTCGCCCAGACGCTACCGAGATGTCCTTGCTGCCATGCCGCCACTGTGGTTTCGTCAAGGCCGCGCAGTTCATGACGCAGTAAGACTATCTGGTCGGCCTCGTCGAAAAGGGCGAACTGCCCGTGCGCAAGGTTGGCAATCAACGCCGTCTGCCGCTCGCCGATGTGCTGGAATACAAGGCGCGCAACCGGGCCAACCGGCTTGAGGCGTTGCGCGAGTTGACGGCTCTCGATCAGGAGCTGGGGCTGCGGTGACGCCAGTCGCATTTCTCGACGCCAGCGTCCTTTATCCGTCGACCATTCGCAGTGTACTCATGTTCCTCGCCGCCTTTGACGCCTTCCGGGCGCGATGGTCCGAGGACGTACATTGCGAGTAGACGACGGCTTTGGGGCGCGACCGGCCCGACCTGGATGCCAAGCGGATCGCCCGCACGCGAGCACTGATGGAAGCTTACCTGCCAAACGCAATGGTGAGTTGTTTTGAGCGCCGAATCCCAAATTTGGTGCTGCCCGATCCGAACGACCGGCACGTGCTTGCGGCGGTGCTGCATTGCAAAGCGCACGTCATCGTTACGACCAACTTGAAGCACTTCCCGAAGGCCGTGCTCAGTTCGCAGGGCATCTTGGCGCAGCACCCGGACGACTTCGTCTGCGATTTGATTGACGCCGACCGAGATCGCGCTGTTCTGGCATTTGCTGCTGACCGTGCCCGAATGGTCAACCCGCCGCATTCCGTCGCGGAGTATATCGCTGGCGTCGAAGCAGGCGGATGGAAGAAGTCAGCGGCTATGCTTCTTGGGGCAGAGGATCGCTAGTGAAAGTTAGTCGACGCGTCATTGAGAGTTCATCGCAAGATCGAAGGCTCGTGGTAGCAGTGGCTCATGTGATCAACGATATCTGAGCGGGCCTCCCGATGACCGACCCGTTACAAGGACGCGAACAGCCTGACGACGATATTCAGCAAGTCCGTGCGGCACTTGAGGCGCTCGATCTGGAGCGGCATCGGCTCGTCGCGCGGCTCGAACAGTTGCAGCGGGCCGCAGTTTCGGTCTCGGCGGTGGCTCCGGCGTCGGTGCCTGCACCCGCCAAGCCAGGCATTTCGAACAATTCGTCGTCGGCAGAGAAAATCGCCGTGTTCCGCCGACGGTTCTCGGGGCGCACGGATGTGGTGCCTCTCCGTTGGGAAAACCAGAAGTCTGGCAAGTCCGGCTATTCACCCGCGTGCACGAACGAGTGGGTTCGGGACGTCTGCGGCAAGCCCCAGGTTAAATGCAGCGACTGCCCAAACCAAGCATTTATCGGCGCATCCGATGCCGTCGTCGAAAGCCATCTACGCGGTGAGGACCGCATTCGTACGAACCGCCGGGAGACCGGTTTTGTTGCCGGGGTCTATCCGCTGCTGTTTGACGACACCTGCTACTTCCTCGCGGTCGATTTCGACAAGAAGGATTGGGTCGGCGACGCCAAAGCGTTTCTCGAAACCTGCCGTGACCTCGATGTGCCGGCGGCGCTGGAGCGGTCGCGATCCGGAAATGGCGGACATGTCTGGATATTCTTTGCGGAATCCATCGCTGCGTCGGAAGCGCGGCGGCTGGGCACGCTGCTGCTGACACGCACGATGAACCGCCGCCCCGAGATCGGCTTCGCGTCCTATGACCGGCTGTTTCCAAGCCAAGATACGATGCCCAGTGGTGGTTTCGGCAACCTGATCGCCCTGCCGTTGCAACGATTGGCGCGCGAAAAAGGCAACAGCGTTTTCGTTGACGATGCACTCACGCCTTACGACGACCAGTGGGGGTTTCTCGGCAGCCTGCGCCGACTTTCGTTTGCCGATGTTGCCGCTCTAGGGCCTGTCGTCAGTTAGGCTGAGTCCTATCGGCCACATCGCACATATGAACCGTTCGGCACGTGTTTGCCGTCGTCAGTTGTTGGATTCCCAAATCACTTTTTCTCTGACTCATGGGCTGTCGGCAACTCGGAGGC
>JANMGQ010000245.1:0-2950 GCA_031374735.1 Hyphomicrobiaceae bacterium | reverse complement strand
AGGGGCGGCTGCTTGCTCGGCCGTTTTCGCAGCAAGTCCTGAGACCACAGATGGGGCCATGTCTGAGCAAGCGGCCGCCCCTCACCCTCGGGGTGCTCACCGCACCGCCCTGTGAATCACTTTGGCATCCAACCAATTGCGGAATTCCAGCATGCGCATGACGGGATCCAAGATGTCGACGCCGATGCCGTAAGTCCAGGCGAGATCCTTGCGCGTCGCATCGACATGCAGCTGGCGGAGATCTTCGACCTGGCGATCCACATCTTCGCGCGTGCGGGCAAGACCTTCGCGGATGTGGCGCTCGGCGCGCATGGTGATGATGGCCGCGATCTGAGCGAACTCCATCTCGGGGTGATACTGCACGCCCCAGAAACTGCGCGAGCCCTCGGTGAACACAGCCGCCTGCACGCGACTGACCCGGTTCGACGCCAGCACAGTGCCGCATGCGGGCAGCGTCGCCACCTCGTCCTCGTGCGTGCAGATCGCGTCGAACGCGACAGGCTTATCGCGGAACATGGCGTGTTTGCGCCCGACGTCGCTGAGCGTGATGGTGCGCGCGATGCCGATCTCGCGGCCGCGCGGATTGAGATGCACAACGCCACCCAGCGCCGCCGTCATCACCTGCAGCCCCCAACAAGACCCGAACGAGGGGATGCCCATGTCCCAGATGTCGCGCGCCAGCTCCACCTGCCGACGCACCGCCGGCTCGTGCAGGTGATAGGCGTTCAACGGCGAGCCCGAGATCCACACGCCATCGAAATCCGAGAGCGCCATGCCCTGCGGCAGGTTCTCGCCGTCGGCGACGTTGAGCGTGAAAAGATCGATCGGGCGGCTGGCATGCTCGAAGCGCTTGAAGCTCTTGGTAATCATCGCCTCATTCGTCGACCCGCCTTCGGCGGCGATCCGCTTTTGCGCCGCCTCGGGCGCGCCATTGAAGATCAAAATGCGTGGCATCGGTTGGACATCCAGCGATTCGGTTGGAATGAATGTCGCATAGGTGCGCCGAGACGGGAATGCGGCGTGGGTGGAGTGAGGTGGTCAGCGGCAAGCCCCGCGAATCATCAATCCTGCTGCCGCACACCGCATCTCCCCCGGGGCAGTCGGCGCGCGCCAGTCGACGCACGCCATAGGTGACAACGCGAACCAGCAAGGCCAAGATCGTCGCCATGCTGATCCCCCGCGAGCCCGCCATGCCCCATCCACACCGTCTCGATGCCAGCCCCGACACCGTGCACTGGGGATACTTTGATGCGCAGTTGCCGCCGCTGCTGACGATCGAGAGTGGCGAGCGCGTGACCATCTCGACGGTGTCAGGCCCGATTGATGCCAATCCGCCGGCAGCCTCGAGTCTGAAGGTACCGGCGGCGCTTGCCGCCGTGCAGGAGCGGCTGACGATGAAACTCCCCGGCCATATGTGCACCGGGCCCGTTGCCGTGCGCGGCGCCAAAGCGGGCCAGGTGCTGCAGGTCGATATCGAGGCGATCGATCTGCACTACGATTGGGGGTACACGCGCTCGGGCCCGTTGCTCGGCGCGTTGCCCGATGACTTTGCCGACAAGCAGATCATGCACATTCCGCTCGACAAAGCGCGCATGGTCGGCCGCCTGCCGTGGGGGCTCGAGCTGCCGCTGCGGCCGTTCTTCGGCGTGATGGCGACGGCGCCGCCCACCGCCTGGGGCATGGTCAACACGCTGCCGCCACGCCGCAATGGTGGCAATCTCGACAACAAGGAACTCGTCGCGGGCACGACGCTCTATCTGCCCATCCACACCGACGACGCGCTGTTTTCCGTCGGCGACGGACACGGCGTGCAAGGCGATGGCGAGGTGTGCATCACGGCCATCGAGACCGGCTTGATCGGCACCTTCAAACTCACCGTTCGCCCCGACATGCATTTGACATGGCCACAGGCCGAGACGCCAACGCATGTGATGACCATGGCGTTCGACCCCGATCTCGACGCCTGCGTGATCATTGCGCTGCGCCAGATGGTCGAGCTCGTGGCCGCGCGTGTCGGCATCACCAAGCAGGAGGCCTACATGCTGTGCAGCCTCGCCGCCGACCTGCGCATCACGCAGGTGGTCAACGGCAACAAGGGCGTGCATGTGATGATGGACAAGCGGTGTCTGCTGAGGGCGACGTGAGGGCCGGCCAGTTGACGTTGTACTCTATCCTGGGTAGCATTATTGGGATGAGCAAAATTGCTGCGATCAATCGTGTCGCCGCCCTTCTAACCGACGAACAACAGGACAGTGTCCTCGCGTTTATCGAGAAGATGCGCGGGGTCACGGCAACGGAAATAGCGGGATTTTCCGATGTGGCAGTGAACCCCAGCTACGTTGCCGATCACTCTGACATGGACGGCCTTCCACGCCCGTTGACGAAGACGGAGCTTGGGCTGATCGCGCAATCCAGAGACGACTTCAGGCTCGGCCGAACCCGTAACCTCGCCGAGTCCAAAATCCACGTCGACGCGGAACTCGCGAGGCGCCGCAAGCAGCGCGGGCCAACATGAGAGCTGTTCGGTTTTCCAAAACCTTCGATGAGCAGCTGATCGCCTACATTGATGCCGGTGCCCAGGCCTTTGGCGAGCGCGTCGCGGAAGAAAAGAAGGCCCAGATCTATAGAACGATCGAGCACGTTCTGGCTGCCAATCCCGCAATCACGTCGCGACATCCCGAGCTGGATCTGGTCATCTACCCGATCGCCAAGACGCCGTTCTTCCTCCTGTACGACTACGACGATTTATACCAGCGGCCAATATTATTTACGGATGCGCCTCCCCTCAACTGTCATGGCCGGCCTTGTGCGGCCACCCATTCTGCAACGCACGGAGCTGGTTGCCATCATGTTGAAATGGCTCCGCACCCGAGTGACCGTCGCGCTCGTTCCGCGATGGGTGGCCGGGACAAGCCCGGCCATGACAGTGGGAGGGGAGGTCGTCAGTCAG
>JANMGQ010000211.1:0-40686 GCA_031374735.1 Hyphomicrobiaceae bacterium | reverse complement strand
CATGGCCGGGCTTGTCCCGGCCACCCATCGCGCAACGAGCGCTGCGGCATGTGGGTGTTGAGCCATCTCAACGTGATGGCAACCAGCCTAGTGCGTTGCAAAATGGGTGGCCGGCACAAGGCCGGCCATGACAGTTGAGGGGAGGCGCATCCGTCACTAAATTTGGCCGCTGGTATCATATCCAACGGCGTCATCCCGGAATACGGTCACGCGTCCCGCGTGATCGCATATCCGGGATTTACCTCCGTCCGCATGACAGCAGTGCTTAACCACCACAGGTAAAGATCCCGGATATGCCAGCCGCGCCTTGGCGCGACAGGTCTTCCGGGATGACGACGATGGTTGGTCAGTCACAAATTTTGGCCGCTGAGATAAGAGCGCCTATCGCGTGCGTCCGCCCATCCGTTCGGCCATCATGGCGATGGTCTTCACGTAGACCTCGGCCTTGTTCCAGTTGCGCAAGATCTCGTGGTTGGCCGTGCCGGGCCCATAGGGCTGGCCCGCTTTCCAGCCGTAGGACTTGAGGAAGTTTGCTGTCGACGCCAGCATATCCGGCACCGAGCGGAACAAATCGCGGCGGCCATCGCCGTCGAAATCCACGGCGTGCTTGACGTAGGATGACGGCAGGAACTGCATCGGGCCGATTTCGCCGGCCCAACCGCCGCGCATTTCGGCGAGGCTCTTGTCGCGCTTGTCGACGATGCGCAGCGCGTTGGTCAGCTCATTGGTGAAGAACGGCGAGCGTCGGCAATCGTGCGCCAGCGTCGCGAGCGAGCGGATGATCGAGCGGCCGCCATTGCCATCGGCGCCGTAGTTGGTTTCAAGCCCCCAGATCGACACGATGATCTCGCGCGGCACGCCGAACTTGGCCTCGATCTGATCGAGCAGCGGCTTGTTCTGGGCCATGCGCTGTTGGCCGCGGTTGATGAGCGCTGTTGAGACACGGCGCGCGTAAAACTGCTCGAACGTGAGCTTGAACGACTTCTGGTTCCGATCGAGCCCGATCACGCCGGCGTCGTAGGTGACGCCGTCAAGCGCTGCGTTGATGGTGCCGGGCGAAATCCCATCGGCCGCGGCTTGGCGCTTGTATTGACCGAGCCAGGCGGCGAAGCCAGATCCGTCATCGGTGCACGCCTGCGCGAACACCGGCGACGCCGCGATCGAGAAAAGGGTCGCGGCCGCGAGGATCTTCAGTGCGCGCATGTGGTCGGGTCTCTAGGAGCGAATGTCTTTGTCTCTCTTCGCGTCGCTTCGGGGCGGAACTGGGGCAGCCGCATCTCTGCCCGGCGTGATTGGGGCGTGTGTGTTTGGGGAGTAGGCAATGGGGCTGATGCGATGGCATAGAGGCCGGCATGGAGCTCGCCAAGCGCGGGCCATCCCCCCAGGAGCGAGAATGGTCGTCCTCAACAAGATCTATACGCGCACCGGCGACGATGGGACCACGGGTCTCGGCTCGGGCGAGCGGGTGAAGAAGTTTGACGTGCGGGTCGAAGCCTACGGTACAGTCGACGAGGCCAATGCCTCCATTGGCGTCGCCCGACTTGCGACCGCCGCCGCTTTCCCGGTCGTCGATGCCATGCTCGCGCGCATCCAGAACGATCTGTTCGATCTCGGCGCAGACTTGTGCGTGCCTGATCGCGGTGAAAAACTCGCCTATGAGCCATTGCGCATTACCGACCCGCAGGTGAAACGCCTTGAAGATGAGATCGATCAGTTGAACGACGAATTGCAGCCGCTGCGCTCGTTCGTCTTGCCAGGCGGGAGTGCGGCTGCGGCGCACCTGCACGTGTCGCGCACCGTGACGCGGCGGGCCGAGCGATTGATCGTCCAACTCCAGCAGACACCAGGTGAAATCGTCAGCCCTGCCGCTGTCAAATACGTCAACCGCCTCTCGGATTTCCTGTTCGTTGCCGCCCGCTGGGTGAACGACAAAGGCAAGGCCGACGTGCTGTGGGTGCCCGGCAAAAACCGCTGACGCTTTGAGGCTAGCCCCCCATGCCTGCCGCACCTCACAAGGCGCCGCCGCGGATCCTATCGGCTGGCGACAGCGCGCTGGTCGTGGAACTCGGAGACACGATCGATCCGTCGATCAACGCGCGGATCATTGCGCTCGATGCCGCGATCCAGGCGGCTAACATCACCGGCGTGGTCGAAACGGTCGTGACGTATCGCTCGCTGCTGGTGCAGTTCGATCCGCTGGTGCTCGATTTCGAAACACTCGCTGAGCGCGCCGTCGCGCTGGCGGCGACGACGGGCGAAGCCGCCATGCGCAGCCGTCGCTGGAAAGTGCCGGTGGTGTATGGCGGTGAATTCGGTATCGACCTTGAGGACGTGGCAGCCCGCCACAAGCTGACGCCGAACGAGATCATCCGCCGGCATGCGAACGCGGTTTACCGCGTGTATGCCATCGGCTTCATGCCCGGGTACACCTATCTCGGCGGCCTCGACCAGAGCATCGCCACGCCGCGACGCATGGAGCCGCGCTTGATGACTCCAGCTGGCACGATCTCTATTGGCGGCATTCAGGCTCTGGTCGCGGGTGACGCCATGCCGTCCGGCTGGCATTTGCTCGGACGCACGCCCGTGCGCACCTTTGTCGCCACGCGGACGCCGCCCGTATTGTTCGTGCCAGGCGACGAAGTCGTGTTCGAGCCCATCGAGGCCGCGCGCTGGGCGCCGCTCACCGCGCGCGCGCAGGACGGCGACCCGATTGCGGAGGTCGTCGCGTCATGACCGACCTCGTTGTGCAAGCCTGCGGGCCCGGCACCACCATTCAGGACCAGGGCCGCTTTGGCTGGCAGAAGTACGGCCTCGGTCCAGCTGGCGCCATGGATCGGCTGGCGCAAGCGCAGGCGAATGCCCTCGTCGGCAATGGCCCGGAAGCCGCGGTACTGGAGTTCGCCCTCGCGGGTGCGCGCTTCCTTGTCGAAGGCGGAGCGTGCCGCATTGCCCTTGTGGGCGCTGAAATGCCCTTGAAAATCGAGGGTAACGTGATCGCGCCGCTTGCGGCCGTAACGGTACAAAACGGTCAGACGATCGAGATCGGCACGGCACGGCGCGGGCAGTTCGGCTATCTGGCGGTCGCCGGTGGATTCGCGCTGACACCTGTTCTGGGCTCGCTCGCCTTGCATATGAAAGCGGCCGTTGGCGGACTTGAGGGCCGCGCCTTCCGCCCTGGTGATCGCTTGCCGCTACTGCTTGCCCAACCGAGCGGACCCGATCTCGTCGCTGAAAAAGCGGTTCCACACGCCACCGGCCCGATACGCGTGCTGCTTGGCCCGCAGGACGATTACTTCACGCCAGCCGGTCTCGCGACATTTCTCTCGGCCAGCTACACGATCACGCCCAATGCCGATCGCATGGGTATTCGCCTGACGGGGCCAAAGATCGAGCACGGCCCGAAGGGCTACAACATCGTGTCGGATGGCATCGCGACTGGCGCCATCCAGGTGCCAGGCAATGGCGAGCCGATCATTCTGCTGGCGGACCGGCAGACAACAGGCGGCTATCCCAAGATCGCCAACGTCATCTCGGCAGACCTCGGCCGTCTATCGCAGATGCGACCGGGAGAGAGTTTCACGTTCACCCAAGTTTCACGCGATAGTGCTGTGTCGGCACTGCGGGCGCAGCGTGCGGCGTTGGAGACTTTCGGATCCGGCTTGCGCCCGGTCGGCGCAGCCACCCTCGATAGCGCACGACTGTTGGCGCTCAATCTGGTCGATGGTTGGGTGACAGGTGAGTAACGGCTACTCAGATCAAAGCGCTAAAGTGTCGAAGCGCTCAATTGCTGGTGGCTTGTTCATGGTCAGCCAGCAGAACACCCGCGACGATGGCACGCGCGAGCTGTTCGGCCATGCAGCGATGGCCCGTGTCGTTGAGGTGCAGATTGTCTGACGTCAGGTAGAACTTATCGCCGCGCGCTTTCGACAGCTCCTTCATGGCCTCGAACCGATCGACCAGCAGCACGCCGGCTTCATCCGCCACCTCGGCAACCGCGGCGACAGTCTGGCCGTAAAAGCTGTCCTTGTTCAGTTCGTCGCTGTACTGCGGATCAATCAGAACGACGTCATATTTGTTGTGCTTGAGCCAAGCGAGGGTGCGTCGGAGACACGACTTGAAGGTATCGAGATCGACATGGCGGATGGCATCATTGGTGCCCACCTGCCACAGGACCAAGTCTGGCTTCACGCGCAGCACCGTGTTCTTCATTCGTGCCGAAGCGCCTTCGGCCACTTCGCCAGACATGCCTTGGCCGACGACATCAAAGTCCAGCCCCTTGAACGTACGCTCTAAACCGACTTCAAGCTGGGCGATGTAGGTGAGCGTGGGCGCCGAGGCCCCAACTCCAGCCGTCGACGACGACCCGATTGCGAGCACGCGCGGCTCACGCTTCTCACGAAGTGCTCGACGCAAACCACGCAGCGGCTTGCGGAATTTATCGCCCGCAATCACGGCCGTACGGCAGTCATTGGACAACTGCGGCGGTTGGCTTGGGAATGACAGTGGAGCAAGGCCGGCGACGACCCGATCAACGATCTCGTCTTCCGCCGCGCCTGATGGCGTGACGATCGCAGCATAGCACAACAGAGCAATAGCCCCGACGAGCGCGCGCAGCATGGCGATGATCCGACAGATCGACCCCTATATGAGACGAGCTTAGGACATTGTGGATCAAAGGCCAAGCGATCATTGATGCAATTTTGCAGCAGATTAACGACAACTTAACGATCCGCAGTTTGTAGCAGAAAAGGATGTGGTGAATTTTTCCCGCGACCTCACCTGCCGTCGGTATCCCGGACGAAGCGCGCGCATGACCGCGCTTCGCATCCGGGATCACCTCGTTGACGAGTTGCGCACAATTGCCTCCGGGGAAGATCCCGGATGCGTATCGCCGTCCTTCGGCCGCGATACGTCCGGGACACCGGATTATGGGGTTTTGGGATTTCGTCACAAGCTCGAATTGCGGGCCCCCGGTGATGATCGGTGATGACCGCGGGTGATGATCAATCCGGCGACATCGCGCCCGATCCTTTGGCACGGACACCTTTGACACCGCCCTGCCACTGTTGTTCAAGATATGTGCACCGGCGACCTGGAACACCACGATTCCGCGCGCCATGTCAGGGAGAACTGCCTTGAGTATCCGCAAATTGTCACTGCTTGGCGCCGCGGCCGTCGCCGCCGCGCTGGCGCTACCCACAGCCGCAAGTGCCCAGAAGACGCTGCGCGTCGTCATGCACTCGGACTTGAAAATCGTCGATCCCATCTGGACGACGGCCTACATCGTCCGCAACCACGGCTATATGATTTACGACACCCTGTTCGCCCAGGACGCCGACGGCAACATCAAGCCGCAGATGGCCGATAAGCACGAAGTCTCGGCCGACCAGCTGACCCACACGATCACGCTGCGCGATGGCCTCGCCTGGCATGATGGCGCGCCGGTGACGTCAGAAGACTGCATCGCCTCCATCAAGCGCTGGGGTGCGCGCGATGCCGTCGGCCAGAAACTGCTGTCGTTCGTGGATGCCATGAATGCCAAGGACGCCAAGACCATTGAGATCAAGCTCAAGTCGCCGACCGGCCTCGTGCTGCTCGGCCTCGGCAAGCCGTCTTCGAACGTGCCGTTCATGATGCCAAAGCGCGTCGCCGACACGGATCCGCAAAAGCAGATCGAGGACATGACGGGCTCAGGACCGTTCATCTTCAAGCGCGACGAATGGAAGCCCGGCGACAAGACGGTCTACATCAAGAACGACAAGTACAAACCCCGCAGCGAGCCGGCCTCGGCGATGTCCGGCGGCAAGGTTGTCAAAGTGGATCGCGTGGAATGGCGCGCGATTTCAGACGCACAGCAGATCGCCAACGCCCTGCTGGCCGGCGAGATCGACTACGTCGAAGCGCCGACGCACGACCTGATCCCGCTCTACAAGAAAGACGCCAATATCGTTGTCAAGGACTACAACCCGCTCGGCAACCAGTACGTCTTCCGCATGAACTGGACGCAGAAGCCGTTCGACAATCCGAAAGTGCGCCAAGCGATCTTCTATGCCTTCAACCAGAAGGACTTCCTGGATGGCGTGATCGGCAACGCTGAGTTCTACAAAGAATGCAAGGCGATGTTCATCTGCGGCACGCCGTTTGCGACCGAGAAGGGCATGGAAGACAAGTTCGGCTCCAACTTTGACAAGGCCAAAACCTTGCTCAAGGACGGCGGCTACGACGGCACGCCGATCGTGCTCATGCAGTCGACCGATCTCGCCGTGCTGACCAACCTCGCGCCCGTCGGCAAGAGCCTGCTCGAAAAGGCCGGCTTCAAGGTCGACATGCAGTCGATGGATTGGCAGACGCTGGTCGGCCGCCGCACCAAGAAAGACGCCCCGACCGCCGGTGGGTGGAACGCTGCCTTCACCAGCTGGGTGGCCGCCGATGTGCTGAACCCGATCTCGGCCGCCTTCATCAATTCGTCCTGCGACAAGGCTGCCTGGGGCTGGCCGTGCGACGAGAGCATGGAAAAGCTGCGTGACGAGTTCGCGCGCGAAACCGACCCTGCCAAGCAGAAGGCGATTGCTGAAGCCGTGCAGGTGAAAGTGTCCGAGATCGGCACGCACGTGTACCTCGGCCAGTGGTATCAGCCGGCCGCTCACAGCAACAAAGTGTCAGGCGTGCTCGCCGCGCCTGCGCCAGTGTTCTGGAACGTCGAATTGAAGTGAAGCTTGGCGTCGCGAGCGTCAGACCCATGGGTCTGACGCCCATGGAATGGGGCCCGGCCGGAGTGATCCGTGCCGGGCTTTTTTGTGTGTGAAACGCCGCTTGATGCACGTTAGCAACGCAAACGCAGCCACCACTCGGCATCCTGCCCGTCACGTCGACCGGCTTGCGCTCACCGTGATCCAGCTGATCCGCCAGAACGCGCACCGCGAGGGTCTCCGCTTTCGCGGCAGCCTCCTCGCTCTCGGTGGCGCCATAAGCCCTGCAGCCCGGCAACTCCGGAACTTCCGCAATCCAGCGACCGTCGACTTCAAGCTCGGTTTCGATGGTCAGGTTCATGGCAAGTCTCGCTGATCAGCGCGACGACGATCTATCACGCCTTCTTCTCCGCCGGCGCCAACCGGATATGCAGCTCGCGCAGCTGCTTGGGAGCGACTTCGGCGGGGGCGCCCATGAGGATGTCGTTGGCCTGCTGGTTCATGGGGAAGATGGCGACGTCGCGCACGGCTTGGCGGTCGGTCAGCAACATCACCATGCGCTCCATGCCGGCGGCCATACCGCCGTGCGGCGGTGCGCCGTATTGGAACGCGCGATACATGCCGCCGAAGCGCTTCTCGACCTCTTCCGGCGGATAGCCGGCATAGCCGAACGCGATCACCATCGCCTCGGGCAAGTGGTTGCGAATGCCGCCCGAGGCAAGTTCGTAGCCGTTGCAGACGATGTCGTATTGATAGGCTTTCAGCGCCAGGATCTTCTCGGGCGTGTCGGCGGCTTTCAGTGCGGCGAGGCCGCCTTGCGGCATCGAGAACGGGTTGTGCGAGAAGTCGATCTTCTTTTCTTCTTCGTTCCACTCGTACTGGGGGAAATCGACGATCCAGCAGAACTTGAACTCGCCTTGCTTGATCAGCTTCAGTTCACGGCCGATTTCGTCGCGGGCTAGGCCGGCGAACTTGTAGAACTTGTCGGGGTTGCCCGCCGCGAAGAAACAGGCATCGCCCGTCTTGAGGCCCATCTGCTTTTGGATGGCGCCTGCGCGCTCCGCGCCGATGTTCTTGGCGATCGGGCCGGCGCCGGCAGCACCTTCCTCTTCGCGCCACAACACATAGCCCAGGCCGGGCTGGCCCTGCTTCTGCGCCCAGCCGTTCATGCGGTCACAGAACGCGCGCGAACCGCCCGTCGGCGCGGGGATGGCCCACACGCGCACGGCCGGGTCCTTCTCGATCATGCCGGCGAAGACCTTGAAACCCGAGCCGCGGAAGTGCTCGGTCACATCCTGCATTTCAATGGGATTGCGCAGGTCGGGCTTGTCGGAGCCGTACTTTTTGATCGCCGTATCATAGGGAATGCGCGGCCAGCCCTTGGTCACCGGGCGACCACCCGCGAACTCCTCGAAGATGCCGGTCAGCACGGGTTCCATGGTCTGGAACACGTCCTCCTGCTCGACGAAGCTCATCTCGACGTCGAGCTGGTAGAACTCACCGGGCAGACGATCGGCGCGCGGGTCTTCATCGCGGAAGCAGGGCGCAATCTGGAAGTACCGATCGAAGCCCGACATCATCAGCAGCTGCTTGTACTGCTGCGGCGCCTGCGGCAGCGCGTAGAACTTACCGGCATGAATGCGCGAGGGCACCAGGAAGTCGCGCGCACCCTCGGGCGAGGACGCCGTCAGGATCGGCGTTGGGAACTCGTTGAATCCGACATCGTGCATGCGTTGGCGCAACGAGCGGGTGAAGGCGAGCCGCGTCATGATGATCTTGTGCAGCGTCTCGCGGCGCAGATCGAGGAAGCGATATTGCAGGCGCGTGTCTTCCGGATAGTCCGGCTCGCCGAACACGGGGACAGGCAGGTCCTTGGCTTCCGAGAGGATCTCGATCTCGGCCGCGATCAGCTCGATCTCGCCGGTTGCGAGCGCGATGTTATCGGTCGACTCGCCCTGCTTGTCCTTGTTGGTGCTGAGCGGGCGCTTGGACACCTTGCCATCGACGCGCACGACCCATTCCGAGCGCAGGCGCTCGGCCGTCTTGAAGGCTGGCGACGTCGGGTTCACGACCACCTGCGTGATGCCGTAATGATCGCGCAAATCGATGAACAACACGCCGCCGAGATCGCGCACGCGATGCACCCAGCCCGACAGGCGGACATTGGCCCCATCATTCTCTTTCCGCAGCGCCCCGCAGGTGTGCGAGCGGTAGCGGTGCAGCGGGGCGGACATGGCGCAGTTCCTTGTTTTGTTCTCGCATTGAAGCGGAGGGGGAAAAGCACACTCGTCCCTTGCTTTGTCAAGCGCGAGCGGGCACCTCACGACAAAGCGAGGAGAACGGCTATGGCGAAGACCCCGAAGCCCGCCAACGACAAAGGCGGGAAATCCGACAAATCCGGCGGCAACGGCTTCCAGATGCCGACCGACGAAGAGCTTGAAGCAATGTTCGGCGAGGACGGCGACCTGCCGGACATGACGCCGGGCGAGATGGCATCGGCGACGCTGAGCACCATCCCGGCGCCAATTCTCGCCATGATGGGCGCCGACGACAAGATGGCAGCTCTGATGGTGGCGATCGACCCCGAGCTGTCGCTGGCCGATGTCGATGAAGGCCTGGAGCGCTACGAGGATCTGCTGATCTCGATGCTGGCGGAAGTCCGCAACCAGCGACGCGAAATCACGGGCGGTCCTGGCGCTGACAATCTCGATGCGCGCGCCTCGACCATTCACGGCAAGGCGGCAGCCGAGCTGCTCGAATCGTTCCTCGAAGCCGGCGACGACGAAGCGCCGTTCCTGCCGGGCGTGGACGCAAAAGACATGCGCGCGCACCTGAAGGCGCTGAAATCACGCGGCTGATGCCTTTGGCCAAATTGTTGATCGAAGACATTGCCTCACCCCCCTCACCCCCACTGTCATGGCCGGGCTTGTCCCGGCCACCCATGGTCCAGCGGACGCGGACGTGGCAACTCTCTGCTACGTCACAACGATCCAGTATGCCGACGCGCAAGCGGAGAAATGGGTGGCCGGGACAGGCCCGGCCATGACAGTGGGGGGAGTTTGGTCAGATGTTTTGATCGCTATGTCCTGTGAGAATCATCTATGCACCGCTTCTGGGCCGACCTGACGACCGAGGACTTCGCTGGCCTCGATCCCGAAATCACCATCGCCGTGCTGCCAATCGCGGCGATCGAGCAGCACGGCCCGCATTTGCCCGTGTCGACCGACACCGAGATCGCCAACGGCATGGTGCGCGAGGTGATGAAGCAGATTGCTGGGCAAAAACTGGCACACCTAGACGTGCTGTTTCTGCCAACGCAGCAGATCGGCAAATCCAACGAGCATCAGCGCTCGCCGGGCACGCTGACGCTGTCGGCTGAGACGGCGATCCGCGCCTGGACCGAGATCGGCGAAGGCGTGCATCGCGCTGGGCTGCGCAAGCTGATCTTGGTCAATTCGCACGGCGGCAATGTCGATGTGATCTCGATTGTCGCGCGCGAGTTGCGTGTACGGCTCGGCATGCTCGCCGTCGCCAGCCAATGGGCGCGGTTTGGTTCGCCACTAGAGTTGTATACAGATCAAGAGAATGCCGTCGGCATCCATGCGGGCGACATGGAAACGTCGATGATGCTGCATTTCCGGCCCGATCTGGTGCGGATGCACAAGGCGGCCAACTTCGAGCCGACCACAGTTGAGATATCAAAGACCTTCAAGCAGCTGCGCCCGACGGGCTTCACCGCCTTCGGCTGGATCGCGCAGGATCTGCATGCCTCCGGCGCTGCCGGAGACGCATCGCGCGGCACCGCCGAAAAGGGCCGTCTGACGGCGGAGTTCCGGGCGCAGAAATTCATCGAGCTGCTGGAGGACGTGACGCGCTTTTCGCTGTCGCGGTTGGCGTGATGGCCACCATGCGCGTGAAAATCTGCGGCCTGTCCACGCCCGCGACGATGGACGCCGCGCTCGACGCCGGGGCCGACTTGGTCGGGCTCGTTTTCTTTCCGAAAAGCCCACGTCACGTCGATATCGCAGCGGCTGCAGCGCTCGCCGATCGCGCGCGCGGACGCGCCGAGATCGTTGCGCTCGTTGTCGATGCCGACGATGCGTTACTGGCGTCCATCATGCAGCACGTGAAACCGGACGTCCTGCAATTGCACGGCCGCGAGACACCCGAACGGGCCAAGGAGATCCGCCAGCGCTTCGGCACACGTGTCTGGAAAGTGATCGGCGTTGAAACCGCAGCCGATGCGACCCGTGCGCACGACTATGACGAGGCCGCCGATTTGATCCTGTTCGACGCCAAGGCGCCGAAGGGCGCCGCGCACCCTGGCGGCAACGGCGTGACGTTCAATTGGCGTCTGCTCGATGGTGTGAAAGGCATGCCCTACATCCTCTCGGGCGGTCTGACAGCTGACAACGTCGCGGCGGCCATCGCGGCCACGGGCGCCGTCGCCGTCGATGTGTCGTCCGGTGTGGAAAGCGCACCCGGCGTGAAGGACCCAGCGCGCATCGCAGCCTTCATCCACGCGGCTAAGTCGGCGCGATCCTGATCCCAATTGTGAAAATAATGGCCGTTGCAACCATCGTTTTTCCCGTCTTCGCACTGATCGTACTGGGCTACGCGGGCGTGCGCTTTCGCTACTTCTCTGAAGCCTTGCAGAAGGGGCTGACGGAGTTCGCGGGCACCGTCGCCATACCTGCCTTGCTGTTCCGCACCGTCGCCACGAGTACGACCCCGTCGGTATCGCCGTTGAAGATCTGGTTTGCCTACTTCGGCGCCGTCGCCGTCATCTGGATCCTCGCGACGCTCATGACGCGGTTCGTCTTGCAGCGCCCGATTGGCGACAGCGCGTCGATCTCGATGACCTCGGCCTATGGCAACACGGTCATGCTCGGCATTCCGCTGTGCGTGGCCCTCTATGGGGAAGCTGCTGTGCCGCCGATGGCTGCCATCCTCGCCTTCACCTCGCCAACCTACTGGACCGTCGCGACGCTGCATCATCAGGCCGCGATTTCGGAACGCGATCAGAGCCTGGTGCGTTTGCTGTG
This sequence comes from Hyphomicrobiaceae bacterium, assembly GCA_031374735.1. Taxonomy (GTDB): domain Bacteria; phylum Pseudomonadota; class Alphaproteobacteria; order Rhizobiales; family Hyphomicrobiaceae; genus JABFRJ01. Next base: position 28,952 of record JANMGQ010000211.1, on the reverse strand, counting down.
GAGCGTAACGCGCGATCTCGCCCGCAATCCGCTGATTGTTGCGATCCTGTGCGGGACGCTCGTGCGGATCACAGGATTGCCGCTTCCAACGGTCCTCGATCGCGTGCTGCAATTGTTGGGGCAGGCGGGTGTGCCGTCTGCACTGGTGGCGCTTGGTGCGGGCCTGGTCGGCTTTGCCATCAAGGGGCAAGGGCCAACCCTCGCGACCGTGCTGACGCTGAAGCTGCTTGTGATGCCCCTCGTCGCGCTTGGCCTTATCGTTGCTGTCGGCTTGCCGCCCGCCGCGGCCGGCGTCGTGCTGATCTTCGCAGCGACCCCCTCAGGTGCAAACGCCTATCTGTTTGCCTCGAAAGTGGATCGCGCGGTGAACTCGGCCTCCGGCGCCGTCGCGCTTGGTACGATGCTGTCGCTCGTCACCATGAGTGTGGTCGTGGCGTGGCTGATGTAGGCCGTTTCGGGCGCTCAGCCCAACCGCCGCATGGCGGTCGCAACCCTGGCGATGAACGCCTGGCGCTGGGCCAGGGTCGCGACGTTCATGTGGTACAGCGCGTGATACTTGGTTGAAGCCGTGCGGCCCGTGAACCAGGGCAGATAGCGTGTCACGGCCTTGCGCGGCGGATCGCCCATATACCAGGCCACGTGGCGCGGGCGACCATAGGTGACGATGCCCTGGATCAAGCGAATGTTGCCAAGCATCGGCTTCACGTTGCCCGGATCCGAGAGATCAAACGCAACGCCCGGCATGATCAGCCGGTCGAAATAGCCCTTCAACATGGCGGGCATGCCGAAGCACCAGGTGGGGAACTGCACGATCAAAGCCTCGGCGGCGCGCAGGCGGGCGATCTGCCCTTCGAGCCCGCGCTGGTTTACGGCCGTGTCGTGATACTCGCGCCGCATCTCGGCGGTGAGGATCGGCTCGAAGCCTTCGGCATAGAGATCGCAGACATCGACCTCGTGGCCAGCCGCCTCCAGCGCGGCAACAGCTGCAACCCGGATCGCGGCGTGATAGCTGTCGGCGAGCGGGTGACAGTAGAGATACAGGACGCGCATGGTGAACCCTGGTGCGGATGGTCCTCGTTTTGTACCGCGGCGCGGAGCGACTGCAACCCGCCCCTATCCCGCATCTGAATTCCGTGTATAAGCCCGCTCGTACCCGCCCCGGCGAACCTGTTCCCGGGACGGAGACGCATATGTGACCCGGCTGGACGACATCCCGGCCAAGGCCGCACCCGGTGGCATCGCCACCTCCCTGATGAGAAAGGACTGCCCGATGTCGATGCCAACAGCCAAGAAGAAGCAAGTGATGAAGGATTTCGCCCGCAAAGCGGGTGATACCGGGTCACCGGAAGTGCAGATCGCGCTCCTGACAGAGCGCATCAACAGCCTGACCGATCACTTCAAAATGCACAAAAAGGACAACCACTCGCGTCGTGGCCTGCTGAAAATGGTCTCAGCCCGCCGCTCGCTGCTGGATCACATCAAGAGCAAAGACGACGCGCGCTATAAGGTGCTGTTGGAGCGCCTGGATCTGCGTCGCTGATACGCGCCGGCGCTCGTTCGCTGGCACACAGAACTGACGACGAACTGACGACCGGTCCCGTCATGGGGCACATCGCTGCACTCGCATTGGGCTCAAACGGGCCTCGCGATGGGCGGGCCGGTCGGATTGAATTCGCCCCACTCTGGATCGCTTACGTGAAGCTGGGACCGCACAGGTGCCTGGCCATCGTTGCTTTCCACTCCCCCGCGGTTGCGTCATGGGACGCACGCCGTTCCGCTGTCTGAGAGATAAAATCGCATGTTCGAAACCCACCGCGTAGAGCTCGACTGGGCCGGCCGCAAACTGAAACTTGAAACTGGTAAAATGGCCCGCCAGGCCGATGCCGCCGTCCTCGCCCAGTATGGCGAGACCACTGTCCTTGCCACCGTCGTTGGCGCCCGTAGCGTCAGACCCGGCATCGACTTCTTCCCCCTGACCGTCGAGTATCAGGAAAAGACCTACGCTGCCGGCAAAATCCCAGGCGGCTACTTCAAGCGTGAAGGCCGCCCCACCGAGCGCGAGACGCTCATCTGCCGCCTGATCGATCGCCCGCTCCGCCCATTGTTCATGGATGGTTTCAAGAACGAGGTGCAGGTCATCGTCACGGTGCTGTCACACGACCTCGAGAACGATCCCGACATCCTCGCCATTGTCGCCGCGTCCGCCGCGATGACACTTTCGGGCCTGCCTTTCCTCGGCCCCATCGGTGCCGCCCGCGTCGGCCTCGTCAACGGTGAGCTGGTGCTCAACCCGCTGATCGACGAGATGGCCAAGAGCGACCTCGATCTGGTCATCGCCGGCACCAACGATGCCGTCATGATGGTCGAAAGCGAAGCCAAGGAACTGTCGGAAGAGATGATGCTGAAGGCCGTGACCCTCGGCCACAAGGGCTTCCAGCCCGTGATCGACGCGATCATCAAGCTCGCCGAGCACGCCGCCAAGGACGCCTGGGACTATACGCCGCCGGACTATTCGGCCGAAAAAGCCGCAATGAAGCCACACGTCGAAGCGGCGCTGCGCGAAGCCTTTGCGACCAAGGAAAAGCAGGCCCGCTACAGCAAGATCGACGCCGCCAAGAAAAAGGCCATGGACGCGATGGTGCCGGAAGGTTCCGACCCCGCGCTCAAGGTCAAAATGGGCACCGTGTTCAAGCTGCTCGAACAAGACGTGGTGCGCGGCGACATCATCCGCACCGGCCACCGCATCGACGGCCGCGACCTCACGACCGTGCGCCCGATCGTGTCGGAAGTGCACGTGCTGCCGCGCACACACGGCTCGGCCCTGTTCACACGCGGCGAGACGCAGGCGCTTGTCATCGCGACTCTCGGCACGGGTGACGACGAGCAGTACATCGACAGCCTGGAAGGCACCAAGAAAGAGCGCTTCCTGCTACATTACAACTTCCCTCCCTTCTCGGTCGGCGAAACAGGACGTGTGGGCTCGCCCAAGCGTCGCGAGATTGGCCATGGCAAGCTCGCCTGGCGCGCCGTGCGTCCGCTGATGCCACCGGACACGGAATTCCCCTACGTGGTGCGCGTCGTCTCTGAAATCACCGAGTCGAACGGCTCGTCCTCGATGGCGACCGTGTGTGGTACCTCGCTCGCGCTTATGGATGCGGGCGTGCCCTTGAAGAGCCCGGTGGCCGGTATCGCCATGGGCCTGATCAAGGAAGGCAACGACTTCGCCGTCCTCTCGGACATCCTCGGCGATGAGGATCATCTCGGCGATATGGACTTCAAGGTGGCCGGCACCACCAAGGGCATCACCGCCCTGCAGATGGACATCAAGATCACCGGCATCACCGAGGAGATCATGAAGGTCGCGCTGAACCAGGCGCATGCAGGCCGCATCCACATCCTCGGCGAAATGGCGAAAGCCATGACCGGTGCCCGCCAGGAACTCGGCGAGCACGCCCCGCGCATCGAGATCATCAAGATCCCCGTCGACAAGATACGTGAAGTGATCGGCTCGGGCGGTTCTGTGATCCGCGAGATCGTGGCTGAATCCGGCGCCAAGATCGACATTGAGGACGACGGCACCGTCAAGGTCGCCTCGGCCAACAAGGAGTCGATCGACAAGGCCATGGCGCGCATCAAGGGCATCACGATGGAGCCCGAGATCAACACGATCTATAAGGGCAAGGTCGTGAAGCTGATGGAATTCGGCGCGTTCGTGAACTTCTTCGGCTCCAAGGACGGTCTCGTCCACGTGTCGCAGATCTCACGCGAAGGCCGCATCAACCATCCAAGCGACATGCTCAAGGAAGGCCAGGACGTCTGGGTCAAGCTCTTGGGCTTCGATGATCGCGGTAAGACGCGCTTGTCGATGAAGAGCGTCGACCAGACCACCGGCCTCGAGATCCCGCGCGCCGAAGGCGAGCCGGCCGAGGTCGATCCCGGCCCACCGCGGCGCCGCGAAGGCGGCGATGGCGACCGCGGCCCCCGCCGGCCACGTCCGCCAAGGCGGGATTGATCTGCGCGTGCGATTGTTGGAAATACAAGCGGCCGCTCCGAAAGGGGCGGCCGTTTTTTGTGCTGGAGACACACAATTGGCATTTCGTTTGCTTTGCCAAATCCTCGCAGTCGTGAGCCATCCGCAAGTGGCAGGAGGTCTCCTCAATCTCTATGATCAAGAACATAGTCGGCATGCATTTGTTGAGCAAGATCCCGCGCGCCGACGGCAACCGCGTCCCGCATGAGGGCCCTGGCGATCTCCTCGTTTAGATGGCCATCTCGGCTCTCGTGCCCCTCGTTGCCACGTGCCCCTTTCCCCGAGCCGGGACATGGCCTACTCTGTGCCCATGATCCCCCCGCTGAAAACGAAACGCAAACCGCGCAAGAACACAGGCGACAGCCTCGAGGGCCAGTTGCTGATCGCCATGCCGTCGCTGACGGACAAATGGTTTTCGCGTTCGCTGGTGTACATGTGTGCGCATACATCGAAAGGTGCGATGGGTCTCATCATCAACCAGCGCGCCAAGAACATCTCGTTCACAGACTTGCTGTCACATCTTGAAATCGCGTTGCCAACGGGCAAACGGGCGCTGCCGCGGGACGTTTCGAAACGTGCGGTTCACGTCGGCGGCCCGGTCGAGACGGCGCGTGGGTTTGTGTTGCACTCCGCCGACTATGCCGATGGCACGACAACGCTGACCATCGACAAGGACATTTGCCTGACGGCGACGGTCGATATCGTGCGTGCCATGGCGCGCGGGAAAGGGCCGACACAGTCCCTGCTCGCCCTCGGCTACGCCTCCTGGGGCGCCGGCCAGCTCGAGAGCGAGTTGCACGCCAACACATGGCTGCACGTCGCGCCCGATGAGGACCTGCTGTTTGGAGCCGATCTTGGCGCCAAGCACGGCCGTGCCATGGCCAAGCTCGGCATCTCCCCTGGCTCCCTCGTCAACGCCGCCGGTCACGCCTGACGCGACATGACTTTATCCGTTAGACGACTCCAACCACAGGGCTATCGCAAGAACAATGACCTCGTCATCCCGCACAAGTGCGGCCCCTTTCGGCCGCGTTTGTGCGGGATGACGGTTCATGCGATCGCCTCGACCCCAACCATCCGCCGCCTGGACATTGCCACCTTCTGCCTGCAAGAGGATCCACGCGCCGACCGGCGCTGAAGAGGCCACGATACGTTCCGCTTGGGATACATCCGATCGGAGGCGTGCCGTTCGAGGTGAGGGTCATGCGGGACGATCTCGGGCAGAACGCTGTAGCGCCGTCGACCACGGTCGAGGAAGATATTCGCGAGAACTTCCTGCCGGTGACCCAGCAGGGCTTGCGGGACCGCTTGACCCGGCCGGAGTGCTGGTCCGGCGGGCGTCATGTGGACGCCAACAAGTTCTTTCGCTACCTGAATTATTGGCGCCGCCAGCAGTATACAGCACGCCTTGGCCGGCTCATCGCTGAGTACGAGCCGTTCAGCCCCGACAGTGACACGCTGGTCACGCGCACCTACACGCCTGAAGAGGCGGCCGCACTGCGCGGCCGCGTGATGGATGATCTGCGCGAAATGCTGGTGCACGCCAACTACACGCGCATCCCCCACGACAAATTCAAGATCCTGACGGCCGGATCGGACTACGGGCTGGAGCTGGAAGTCGACCTCAACGTGTTCGAGGAGATCGAGATCTATTTCCGGGGGCGCGCCACCAAAACATCGACGCGTCGCTCCAAGAAGGGGTACTTCCTGAAGTCCGAGGAATACGACGTTCCAACGTTTCAGCGGCTGTGCATCGTGTTCAAGCTTAAGCCGTTCGACGTGCGCGTCGACGAGGTGATGAAGCTAAAGCGCTGCGACCGGCCGAAGGCCGTGAAGTTGGTCGAGAAAATGCGCAGGCTGCTGCCGCCGCAGGTGCTCGACAGCAACATCTACGTCAAGCTGTTCAAGAACATCCCCCAGGCCGACCTGGAGATGGTGTTTCCGAACACCCGCGTGAAATTCCGCATGATGGACAAGGTGCGCCTGACCACGACCGCCAGCGGGGGCATCGGTGCTGGCGCCTTTGGCGCGGCCGGCAAGATCGCCGTGCTCTCGGCCAATCCGGTCGGGGCCGCGATTGCAGCCGTGGGCCTCGGCGGCGTCGTGTTTCGCCAAGTCATGAACGTCGTGAATACCAAGAACAAGTACATGGTGACCATGGCGCAGAGCCTCTACTTCCACGCCATGGCCGACAACCGCGGCGCCATGACAAAGCTCGCCGACCGCGCCGCGGAAGAGGACATCAAGGAAGAGATGCTGCTCTACGCCGTGCTGGCCAAGGAGAGCGTGAAGCGCAGCCAATTGAAGGATGTCGACGAGGCCATCGAACTGTATCTGCTGCGCACGTACGAGCGCGAGATCAACTTCGACGTCTCCGAAGCGCTTGAACGCCTGATGGCCGACGGCATCGTGACGGAAGCCCCTGACGGCACGCTGGTCGCCCTGCCGCCGGGCGAGGCAGCACTGCGCATCGACAAGCTCTGGGATGGCTATCTCGACACGCTGGTTGAGCTGCAAGCGAAAGACGAGGGCGAGGAATTCGACGCCGAGGACCCGAAAGCCCAGGTTCCGAAAGACCAGGTCCCGAAAGACCAGGCTTCATGACGACGAGCAGTATGGCGTCTGGCAACGGTGCAGACACACACACAACCGCCACTCAGATCAAAGTTGTCATCGACGTCGTGGAGCGAGACGCCGCGCGCACGGTTGCGGGCCTGATCGAGGAAACCCTCGACCCGCCGCCCAATGCACTCTCTCTGTTCGAGGTGGCGCAGGCCGGCGCGCCTGCAACCTATCGCATTGACGCCTATTTCGATGAAGCGCCAGACCTTGTCGCGCTGGCTGAGGCGATCGCCTCCATGGGCGTTACGGGCACATCGACCCCGCGCATAGAAGACGTACCCGATCTGAACTGGGTGGCGCTCTCGCAAGCTGCGCTGCCGCCAGTGGAAGCTGGTCCATTCATCGTCCACGGCAGTCACGACTCGGCGCGCGTTGGTCGTCGCCGGGGCGCCATCCTCATCGACGCGGGCGAAGCCTTCGGCACAGCGCATCACCAAACGACCCACGGCTGTCTCGAAGCACTCGGCCGGCTCGCCCATGTCATGAAGCCGCGTCGTGTGCTCGATCTTGGTTGCGGCTCGGGCGTGCTCGCCATTGCGGCCAGCCGCTTGATGCCCCGGGCGGCCATCCTTGCCAGCGACATCGATCCGACGTCGGTTGATGTGGCGCGGGACAATGCGCGTCTCAACGGAGCAGGTGGACGTGTCCGGGTTGTCGTGTCGGCTGGATTTCAGCACCCGCTGCTGCACCAGGGGCCGGCATTTGATCTGATCGTTGCCAATATCCTGGCCCGGCCGTTGATCGCGCTGGCCGGCGATATCCGGCACCGCCTGGCTGTCGGTGGCATCGCCGTCCTCTCAGGCCTGCTGGTCACGCAGGCAGAGCAGGTGACGGCAGCTTATCGTGCAGCCGGATTCCGCATGGTGCGCCGCGCCGATCGAACGGGCTGGTCGACGCTCGTGTTGCAGCGCGTCTGAGCCCGCGACAGGCCACAGCCGTTCACCGCTCATGAGGATCCCGACGCCTTGCCGCAGCGGCGACCAAGTTCCTCCGCCAGCAGATCGAACACCAGGCGGACCCTCCGGCTCGTGTGCAACTCGCGGTGACTGACCAGCCAGACCGGCACGGACGTACCCGGCAATTCCGGCAGCAACCGGACGATGTTGGGCATGCGTTCAGCTATTTCCCTCAGCATCATGCAAATGCCCATGCCTTGCCGGACCATCTCCCAAAGCACCACCGAGTTATCGGAGACGATACGGAACTGGTCCGCCGCGATGGGTATGCCAGCGGCACGCAGGTGCCCCGAAAATTGTTCAACGGGCTCGAACCCGAGTACCTCGAAGGCGCAGAGTTGCGCCACACTCTCCGGCTTGCCGTGCTTGGCAATCCAGCTTTCGGCTGCATAGAAGTGGGCCGTCATCTCTCCCACGCGCTTGGCAACGAGTTCAGGCTCGGTCGGACGCACATGCCGGATGGCAATGTCGGCCTCGCGCTTTCTGAGGTCACTGATTGAGTCGGAGGCGACGATGACCAGGGTGATCTGCGGAGCGATCACGCGCACGCGAGCCAGTAGGCCCGGAAGCAGGTAGGCCGACACCGCATCCGTCGCGCTGATGGTGACGCGACCCGCGATGTCTCGAGACTTGCCGGCGGCAGCCAGCGCCATGGCTTCCGCAGCCGTCGACATGGCCTGGGCATGTTCAACGAGACTGAGGCCCGCATCCGTCAGAACGAGCCGTTTGCCGAGCCGCTCAAACAGCGTGGCTCCGAGCGCAGCCTCCAGTGCGGCGACCTGGCGCGACAACGTCGGCTGCGTCAAACCGAGCTTGCGCGCCGCCGCTGATAGTGAACCCGAGGCTGCCGTGACACAGAAGGCCCGAGCCTGATTCCAATCCATTTCGCTCATGCGAATTTGTATATGCGCCGTGTGAAAAACGGCAACGAGCAATAGTCTTGCACGTGGGTTTATATTACGCGCCGAAACTGAGGCTCGGCGTTGCGGCGATCAATGTCCGCGCGTAGTCGGTCTGCGGCGAGCGGAAGATGGGCTCGGTTGCGCCGGTTTCGACCACGCGGCCGAGCTGCAAGAGCGTCACGCGATCCGCCATGTAGCGGATCACGCCGAGATCATGGCTGTTGAACAGATAGGTCAACTTCAGGCGCTGTTGCAGCTCTTGCAGCATGTTCAGAACCTGCGCTTGAACCGACACGTCCAGGGCCGACGTCGGCTCGTCAAGAATGAGAAATTCGGGCTCGAGTGCGAGTGCGCGCGCGATGCAGATGCGTTGGCGCTGGCCGCCGGAAAACTCATGCGCATAACGCCACAGATGTTCGCGCTTCAAGCCGACCGTTGTCAGCAGATCCAGCACGCGCGCGCTGCGCTGGCGCGGCGTCATGGGGCGGCGATCGGCGTGAATGACCAACGGTTCGGCGATAATGTCGTGCACGCTCATGCGTGGATTGAGCGACGCATAGGGGTCCTGGAACACGATCTGCATCTTCTCGCGCAGCGCGCGCAACTCTGCCGGCGGGATCGTCGCGAGATCGCGTCCGTCATAGCTGATGCGGCCTGACGTTGGCGCTTCGAGCGCCAGCACAAGGCGCGTCAGCGTCGATTTTCCGGAACCCGATTCACCGACAACACCGAGGCACTCGCCACGCGCAATGGAGAGCGAGACGTCATCCAGTGCCACGACTTCGGCGCCGCGTCGGTTCGGCCGATAGGTTTTGCGCACATGCTCGACACGCAGCAGGGTCATGTCGGCACCTCCAGCAGGCGAAGGCAAGCCGCAATATGTTGCGGCCCGACTGCAACGGGCTGCGGTTTGGTCACGGAGCAAACCGTCACGGCGCGCGCACAGCGTGGCGCAAAACGGCATCCGGGCGGCGGGCGAATGAGATCCGGTACAGAACCGGCCAATCCCTTCAACGCGCCGCGCGCGGTGTCGGCGCGGGGCAGGGCTTCCAGAAGTGCCCGCGTATAGGGATGGCGCGGATCGGTGAACACGGAGCGCGCTGGTCCATCTTCGACGATGTTGCCGGCATACATGACAGACACATGCGAACAGGTCTGCGCAACGACACCAAGATTGTGCGTGATCAGCAGTACGCCGAGTTGAAACTCGGTCACCAGCCCTTTGATCAGCGTCAGGATCTGCGCCTGCACCGTCACATCCAATGCCGTCGCAGGTTCATCCGCGATCAACACATCGGGCCGGCCGATCAGCGCCATGGCAATCAGAACACGCTGGCGCATGCCGCCGGAGAACTGGTGCGGATAGTCGTCCACGCGCGCCTCTGGATCGCGGATACCGACCTTGCCCAGCATGGCAACGGCGAGTTGGCGCGCCGCCACACGCCGCTGGCGCGCGGACGCCGAGGCCGCCACCTCGAGCACGTCAGGATCGATTGCGCCGGCATGTAGGGCCACATCGATCATCTGCTCGCTGACGCGAAAGGCCGGATTGAGATTGGTGGTCGGGTCCTGAAAGATCATGCCGATGCGGCGGCCACGCAACACTCGCATAGCGCGGTCATCGAGCTGCATCAGGTCTTGGCCATCGAAAACGATACTGCCGCGGCTATAGCGACCCGGCGGTGTCGGGACGAGGCGGGAGATGGACAGGCCCGTCAGCGACTTGCCGCAGCCTGTTTCGCCAACGAGCCCGCGGATCTGCCCGCGCTCCAGCGTCAGACTGATGCCGTCGAGCACATGCGCCTCGCCGTCGTAGCTGCGCATCGACAAATGCAGATCGCGGATCTCAAGCAGCGCCATGATCACCGCCTCGATTTCGGATCGAGCACGTCGCGCAAGCCGTCGCCGAGCAGGTTGAAGCCGAACACGGCGAGGAAGATCGCGAGCCCCGGGAACATGGCGGTCCACCAGTATTCCGGCATGTAGCCGCGCGCGATGGCCAGCAGCGAGCCCCACTCCGGTGTCGGTGGCTTGACGCCGATGCCGATGAAACCGAGCGCTGCGACGGTGAGAATGGCAAAGCCCATGTCCAGCGACATCTTCACGATCACGGGTCCAAAGATGTTGGGCAGGATGTGATAGCGCAGCAGACGATAATGCGACGCGCCTAGGGCGCGGGCCGCCAGCACGAACACCTCTTCCTTCTTGGCCAGCACTTCACCGCGCACAAGGCGCGCAAAGCCCGGCCACCACGACAACGACACGGCGATGATCATGTTGACAATGCCGGGGCCGAGCGCCGCAGCGACGGCCATAGCGAGGATAAGACCAGGAATGGTCAACTTCAAATCCGTCAGCCGCATGATCAGTTCGTCGATCCAGCCGCCGAAGTATCCCGATATGGCGCCAAGCAACGTACCGACCGTGGCGCCGACAAACACCACCGCCAAACCGCACAACAGCGACACACGCGTGCCCGCGACGACAAGTGAGAACACATCCTGTCCGAGTTCGTTGGTACCGAACAGGAACCTCAGCGATGGCGGCTGGAAGCGCAGGCGCGGGGCAATGCCGCCGGTGACATGCTCAGGATACGGCACGATGTAAGGCCCGATCGCGGCGACAAGCAGCAGGAACAGGCAGATGCCGAGCCCGACCGGCGACAGCGTGGAGCCACGGAAGCGATACAGCCCGCGCTTCCAGGCGTCCCGCCGCGCCGCCCACGGGCTGGACCGGTCGATGTCTTGCACCAGGTCAGACATGTGGCCTCCCGGTGATTGCAGCGGTCGGGGTGGAGGCGAGCCTTTTTTGATTGCCAAACACCAGCGGTTGTGGTGAAAAAATGAAAGCCGCCTCAATACTGGGTGCAGTTGAATGAACGCCGGAAAAGCCATTGTTGCCACAGCTGGCCTTGAGCCGAGACGTCGGGGCCACCTCGAACTTTTGAAGCGTGTTCTCTACGGGGCACAGCTCACATTGGCCTACGCTCTCATCGTGGTTTCGGCGGTGCATCTGTTCCTTTGAACTTGCGATGGTCGGGGAGCGCCGGGGGGCGGTGACGTGAGGCTTTTCGAGATCGATGGCACGCCGTGGTATGAGACGTTGCCGTTTCTGGTCGGCGCTCTGTGCCTGATCATGACCATTTGCACCCGTTGGTATCACGGTCGAAAGCCGGTTTGGCACGCGTCGACACTGGCATTTGCGTTCGGTGAAGGCATCAGCATGACCATGCTGCCGATCTGTGCAGTTTCGCTGGTGGTCGCGAAGCCTTTCGCGATCGAGATGATCGACAAGAACGCCAAGACATTCACGATTGCAATGATCTTTGCCGCGATTGCCTTGCTGCCGGAGTTCATCGACAGCTGGGGAGATCAGGGGCATCATGGCTAGCGTGCTCATGTCAGCCGCACCTTCGGATTGACGAGGCCGTAGGCGAGATCGACAAGCAGGTTGACCGTGACAAACAGCAACCCGATGCACAGCGTCACGCCCATGATGGGCATGAAATCTTGCGATGTGATCGCCTTGGTCGCGTAGAGCCCGATGCCCGGCCAATCGAACACGGTTTCGACCAGGACGGTGCCGCCGAGCAACCAGCCGAAATACAGACCAATGACAGTCAGGCTGGCCGACAGCGCGTTCTTGAGCACGTACTTGAACACGATCAGGCGCTGCGACAGGCCGAGCGCGCGGGCGGTCAGGACATAGTCCTGGGAGAGCACTTCAAGCGTCGAGGCGCGCATCATGCGCGTGATGGTCGCGAGTGGCGAAAGCGACAACGCGATGGCGGGCATCAACATGTGTTGCAACACCAGACCAAAGCCCGCGAGATCGCCCGCAATCAGTGTGTCGATACTGTAGAAGCCGGTCCAAAACGGCGGCGGCGACAGGATGATCGGGATACGCCCACCAAGCGGCAGCCAGCCGAGCCACATCGCAAAAGCCAACTGCAGCAACAGGCCGAGGAAGAAGCGCGGGATTGATACGGAGCCAAGCGACACCGCGCGCGAGACCACATCCGGCCATTGGTCCCGATAGACCGCCGAGATCAAGCCCATGGGGATGCCGACGACCACAGCCACGAACATGGCAGCAAAGACGAGTTCGAGCGTTGCCGGCAGAAAGGCCTTGAGATCGGCCAGCACCGGTTGCCGCGATTGGATCGAGCGTCCCCAATCGCCGACTGCGAGGCCCTTGGCGTAGGTCAGGTATTGCATCGCCAGAGGTTGATCGAGGCCGAACTCCTTGGCGAGCGCCGCGATCTCGTCCTTGGTGGCGTGCGGGCCAGCCGCCAGCTGCACCGGATCGCCCGGCAGAATACGGCCGATGATGAACACAAGCATCGAGAGCCCGATGAACACCGGGATCAGCCTCGGTCACATTGACCAGGCGGCTCCACATGATCTCGAGCGATACCGGGTCACTCTCGATCAAGCGGACGGCGTCAGCGAGCGGCGTCTCAGCTGTGATGCGCGCGGCCGGAGCATCCGGCACATGCACGGCAATGCGCAGATTGAGGCTGGCATCAACGTCGATACGATCGCCCGAGCCGATGGTGGTGGTTGCTTCACGCTCCTCGACGATGGCAGGTCCCTCGATGCGATCGCCTGGGACCAGCGCGTAGCGATCCCAAACCGAGACGTCGTGAAAGCGGCCGTCAAACCAGGCCTTGCGACGCCCTTTCACTTTAACGGCACTGCCGTCGCCATTAACCGCGCCGTTGATGTGGACCTGCGGCTCCGGCGCACTCACGCGGACGCGGAAATTTAACCCTTCGAAGCGCGCCGTTGCCGGCACCTCGGCATAGCGGGTCGCATAGACGTGGTGGAAGGCGCGCCGGATATCGCCGATCGCCGCGTCGCTCAACTGGCCGTCAGGCAGCGGCACCGCGATGTCGTGCATCTGTCCGACGAGACGCATGTCGGCGATGCGTTCGACGCGCACGCTGGCGGGGTCGACATCAGCCGCACTCAGCTGGGCACGTCCCTCCGCCTCCAACTGTGCGAGCAACGTGTTGAGACCGGCGGCGTCGAAGCCGCCTTCAAAGGCGATGATGCGTGAGCGTGCCGTTTCGAAGGACAGGGGCGCGGTCAAAAAGCCGAGAGCGGACGCAGCGCCAGATGCCGGTGGAATGATCACCTCGCGAACGCCGAGCGCACGCGCAACGCCGGCTGCGTGGGCTGGCCCTGCGCCACCGAACCCGACCATGGCATAGACGCGCGGGTCCTTGCCCTTCTCGACCAGATGCACGCGGGCGGCAGCCGCCATGCTTTCCGTGACAACGGCGTGGATGCCCTGGGCCGCGGCTTCGATAGACAGCCCGAGCGGCACGGCGACTGCCTCCAGCGCCTTGCGCGCGGCCGCAACATCGAGCCGCATCTTGCCACCCAGAAAGAACGTCGGATCATAGAAACCAAGCACGAGATTGGCGTCGGTGACAGTCGGCTGCGTGCCGCCATTGCCGTAGCACGCAGGTCCTGGCGCCGAGCCCGACGAGTGCGGCCCGACGCGCAGCAGACCGACTTCATCGGTGCGCGCAATCGAGCCACCGCCGGCGCCGATTTCGATCATGTCGATGACCGGCGCCTTGATCGGCAGGCCCGAACCGCGGGTAAAGCGGTGCACCCGCGCGGCCTCCATCATTGGCGCGATCTCTGTGCGGCCGTGCTCGACGAGACAGGCCTTGGCGGTCGTCCCGCCCATGTCGAACGAGATCACATCAGGCTTACCAGCGAGCCGCCCAAACAGCGCCGTCGCCAGGCCGCCACCGGCGGGGCCAGATTCCAACAGTCGGATCGGCACCGTCGCGGCCGTCTCCGGCGAGACCAACCCGCCACCCGAGTGCATCAGACGCAGATCGCCTGCAAAACCGCGTTTGCGCAGATCACGGCCAAGTCGCGCAACGTAGCGCGCCATCAGCGGCTGCACGTAGGCATTGGCGCAGGTTGTTACGCAGCGTTGGTATTCGCCGAGCTCAGCGACGACATCGCACGACAGAGACGAGGCCAACTGCGGATGCCGCTCACGCGCGAGAGCTGCCACGCGGCGTTCGTGTGCGTCATTGGCATACGAGTGCAGGAAGCAGACCGCCACCGCCTCGACGCCCGCTGAGACGAACCGGTCAAGTGCGTCGCGCACGTTGCCCTCGTCAATCGGTGTGACGATCGCGCCGCGCCGATCCAGCCGCTCGGCAACTTCGAGCCGTCGATGGCGCGGCACCAGAGGCTCGGGAAACGTCAGGAACAGATCGTAGATGTCGTACCGCTGTTCGGTCCCCATTTCTAGAATATCGCGAAAACCCTGCGTGGTGATCAAACCCAGCTTGGCGCCGCGCCGTTCGATGATCGCATTGGTGACCAGCGTCGTGCCGTGCACGATTTCCGCGACATCGGCGAGTTTCAGCCCTGCGGCGGCAACGATCTCATCGAGTCCGATCAGCGCGCTTTCGGCCGGGTCATGCGCCGACGTCAGCCGCTTGTGCAGACGCACCGTACCCGCTTCCCCGTCCTGAAGAATGAAATCGGTGAACGTGCCGCCGATATCGAAACCGATACGATACCGGTTGGAAAGTGCGCCCCGGGCAATCCGTGTCATCGAGTCCTCATTTGGTCCGGGCATTCGGCAATCCGTGCTCGGGCGAAAGAATCACCGATCGCACTCAAGATGTCCATTGTGTGCGACACACCAATGAAGCCCGGCGCAAAGCAGCCTTCAGTATCGCCGTAAACTATAGACGGCTACGGCATAGCAGCCATTCTCGCGGGGCATTCCGCCATTGACGCTCGCGCGGGCGCCGCACAAGATGAACGTGTAGGAAACGTCAGAGCTGTCGAGAGAGCTGTCGCAAAGACAGCCGTCAGCTGCAACGAAGGAGGATTGAGTGTCCAACTTGCGCAAGGCCGTTGACCGCCGCAGCGTCATCAGGGGAGCAGCGACGGGCGCCGCGGCAGTGCTCGCCGCACCCCATATCGCGGGCGCCCAAGCCAAAGTCATCAAGATCGGCATGCCGACGATCCTGTCGGGTCGCGTGGCGCAGCTCGGCACCTCGTCGCGCAACGCCGTCATGATGGAAGTCGAGAAAATCAACGCCCAAGGCGGGCTTGCCGGTCGCCCGATCGAGATGGTGATCCGCGATTCCAAGGGACAGCCGCAGGAAGCGGCGCGCGTGTCTCGGGAACTTGTAAATTCCGATGGCTGCGAAATTCTCATCGACGCTGAAGCCTCGTCGGGTTCGTTCGCCGTGCAAGAGGTGGTGAAGGACCTCGGCGTGCTGTGTATCCACACCTGCTCGGAAACGTCGTCGCTGACGGCCGATCCCAAGATCCGCGTGCCCAGCGCCTTCCGGGCTTGCCGGCAGGGCATTCACGACTCCATCGCCGGCGGCGAATATGCGGCGCAGATCTCAAAGGCCAAGGGCTTGAAGACCTGGGCAACCTGTTCGCCGGACTACGCCTACGGCCGAGATTCAACGCAGCTGTTCGTCGAGTATCTGAAGCTGTTCAATCCCGCGGTGGAGGTCACGACCGAGACCTGGCCGAAGCTGTTCCAGCCCGACTACACCGAGGTGATCACGAAGTTGCTGCAAGCCAAGCCGCAAGCTTTGTACTCGTGTCTGTGGGGTGGCGATCTGACCTCGTGGATCGATCAGGCGAGCATCTATGCCATGTTCGGGCAGATGGAAGTGTTCGCCATCAACATGGCGGATTACACAGCACTCACGGTCGTGAAGAACCTGCCAAAGGGCATCCATTCGGGCAACCGCTACATCAAGACGTTCCCGAAGACAGAGCGGAATGCCAAGTACGGAGATGACTACCGTGCCAAGTACAAGGAGTATCCCACCAACTGGTCGTGGGAAAACGCGGCGGGCATGCAGTTCCTCTCCGCTGCCTCCAAGAAAGCCAACTCGGCTGACGGCAAAAAGATCGCTGAGGCCCTGCGTGGCCTCAAGATCGAATCCGAGTTCGGCCAGGACGGCACGATGACGATGCGCGCCGATGACCAGACAGTGATCGGCTATGCCATCGGCTGGGGCACGACCATCGCCCAGGAGCCGTACGTGCCCGAGGTCACGCCGGGCGATTGGGCAAAGATCCTCGATCTCGAAACGGCGTGGAAGAAAAAGAACGGGTACATCTGAAATAGACACCGCGGCGCGCGTCCCAGTGACCGCGCCGCGCTGCCCGCATTGATCAAGCCGCCGAAAGCGATTTCTGGCGGCCGCTCAATCTTCCGAGGTGACAATTGGATCTTAATGCGCTTGGCGCCTGCCTCGTATCGCCCTCGTGTCTTGTGACGCAGACGACGAGCGGCCTGATCATCGGCCTACTGTTGTTTCTCGTCGCAGCCGGCCTGACGTTGATCTTCGGCGTCTTGAATGTCGTCAACTTCGCACACGGCTCCTTCTACATGATGGGCGCCTATTTCGCGTTCACCGTCTATAACGTGACGGGTAGTTACGCGTTAGCCATCCTTGGCGCAGCACTTGGCGTCGCGTTGTTTTCAGTTGTGTTCGAGCGGTTCTTCATGAGCCGTGTCTATGGCGGCAATGTCCTCATGCAGTTGCTCGTCTGCTACGCGTTCATCCTGATCCTCGATGATGTCGTGAAGATCGTCTGGGGGCCTGAATTCAAATCCATGGGCATGCCCGATTACTTCCGCCGTCCACCGCTGTTCATCGCGGGCGGCGTAGTCCCCGTGTTCTATCTCTTCCTGATGGGCATGACTGTCCTGATCGGCATCGGGCTGTGGCTGATCATCGGCTACACCCGTTTCGGCAAAGTCGTACGCGCCGCCGCGGTCAACCCGCAAATGGTGTCAGCGCTGGGCATCAACACCGGGCTCGTCTACGCCTCGGTCTTTGCTCTCGGCGGACTCCTCGCTGGCCTTGCCGGAGCACTCGCAGTGCCGGTCCGCTCCCTCGTCTCAGGCATGGGTTTTTCGATTCTGATCGAGAGCTTCATCGTCACTGTCATCGGCGGCATGGGGTCGATTGTCGGCGCGCTCGTTGGCGCAATCCTGGTTGGGATGGTGCGCTCGTACGGCTCCATTGGATTCCCGCTGTTCGTTGAAGGTCTGATGTTCCTGCTGATGGCGGTCATCCTGGTCCTCAAGCCGAGCGGCCTCTTCGGCAAGGAGGCCTAAGGCGATGTCGAATGAAACCCTCAACGCGCCGTCTCGCCTCTTTGCAGGCCGGCCGACCCTGAAGCGGGACGTGATCATCGCGGTTGCCGCCGTTGCCGCCCTGATCCTGCTGCGCGTGATCTGGCCCAGCCCCGCCGTCACGGATTTCGCCATTCGCGTGGCCGCCTACGCCATCTTCGCCACGTCGCTTAATCTGCTTGTTGGGTATGCCGGAATGGTGTCTTTCGGACATGGCATGTTCTTCGGATTTGGCGCCTATTGCTTCGGGCTCGTCATGCAGCGGCTGGCATTGCCCATCCCACTGGCGATCCTGATCACAGTCGCCTCCACCGCCGTGCTCGCCTTGGTCATCGGCGCCATCTGCATTCGACTGAAGGACATCTATTTTTCCTTCATCACACTCGCGTTCCAGATGTTGATCTATAGCCTCATCATCGCCTGGGTGCCGCTGACCGGTGGCGACCAAGGCCTGCAGGGTGGCATACCGCGTCCGCCGTTCCTCGGCATAAACCTGGCAAATCCCCTGCATCTCTATGTCTTCGCTATTGTGATGCTGGCCGTATGTTTGCTGATCATGCGCCACATCGCGGAAAGCTCGTTCGGCTACACGCTGCGCATGATCCGAGACAACACGGACAGGGCGAGTTTCCTTGGCATCAACGTCTACCTGGTCCGCCTGATGGCCTTCGTGATCGCAGGAGTCTTTGCCGCACTTGGCGGTGTCATCATGGCGCTGTTCGTCTCGGGCGCTTACCCCGAATTCTCCAACTGGACGATGTCGGGCGAAGGCATCTTCATGATCATGATGGGCGGGATTTCCACCTTCATCGGGCCGACGGCTGGCGCCATCATTCTCTCGCTCCTGAATGATGTCGTGACCCGCCGCACGGAACATCATGGCCTTGCACTTGGCATCGTCATTCTCGTGTTCGCGCTCGGCCTCAAGAAAGGCGTCACGGATTTCGCCGCCGATTGGTGGCGCGCCCGCCGCGAAGGCGCAGTTGGCAAGCAAGCCGCTGAAGCCCGCTCATGATCGGCGAAGGGGACTGAGCGATGCTTCAGGTCAACAAACTTTCCAAGTCTTTTGGAGGTGTCGCCGCCATCTCCGACGTCACGCTGGGGTTTCCGACCGGCTCTCTGACGGCCATCATCGGCCCCAACGGCGCCGGCAAAAGTACGTTCTTCAATCTGATCAGCGGCGGCCTCGTACCCGACGCGGGCGAGGTAATGCTTGATGGGAAGAACCTGGTTGGCCGGAACCGTGCCGAGATCATCGCTGCCGGCATCGGGCGTGCGTTCCAGATCGCCAAGATCTTTCCGTCGCTCACTGTCGAGGAAACGCTCCTCGGCGCGATCGGTGCGCATCAGGGCCACTCGGCTAACTTGTGGCAACGGTTTCCGTTGCCGAGGACGCGAGACAAGGTCGGCCACGTCGCCGGCATGCTTGGCCTTGCCGACAAGATGCACGTGCTGTCAGCCAATCTTTCCCATGGCGACCACAAGCTGCTCGACATCGCGCTGGCGCTTGTCCTGGAGCCGCGCGTGCTGCTGCTGGATGAGCCGACCGCGGGTATGGGCCCCGATGAGCGCTGGCGCATGATCGATCGCGTCTACCAGCTATGGGAGACGGAAAAGATGACCCTTGTCTTCATCGAGCACGACATGGACATTGTCTTCAAAATCGCCCCGTCGATCCGCGTGCTCTGCTACGGACGCGTCCTGGCCGAAGGCACGCCCGACGAGATCCGCAACAGCCCGCAGGTGATTGAAGCCTATCTCGGCACGGATCATGGGGCGAACGCAGCATGAGCACGGCTCCCATCATCGAGGTGTCCGGTCTGGACGTCTACTACGGCAAAAGCCAGATCCTGTTTGGTGTCGGCTTCCAAGTGCTGCAGGGGCAGACCGTGGCATTGCTCGGCCGCAACGGCGCCGGCAAAAGCACCACCATGAAGGCCATCGCTGGCTTGGCACCGCCTGGCAAAGGATCGGTGAAGGTTCTCGGGCAGGAGGTGGCCGGCAGACAGCCCTTTCATATCGCGCGGATCGGGCTCGGTTATGTGCCGGAGGATCGGCAGGTGTTTCCCGAGCACAGCGTCGACGACAATCTCTTGATAGGCGCTAAGACGGGGCCAAACGGAGAAGACGCCTGGACACTGGACCGCGTCTACGACGTGTTTCCGCTGCTGGTACCTTTGAAGAGCCGCATGGCCGGCCGGCTATCGGGTGGAGAGCAGCAGATGCTGTCGATCGCGCGGACGCTGATGGGCAACCCCGTCGCGCTGCTGCTCGACGAACCCAGCGAAGGTCTCGCGCCGATTATCGTCTCGCGCATCGGCGAACTGTTGCGGCAGCTGCGTGCGACGGGCGCCACGATCCTGCTGGCTGAGCAGAACATGCACTTCTGTCTCGGCGTCGCGTCCGACGCCATCGTCATCGACAAAGGCCAGATCGTGCACCGAGACACCATCCTGAACCTCAAGGCCAATGACGAGATTCGGCGGCGCTACCTGGCCATGTAGCAATCTGGACATCCCGTCGAACACGGTATTCGTCGGGCGACAGCGGTAACGACCAACTGGCACCTTGGCAGTTCCCTCATGTGTGCGGAAACAGCGACGTGATCCCGCCGACCTTGGCGCGCGGATCGCGCGGGCGCCACGTGCCGCGCTCGACCGAGACGATGAAGCGCTCGACCAGCGCATTGAACAGCGGCGCCTCCTCCAGGCTGACGGCATGGCCCGTGCCGGGCAGGAACGCGAGTTGCGCCACGGGCATCAGCCGCTTGAGCCACAGGTTCACGTCCAGGCACGGCTCGTCCTCATCCCCGACGATCAACAGCGTCGGCAGTTTCGAGGTGGCGAAACCGGTTTCGAAATCGTAGAGCGAGGGGCGCGTCGACTGTACTTTGCGAAGGGTGTTGGCCGCACCGTGCGCGGGATGCTCAGCCAGATGCGCGACGAAGCGTTGCCAGCCGAGCGGGTCCTTGTTGTGCAGTTGAATGCGCGTCGCACTGCGGCCCATCGTTTCGGCGTCGATCTTGCCGGCTGTCTCGAAATGCGCCGCGTTGGCGCGGCAGTCGGCGATGAATGTCTCGCGCGTCGCCTTGGCCGAACCCGAACCAGCACCCGCCGAAACGATCGAGAGGCAGCGGTCCGCGTGCTCAAGCCCAAGCATCAGCGCCGTGTAGCCGCCCATGCTGAGGCCAACGATGTGGGCCTTGTCGATGCCCGCCGCATCCATGACCGCAATCACGTCGGCGTTGAACTGCGGCTGGCCATAGGCGCCTACATCGGCCGGTGCGTCGGAGCCAGGATAGCCCCGCGCCGACAGGGTCACGCAACGCCAGCCGCGCGCAAAGTGCGACAACTGATCGTCCCAGCTGCGATGGTCGCCGGCGAACTCGTGAATGAACACGATCGGGGCGCCGGAGCCGGCCTCGCGCCAGAAGATGCGCGCGCCGGCAGAGTTTGCGTGGGGCATGTGATCAAGCGATCCCGTCGTTGAGTTTCAAGCCGACCGTCCCGACCGTTTTGCGCCAGTCGAATGAGACGAGGCGGCCGCCGGCAGACAGGGTCACATAGGCCGTCGCGAGATCTTTGCCGCCAAAGCAGATGTTGGTCGTCATGATGTCGGGCATAGGTATGAAGCGGATGGTCTGCCCGTCGGGACTGATGACGGTGATGCCGCCGTTGATGAGTGTCGCCACGCAGATGTTGCCCGCGGCATCGACAGCCATGCTGTCGAAGCGTTGATAGCGCCCGCCGACCTGGGCAATGAAACGACCGCCGTTCGGCGAGGGGAAATGGGCGCGCTTCGCGTCGCCGGGACCATTGAGATCGATGGCCCATACGCGCGCGGATTCCGTCTCGGCAAAGTAGAGCGCCTTGCCGTCGGGTGAAAGCGAGCAGCCGTTGGCGGTCAATGTCGGCCCAGCCATCTGTCTGATGAGGGAGCCGTCGCGCTTGGCATAGTAGACACCGGCGCGGTCGATGTCGGTTGGGCGCGATTTGCCGAGATCGGTGAAGTAGATGTCGCCGTGTGCGTCGATGACGAGGTCGTTGGGGCCGCGCAATCCACGCCCATCGCAGGCCGTGTAAAGCACCTCGATTTTGCCGGTCATGGGATCGACGCGCTCAAGGCGCCCACCCGAATAGTCCGGTGGCTGAAAGGTCGGGAACAGTCCCTCGGGCGCTTCGCGCCACGAAAAGCCGCCGTTGTTGGTGACGTAGAGCATGCCGTCGGGGCCGAGCGCTGCGCCGTTCGGGCCACCGGTCATCTGAGCGATGGTGCTTTTCTTGCCGTCGATCGTCACGCGCGTCAGCCGCTTCGCCTCGATCTCGACCAGCGCGATCGACCCGTCCGGCATCCACACGGGCCCTTCCGGAAAGCGCAGGCCCGAGACGATCTCGTGGATCTCGGGGGCGGGCAGAATGGTGTAGGTCGGCAGCATGTGGGCCTCGTGCTTGGGTGAGCGTCGCGACGGTCGCGAAGAATGCGCTGCCAGGCAAGAGGGCAGATTGCAGGGCAGATGCTCTCCACGATGTGCGCTGTGCTGCCTGATCACACCAGTCGCATCTGCCCGTTGCGCTCGGGCGGCACGAACAGGTCGGTGCGCAGTTTCAACCGACCGCGCAGGTTCAAGCCGAGGCGCGTCGTTGCCAGCCGGAAGCGCTTGGCGATCAGGTCCGCATACGGGCCTGTCCCCCGCTGGCGCACGCCGAAGGCCGCCGAGTAGTCCTTGCCGCCATGCATCGACTGCAAGAGGTGCATGACTTTGTCGGCGCGATCAGGGAATTCGGTGACCAGCCACTCGCGGAACAGCACCTTCAGCTCCAACGGCAGCCGCAGCAGCACGTAGCCCGCCTCCTTTGCGCCAGCCTTCTGGGCCGCCTCCAGGATCGCATCCAGCTCCATATCGTTGATGGCTGGCATCAGTGGCGCCGCCATGACTGTGACAGGCACGCCCGCGGCTGTGAGCTTTTCGATCGCCTCCAAGCGCTTCGGCGGGGTTGCGGCCCGTGGCTCCATCACGCGGGCCAATTTGCGGTCCACCGTGGTGACGGACATGGCGACCTTGACGAGGCCCTGTTCCGCTAGACGGCCGAGGATGTCGATGTCGCGCAGGATGCCGGCGGACTTGGTGACGATGCCGACCGGGTGACGCGTCTTTTCCAGCACCTCGAGGATGGAGCGCGTGATGCGCAAGTCTCGCTCGACGGGTTGATAGGGGTCGGTCACCGCGCCAAGCGCAATCGTCTTTGGGATATAGCGCCGGTTCGACAGTTCCCTTTCCAAGACCTCGGCG
Organism: Hyphomicrobiaceae bacterium; assembly: GCA_031374735.1. Taxonomy (GTDB): domain Bacteria; phylum Pseudomonadota; class Alphaproteobacteria; order Rhizobiales; family Hyphomicrobiaceae; genus JABFRJ01. Next base: position 5,990 of record JANMGQ010000211.1, on the reverse strand, counting down.
GCATTGACCTTGGCGAACAGCTTGGTTTCGAAATCAAGCCCCGGCGAATAGCCGAGATACGCATGCGTCGGGCGCGCGTAGCAATAGATGCAGCCGTGCTCGCAGCCGCGATACGGGTTGATCGACTGCTCGAACGAGATATCCGGGCTGTCGTTGGTCGAGATGATGCTCTTGGCTTCCTCGCGGAACACCTCGGTCTTGAAGGCCGGCAAGTCGTCGTCGCCGCCCCAGCCGTCATCAAAGGCCTCGCGGACGTCCGTTTCGTAGCGACCGGAGCGGTTCGAGCGCGCCCCGCGGCCGCGGCGCTGCTCTTCCGGCGTGAGGGCGTTGGGGTCGATCTTCATGCCACATGTTTATTGTATGTTCTCAGGGAAAAGCAAGAACATTCGGCAAGCCAGCGCGATTGGACGGTGGATCATGGCGCTCTTCGAGCAGGCAGGCTTTGCGCACGTGTCATGTCGCACGATCGCCGCGCCCATGACGCTTCCAACCGCGCGCCACTACGTCGATTTTCTGCGCACGTCTGCCGGCCCCATCATGGCTCTCGCCAACCGTATCGCCGCGGACCGCCGTCCGGCGCTGTGGGCGGAGATCGAGCGTGCCTACGCAGCCTACGCGAGCTCGGATGGCTGGCAAGGACCGAACGCGTTATTGCTCGCTTGGGGCGTGACGACGGCTGATGAAGGGGCAGCCAATGCAGGGGTGAGCACTTGACGCCGATCATGACGTGCTGGCCTGTGCCGCCACAGCCATGTCCGCTTGAACCACGACATCGGCTTGTTGGTGTTGGAGAGAAAACATGTCGTTCAAGCTCATTTATGCCGGCGTGATGCTGGTCACATGCGTCGCGGTTGCCCCTCCTGCATCGTCTCAACAAAAAGCAAAGTCGCCGCAGATTGGAATGGAGGGCACCTGGAGCGGTACCGTCCAGCAGCCCGGCACGCCAAAACCCTACGTCTTGAATATGACAGTGACGAAGGCTGGCGGTGTGACCGCCTATCCCGACCTCAAATGCGAAGGCAAACTCACCCGCGTTGGCGGCTCCGGTGCTTACACGTTCTTCACAGAGACGATCACCAAGGGCGGGCTTGCCCAAGGCGGCACCTGCATCAACGGTAGCATCACACTGGTGTCGGCCGGCGACAAACTCGCATGGGGTTGGGTGGGCGTCGACAAAGGCGCCGTGACTGTCGCGTCCAGCACGTTGGTGCGGAAGTAAGCGGCGGTCGCTGCGACAAACTGTTTTTTTGTCACGCGCGTTGCAGACGTGGGCTATGCTAGGGCTATGCTGGGGCTATGCTGGCGTGTCTATGCGCTGCCGTTTGCGTCGATGCCGCAATCGCTGTCTCGGAATTTTCAAGTCTTGGAAATGCCATTGACAGACGAGACGATCCTCGATCATAAGCCGATTATAGCGCCCGGCCGGCAACGGCCGGGCGTGATGTCTTGCCGATCCCCCGCGGCTGGATAACTGGATGGGTGCCCGAGCGGCTAAAGGGGGTAGACTGTAAATCTACTGGCTTATGCCTACGTTGGTTCGAACCCAACCCCATCCACCATTAAAAACAATGATTTGACGCTACTTGGCCGTGTGCGTGCTTGGTCGCTTTTCGGCGAGCAATGATGTCAGCGGCCTGCGCGGCGGCTTGCGTCGGAAGCGGGCCACGATCTGTCGTCCTCGCTTTCAGCGTCATACGCGTCCTCGGCAGAGATGCCTGAGAAAACGGCTTGCTCGTCTGGGCCAACGTTGCGGCCCAAGGCTGCGAGAAAAACCAACACCAGCCCGATGGCGACGATGAGGCCTGAGGCAAAAGCGACAGCAATGTCCACGACGAGTCTCCACGCGCAAAATTCATGCGCTTTACAGGTTGAATTGAAGGATTACGGGCGATCTGGCTGCAGCAGCGGGTCCGACGGATGCAGCGGATCGACGAATTTGATCCCAACGCGGCTATCGAGTGTCCACTGCACGATGGCGGCGATCAGCCCACGACCGCGGAACTCGATCTGCAGCTTTTCGCCTCGACCGATTTGACCTCGCAGGACCAGCAGCGCGCCGCCCTGCGATACATCCAGGGCTTCGCCCCGTTCGCGGCGATCTCGTGCCCAGACTGTCACCGGCAGAGATTTGGCATAGCGCGTATGTCGGCGGCGGCGGATCCAGACCGGCAGCACGCCGGCCATGTCATCGGCCGTCAACATCCAAGTCCCGTCGATCGCGCTGGCGAGTTTCGTGCGTGAAGCTCCGAGACGCTCCATGGCAAGCGCCGGCGCGGCACTGCCGGCGAGAATGCGTGACAAGACCAGGAAGCCGTTCTCGGCCGCTGATTGCCACAGCCGCTGCAGCGCCGCGTGGCTGCCGAGCGTCGGCCGAAAGATGCGGTGCGGGCCGCTCGGGAACTCCAATTCCTGGCGCGCCCGGGCCTGAAGTTCGATCACGGCGAGACACAAGGCGGCCGTATCGGGATCGAGCCGCAGCGTCGCCAGTGCAGACGCGATGTCGCGCGGGTCGGCAATCTCGGGCGGGGACGCGCGGGCGATGGCGGTGATGAGACTGCTGTCAGCGGTTTCGACGAGCCGATTAGAGAGGCAAAGCGCCAGCGCGGTCAGATAGAGGTTGGTGGCTAACCCCGTCAGCAGTGTCTGCTGCAAGACCATTTGATCATCCCTCGCGGGGATGGTCCGAAGTGCGGTCATGGGTGTGTCCTGCGTTACAGACCAATCTTCGCAACGCCACGGATGCAGCCATTGCTACGCAGGATACTGGTGTGCCGTGGTCATGCGACTTTCGTCGCGTGCAGTTCAACCGAAGAGGGAGTGCTCATCGACGGGCACCCGGCGAGGCCACCACGTACCCGTCGATGTTCGTCCGCTCTCGGCCGGTGCAGTGCCGGACCAAGGTGATGGAGCAATGGCGAATGCCGCGTCCGGCCGGAAGGTACTTTACCGTGTCGCGTATCGCTGTATGCGGACGGTCGGACCTGCGCGCATGCAATCTTCAATTGATCCAAAACTAGATAAATGAATTGCCCGATGTTTGGATATGCAGTTGTGCGCAGCGATTGGCTTGGCGACAAGGTTGTATAAAGCGTAGGAAGATTGTGGATACCAACTCTACACCCATCTCCAAGCCTATCCAGACGGGATCGCGCCCCCTGCAAACGAGACGCGATCCATCTGAAACCCCGACCGGCTGACGCAAACACTCTTGGAGGCCTCGACGTCTTACCATTGAGGCCGCGTGCCTGCGGCGTGTGTTACCCGAGCGTGGACCTTTGTCCGTGCGTGGGGCGCGCGACGCATGGGCGCGTCAAAAACAAGGTCAAAGATGATTGTTTCTGGGGAAATGGCCCGTGCGGCCGCGGCTTGCGTCCTGCAATCGGCACGATTCAAGACCAGTCCACGCCTGTCGCGACTGCTGCAGTTTCTCGTTGATGAGACGATCGACGGCCGAGGCGGCAGCCTCAAGGGCTATGCGATCGGCCTCGAAGTGTTCGATAAGCGCGATGATTTCGATCCCTCTCAGGATCCGATTGTGCGTGTCCAGATGGGCCGGCTGCGGCAAGCGCTGGAGCTCTACTACCACGATGAAGGCGCCGCTGATCCCGTTCGGATCAGGCTGACCAAGGGGTCATATGTTGCGGAGTTCGCCGTGGCGCCTGCGCAAGAAGATCCGAACAGAGATGACCGCAACGTCGGGCCCCGGGTCCCGACGGCGACAGTGCCGTCGGAAACACCGTCCACCGGCTTCAGGTCGGAGACCGCGACATCGCAAGACGGCCTGTCGCTCTATGGCCTCGCGCGCGCAAGGGGCGGGCGCTGGCTGCCACATACAACGGCGCTGCTTGTTGTTGCGCTGTCGGTCACCTTTGCAGCCCTCTCGGGAGCCTTTGGCCCGCGTGATCGCCGGGACCAATTGAACCTCGGGGCTGTGGTGCTGCAGCCTGACATCTGGCGCCCCAAGATCCGCGTGTTCGCCTCTCAGGCGCTTGCCGGGCAGGACGGGCAAGCGCGCCACTTCAAGTCGGCAATCCTGGGCGGGCTTTCGACCTATGCCGTCTTCGATACCCTGTCTGTGGCGCAAGAAACTCCGGCACCGTCCGAGTTCGACCGAGCCGCCATTCTGACCCTTGCCATCATTGACACGCCGGATGGCAAGGACCTGACGCTGCGCCTGACAGATGAGGTTGTGAAGCGGATCGTCTGGGCGACGACGGCGAGTGCCATGGACCTCGACATCGAGACCAAGGAGGGTCGGCAGCCGTCGGCAAACAAGATCTTGCGACACATTTTGCAACAGCGAGGGGTGATTCTCACGCATCTTGCCGGGCGCGAAAATCTCGATCCAAGGCTCGCCTGTGTGGTCAAGAGTGGGTTTGCGATCAGCTTTCGCGATACCCAGCCCGCGGTCGTTGCGTACGCCAAGACCTGTCTCGCACAGATGATTCAAGGCGGTGGCGCGGCTCCCGTTGCGAAATCATTCTACGCCAACCTGCACTTGCCGCCATTTGATATGACATCCCCGCCCGAGACCGCATTGCGGCTTGCGCTAGAGGCAACGAATGAGGCACCGCGAAACGCCCTCGTGCAGCGAGCGATGATGGCTGCCTACTGGAATAGCGGCCAAGTCGAGCCTGCTCTTCGAGCGGGTAGGAACGCCGTCGCGCTCAATCCGCTCAACTCTGATGTTGCAGCGGCGTTCGGTTTCCGGCTCATCACGTCGGGTGCCTTTCGTGACGGGCTCGACACCCTTTCGAAAGCGATGAAAGAGCTTCTGCCAGGCGATACGTGTTGGGATCTGGGGATCTTTCTTGGCCATCTTGGCCTTGGTCAGGATGCGATGGCTGCGGCCGTTGGTGCCGGCCTGCCACGCAGCGACAAGGCCGACTTGGCCGCAGCCCGGATCGTGTCGCTGAAGCTGCTTGGGCGCGACGCGGATGCCCGCGAGGACCTGCGCATGTTCGCTTTGCGCTTTCCCAAGCACGCAGCCGCGCCTCATGCCGCGTTCAACACGCTGCGGCTCGGTGCCCTGTTGAACGACCGCCTCCGCAGTGTGTTGGCGTCCGTCCGATAAGGCGGGTGGCCCGCGTCAGCGGGTTGGTGCGGGATGGCTGTCGCCGGCGAAGCAGTGTTCCAGCACATCAATGATCGCGGCCGTATGCGTCTCATGCCGATCAAGCACGTACGTGGCGCCATCGGCTAACAGTTTCTGCCGCTTCTCACGCGTACACATCGAGGCGCAAGCGATGATCGGACCGCTGTAGCCGGTTTGGCGGACATAGCGGCAGACTTGACTGAACGAGCTGTAGGGGCGGAGCGCATCGCCAACAAACAGCAAGTCCGGACGGCGGTCGCGCAACTCATCCAAGGCCTTGCCGAGAGATCTCGTCAGCGCGATCTCGGAGGCGTAGTTGTGCAGAATGTTCAGGTTTGCCAGCAGCAAGCCTGGGTACGTCGCATGATCGTCGACGATCATGATGTGTCGAGCGGCGCGCATGAGAAATCGGAGCCGGCCGGTCGACGGATAAAGGAACACATTGGACGGCGCTGCGGAAGGCGCGGGTGCGGACATCGGGCGCTCATGATCTCGAGGAACATTGAGGCCGAGCGGCGTTGCCTGCCAACACGACACAAAGGGCACACGCGCCGACTCGAACCGTATCGAAGCTCGCTGAAAATGGCCGTTTGCGTGAGAAACGGGGGGTGTCATTCCCGCACGACACGGTAACATGCCGTAGATCCAGGGCGGCGTGCTGGGCCATTGGCGCTCATACCGGCGGCCAAAATTTGTGACTGACCAACTATCATCGTCATCCCGGAATGCCCGTCGCGTCGAGGCGCGACCGGCATATCCGGGATCCTTACCTGTCGTGGTTAGGCACTCTTGCCATGCGGACCAAGGTCAAGATCCCGGAATGCGATCACGCAGGACGCGTAATCGCATTCCGGGATGACGTCGTTGGATGTGATAGCAACGGCCAAAATTATTG
>JANMGQ010000203.1:0-1888 GCA_031374735.1 Hyphomicrobiaceae bacterium | reverse complement strand
AACGCCCGCCATGGGGCTTTTCGACTTCAGTCTCGAGGCCGCGGAGACACAGCGCGCCGACACACAGGATGTACGGCAGCTATCTGTGCTGTTGCGGCGCATAGAGTTTCTGGAGTGATGTTTCTGTTGCGCGGTCAGCCTGGCGGCTTTGCCCGCCTTCACGAGAGGCGCCTCAAGTAAATACAGCCAAGGACTACTCCCAGCACCCGCTCGTCCGCAGTCGTGGCGGAGTCGCTGGCGGAGTCGCTGGCTGGATTGAACCGCATTTGCACTTGCATCCAGTCTGGATGCGGCACGTACGCTGTCCAGTGCAGGCATACGACGTCGGCGACCTCGTCGTTGTACTCATGATCGCGAGTGCCGCCCGCTTCGAGGCCGGCGCGCGCCTCCACGTATGTAGGCCCGGCCAACTGCAGATAGACGTAGAACGCATAGGTACCGACCTCGGCAATCGGTATCTCGATGGTGGGCGTCTGATTTTCCGACCACCGGAAAAACCGGCCCAGATCGGACAGTTCCGCATCGTGCCATCCAAGCCCGATTGGCTTGCGCAAGTCAATTTCCATCGAAGCGCGCACATCCAGGGCGATCCCATCCGATTGGCAATAGGCCGCGCGATAGCTGGCATAGGCCCTGCGGGTATCGCCAACGGGGCGCAGAATATGTTCACGACACTGGTCGAATACCTGGCGATCGAAGTCGGTGAGAAAGGGCATCGCTTCCTGCAGGTCCGCAGCGTACGCGTAACTGCGCAGGCGCGGCACGCTAGAAAACGGAAACAGGCGATCATCGATCACCAGACGAGCAATTTCATCGACGATCTGCTCGAAGTCGAGCACATGATCAAAAGCGGCAATCGTGGCGACCACATCTTCAACTGAATGCGGATCGATATACCGCGTGTAGTTCGGCGCCAGGCCGTAGCGGCGCTCGATATCGAAACGCATGCGGTCGAAGCGCGGTGCGAAGTAAGGGCTGTATATCTGCAGCTTGCCTGGCGGATCGCAAAGCGCTGACAAATCCGCCATGCCGTCACGCCCCAGTACACGGGCGAAATTGAACATCGAGCTGATGATCGCGAGCGGATCGCGGATCAACGTGAACTTGCGCGCAAAGGCCGGGCCCTCGACTAAAGCGTGCGGGAAATGGCCTGAAACGTAGCGCGTCGTCGACTCGTTGATGCGCCCGAATTCTGATGGCTCCGAAGTGAACTGTATAGCCCTGGCGCAAATTTGCTGTGGCCGTCCCGCGGCAAGAACAGCGTCGAGCGTCGTCCCGCCGGTTTTCGGCACATGAATCAGCAAGGTACGATCTGTCGTCTGGTTTGTCATGTGGGTAGAAGAAAAAGCGCCCGCGGCGACCGAATCAAAGCGTCTATTGCAAGTAATTCCGATGTTACTTCTTTGCGTTGCTTTCCGGCCCGCGCCGATTCCGCTCAAATTAATCGATAATCACGCATTGGGTACGCCATGACGCTCGACGATACGAAGATAAGGGTAAGGCAACGCGACCACGCCGTCACCAATGGTTTGCCCGGAAATACCGAGCCGAACATACGCGCCGGTATCAGCAAACTCACAATTAATGCAAGCAACTCTGATATATCCGCCGTGATCGGAGCGGGCGCTGATTTTGGCGAACTGACCTCCCAACTGGTTGAAATTCCAATGAACACAGCCATCCACGGATTCTCGTTAGCCATATTGTTTTGCGGCCTGATGAGCGCATGCTCACGGGATACGGAAAGCCCGGGAACGCCGGCCGTTTCTGTGACCAAGCAAAAATCCTTTGTGCCCTTGAAAATCGAGCGATGGGGCCCTCAATCCACGCCGGTTGGCACGCCCTTCAACTTGCAACCAGGCGGGACGTCCGGTCTCTGGATCGAAAG
>JANMGQ010000194.1:0-2523 GCA_031374735.1 Hyphomicrobiaceae bacterium | reverse complement strand
CGTCGATTGGCCTTCAGTGCACTCACTTTGGCCGAACGCACATCCGTGTGCACATCAAGACTGGCTGCTGTTCGGTCGACCGCACGCAGCACCACGGTTCGCGCCTCAGGGAAACCTTTGGGCGCAACGGTCGCAAGGGTCGGGTGGCGCGCAGCGGCGCGGCGGTCATGGACACCGCGAATGAGACGATGCCAGACCTCGTCGTGAAGCGTGGTCAAGTCGTTGGCCCACGCGTGCAGGTCCGGGGTCATGACGCCGCCCCACCGACAAAGCGCGCCAAGACCAAGCCCGCCAGCGCGATATGGACCAACGTGATCATCACCGACACGCCGTGCAGGAGATTGAAGCGTGTCCGCGCTCCGGTGTCGGTGGCGCGATTGATCGCGGGCATCAGGATTTGTCGTGTGGGCAGCGTCGTTGCGGCGATCGTCGCCAAGAGTCCCGCCGCCAGCGGATCAAACCGCCAGACCAGTCCGGCGGCCACGGCAGCCGTGCCGATCACGAACAGGTAGAACATGGGAAATGCTCGCCGGAGCGTGGCTCCCGCGACGTCTGGTGCCAAGGCCGTGAACAGGAAGGCCGCAAAGCCGAACGAGTATAGCACCATGCCGCCGAACAGCAGCGCAGTCGTCAGGAGTGCGGCGGTCAGCATGCATCAGCCTCCAACTTTCGTGCGATCCGCATCGTGGCGATCCGCCCGTCGCATCAGGCGAGGCACAACGTAGGGCACGGTGGCCTGATAGCTGCGAAATCGGTCACCATAGCGCGCGGCAAAGCGGCGTTCCTTGAGACGCGGCGCCAGCAGACAATACGCCGTGAAGCTGACCGCCAGCGCGAACTGATCCGGTGTCCAGACTGGCACGGTCCACAAGGTCAGTGCGAAGGCCACATAGATGGGTTGTCGGATCAAACGGAATAGGCCGGACGTCGGCATATCCGGAAACACCGGCCGGATGCGCGCCATCAACGACAGCCATCCGAGCGCGCCCGATTGGACTTCGGCGCCGGCATCGAAGCTGGCTTTGGCGAGAAGCAACCAGCTTGCGGCATACGCCGTGCAGACTGCCCAGAACACGTTGCCCTCAGCCCGCCACCAGATGACGCCCGTCGGTGTCCAGAGTGCGAACAGCGCGAGCAGCTGCATCGACGCGATGATGGCATAGGTGGTGATTGCGAGCGTCGCACCGTGCGAGCCGGGGATCATGCGAGCGAGCAATCGGCTGCCGGGCCCCGTCAAGAACAGTGAATGCCCGAGCGGGAATTGCAGGATCAGCGCCGCATTCGCAAACAGCGCCCAAGGCCAGGGCACGCGACCAAAACTCTCGCTGAGACCGGAGAACATGGCGGCGATCATCGCCAACACCGCGACCGCGAAGACCGTGTGGCAGAGCAGCCCGAAGCTGAGTGCGAGCACAATCCGTGCTGAGCCCGGTGGCGGGCGCACGGCCGCCAGCAGCAGCGTAATCAGGCGGGCAATGCGTGGATCTGCCATCATGACGATTGCTCCTTGGCACGCCGTTGCGCGCAGGCAACCCCGGCAATCCCGCTCTCGATGATCGCGACAGGGCTCACGTCAGCTCCATCTGCGATAAAATCAGGGGGATCTGTTGTTTCACTTTTGAGTAACCGGCTGACGCATGCGGCCAGATCGCGCTGTCCCAATCGCGCCGCCACTCGGTCAGCGTGATCCCCCGCGCGGCGAGGAACGGCGCAGCGTCGGTGATCCAGTCATGTAAAGGGCCACGCGGAATGTAGGGCGTGACGATCTGAGTCACACCGGCCGTCGTCGCCCAAAGTGCGAGTGCATCAAGATGATTGGCGGACAGAACGGCCGCCTGAACCCTGGCGCGCGCGGCCGCGTCGGCGAGCGCCGCGTCTTCAAAGCGGGCGACGGCTTCAGCAACGGGCAGCGGCGACCGCAGATGGCTGGCAGACAGTGTCGCTGAGGCGCGAATATCGAGGCCGCCGCGCGCGAAAGTCTCGATGCAGCAATCTTCCTCCGTAATGAGCACGCCAGTTGGCCGACCCGGCTTCGGCGGGTTCACGATGCGCAGCGGCAGGAGAGGCGGCAAACCGTCGGGCTCGGTGGATTCCAGCCCAGCCACAACCTCGGCCAGATCGCTGTCGCGCGGCCTAAACCGTTGACCCGTGAAGCTGGTGATGTTCCAGGCGCGCGCGGGATAGGGTTTGCCACGCGTATGCAGTCCCGCAACCCATCGCCAGCCGAGCGTGTTTGACGCTGGGTCACCATCGAGAAGATGGCGGTAGAAAAAATCAGCGCCAAGCCGCCATGGCAGACCAAGCGTAAAAATCCAGATGGACGCGAACCACATGCGAGCGTGGTTGTGCAGGTAGCCAGTTTCGATCAGTTCCTGGGCCCAAGCGTCGAAGCAGTCGAGACCCGTCCCGCCCACCTCGGCCCGGCTCACGTCGCGTCGCAACCGCCGGTCGCTTTCCAATGCCGCCAGATCGTTCAGCACGCCCTGACGATAACTGGCCCAGACCTGCGGACGGCGTTCCATC
>JANMGQ010000183.1:0-19116 GCA_031374735.1 Hyphomicrobiaceae bacterium | reverse complement strand
CTTGGTCGGCTTGCCTTCCAGGGCCTCGGCCGGCGGGGCATCGGACGCACCGATGTCGACGCCGTGCGCCGCCTGGCCGCGCTCGATGCCGTCGATCGCGGCGCGGGCGACGAGATCGCAATAGAGCGTGATGGCGCGGCCGGCGTCGTCGTTGCCCGGCACCGGATAGTCGATGCCATCGGGATCGCAGTTGGTGTCGACGATGGCGACGATCGGGATACCAAGCTTCTTGGCTTCGGCAATCGCGATCTGCTCTTTGTTCGTGTCGATCACGAACAGGATCTCAGGCAGGCCGCCCATTTCCTTGATGCCGCCGAGCGACTTGGTCAGCGCATCGCGGTCGCGGGTCAGCTCGAGCAGCTCTTTCTTGTTGCGGCCCTTCTGGTCGCCATTCAGGATGTCGTCGACCTTACGCAGGCGGCGGATCGAGGCCGAAATGGTCTTCCAGTTGGTCAGCGTGCCGCCGAGCCAGCGGTGGTTCATGTAATACTGGGCCGAGCGCTTGGCGCCGTCGGCGATCGATTCCTGAGCCGCACGCTTGGTGCCAACGAATAGCACGCGGCCGCCTTTTGCGACCGTGTCAGACACCTTAACGAGGGCCGTATGCAGCAGCGGCACGGTCTGGGCGAGGTCGACGATGTGGATGTTGTTGCGTGCGCCGTAGATGAACGGCGCCATCTTTGGGTTCCAGCGGTGGGCTTGGTGGCCAAAGTGGCAGCCAGCTTCGAGAAGCTGGCGCATTCCGAATGCGGGAAGCGTCATGTCAGGTCCTGTTTTCCGGTTCAACCGCCGCGAATGCCGGGCCGTTTATGCTTGCCGAAGGCCGGATGGCTGACGGAAAACGCAAAAAGCCCACCGGAGCGCATCGACGGGGCTTTTAATCCGCCGGGCGCATGATCCGCGTGTGGGATGGCGGCCTCATAGGCTGCAAGGCCGCGTCTGACAAGAGGCAACTGGCAGGCATGTGGCAAGATCCTGCAACTCAGGTCGATTGCGCTCAAGCCTTGGTCTTGACGTAGCTACCGGGCGCATCCTCGATGACGCCGAGCTTGGCGCCAGGCTTACGCGCCTTGATCTTGCCGCCGGAATGAGGCGTCAGCCATTTGATCCAGTGCGGCCACCAGCTGTCGGCGATTTCCTCGGCGCCCTCGATCCATTGGTCGAGCGTGGCGCATTCGGGATGCGAGAGCGGCCGTGGGTTGGTCCAGTACGGGTATTTCGTCTTGCCCGGCGGCGAGACCACGCCCGCGATGTGGCCTGAGCCAGCAAGCACGAATTCGACGGCGCCGCCGAACAACTTCGCGCCGGTGAACACGCTGCGTGGCGGAGATATGTGATCCTCGCGCGTCGCGAGATGGAAGATCGGCAACTTCACGCGGCCGAGGTCGAGTTTCACATTGTCGAGTGTCATGCGGCCGGTCGCGAGTTTATTCTCCGCATAGAACTCACGCAGATAGAAGGCGTGGTTGGCTGGCGGCATGCGCGTCGAATCCTGGTTCCAATAGAGCAGGTCAAACGCGGCGGGTTTCTTGCCGAGCATGTAGTTGTTGACGATGTAGGGCCAAAGCAGGTCCTTGGGCCGCAGCATGTTGAACACCGTCGACATACGTCCGCCGTCGAGATAGCCGTCCTTCTCCATGATGGCTTCAATCGACTTCAGCTGCTTTTCGTCAATGAACAACAGCAGGTCGCCAGCCTTCTGGAAATCCAGCTGGGCGACCAGAAAAGAAGCGGAGTTGAAGTGCTCCTCGTTGCGGGCGGCGTGATAGGCGAGCGTGGAGCCAAGCAGCGTGCCACCGATGCAGTAGCCGAGAATGTTGATCTTCTTGACGCCGCACTCGGCTTTGACGGCCTCGGTCGCCGCCATCAGACCTTGGTGCATATAATCCGTGAACGTTTTGTGCGCGAGACTTCTGTCCGGGTTCACCCAAGAGACGACGAACACAGTGAAGCCCTGATCGACGATGTACTTGATGAAGCTCTTCTGGGGGCCAAGGTCGAGGATGTAGAACTTGTTGATCCACGGCGGCACGAGCAGAAACGGTATCTCGTGCACATCGGGCGTGCTCGGCGAGTACTGGATCAACTGAATGATCTCGTTCTGGAACACGACCTTGCCGGGCGTGACGCCGAGGTTCTTGCCGACCTCAAAGGCGGTCGTATCCACTTGTGAGATTTTTAGCATGGCGCCTGAGTTTTTCAGGTCGCCTGAGAAATTGCGCGTGCCCTCGACCAGGTTCTGGCCGCTCGACTGCAAGGTCGCGCGGATGACCTCTGGATTGGTCATGGGATTGTTGACCGGCGCCATGGCGGCAATCATCTGGCGCAACATGAAATCGGCCTTGTGGCGCGAACGCTCGTCGAGGCCGTCGGTTTCGGCCAGCGTCTCAGTCATCCATTTCGCGGTTAGCAGATAGGCCTGTTTCCAGAAATCGAAATACGGATTGGTCGACCACTCCGGGTCCTTGAAGCGGTTATCGCCTTTGTCAGGGCTGGCAACCGGTGGCGGGTTCTGGCCGACCATTTTCTGGCCCGTGGCCTGCCACAGCTGCATGTAGCCATGCATGAGATCTTGCTGGTGCTGGGCAAGCTTGGAGGGATTCTGCAACCAATGCTGCCAGATCTCAGACCACAGGCGCGTGGTTTCGCCCATGTCCTCTGTGCTGATGGGCATCGGCTTGGTCAGGTCGCCACGCGCGATCAGCGTCGACATGACGTCGCCGCTTTCCTTCATGAGCTCAAGCATATTGCGCAGGAATGCCTCGGGATTGGCGACCATATAGGCCTTCAGGTCGACCGGCAGCTGGCCCGGGAACGAGGGCATCTGGCCTGCAAAAGCGGGCATCTGCGACATCCCAGGCAGCGCGAAAGCATTGGGGATGGCAAAGGGGTTGGGTGGTTGTGACATCGATCGTGTTCCGGCGTGCTGGCCCTCACGCCAAATTGGCGGGCGTCAGACTCGCAGCGAAATCTATGCCCGCACGGCGCAAAACTGACAATCATTAGACGGCCGAGACTGAGAAATTGGATGAATGGCCGCAAGCTGCGCCGATCCGGTCAGCGCACAGGGTCGCAGCGCTGCACGTGCGATTGCGCGCGGGCAAGCTTCGGCGGACCTCAGCGCAGCGCGTCGAGGCGCGCGGCCGACCGCGCATGGCCGAGGTTTTGCGCGGCCCGATAGAGCCCACGTGCGCGTTCGGTGTCTGCGCCAACCCCTCGAGCGCGGTGCGCTGCCAGTATATTGGGGTCATAGGTTTCTGCCATGAGGAACAGCCCCTCGGGATCGCGGGCGGCGACGGTTTTTGCCAGCAACGCCCGGGCCGCGAGCACTTCGCCGTCCGCCAGCAGCGTGCGCGCCTCCACAATTGTTTCGTCTTCGACCGGCCGGCCAACGGTGACGGCCTTCACCGACACGACATCGACTTGCGCCTCCTTGGCGGGCGCGGCCGTCGAACGCGCGTCTTCAACAAGCGTTGTCGCAAGTGATGCGGGCATGCCGGCGCCAGACAACGTATACTGCCACCACATTGCAAACGGCACGAGCAGGGCGAGGCCAGCGCCAAGCCCGAGCAGGCCCGCGAACACCTCAGGCCGCAGGCGCGTTCTCTGGAGCAGGGGACGCGCCGCCGCCTCTCGCGGTGGTCCTGCATACCAACCGGATGGCAACTTGCCGTCGGCGGCGATCGCCGGTGCAGCACCGATCTCGAGGTCGATTTCCCCGTGGGCGGCGCGATCAACAAAATCGCGCAACTGATCGAACTGGCCAGTTTCGGGCAGCGCCACTGGCCTGACCGGCGGACCGACCGCCGCTGGATAAGCTGAAGGGCGGACGGTGGTCATGCGCGCCTCCGCAGATTACGGATGGCGATCTGAGGCCGAGTAAAATTGCCCATCGTGCGACGGGCTATGGCGTGTGTCAGCACGAGATACATCCCCTGACGTCTCAGTTGCCAGCTGTCCGAGCCACGACGGACGTGCAGCATCCCCAATGCAGAGCGACACATACGGCAAAAGCCATGGCGCCCGCGCGAGACCGGCGTTGGGTCACTCTCCCCAGAACGCAACAAAGCCGGCCATGCTTACGCCATGACCAGCCAATTCAGAGCGAAATTATGACAGAAAAGAGCCGTGCTTAAGGCACGGCCCAACTCCGCGGAGGCGCGCGTAAAGACGTTCAGCGGGCAGAATCAGGCCGCTGGTGCGTCGAGATCCAGTGTCGTGCGCAGTTCGCCGGTTGCGCGGCGCGAGCGACCTTCAAAGTGCGCGCCAACAGCGATCGTCAGACGCTGATGGTGAACATCGCCTTCAACATGCGAGGAGCCGTCGAGCATGACTTCGCGGCCGCGGATCTGGCCGGAAACGGTGCCTTTGACGACGACTTGCTCAGCAGCGATCGTACCGGTCAAACGACCGGTTTCACCAATGATGACTTGCGTACCTTGCACGTCGCCATCGACGCGACCGTCGATTTCGAGCACGCCGGCCGAAATGATCTTGATGCCATGACCGATGATGGTCAGATCGTTACCGATCACAGAGCGCGGTGCGGCGCTTGGGTTTGACGACACCACGACCGGGCGGGTCGACGGTTGCGGCAAAGAGTCGACGGCTGTCAGAACAGGGCGCGGCTCAGGAAGTCCCTGAGAAACGGTTTTGGAATCTTGGATGGGTGGGCGTGCGAACATGAGGGGCCTCGCGCGAGGAAAGAGGTCGGATGAGACGCACAACTGATCCGCAGTCAACGCCAGAGGGAGTGATTCCTGTCAAGGCAATCGGGCGCAGCGGGACAACAGTGCGTCGGAAAGGCGGCACAGATGCATCGGACGAACCAGGAGCGGTTCCGTTTTGGTTAATGCTCGGCTATTGAAGCTTGCAAATCGCAACACAACGACCGGATTTCAAGGAGCCCCGATGACACTTCGATCGACCGCTACCCTGTTCTGCGCAGCATTGTTGCTGTCCAGTCAAGCTGTTGCTCAACAACCCTGCCCGGGCAACACCGCAGCCCTCGGCGTCAGCCGGGTCGTTGAAATCGATACCACGGGCGGTCCAGGATTCGGGTTTGAGCATTACAAGGCGCACGATTTCCTGCAGATGAAGGAAGTGGTTTTGACCTTTGACGATGGTCCACAGAAATTTCATACCGAAGCGACCCTCGCGGCGCTGCAGACGCACTGCAGCAAGGCGATCTTCTTTTCAGTCGGCAAGCAAGCGTTGTTCTTCCCGGAAATAATCCGCAAGGTTGCTGCTGAGGGTCACACAATCGGAACCCACACCTTCAACCACTACGACTTGCGTAAGAAGGCGACCGGCCCAGCCGCCATCGATGAGATTGAGCGTGGCATCAGCGCGGTGCGCCGCGCCACGGGCGTGCCGATCGCGCCGTTCTTCCGCTTCCCGGCTCTCGCGGACAGCCCCGAGACCCTGAAGTATCTGGCCAGCCGCAACATCGCGGTGTTCTCGACCGATATCGACAGCTTCGACTTCAAGATCAAATCGTCTGAAAAGACAGTCCAGTCCGTGATGGGCAAGCTTGAGAAGAAGGGCAAAGGCATTGTCCTTCTGCATGACGTGGTGCCGACGACTGGCAAGGCTGCCGCAGACCTGCTCAAGTCGCTGAAGGACGGCGGCTACAAGGTCGTGCATATGAAGGCCAGGGGCGAGGTCAAAACCCTGGCTGAGTTCGATGCTTTGATCGAAAAGGATGTGCGTGGTCTCGCACCGGCCGGTGGTGATCGTCCGACCTCATCGGTTGTCCGCACCGTCGAAGAGCCCAAAGCACCGGCCGCGCCGACCAACGCTGCGACGCCGGCTGCCAAAAAGCCTTGACGGTGTATGCCTGATCCAAAAGCTGCGGTTGGCAGCATTGCTCCAGGCAGCGCAGATGCTAGAAAGGATGCGGCCAAATGTGCGGCCGCATCGACGCGAGCCGAACATTCATGCCTGTAAAGTCACGCGGCGCCATCCTGTTCTGGCAAATTGCCATTCTGGTCGTCACGCTTGCGATCTGGCAGTGGGGCTTCGACATCGCAAAGGCGGTGATCACCAAAGCTTACGTGCCTAAGATTCTCGATCCCTACTTCGTCTCCAAACCGACGATGATCTGGACCAGCTTTCTAAAGCTCGGTTGCTTCTCTGATCCGAAGGGTTTTGGCGCCTGCTTCGACGCCAATGCCAACAATCTCTGGCTCGCGACGCTGGTGACCATCAAGAACATGTTCTGGGGCTTCCTGTGGGGCACGAGCCTGGGTGTCGTGGCGGGGCTCGTCCTTGGTCGCTCTGACTTTTTGTCAAAGATTTTTGAACCCTACATCGTCGCGATGAACTCGATCCCGCGCATTGCGCTGGTGCCATTGATCATCCTCATGTTCGGCTTTGGAGATCTGTCGAAGATCGTCGCGGCCGGAATCGTTGTGTTCTTTGTTGTGTTCTTCAACACCTTCGAGGGGACGCGCTCCGTTGACCGCGATCAGATCGCGGCGGCCCGCTTGCTTGGCGCGAGCGAGCTGACGGTGCTGCGGACGGTCGTGGTTCCGTCCGCGCTGGCCTGGGTGTTCGCGTCTTTAACGCCAGCCGTGTCGTTCGCATTGATTGGCGTGATCGTCGCCGAATTCATCGGCGCCGAGCGGGGCCTCGGCAAATTGATCATCGAGGCTGAAGCACGCGCCAACGCGGCCGAGATGATGGTCGCGATCTTTGTGATGATGATCGTCGGCATTGTGCTGGCGTTCATCGTGCGGCGTTTTCAGGCGTATCTGTTACGCTGGCAGCCGCGCTTTGAAGTGCAGGGTTGAGATCTGGCGGCGAACCGCTGCTAAGCAGAGTTCGCTGAAGTGGTCGTCCCGGTTCAGCGATAAAACTCTGCGAAATCAAGGAATCTAAGCAGGCACTCGTTGGGCAGCCAACGAATGCCTGCTTCGGCTTCAATCGACCAAATCAGGCTCGCGCTTCATGGAGTCGATCTGCTTGCAATCCAGCCACTCCGCCATGGCGCTGATTTTGCCATCTTGAATGAGCCATTCCTGCCGTTTCGTGCCGGTGTATTCGAGCCCTGTATGTCGGTTGCGGATATGAATCTGGAGCGTCACCACGTAAAGATACCCACGTTCACGAGGTTCGCGCTTCTCCAACATCCGTTCTTTTGGTATGCCAGCTTCGTTCTGGAGAATCTCCCAGTTCTTTCTCACGCGCTGAAGATGCAGCCGAATGTTTTCCGGGCCGACAATCTGTACCGGAGAATTGAGCTTCTCCGGGTCGACATTGCATGAAAACACGAAATCCGGATAACACAGCAAGCGAAGCGTGTCGTAATCCCTAGCGTTAACCGCAGCATATGTTGCCGCGACGAGCCCCGCCGGGTCGCGCGGAAGCTCCGGTTCCTCTCCAAGGCGCATCGAGACCCCCAATTCAGAACTTATGTTACACGGATGAATACGAAGTCTTGGTCTCAGCCGCCAGCAACGGCAGTGAGATGTCGGTCATTTGTCCGCAATCCCAAGTGGTCGTATTGACGCTCACTTGGAGGCGTCGCTCCACCTTCCCGCACTGCACAATTTCCTGCTACTGCTGCTGAAAGTGCCACGATTTCAGCTCGAGAGCCACATGACTTCCAAGCCCGACGTTCCCAAACCTGATCAGGCCTGGCTCTTCCGCACCTATGCCGGTCACTCGACGGCTGAAAAATCGAACGCGCTGTATCGAAAAAACCTATCAAAGGGTCAGACGGGCCTGTCTATCGCCTTCGATCTACCGACGCAGACCGGCTACGACAGCGACCACGAACTCGCGCGGGGCGAAGTGGGCAAAGTCGGCGTGCCCGTCAGCCATATCGGTGACATGCGGACGCTGCTCGACGGCATTCCGCTCGGCACGATGAACACGTCGATGACGATCAATGCCACGGGCGCGTGGCTGCTTGCCCTCTACGTCGCTGTTGCGGACGAGACCAACCAGCCGCGCACCAAGCTCACAGGCACGATCCAGAATGACGTCATCAAAGAGTACCTGAGCCGCGGCACCTACATCTTCCCGCCCGCGCCGTCCTTGAAGCTGATCAAGGATACAGTCATCTTCTCGACCACGACCCTGCCGAAGTGGAACCCGACCAACGTTTGCAGCTATCACCTGCAAGAAGCTGGCGCGACGCCGGTGCAGGAGCTCGCGTTCGCATTAGCCACGGCAATCGCCGTGCTCGACACGGTGAAAGCGTCGGGCGAAGTCAGCGCTGACAAGTTCGGCGCCGTGTTCGGGCGCATCTCGTTTTTCGTCAACGCCGGCCTGCGCTTCGTCACCGAGATGTGCAAGATGCGCGCGTTCACGGAGCTTTGGGCCGAAATCGGTCGTGAGCGCTACGGTGTGAGCGACCCCAAGTTCCTGCAGTTCCGCTATGGCGTGCAGGTGAACTCGCTTGGGCTGACGGAGCAGCAACCGGAGAACAACGTCACGCGAATTATCCTGGAAATGCTCGCTGTCACGCTGTCCAAGACTGCACGCGCGCGCGCCGTGCAGTTGCCCGCCTGGAACGAGGCGTTGGGCCTGCCGCGGCCGTTCGATCAGCAGTGGTCGCTGCGCATGCAGCAGATCCTGGCGTACGAGACGGATCTGCTCGAGTACGGCGACCTGTTCGATGGCGCGCCTGAAGTCACCAAAAAGGTGGAGTCGCTCAAGGCCGAGGCGAAGATAGAGTTGGCAGCCATCGATAAGCTGGGCGGCGCCGTTGCGGCCATCGATTACATGAAGCGGCGTCTGGTCGAAAGCAATACGGCGCGTTTGCGCCGCATCGAAGCCGGCGAGCAGATCGTGGTCGGCGTCAATAAGTACACCGAGAGCGAAGCCTCGCCGCTCGCTGATGCCGCCGATGCCATCGAGGTCGTTGATCCCGCCGTGGAGGCGCAGCAGATCGCGCGGCTGAAAGAGTGGCGCTCGACGCGTGACGCCAAAGCAGCGGCAGCTGCCCTTGCTTCGCTCGAAGCGGCCGCGAAAGACGGTGGCAACGTCATGGAACCCTCTATTGCGTGCGCGAAAGCCGGCGTCACCACGGGCGAGTGGGGCACGACGCTGCGCCGCATCTACGGCGAGTATCGCGCGCCGACCGGCGTCGGCCAGGGTGCCGGCTCCACGCACGACAACGTCAAGGTCATCCGCACCGCCGTAGAGGCCGCCTCCGGTCGCTTGGGGCGGCGGGTGAAGTTGCTGGTCGGCAAGCCCGGTCTCGACGGCCACTCCAACGGTGCCGAGCAGATTGCCGTGCGCGCGCGCGATTGCGGCATGGATGTGGTTTATGAAGGCATCCGCCTGACGCCATCGCAGATCGTGCGCGCCGCCGTGGATGAGAGCGTCCACGTGGTTGGTCTGTCGATCCTCTCAGGCTCGCACTTGCCGCTGGTGCAAGACGTGATGGCACGCATGAAAGCCGAAGGCCTTGCTGACATTCCCGTTGTTGTCGGCGGCATCATTCCGCCTGAGGATGCCATCACGCTCAAGGGCTACGGTGTCGCCGCCGTCTATACGCCGAAAAACTTCGACCTCAATGCCATCATGGGCGAGATCGTCGTGCTGGCCGAGCGGGTGGCATGACGGGTGAAGCGATCAGCATAGATCACCTGACGCCCTGAGCGATGATCAGGGCAATCGCTGAACCCGTCATCCCGCACAACCGCGGCCTCTTTTGGCGCGTGCCGATGCGGGATGACGCGGTTTTCGTTCATGCGATTGCGTTGGAGCGATGATAGCCGGCCGTTGCCTTTTGCGTCAGCCATCGATACGGCCACAGGTGAGCTGAAGCAGCAAACAGAGCCCCCATGTCCAAGCCCGACGATCAGTCTCGCCATCTCGAAGCCCTTGCTGAAATCGCCATCAAAGTCGGCCTCGGATTGAAGAACAATCAGCCCGTTGTCATGACGGCGCCGATCGAGGCGGCCGGATTTGCGCGCATGGTCGCCAAACACGCTTACAAAGCCGGCGCCTCGCTGGTGACGACACTCTATGACGACGACCAAATGACGCTGGCACGCTACGAAAACGCCAAGGATCACAGCTTCGATCACGCGGCCGGCTGGCTCTACGACGGCATGAGCAAAGCCTATGACGAGGGCGCGGCGCGTCTGGCCATCCGCGGTGGGAATCCCAATCTGCTGGCCGGTCAAAATCCCGAGCGCATTTCACGCGCCAACCGCGCGCTCAGCACGGCTTATCAGCCAGCGCTGGAGAAGATCACCGGCTTCGACATCAATTGGACCATCGTGCCCTATGCGTCGCCAGCCTGGGCCACCACCATGTTCCCCAAGCTGTCGGAGAAGAAGGCCGTCGAGAAGTTGTGGGACGCGATCTTTGCGGCCACCCGCGCCGATGCCGATGACCCCGTCGCCAACTGGAAAGCGCACAACAAAGACCTCGCCAAGCGCACGGCATATCTGAACAAGAAAGCCTTCAGCGCGCTGCATTTCATGGGGCCTGGCACGGACCTGAGGGTCGGCCTCGCCGATGACCACGAGTGGTGCGGCGGCGCCGCGACGGCCAAGAACGGCATCACCTGCAACGCCAATATACCTACGGAAGAGGTGTTCACGACGCCGCACAAGATGCGGGTCGA
Organism: Hyphomicrobiaceae bacterium; assembly: GCA_031374735.1. Taxonomy (GTDB): domain Bacteria; phylum Pseudomonadota; class Alphaproteobacteria; order Rhizobiales; family Hyphomicrobiaceae; genus JABFRJ01. The sequence continues at coordinate 8,525 of JANMGQ010000183.1, read as the reverse complement.
GGGGCACGTCTCGGCGACCAAGCCGCTGTCCTACATGGGCACGTTGATCGAGGACATTCACGTGCGCTTCGAGGGCGGTCGCATTGTCGAAGCTAAGGCTGCCAAGGGCGCCAATGTCTTGAACAAGGTGCTTGAAACCGACGAAGGCGCACGTCGCCTTGGCGAGGTGGCGCTGGTGCCCCATTCGTCACCCATCTCCAAGAGCGGGCTGTTGTTTTACAACACGTTGTTCGATGAAAACGCGTCCTGCCACATCGCGCTCGGCCAAGCCTATGCCAAGTGCTTCAAGGGCGGCACGAGCCTGAGTGAGAAGGAGCTGGCAAAGCGCGGCGCCAATCGCTCGCTGATCCACATCGACTGGATGATCGGTTCTGACATGGTCGACATCGATGGCATCAGCGCCGCTGGCAAGTCCGAGCCGCTGATGCGCCGTGGTGAATGGGTGAAGTGACGAGGGCTGAAGCGACGGGGGCATTGGCAAACAGCAGATCTTTTCCCCGCTCAGGGATCTCCGTTCAAGCAACCTGCCGCCCGTCACCCTGCAATCCGAGGTCGCTTATGACTTCGGATGCACCGTGGCCCGTCCGCTGATCACATGTGAAAAGCCGCAAGGGTCGCGGCGCCCGCCCAAAATCGGCACTTCAATGCCGCAGCCCGGCTCCGTATGGAACCACGTGTTTCGGACTTGTAGTTGAAACTCTCCGCTCGCTCTTCTCTGTCGCTTAATCGCATCGATACATATTGCTTCCATAACGGTGCTCCATGGCCGGTTGTTCCGGCGTTTGCGTGAGGCCGGGACATGCGCCGTCTGGTTGCCAGGTTGGTCGACAGTCTGTTTGCACTGCCGTTGGCCGCGCGCTTTCTGCTCCTGGCGCTGATCGGTGTGCCGCTGCTGCCACCGATCCTGGCCTATGGCCTGTGGATCGATCACTGGCCGGTGGCAAAATCGGGCCACCCCGCCTTTGACGACCTCTCAAACCTCTGGCTCGGCGCCAAGGCAGCCGTCAGTGGCGACTATTCGCAGTTGTTCCGCCGCGAGTTGCATGAGGCCATGATCGCGCGGGAATTCGGGGCTTCAATGACCAATCAGGTCTGGTCGTACCCGCCAACGATCATGCTGGCACTGATGCCACTTGGGATGCTGCCGAGTTATGCTTGGTTTGCATCCACATGGATCCTGGCGGGCCTGACCCTCTTTACCTTGGCTCTGATTCAGCGCCTCCCCGGCGAGGCGCCTGTTCGCCGCGATTTTCAGGTCATGGTCTGGTTTGCGGCCATCCTGGTGCCCGGCACAATGCTGTGCATCAACGCGGGACAAACGGGCATGCTGACGACCGGCATCCTGTTTTTTGGCATTCTTTTCTCGCCGACGCGCCCGGTACTGGCCGGGGCCGTGCTTGCGCTGCTGGTTGCAAAGCCACATCTCGGCCTGACGCTGCCGATTGTGCTGCTGGCGCTGGCGGCCTATCGCACCGTGGTGTGGACGGGCGTGTTCGCCGGTCTGTATCTGGCCTTGACCGTACTCGTCCTTGGTCTTGAGCCCTGGCAGCAGTTTCTCACCGTCACATTACCAGAGCACGTGCGCTACGTGGAGAACGCTCTGGCTGGGCCTGAAGAAGCGCTCAAGTTGACGGTGTTCATGCTGCTGCGTGCCGTCGGCCTCTCGAAGTCGGCCGCCATGGGCCTGCATGCGGCGATGTCGGTCGCGGTGTTGTTTGCGCTCGCAGCCGCCGTCCGGGGCGAAGCCAATCGCAACATCCGGTTTCTGGCTGTGGCACTGGCAACACTGCTCGTCAGCCCATATCTGCTCGGCTACGAACTCGTGCTGGCAGCGCTCGCCATTGGCCGGGTGGTGCTTGACGCGAACGCTGTCGAACGGCTTGGCGAGACAGGCGTTTTCGGGCTCTGCGCTATGATCTCGCTGGGACACCTGTGGGCGGTGTTTGGCTTGACGTCGCTTGGGCTGAACCCGATGGCGTTGTGCGTGCTGGCAAGCTTTGCCTGGTTGACCTACCCCCATGCTGCCAACGCGCTGAGGACAGCCATTGCGTGGTTCGCAACGCGCCGCAGTCTACGAACAGCCTGAGGGCCGCGGCCGTTCAGTCTTGCGACCCACTCACGCGGCGAACGCCAGCTTCATCACGGCGAAGATGCAGGTCAGCGCGACCGAAATCGCGAAGAATGAATTCAGCATCAGGCACAGGATCTTGCGCCCCTCACTGCGCACGTAGTCTTCAATGATCGTCTGCATGCCGAGCCGCATGTGGTGCACACCAGACAGCACCAGCAGCAGCAGCAGGATGGCGATCAGCGGCTGCTGCAACGTCATCTTGACCACCGCATATTCGGCGCCGGCAATCGAGACCAATAGGCCGCCGAGGAACATGACGAGGAAGATGTTGGCGAACGCGGTCACGCGCTGCTTCCAGAAGTGGTCTGCACCTTCCTTGGCGGACCCAAGACCGCGCACGCGGGCAAGTGGGCTGCGCATCTTGTGCAGCGTTGGCGACGGGGTCGGCTTCAGAGATCCGGAACTCATCAGAATGCTCCCCGCAGCAGCAGGCCGACGCCCCATACGGCAAGCGTCAGCGATATCGAGCCGAGCAGCGTCAGCCAGGACAGCTTATTGATGGATGAAACCGCAAAGCCACGCCCCGTGTCCCAGTAGAGGTGTCGAATGCCGCCGAGCATGTGATGTATCAGTGCCCAGGTGTAGCCGAACAAGACAAATTTGCCGATCGGGTGGCTGATGACGCTGTTGAAGACGGCATAGTGCTTTTCGCCCTGCGCCGCAGCCAGCAGCCACCAGGCCAACAGCAGCGTGCCAAAGTACAGCGCAGCCCCCGTCATGCGATGGATGATCGACATGACCGTGTTGATCATGGGCTTGTAGATCTGAAGATGTGGCGACAGCGGCCGCGCCGCGCCGCCTTTGGCTTCCGCCATGACTGATTCCCCTGAGCGTAACGGCCCGTTGCAGGGCTTCATACCGGGCATGACGCGAGCGGGCAATCGAACATCGCCGGAGCGCGTCAAAAGGGGTCTTTATAAATATACCCGAAGCATGCGATGAGGTGGGTATGGTTGCGCGTCCGGCCTTCATGCAGAGACCCGCCCATGCGCTTTCAATTTCTCGCGCTCGTTGCGATGCTTGCCCCGCTGTCGGTTGGAGTCCCGCCGTCTGCCGTGGCCGAACAGATCACGTTCGGTGGTGCCACGCGCAATTTCGAACTCTATCGCCCCGTCCGGGCGGTCGCCAACGGCCAAAATGTGCCGTTGATGGTTGTGCTCGCTGAAACTGGCAACACCGCGGCCCGTGTACGCCGCACCCTGGGATTGGACGCTATTGCCAATCGCGAAGGCTTTGCGGTTGCCTATGTTGAAGCGCTCAACGGCTCGTGGAACGACGGCCGCAATCGCGAGAGTCCGCAGCGCACGCCCCCCGCTGGCGATGACGTCAGCTACATTCGAACCCTGGTTCAGCAGTTGAATGCCCGCGGTCTCGGGTCACCCGGCGACACAGCCATCGTCGGGATCGATGGCGGTGGCATGATGGCCTATCGGCTCGCGTGCGAAACGAACGGCGTGTTTTCATCCTATGCCGCGCTGCTCGCCAACATGTCGGTCGAACTGCGCAAGACGTGCCAGCCCAAAGAACGAAAGCCGATGCTCATGCTGGTTGGAACCACAGACACCACCATGCCCTATGGTGGCGGAAAGCTGACGACAACGAACGGCATCGTGCTCTCTGCCGATGCGACATTCCAGTTTTGGGGACAGATCAACGGCTGCAGCGCCGGCGAAGGCGTGACATTGCCCGATGTGGACCAGACCGATGGAACCCGCATCGAAGTGCTCGCCGGGCGCAACTGTGCTGTAGGTGCCGATGCGACCCTCTATCGCGTCGTAGGAGGCGGGCATCAGCTGCCGAGCCGAGCGAGCGGGTCGCGCTCGACCAGCCGCGGTGGCGCTCGAACAAACCACGACGTCGACACCGCCGAAATCGTCTGGCAGTTCGCTTCGGGACAGCGCAGTACGGGGCATTGATTATGGGGCATTGGATATGGGAGCGTTAACGAGGCCCAGTGCCTGCGACATGGCAGGCGTTGCGCCTTGAGGCGCGCGTACGTTACGAATGACGCAGGATGTGCGTGTGGTACGTGCATGACACGAGCCTAACCCGGCACTCGGCCCAGCTCTCGTATTACGACCAGACTTCGAACTCGGACTTCGACCCAGGACTTACCCATGACGTACATCGTCAACGAAAACTGCATCAAGTGCAAGTTCACCGACTGTGTCGAAGTCTGCCCCGTAGATTGCTTCTACGAGGGCGAGAACATGCTGGTCATCAACCCGGACGAGTGCATCGACTGTGGCGTGTGCGAACCTGAATGCCCGGTCGACGCCATCAAGCCGGACACAGAGCCTGGCCTCGAAAAGTGGCTGGAGCTGAACAAGAAGTATTCCGAAACGTGGCCCAACATCGTCTCGAAACGGGATCATCCTTCAGACGCTGATAAGTATCGTGACGAGAAGGGCAAGTTCGAAAAGTACTTTACCGACAAGCCTGGCGAGGGCAACTGATGGCCGCAGTGCTACGGGCTGGCCAGCGTACGGCCGACATTTTTCGACAAACGCCGCCGCTCGGCTAACGATTTCCCGGCCATGTCAGTCGATTTCAACGTTTCAGCGCTTCAAAAAGCGTGAACATTGTGTTATCCTGCAAGAATGTGGTGTGTGCGAGAACGTTCTGGTGCCTTTGACGAGGCATATCGAGAACATAATGCATTCATGTCGCGCATACATCACGGAATGCCATGCATAATCGTTTGCAGGTCTACGTTTCGTTCTAGCCTGTTGGCTGCGACGCAAGAGGCATCTGTGTGCGGTAGGAAGCAGATGTGACAGTCGATTGCAATGCCCAGGAAACGGATCTGACGCACAATTGGCACAACGATGCAGATCGGCAACATGCTGCATGCGTGGGGCGTGGATACGTTTCAGGAGGCGGCGCGGCGTTTGCACATGAAGACGGCTTGTTGCCAAAAGCGGCGAGCAGAATGCGAGTTTCCGGTGCGAGTCCCTTGGGGGGAACGGCGGCCGGACCTGGAGTGAGCCAGACGACGTTTTGGCACACACCGGTCGAGTTGTACGCGAGTAGGAGTGAGACGGACAATGGCACAGAACAAGACGGCGAAGGCGAAAACCATGGCGAAGCCGAGCGCCTCAAAGACGAGCAAGCCGGTGCCCCGGCCATCTCAGACAAAGTCAACTAAAGGTGCGTCTACGACCGTCGCAAAGAGTGTGACCGGCGCAAACACGACCATCAAAAAGCCGCTCGCTCAATCTAAGCCACCGGTATCCGCGGCGTCGGCAAAACCGGCCGTGAAAACCAACGCACCAAAGGTCGACATGCCCAACACCGCTGCCAAAAAGGCTGAGGCCCATAAGACTGCGCCGGCAAAGCCAGCGGCAGCATTGAAGCCGATTATTGCCGCCGCGAAAGTGGCCGCTGCCCCCGTGAAGCCGAGCGTCGCGCCGGCTAAGCCGGCTGTGGCTGCTGCCGTGGTGAAACCGGCTTTGGCGGTCGCTAAGCCGGCGGCACCCGCGTTCAAGCCAGCCGCTCCTGCTGTGGCGAAGCCTGCCTTCGCGCCGCCGGCTCGTCCTGTCGCGCCAGTGGCGGCCAAACCGGCGGCACCCGCGGCCCCCGTGGCTGATGCCGGCCCGAAAAAGTCGGTCAGCTCGCGTCACGGCTTCAAGACCAACGAGTGGATCGTCTATCCGGCCCACGGTGTTGGCCGCATCGTCGCCATCGACGAGCAGGAGATCGCCGGCATGGCGCTCGAGTTGTTCGTGATCACGTTCGAAAAGGACAAGCTCACCCTGCGCGTGCCCACCGGCAAGGCGCAGCAGGTTGGCATGCGCAAACTGGCTGAGGACGGCGAGGTGCGCCGTGCCATGGAGACGCTGAAAGGCAAGGCGCGCATCAAGCGCACCATGTGGAGCCGTCGCGCGCAGGAGTTCGAGGCCAAGATCAACTCGGGCAACCTGACGTCGATCGCTGAAGTCGTGCGGGATCTGTATCGCGCTGAAAACCAGCCGGAACAGTCATACTCCGAGCGTCAGCTGTATGAAGCGGCCCTCGATCGCATGGCGCGCGAAATCGCCGCCGTCGACAAGATCGACGAACGCGCCGCTTCGCAGCGCATTGTCGACGTCCTGTCCAAGAGCGCCAAGGGCCGCAAGGCTGCTGGCGAAGAAGCAGCGGCAGCCGCCGCAGCCGCTGGCGATGACGACGAGGCCGTTCAAGCCGCTTGAGGCCATGTTGGCCTTGACGGCACTTCGTCATCAAACGACATCTTGACGCCCGGCCTCATGAAGGTCGGGCGTTGTCGTATCCGCCGCAGAGACCCGCCGCAGAGACGTCGATGCCACAAGACCGGTTCAGAACGCGCGTCCTGCTCACCGGCTTCAAGCCGTTTCCCGAGTATCCTGTGAACGCCACCGAAACGCTCGTACCGGAGCTGTGCGCCGCTGCGCGCCGAGCGTTTCCGGATGTGCGGTTTGATACGGCGATCCTGCCGACCGAATGGCATGTCGCGCCGGCACGCCTACAGCATCTACTCGCCGAGATGCAGCCTGACATCGCGCTTGGCTTTGGCATTTCGGGGCGCGCCACCCGCCTCACTCTTGAAACGCGTGGGCTCAACTGGCGCCGTGAAAGCGAGGATGCGGCCGGCGTCGAAGTGAAGAAGGGGCGCTTGGTTGTCGGTGGTCCCGGACATATTCCCGCGCGCCTGCCACTCGCCAACATCGTTGGCCGCCTGAGACGGCGCGGGATTGCCGCGCGCGTGTCTCGCGATGCCGGCGGCTATCTTTGCAACGCGCTGCTCTATCACGGCCTCCTGCAGGCCCCGCACGTCGACGGCCTGCAGCAGATCGGCTTCGTGCATATCCCCGCCGATCTCCCAGTCCCCGGCACGCGCCGCACGGGCGTGACAGACACCTGCCCCATGAGCTGGGAGCAGATCATGCTTGGCAGCCTGGAGGTCATCGGAGCGTGCCTCGGACGCCCAGTGCCCCGCCTTGTGAGTAGTCGCCCCGCCCTTGAGCGTTTTCCAAGGTCTTACAAACCTCGTTGCCACCTGCCCCTTGGCCCCGAACATGCAATCCATTAGGACCCGTTCAGATCGCATCCAACGCGTTAACCTTTGCCAGAGAGCCCCGCCATGGCCCGCATTACGCTTCGCCAACTCCTCGACCACGCCGCCGAGCACGACTATGGCGTGCCGGCCTTCAACATCAACAACATGGAGCAGGCGCTCGCCATCATGGCGGCGGCCGACAAGGTCGACGCGCCCGTCATCATCCAGGCCAGCCGCGGCGCCCGCAGCTATGCCAACGACATCATGTTGAAGCACATGATGGACGCCGTCACCGAAATCTACCCGCACATCCCCGTCTGCGTGCACCTCGACCACGGCAATGAAGCCGCCACCTGCATGACCGCCATCCAGGCCGGCTTTACCTCCGTCATGATGGACGGCTCATTGAAAGCTGATGGCTCGACGCCGGCTGACTGGGATTACAACGTCGGCGTCACCAAGCAGGTGGTGGCCATGGCCCACCTCGGCGGCATTTCTGTCGAAGGCGAGTTGGGCGTGCTCGGCTCGCTCGAACACGGCATGGGCGAGAAGGAAGACGGCCACGGTGCCGAGGGCAAGCTCAGCCACGACCAGCTGCTGACCAACCCCGACGAAGCCGTCAAGTTCGTCCAGGAAACGCAGGTTGATGCGCTCGCGATCGCCATGGGCACCTCGCATGGCGCCTACAAGTTCTCGCGCAAGCCAGATGGCAAAGTTCTCGCGATGAACGTCATCGAAGAGATCCACCGCAAGCTGCCGAACACGCACCTCGTCATGCACGGCTCTTCGTCCGTGCCGCAGGACCTGCAGGACATCATCAACAAGTTCGGCGGCAAGATGAAGCCGACGTGGGGCGTGCCGGTCGAGGAAATCCAGCGCGGCATCAAGCACGGCGTGCGCAAGATCAACATCGACACCGACAACCGCATGGCCATGACCGGTCAAATTCGCAAGATCCTCGCGGAAAACCCGAGCGAATTCGACCCGCGCAAATACCTGAAGCCTGCCATGGAAGCGATGCAGAAGCTCTGCGCCCAGCGCCTCCAAGAGTTCAACACGGCGGGCCAGGCGAGCAAGATCAAGCGCGTGCTGCCGGTGTCCGAGATGGCGAAGCGGTATGCCAAGGGGGAATTGCGGGCGAAGGTGGCTTGAGGGGCGGTGGGCGCGTGGCCTATTTCGGCATTGGGCCAGGTGCTGACACTCTCATGTATCGGTGTCCCGGAATTTTCGGCGCCGTCCGCGCTGAAAATATCCGGATTCTACCCGTCAATTTAAGCCTCGGACTTCAAGGCTCCAGCCCATGCAGCCGCAGAACTTCGGGATAAAGATCTGCCCGCGTCGGGTTCATCGTCTCGATCAGTTCGATTTTCCAGGCGC
>JANMGQ010000126.1:0-4479 GCA_031374735.1 Hyphomicrobiaceae bacterium | reverse complement strand
GCCCTGGCTACCGGGTGTATTTCGGCAAGGACGGACCTGACATCGTGATCCTGTTGGCCGGCGGCACGAAGAAGAAGCAGCAGACAGACATCGAGACGGCGCAGGCCCGATGGCAGGATTACAAACGGCGCAAGGCTGGAGGTGCGTGAGATGGTACTGACCCGTTCGTTCAAGGATACCGTGAAGGCGCGCGCAGATCGCGACCCAGCCTTCCGTGACGCCTTGTTGGCCGAGGGCATGGACGCATTGCTTGCCGGCGACGTCGACACGGGCAAGGCGATATTGCGCGACTACATCAACGCTACGATCGGCTTCGAAGCGCTCGCCAAAGACACTGGCACGCCGGCCAAGAGTTTGATGCGCATGTTCGGCCCGACCGGGAACCCGAACGCCAGCAACCTGTTCGCGGTCATCGAACGGCTACAGCGCGCAGCAGGCATCGAGTTGCACATTCAGGTGACGCGCTAGATGGCAACACTGGCCTCCTTCCTTTACCCCGGATCGAAGCCCGCAGGGCCGAGACCGTTCTTCACGGGCTCGGTTCACGAGAGCCGGACCAGGTCCAAACCACACCAACCGCTCTGACCAATTGAACGTGCCGTTGCACTCGACGACCAAATCATTCTAGCGGTCACCTCGCGGCTCGGGCCTCTGCGATGTTCGTTGGAGAGGCGGCCAAGCGTAGAGATGGTACCAACCTCGTAGCCCAGTTGGCGCGAGCCCTTGTGCGTGGCGCGACGCAACCGAAAACGCTCCCCCCAGAAAAATCGCCACTTAGCGGTACCGAGCATGGTAGAAGCTACCTCATGGCATACCAACAAAAATATAGTACCTTATTGAGCATGGTACCTTATTTTGCATGGTACCTGGTCAAATATGGTAACCTAACAAAAAAGGTACCATCTTTACAAATCAGTAGCCTCTACCTACTATGGTACCTGATACTGCCACAGTAGGGGTACCATCGTCATGGCCAAGTCCGGCGCGCTTGTTGTTGCTTTCGCCAACACGAAGGGCGGGGTAGGCAAGACGACGCTTGCCACCTCGCTGGGGGTCTACCTCGCTGCCACGAAGAAGCGGGTCGGCCTGGTGTCGCTCGACCCGCAATCCGATCTCGTCGATTGGCTCGACACCCGCGCCCGCAAGAAACATGAGCCTGTCCTCGAACGCTATGTCGGTCTTGATGAGCTCGACGAGATCATGGACAGGATCGAGGCGGCTGGCCTCGACGTCCTGATCATCGACTGCCCGCCGCATTTTTTGAAAACCGTCCAGCAAGCCCTGGGCTTTGCCGATATCGTCGTGATCCCTTTGAAGGGCGGCGGCTTCGATCTCTCCTCGCATGAAGCGATCATGGCAGCTGTGGTCATCGACGGCCTGCCGCATCTGGTCGTGATCAACGAGAGCCCGCCGACGTGGAAGATCACCAAGGCTGCCCGCAAGGCGCTGGAGGCGAAGGGGCACACCCTCGCGGAAACAGAGATACAGACCCGTGCCGACTACCGGTCGGCATCGTTCGCCGGCCTCACCGCGGCCGAGATCGAGCGTGGTGACGATGCGGCGACGGAGATCGCGGCGCTGTGGGGCGAGATTCTGGCAATCGTGAAAGCGGCTCGCAAGCGGACGCCGGTACGTGAGGCGCGGTCATGATGGGGCTCTTCAAGAAGCGGGTCAGCGACAAAGACATCAGCGACGAGTTGATTGCCGACGCCGACGCCCGCATTCAGAGCAAGCTGGCGCCACTGGCTTTACAGACGGGAGCCCCGCCGACGGGCATGACGCGTCAGCGGGCTGAAGAGATCATGGAGCGCCGCCTCGCTGACGAGGCTGACGCCGGCAGGTCGGCCGCACAGCGTGCACGCCGCAAGCCGCGCGACAAGATCCGCAATGTGCAGATGAACCTGAAGATTTCGCGGGAAGAGCAGCTTCGCCTGCAACGCCTGCAGACACAGTTCGACTGCTCGTTCGCCGACCTGATGGTCACCGCCCTCGATGCTCTTGAAGCCCAGGGAGCCACAAAATGAGGTTGGTAGCCTGCCTCGCCGGCGTCCTCATCATCGCAGCGGCAACGCTGGCAACGATCGAAGCGACAGGCGGCGTCAGTGGTACGGGCTGGACGGTGCCGGCCGCCGTCGCGATCGGTCTCGTTGCCGGTTCGGCCTGTGTCGGCAGTGCTTGGCGATCGAAGCGCCGGCTGCTGGCCGTCCTACTTGGCGTTGCACTCGTCGCCGGCGAGATTTTCGCACTGATTTCGACGGGCGAGCGCATCATCGCGCATCGCGACGCGGTCTCGATCCCCGATCGCACCGCAGCCCGCCAACGGCAAGAGGCCCGTGCGGCCCTCGACACCGCAAAAGCCGCGATCCCAACCACGTCGGTGCGTCTCGAAAAAGCAGAAGCCGCCCTGTCTACTGCGAATGCCGCTGTTGCAGCGTCGGCCGCTGAACGCAACTGCGCGGCCAACTGCCGAGCTTTGCTTGAACAGCAGGTCGCCACCGCACGAACTGAACAGGCCGCTGCGCGCACGGCGTTCGACGAGGATCGATCCCGTGCTCAGAATGCTCTGGCGACCGCGCAACAGAGATTGGATGCGATACCGGCACCGGTTCATCGTGTCGGACTTGCCGAGCGGCTCGGTGTTTCCGCTTGGGCACTCGACCTGATGTCGGCGGCGCTGGCCTCGCTGGCGCTGAACGGGCTGGGCGCAGGCCTTATCGCATTTGGCAGCCATGATCGCCCCGTGCAGCCGATCCGCAGCATCCACGGGGCCGTCGAGGTGTTCCTGGCCGATATGCTCGACACCAAGGCGGGCGCAGCGCTTGCGGTGCGCGATCTCTACCGCTCGTACATCACGTGGTGTTCTCGTCAGCAGGTCCAGCCGGTGCCACCTGATAGGTTCGGCGATGACCTGCGTGCGGTCATCGAACGGCTACGTCTGCCCGTTCGCCGCGATGCCGGTGGCGCTCTATTCCTCGATGGTGTCACGCTGAACGGCACATCGCTGGCGTTGTCAGCAAGCTGAGTTGCTGAAACTCTGTCTTGCAGCCCATCCGGCGAGAACATACTTTGCCGTGGCGGCACTGTCGGTGCCACTCGCTCCTATTGATAGCCCTACGGACGATTGGCTTGCGCCGGCTTAGAAGGGTATAGGGATCGTTGCGGCAGACGCCTTTTCGTCTGGGTACGAATTTATATGTGTGGGGTGTTCTTTTAGGTGAGCGGTGACTGCACTCTGCCCGCCACACAGGATCGCCGCCGAACGGGTCAGAGCCTCCGCCGGCGGCAATTTCACGCCGACGCGCCGAGCGGCGCCCTGGGGCAGGATCAGTTCATAGGCATTGGAGGTCTGATGCTCGACGGCAATGCCGTCGATGATCTGTCGGGTCCGTCGACGGGTCTTCTTGATGAACCCGTGCGTCTGGAGCCAGGTGAGGGCCGCATCGACAGTGCGGATACCGCGACCGGTCGCCTTGGCGTTCGTCTCGCGGGTCGGGAACACCAAGCCGTTGCAGTTGCCGTAGCGGCGGATCAGGTCATCGAGCACTGCCATGACGGCATGTTGACGTTGCGGATGCCCGCGACCTTCAGCGGCGTTCTTCTGGCTGCGATCGGTGTATTCCTTGTCGAGGTTCTTCCGCGCCACGCGGGCCAGCGTGCGCAAGGCCTCGTTGGTATAGAGCGCCTCGACCGTCGGCAGCCAATTGACGATGCTGTCCTTGCGGATCTTCAGCCATTCCGGCCCGTTGGCGATGGCGGCCTCGTAGGCCTTCACCACGGCATCTGCTTGCGCCTCTGACTCGGCCTGCGCCGTTGCCAGCGCATAGGCATGGTCGCGTGCCGCTTTCCACTGCCGATAGCGTGACACGCTCCGCACCGGTGTGCCATCGCCGGCGATCACGGGCGGATTGGCGCGTCGGCCTTCACGAAGCAGTCCCGCCCGAGCCACGCCCGCATTGATAGCCGCAACGGTCTTGGTACGATCGACGGGGTTGTTGAACGTCTCTGCCGCGAGGGCCACCAACGTCGATGATGCAGCCTTGAGTGGGCCGGCGTTGCGTGGTGGCAGGCTGGGCGCTGCGTCGAGTGCGGCAGCATCGATCGTGATCGCCGGCCACTTGCCTCGACCAGGAACAGTGATGTTCGACGGACGCGCGTCGTCGCGACGTGGGGGCAGACATGAGGGTGCTGCCGGCAAAGCATAGCCGGTCAGCGCCTGGGCGAGCGCTTGCATGGTTGGTCCTCGATGGGACCCGCAACAGCTGCGAAAGGCAAAGCTCCGCCGTCGCTAGAAATGACTAGCGTTTCGAGTACGAATCAGTGAAGTTGGGGTAACCACACGCCCAACTACACCGCCCGTCGGTCGCTCAGCCCCGCCTCCAAGCGGGGTTTTTGCGTTATGGACGCTGAAGCAACGGAACGGATTGGTCAGGCACCTTCGCGATCGAGGAACGCCTTGATGGCTTCTTCAATAACCAAAGT
>JANMGQ010000112.1:0-22156 GCA_031374735.1 Hyphomicrobiaceae bacterium | reverse complement strand
CTGGCTGCTCAAGTCGGAGCCCGACGTTTTCTCCTGGGAGATGCAGAAAGCGCGCGGCGCCAAGGGGGAGCCGTGGACGGGGGTGCGAAACTATCAAGCGCGCAATCATATGCGGTCCATGAAGCTCGGCGATCTCGGGTTTTTCTACCACTCCAACATCGGCAAGGAGGTGGTTGGGATTGTTAGGGTCAAAACCCTCGTCCATCCGGACGCAGAGGACGACACCGGCACCTGGGAGTGTGTGGATGTCGAAGCGGTTTGCGACATACCGAAACCGGTTGGACTTGCGGATGTGAAAGCGAACCTGGCCCTCGCCAAAATGGCTCTCGTAACGTCGATGCGCTTGTCGGTGCAGCCCGTGACCCCGGCTGAATGGGCGGAGGTCTGCCGCATGGGCGGCCTCGACCCAAAATCGATCGCGTAGCCTCGGCCGCGACCACTCGAATCAGATCCTTCCTGACCCAGAATCAGATCCTTCCTGACCCAGCGCAAAGAGCTGCTCCGGTGGGCTTGGGGGGCTGGGGGCCGAAGCCGTTTCCGCACCAGGCCAGGAAGTGTTTTTATCTTCTGCGCGCCCATTGCGGCTGGGCTTCGGCGCCATTGCGGCGGAAGTTGGAATTCGCATCGAAGCGTGGGTCCCGACGGTTCACGTCCGCACGAACGTTTACCATTTGGGAACCATACGGCGCCTAGGATGCAGCCAACCCGCACATTAGCGGTCATGGTGTTGCGTCGGGGTGTGACGTGAGACGTTTGGCAGGAGCGATACTGTGTGCGGCGGCCGCATTGACGGCCTTAGTAACGCGTTCGCACGCGGAGCAGCACACGGTAGCCTATGAGGCAAACCTTCATATCCCCGGTCAAACACCAGTCCGATTGCACGTCGAAGAGCACGGCCGTGGCCGGCCGTTGATCCTGCTGCACGGCATGGGCGGGTCAGGCTATTCGTTCCGCCGTATCGTCGGAGCGCTTGGCCGCACAAACCGCGTCATCACCGTCGACCTCAAGGGCTTCGGCGCTTCGGAAAAGCCGTTCGATCTCTCGTACGCGCCCTCTGATCAAGCAGCCTTAATCGAGGACTTCATGCGCCAACGGAGGCTGACCAACGTCACGTTGGCCGGCCACTCCTATGGCGGCGCAGTGGCACTCATGACGGCGCTTCGACTGCAGCGCAGCGAGCCTGGCCGGATCCGCCGTCTGGTGCTGATGAACGCGCCGGCCTATCCGCAGCCGCTGCCGCGCTCGCAGCTGATGCTGTCGTGGCCGATCGTGCCGCATATCGGCCTGGCTGTCGTACCGCCGATCTTGAATGCGCGTGCAGCGCTTGAGTCGAAGCGGCCGGGAGCGCCCCCTGTCGATGACCGCGATGCGAAAGCCTACGCCGAACCGCTCTATGAGCCCGGTGGCCGCCATGCGCTGATCGCAACGGCACGCATCATGGCGTCCTATGATGGGCGGGACGCCATCCCCTACTATCGCGGCCTGCGGGTGCCGACCCAACTCATCTGGTGTCGCAATGATCCGACGGTGCCGCTGTCGACGGGGGAGCGGCTGGTGCGGGCGCTGCCGCATGCGCGGCTGGCGGTGCTGGACGGCTGTGATCACGCTCCTGCCGAAGAGCAGCCCGCAGACACAGTCGCGATTGTGCAGCGGTTTTTGGGCAAGGAGTGAGTTGTCGGCTCGTCGCGTCGCCGTTTTCGGTCGGTCCCACCGGTGGACGTGCTGCGAGCGAGGCCTTTGGATTTTGAGACAGAACCAAAGTGGGACGGGCACCGTCTCCTCGTCCTAAACGGGGAGAGGGGCAGCAAGGGGCCGCCACTTGCTCAGACGCAAGATGACCACGCGCGCAGCGTCGATATGGGCACAATAAGAGAAGTCGCCCACTGAGGCCACCACACCCCCGCCTGTCATGGCCGGGCTTGTCCCGACCACCCATCGTGCGGCAAATGACGCAGGTCGGTTTTTGACCCACAAGAGACGTGGAACTCCGTCGCGGCCCGCCCCCAACTGTCATGGTCGGGCTTGTCCCGACCACCCATCGTGCAACACGCTCGATCGGTGAAGATGTTGCTCTGCCATAGCAACAAGTGCGCGTTCGAGCTTGCTGAGAGATGGGTGGCAGGCACAAGGCCTGCCATGACAGTTGGGGGTGTGTTGGCCCTGGAAACCAACTTCTCTTCCTGGCCCACTGCCGACTGACGGAGCGGGCTGCACAATGGGTGGCCGGCACGTCGTGCCCCGCACGCAAAGCATGACGGGCCGGCCATGACAGGGGTGGGTGTCGCGACGACGAGGCTGATGTCTCTTGTGGGTCATCTTCCACAGCTACCGTCTCGACCGCGAGCAGGGGTTGCCCCTCACCCTCCCCCTGTTACGGACAGGGAGAGGGTATCCGCCTTGCGTCGCGAACGGTTCTGCCGCAGCCCAACAGAGTTCTCAGCCTTCGCATCGACGGGCACCGACCTCGTCCAAAGGCTCGGAGGGCTGGCCCTGGACCGCAGGGCTCCCGTCTGCCCTTGCCGTCGACAGGTGGGCGCCGCTACAGCGGGCCAGAACTGGCACAAGGAGCAGGCATCATGACGCCACTCACGGGACGGATCGCACTTGTGACCGGTGCCGCGGGCGGCCTTGGCCGGGCGACATCGGAGTTGCTGGCCCGTGACGGCGCACATGTCTATGTCACAGACCGCCACGGCGAGCGCGCGACCGCCGTCGCAGCCGCGATCATATCGGAGGGCTTTGCTGCCACCGCCATCGTCTGCGACGTGACCCGCGGGCAAGACGTGCTGGCCATGTTCCGGACCGTCGAGGCGGCACATGGCAAGCTCGATATCCTCGTCAACAATGCCGGCCTCAGCGTGCGCGCGGACTTTCGCCATCTGACCGACGCTGAGTGGGTCTCCATACGCGAGGTCAACCTCGACGGCGTGGTGCGCATCGCGCGGGACGGCTTCAAGCTGCTGGCGGCCTCGAAGCGCGGTTCGCTGATCAACATTGCCTCGATCCTGGGCCTCGTCGGCACGCGGCCGGCCGTTGCCTATTCGGCGACCAAAGGGGCAGTCGCAGCACTGACCCGCGGGCTCGCGGTCGAATATGCCCCCTTTGGCATCCGCGTGAACACAGTCTCGCCCGGCTACGTCAAAACGGCACTCACAGAGCGCGCGCTCAAGAACCCGCTGTTTGAAAAGGCCTTGGTCGACCGCACCTGCCTCAAGCGCTTGGGCGAACCCCACGAGATCGCTCGCGCCATCCGCTTCTTTGCCTCCGACGACAGCGCCTATTGCACGGGCTCCGAACTGGTCGTCGACGGCGGCATGACGGCGAGCTTGTGACCCGCCGCGCCTTCCGGCCGGCTCCCCGCAGGGGAGTCGGAAGGCGCCACCAAACTGGCGTCGAACTTGCTGCAGGGCGGGTATGAAACCCAACCTGGTACAGTTGCATATGACCGCCTGCTGGCACCCCGAAGATGATGCAACGCCGACGCCGGCGGACGTGCAGGCAATGGTCGAGACCCTCGAAGGCCGTCATGGGCTACATGCAGCCGACGTCGCCGACTTCTTCTCCACCATGCATGCCTTGAAAGGAGATGCGGGCCGCTGTTGGGCCTGGGCCGGCGTCGCCGAATCCGTGCGTCGCCGAACAAAGGCACGCGAAAAAAGCCATTAACCAAAGGGTTGCCGAGTTAATCCCCTGTTTGCCTTTGGCTGCGCAATTGCATGTCAACGGATCAATCCTGAGTGGATCGTCCGACCCTGTCCTGCTGACCTATCCTGACTGAAAGCGCCGATGTCACTTCGTATACCGTCTCAACCTGCGACGGCCGCTTCGGCGGAGGGCGGGGCTGCGGGCGCCGCTCAGACGCAAGCGACCAAACTTGTTGCAATGCTGCGTGATTTGTTCACAGGCGGTGGTGAACGGGCCGGCGTGCAGCGCAATGCTCTGATGGCGTTCGCCGTTCGCGTCGCGAGTGCGGGCCTGCTGTATCTGTCTCAGATCATTCTGGCCCGCTGGATGGGCGCATCCGAGTTTGGCGCTTATGTGCTGGCCTGGACCTGGGTCTTGGTTCTCGGCGGCCTGTCGCATCTGGGTCTGTCGTTGGCCAATATGCGTTTGCTGCCGGAGTATGCCGAAACGGGGCAATGGACGTTGTTTCGAGGCCTCCTGCGCGGCGGACGGTTGATTGCCCTCGGGGTTGGAAGCATTGTTGCGCTGGCCGGGATCGCGACGGTGCATCTGCTCGGCTCCCGCATCAGTTCCCAGACGGCACACGCGGTCATGTTGGCCATGGCCTGTGTCCCGCTTTACGCCTTGACCGACCTGCAAGATGGGATCGGCCGCGGTCGCGGCTGGATCGGTGTTGCGCTCATTCCACCCTATATCCTGCGGCCGACGTTGCTGCTTGTCGGCATGGTCATCGCGCATGAACTCGGCGCAACCATGTGCGCTGTCACAGCCGCAGGCGTAGCCATCGCCGCGACCGCCGGTGCTGCACTGGTCCAGACCGGACTCGTTGAACGTCGTCTCGCCGCTGAGGTGCCAAAAGGGCCGCGCGCCTACGCCTTCAGAACCTGGTTCTCGATTTCCATGCCTTTGCTCGCCATCTATGGCGCAGAATTGGTCATGCAGAACGCCGATGTGATCCTGTTGGCCATGTACCGGCCGGCCGCCGAGGTCGGCATGTACTTTGCTGCTGCCAAGACGATGGCCCTGGTCATGTTCGTGCACTACGCTGTCGGCAGCGCAGCCGCGCATCGGTTCGCAGCCCTTAAAGCCCGCGGCGACACAGACGGACTGACACGTGCTGTTCGCGACGGCGTGCGCTGGACATTCCTGCCCTCCCTCGCAGCCGCGATTGCGTTGCTGGCTCTTGGCAAACCGCTGCTCTGGTTGTTCTCGCCGGAGTTCACGGCGGCTTATCCGGTCATGGCGATCCTTGTGGTCGGCTTCCTGGCGCGGGCGTCCGTCGGCCCGGCTGAGTTTCTGCTCAACATGCTCGGCCAACAGCGCGCCGTCGCGGCGGTGGCAATCTCGGCGGCCATCTTTGACATCGCGCTCTGCGCGATTCTCATCCCGCAACTGGGCATGCTCGGCGCGGCGCTTGGCAATGCAGCAACCCTGGTGTTTGCGGCCATCGCTTACGGCGTCGTGGCGTACCGGCGGCTCGGCATGAACATCTTCATCCTCGCGCACGTGCGCGCGAAGTAATACCTTCGAGCGAAATCACCAACCCACCCACAACGATCGGTATCCCGGTTATGCCGGTCGCGGCAACTTGAACGGGTATGGGCGCGACAGGCATTCCGGGACAACGACGTGGGTTGATCGGTCATTACTTCTGACCATTGGCATAAGCCTCGCTGAGATCACCCAGGATCAAGTTTGCCGTCGAGCCAGGCGAGCGCCTTGGGCCACAGGGTCGGCGCGAAGCTGTGCCGAAAAAAGCCCACGTGCCCGATCGGTTTACCGCCTGCTTCGGCGCGCGACATCTGCCACACGGACCGATCAGGGCTGCTCGTGATGCGTGCCAGCAGATGCTCGATGCCAGTGCGTGACACCCAACTGTCGTCATCCGCAAACGACAGACACACGGCCGCGCGCATGGTGGCAAAATGCCGGATCTCCGGTAGCTCTTGGACGCCAAAAATGAAGTCCTTGGTGGCGCAGAACCGATACCATTCGAGCATCGCGTGTTTCGGCAGCGGTTCGGTCCCGACCAATCCGGCGGGCAAATAACCGAGCCCGCGCGCAATCAATGTACCCGTGAAAAACTGCGGCCATGTGACCAGCCGCGTGCGCAAGGGCATGAACCGCATGTCAGCGCTCATCGAGGCAAACGCGAACAGCCGATCGATGCGCGCGTTGTTGTGGGCGAGCCCCGTGCCAAAGCCACCGTAACTATGGCCGACCCAATGCAACGGCCGGTCTGGGTAGGTTGTGTTGGCCCACGCGATCATCCCGGGAACATCGAGGATGCCCCAGTCACGAAAGCGCGCGGGGAAGCCCTTCAGCGTCGGTGGAGCCGAGCGGCCTTGGCCACGATAGTCGAACGTCAGCGTCGGGCGCCCTGACGCGGCAAGGAACTGCTGGAAGCGCGCATAGTAGCGCGCCGGTACCGCAGTCGCCGGGCCAATAATCGTCAGCGGCCCAGAGCCATCAGGATTGGCCAGCGTCCCGGCAAGCTCATAGCCGTCGTCTGCCGGGATTGTGAGGTCAGTCGTGATCAATGCCATGCCGCTAGATTTAAGCATGTTAACGTTTACGTCAAGGGCAGCTTTAAGCGCGCCAAAGCTCGAGTCGCGCAAGCTTCGCGCTCAGCGCTTGACCTGGACCGGCGGCGCAACCCGCATCGCGATCACGCCCGCAATCATCAGCATCATAGCCGCGAGCAGGAACGGCGCCCCGGCCCACGGCGATCCGGGCCCGTTGGCGATGGCCGCGGCAAAGATCTGGCTGAAGATCAGCGGCCCCGACAGGTTGGCAATCGACATCAAACTGGCATTCGCCCCCTGCAATTGACCCTGGGCATCGGCCCCAGCGCGCGCCGACAACAACTGCATGACGGCCGGCGAGATAAAGCCCCAGAGCGAGAAAATGGGGATGCCAACGATGTAGATCCACGGCGTGGTCGTAACGCCCTGAACCAGAAAACCGGCCACGCCCGCGACAATGCCGATCATCAATGTCACCGGCGCACCGAGGCGTGCGACGGCAATGCGCGTCAGCACGGCTTGCACGACGGCGCTGCACACGCCGACGAGCGCAAGCACCATCCCGACCTCCCGCGGTCCCCAGCCGAACCGATAGCCGGCAAACAGCACGAACACCGATGGCAGCACCGCATGCGCCAAATGGAAGAAGAACAACACGGTCGAAAGCCCCGCGAACTTCGCCTCGCCGAACAGGAACCGCATGGCACCGAGTGGGCTCGCGGATTTGAACCTGAACGGCACGCGGTTTTCGGGTGCAAGACTCTCCGGCAGCACAAAATAGCCAAACAGCGCATTGGCGAGGCTGAGCCCCGCCGCTGTCCAGAACGGCAAATGCGCATCAACTGAGCCAAGGATCCCGCCCAAGGCCGGACCGATGACAAAACCGACCCCGAACGCAGCTCCAATCATACCGAAAGCGCCAGCGCGCTTGTCGGCCGGCGTCACATCGGCAATGTAGGCCGTCGCAGTCGAAAACGTGGCGGCTGCAATGCCCGACATCGCGCGCGCGATGAACAGCCAAGACAAAGCCGGCGCCATCGCCATCAACACGTAATCGAGCCCAAGACCGAAGTTCGAGAACAACAACACCGGCCGCCGACCATAGGTGTCCGACAGTGCGCCAAGCAGCGGCGAGAACACGAACTGCATCAGCGCAAACGTCAGGCTCATGTAGCCAAACATCACGGCCGCACGGCTCGTATCACCGGCAACGAAACTCTCGACCAGTTTCGGCAACACGGGAATGACCATGCCGATGGCGAGCACGTCGAGCGTGACAGTGACGAGAATAAAAGCGACGGATGCGCGCGAAGCCATGTCGTGCTCGATTGACCTTGCTTGGGTTGATGGATGCCAGTCGCGGCCCATAGCCCGCGCAGGCGAGGCCGTCACCCACCTGACGCGTTGAGCTGTTTGATGCCAGTCTCAGCTCTGATCCTGCGCGATCACCTCACGCTTCGCCGCGAGACCAGGCAACACAGCGGCGAGCAGGCAAAGCGTGGCCAATGCAAGACACGTCGCAGAAATCGGCCGCTGCACGAACGTCATGAGATCGCCTTGCGACAGGATCAGCGCCTTACGCAGATTGTTCTCCAGCATCGGCCCGAGCACGAAGGCGAGCACGAGAGGCGCCGGCTCATAGCCGAATTTACGGAACAGATACCCGAGCACCCCGAACAGCGTCATGATCAGCACGTCGAACACGGCGTTGCCCGAGGCAAACACGCCGACGATGCAGAACATCAAGATGAGCGGAAACAGGATCGCATAGCGCACACGCAGCACGCGGATCCAAAGTCCGATCAACGGCATGTTGAGCACCAGCAGCATGACGTTGCCGATATACATGCTGGCGACGATCCCCCAGAACACCTGCGGGTTCTGCGTCATCATCAGCGGACCTGGCTGCAGGCCGTGCACCACAAACGCGCCAAGCAGCAGCGCCATGACGACGTTCGGCGGAATGCCAAGGGTCATCAGCGGAATGAACGCCCCGCCGGCCGCCGCGTTGTTGGCCGCCTCCGGTCCGGCGACGCCTTCAATGGCGCCTTTGCCAAACCGCTCGGGTGTCTTCGACAACCGCTTTTCGATGGCGTAGCTTGCGAACGACGCGATGACAGCGCCGCCGCCGGGCAAGACGCCGAGGAAAAAGCCAAGCACCGTGCCACGCGTCAGCGGCCCCGCGGAGCGCTGCCAATCCTCGCGCGTGGGCATCAACGATCCGACGTTCGACGAGACAATCTCGCGCCGGATGGCCTTCTCGAGATTCGAAAGGATCTCTGCAACGCCGAACAGCCCCATGACGACGGGCACCAAGCCGATGCCATCGAGCAACTCGAGCTTGTCGAACGTCAGACGCGATTGCGCCGTAATCTGATCGATACCGATGAGGCCCAGCACGATGCCGATGCAGGCCATCAACAAGGCCTTGGCGATGGAGCCCTGCGTCATGAAGGCGAGCAACATCAGACCGAGCACCATCAGACTGAAGTATTCTGCCGGCCCAAACGCCACGGCAAAGCGTGACAGAGATGGCGCCACCAGCATCAGCATGATGATCGCCGCGGTGCCAGCGATGAAAGAGCCGAGGGCCGCCATGCCGAGTGCTGGCCCTGCGCGGCCCTGCTTCGCCATCTCGTGACCATCGATGCAGGTGACGACGCTCGCTGCTTCACCGGGGATGTTGACCAGGATCGACGTCGTCGAGCCACCGTACATGGAGCCGTAGTAGATGCCGGACATCATGATGATGCCGGCTTCAGGCGAGCCAGACAGCGTCACAGGCAGCAGCAGCGCCATAGCCGACACCGGACCGATCCCGGGCAGTACACCCACCAGCGTGCCGATGAACACGCCGATGAAACAGGCGAGCAAATTGGTCGGCTGCAGCGCGACCGAGAATCCGAGACCAAGACTTGAGACGATGTCCATGTGGCCTCACCCCAACCATGGCGCGAGAATGCCAGCTGGCAGCTGAATCTTGAGGGCCTTTGTAAACGTCGCCCAGACGCCGAAAACAGCGACCACCGAGATGATGAAAGCCGTCCACCAATTGATGGGGTCAACGAACAGCATCAGGATCAGCAGCAGTGCCAGCGTGCAGGGGATAAGCCCGATCGGCTCGAACGCAAAGCCGTAGGCGACAAGCAGGCTGACAACCAACAGAACCTTCGCCCAGCGCGTTCCGCTCCAAAGACTTGCCAGTGAGGCGCCGGGCGAGCGGAAGGAGGCGACCAACACACTGGCCGACAGCGCAAGCATCAAGAGGCCGATCCAGAACAGCGCAAAGCCCGACCCCGGATCGTTGATCTTGCCAAGACCAAGATCACGACCAGCCCAGACGACAAACGCGCCGACCGCCAACCAGAACAACCCGCCCCAAAACTCCGAACTGCGTACCACCCGTTTGTCCCCCGGTAACGCAACGACGGCGCGACGCGCCATCACCCGTCTTTTTTCGCCAACCCAAGTTTGTCGATCAGCTCTTTTTGTTCCGCAACCATGGCGACCACGAACGTGTTGTAGTTGGCCGTATCCATGTAGCGGATCGGATAGATGAACTTCTCAGACAGAGCCTTGAGTTTCTCGTCGTCGAGCGCGGCCTTGAAGGCGTCGTGCAATTTCTTCACGATCTCAGGGTCCATGCCCTTCGGGCCGATGATGCCAAAGGGGCTATCGAACACGAAGTTGTAGCCCGTCTCTTTGAGCGTCGGCACGGCCGGCCAGCGCTCGTTGCGCTTCTCTGTCCAGATGACGAGCAAACGGAACTTGCCAGCATCAACGAGCGGTGACCAGCCGCTCGCGTCGGCTTGCGCCATGATGTGCCCGCCCTCGATGGCAGCCCAGGCTTCAGAGCCACCCTTGGTTGGCACATGCGTGAACTTGACCCCAGCTTGCAGCGCGATCTGCTCCATGCCGATGTGCAGCGAGGTGCCAACGCCGGGCGTGGTGTAGTTGATCTTACCCGGGTTCGCTTTGGCGTCCGCAATATAGTCCTGGAACGTTTTCCATGGCGCGTCGGCGCGCACGACCACACCGAAGGTGTATCCGGAAACATTCATGATCCAAGTGAAGTCCTTTAACGGATCGAACGTCAGCTTCTGCATGAATGGCAGGCGCATCAAGCCCGTATGCCCCTGACACAGCGTGTAGCCATCCGGCTTTGCTGTTGCAGCCATCGTCGCCGGCCCGACAGTCCCGGAGCCACCAGCCTTGTTGTCGACGATGATCGGCTGACCAAGGATCTTGGACGCCGCCTCACAGTGGGCACGATGCACCATGTCGACGCCGCTCCCAGCCGGCCACGGCACGATGAATGTGATCGGCTTGGACGGGAATCCGGCGGCGCCCTGAGCCATGGCGGAGTGTGGCAGGCCGAGTGCGGCACTTGCGCTGGCTGCCGTGGTCAGGAATGTGCGGCGTTTCATGACGTGTCCCCGGTGGTGTTTCACACGCTCGTCATCTCGATGTTTCAGTCCTTCCGGAGCAGGTTTAGCTCCGTCAGCGTCTTGGTCTCTTGCGCGTAGAGTTCGGCCACGCTCTTGGTGTACGCCTCGCTGCTGAGGTAGCGCGGGAACATGTCGTACTTCGCCATCGTGGCAATCACGCCTGGATCTTCCAAAGCGGTCTTGAAGGCATCGTGGATCACCTTCACCACAGCCGGATCCATGCCCTTCGGACCAGCGAGACCGAACGGGCTATCGAGAACCAAC
The DNA here is from genome assembly GCA_031374735.1 of Hyphomicrobiaceae bacterium. GTDB lineage: Bacteria > Pseudomonadota > Alphaproteobacteria > Rhizobiales > Hyphomicrobiaceae > JABFRJ01. Next base: position 11,235 of record JANMGQ010000112.1, on the reverse strand, counting down.
GGATATCCGAGTTCCTTTAACGTCGGAGCATCGGGCCAAACCTTGCTCCGCTCCGCCGTCCAGATGTTCAACAGCCGGATTTGACCAGCCTCGACCAGTGGCTTCCAGCCGGTCGAGTCCGCCTGCAGCATGGTGTGGCCACCAAGCACGGCCGCGTTGGTTTCAGCGCCCCCTTTGAACGGCACCTGCGTCAGCTTGATGCCCTCTCGCGCGGCAATCATTTCGACGCCGAGATGCAGTGACGTCCCGGTTCCAGGCGTCGCATAGGTGACCTTGCCCGGATTGGCCTTGGCGAAGGTCACGACATCGGCCCATGTCTTGAACGGTCCGTCACCTTTGGTCGTGATGCCGAACGTGTAGCCCGTCATCTGCACGATGTAGGTGAAATCCTTGAGCGGATCGAAAGTCGCCTTCTGCATCTGCGGAATACGGATCGTCGAGATCGGCATCTGTGACAACGTATAGCCATCCGGTTTGGCTGTCGCCGCCATCGTCGCCGGCCCGAGTGTTCCCGAGGCGCCCGGCTTGTTGTCTATGACAATAGGCTGGCCAAGAACTTTCGACGCCGCCTCCGCGATGGCGCGCTGCGTGATGTCAGACGACCCACCGGCGGGCCACGGCACGATGATGGTGATCGGCTTGTTCGGAAACGCCTGCCCAAAGGCAACGGCAGACTGTAGCGAAATCGCTGCAGCGGTCATGGCTGCGGCGACAAGGAAATGACGACGTTGCATATGGTCCTCCCGCAAGGATCGCGCGACTGTTGCCGTCGCTGCTCAACACAGTGTTGCACCAATCCTGCAAGGCGACCAGAGGGATTGATGTGGCGGGTGAAGTTCCCTCTCCCCGTTCTTGAACGTGGAGAGGGTTAGGGTGGGCGCCATCCGCACAGGCGGCGATCGAACCGCTTGTAGATTGCAAGCCACCGGAGCGATCTCCATTGGCGCAAGCGGCCCCCCCTCACCCCGACCCTCTCCCCTCAGAAGCCCCTCAGAAGTGAGGGGAGAGGGAGTTTGCCCTGAGATGCCCCCCCGACAGATCTTGGCAATCCGTGTTGTTGGGCCCAAAAGTAGATCCCTATGGTCTGCATCCAGCAGACATCACCGCGAGCCGCACGATGTCCAATCTCGTCCTTGTCGAAAAATCCGGTCCCATCACCACCGTCACGCTCAACGATCCCGACACGCGCAACGCCATCTCGGATGACGCGATGGTCGACGCCGTCGTTGCCGCTTTCGAGAGCATCGATCGCGATCCCGATGCTCGCGTCGCGATCCTCACGGGCGCCGGCAAGGCCTTCAGCGCCGGCGGCAATCTCAAGAAACTCGGCTCACCCGGCGGCCTTGGCGGCGGCGCACCACAGGAAACGCGGCTCGGCTACAAGCATGGCATTCAGCGCATTCCACTCGCCATGAACGCGCTCGACGTACCCGTCATTGCCGCCGTCAACGGCCCAGCCATTGGCGCCGGCTGTGATCTCGCGTGCATGTGCGACATCCGCATCGCCGGGAGTAGCGCCATTTTCGCCGAGAGCTTCGTCAAGGTCGGCCTGATCCCGGGCGATGGCGGCGCCTGGCTGTTGCAGCGCGTCATCGGTTATGCGCGCGCGGCAGAACTGACATTCACCGGCGAGCAGATCGACGCGCAGAAAGCACTCGCTTGGGGCTTGGTCAGCGACGTGGCGCCCGATGCCGACCTCATGGCACGAGCGCGCGCGCTCGCGGAGCGCATTGCGGCCAATCCGCCGCACGCGGTGCGTATGTCGAAGCGCTTGATGGTCCAGGCCCGCATGGGGTCGTTGGACGCGACACTCGAGCAGTCGGCAGCGATGCAGGCCATCGCACAAACCACCGCCGATCACCGCGAGGCGATCGCCGCGTTCAAGGAAAAGCGCAAACCGAAGTTCAGCGGGACGTAAAGACCGGCGTCACGTCTTCATCGCCTGCGCCTTGCCGCGCTCGATGACACCAACGCGGCGCCGCTCGATCTCGGCGGCGTCAACGTTGGTGTTGGTCAGCAGGCTGCGCCCGCGCTCGATTTTCATGCCCTCACCAAAGGTAGCCGCGAAGCCGTCGTCGATGACGGCCTTCATGGCCGGCAGCATGTGCGGCAGTGTGGTCACCATATCGGCCGCGAGCTTTTTCGCGGTTGGCAGCAGATCCTCGGGCGCCACCACACGGTTCACGAGACCCCAGGCATTCGCCGTCTGCGCGTCGATGAAATTGCCGGTGAACGACATCTCCTTCGCGCGCACGATGCCGATCAGACGCGACAGCTTCTGCGACAGCCCCCACCCCGGCATGAGGCCGACGCGCGCATGCGTGTCGGCAAATCGCGCGGTGCTGGAGGCGATCATCAGGTCGCACGCGAGCGCCAGCTCGAACCCACCCGTGACCGCAGCGCCATTGATCGCGCCGATGATCGGGCCTTTGAAATCACCCATGACCTCGAGCAGTGACCGCGGTTCGGACGAGGCAACTTCGGCCTTGCCGCCGGGGCTAGCCCCCAACTCCTTCAGATCAAGCCCCGCGCAGAAGGCCTTGCCAGAGCCGGTCAGGATAACGACACGCGTCGTGCCATCGCGCGCAAGCGCATCGAAGGTTGCCGTCAGCTCCCGGCGCAGCTGTTTTGACAGCGCGTTCATCGCATCAGGTCGATTGAGCGTCAGCGTGACGACGCCCGAAGCATCGCGATCGATCAGCAGCACCGGGGCGGTCATGGGCAAACTCCGAAGGTGACGATGGCACAGGCTAGCAACGCACCATGCAGATGACCACCTCATACCAGCGGCGGAAATTTCTGATTGAAGACTTATCCCACCCACTGTCATGGCCGGGCTTGTCCCGGCCACCCATTTTGCAACACACGGAGCTGGTTGCCATCGTGTTGAGACGTACCAACGTGCTGACACCAACTGCGTGCGCTGCGCGATGGGTGGCCGGCACGAAAGGCCGGCCATGACAGTGTGGGAGGCGCGCGCTGCTCGTCACGGCCGTCGCGCATGACCGGCTCTGATCGCAGCCAACATCTCGACGGCCTCGGCAATGTGGTGCGTGCCGCACAGCCAAAGCGGCCAGGGCACGACGGCGACAGGTCGCGTTTCGGCAAGCCGCGCCAGAACCGGATGGCGCAAGTTGTCCGCCACGGCCGTGCGATAGGTGGCTGGCCCGGAAGCCAGAACGAGCAGATCCGGCGGGTGCTCTGCAAGCGCTTCGAGACCCACCTGGCCGTTGCGCGCGACGCGCAGATCGGCCGCGCCGTTGCGATACCCAGCCTGATCGAGGGCTTCGTCGATCAGGCTGCCAGATGCCGAAACATAGTTATTGACCTGATAGACGATGGCGCGCGGCCGCACGCCCGCCGCCGGCATCGGACGTGACGCGCGCGCCGCAGCAATGCGTCGATCCATGCTCGAAATCAGCGCTGCGCCAGCTGCAGGTTCCTCGACCAGACGTGCCAGGGTGGCAATGAGATCACGCACACCCGACATGGTGTTGGGTTGCGGCACGACTTCAACGCGCCGACCGACACGCCGCAGCAGAGCCACCGTGGCTGGCGTCGAGTATTGGCCTGCGATGATCAGATCAGGATTGGCCGCGAGCACGTCTTCGGCAGCCCCACGGGTCTGTGGCAGTCCTGCAGCGCGCTCGGGATGCGCCGCACTCAGCGGATCGGTCGCGAGATGTGTGACCGCTGCGATGCGTTCGCGCGGCACGAGATCGACCAGGATCTGGTCCGTGCAGACATTGAGCGACACGATACGTTGCGGCGGCGCAGCTGTGGCATCAGCAAATAACGCAAATGACGCGAGTACGCACCCTGACACTGCCGAACGGATTTCAATCATCTTCACTGGACTTGAACTTCTTCCACTCGGTGTTCGTGAGGGTCGTCCACTTGGCCTCACGCAGTGGGCAATCAGGTCCGTTGAACGCGAGCAGGACGGGCCTGAAGGGCGCAGGCGAATTTGCGTTACCCTTTATGTCATGCGGAATGGCAAAGCACTTCGAATCGATAAACTGGATGATCCGGCGATAAGAGGGCGGGATCGCCTTGCCGCATGTCTCGGGTCGCAGCTTGCACGCCAGTGCCTTGGAGAGTTCGCCGGCGGGGACCGTGTCGGTCGAAGCCTCGCCGGCCATAGCCGCGCCGAGTTCATCCGTGACCGTGATCTTGGCCGCCACTTGCTCCACTTTGACGGCCGCCCAGATCTTGCCGCCTCGGCAACCTTCGGCGCATCGCCAAGGCTTGCCGGTGAGAAGGAAATCCGGTTCGGCTGCAAGCACTGGCGTTACGGCGGCGATGCCAAGGAGGAGCGCAATAAAACGCAACATGGGAAAATCCCTTGGGTAACGTGAAAAAGCCCGCCCAGGATTATGAGCGAAAGAATTCCAGAGCCTCTCGTTTAACGCTGAAATGATGCTGACACATTCTCGAGCTGCCCCGCAAGCCTGTGCAGCGCCAGTTCTGACGCATTGTAAGACCGGCCCCAAAAAAAAGAGGGGCCCGAAGGCCCCTCCCGATATCTTGAACACAGCAAGCTCGATCACTTGTCGTCTTTCTTCTTCAGGGCAGCGCCGAGGATGTCGCCGAGCGATGCGCCTGAGTCGGACGAGCCATAGGTGGCCACGGCCTGCTTCTCTTCGGCCATTTCGAGGGCCTTGATCGAGACGCCAACCTTCTTCGTCTGACGGTCGATCGCGGTGATCGCACCGTCGACTTTGTCGCCGACGTTGAAGCGCTCAGGGCGCTGCTCCGCACGGTCGCGCGAGAGATCGGCGCGCTTGATGAACGACACGAGTTCCGTGCCGATGATCTTCACATCGAGGCCGTTCTCAGTGACCTTGGTCACCTCGCACGTCACCTGATCGCCCTTCTTGGCAGCCACGAGACCTTCCATCGGATCGCCAGCGATCTGCTTGATGCCAAGCGAGATGCGCTCCTTCGAGGCGTCGACGTCAAGAACGACGGCTTTGATGGTGTCGCCCTTCTTGAAGTCCTTGATGGCTTCTTCGCCCTGCTTGTTCCAGTCGAGGTCCGACAGGTGCACCATACCGTCGACGCCGTTGTCGAGGCCGATGAACAGACCGAACTCGGTGATGTTGCGGATCGGGCCTTCGACGATGGTGCCGCGCGGATGCACCGTGAGGAACGCATCCCACGGGTTGTCCTGGGTCTGCTTGAGGCCGAGCGAAATACGACGCTTGGCCGAGTCCACTTCCAGGATCTGCACGTCGACCTTTTGCGAGGTGGCGACGATCTTGCCCGGATGGACGTTCTTCTTGGTCCAGCTCATTTCCGAGACGTGGATCAGGCCTTCGACGCCTGGTTCCAATTCCACGAACGCGCCGTAGTCGGCGATGTTCGTCACGGTGCCGGAGAACTTGCCCTTGACCGGGTACTTGGCTTCGATGCCAGCCCACGGATCAGACTGCAGCTGCTTCATACCGAGCGAAATACGCTGCGTGTCGGAGTTGATGCGGATGATCTGCACCTTCACGGTATCGCCGACGTTGACGATCTCCGAGGGGTGATTGACGCGGCGCCAAGCCATGTCGGTCACGTGCAGCAGGCCATCGATGCCGCCGAGGTCGATAAAGGCACCGTAGTCGGTGATGTTCTTGACCACGCCGTCGATGACCTGGCCTTCGCCAAGACGCGAGACGATCTCGGTACGCTGTTCGGCGCGTGTCGCTTCCAGGATTTCACGACGCGAGACGACGATGTTGCCGCGGCGGCGATCCATTTTCAGGATCTTGAACGGCTGCGGCGAGTGCATCAGCGGGCCGATGTCGCGCACGGGGCGAACGTCGACCTGGGAGCCCGGCAGGAACGCCACCGCGCCATCGAGGTCGACCGTGAAGCCACCCTTGACCTTGTTGAAGATGGTGCCGTTGACGACATCACCGTTGTTGAACTTGACCTCAAGCTTGGTCCAGCTCTCTTCGCGGCGCGCCTTGTCACGCGATAGCACGGCCTCGCCGAGCGCGTTCTCGACGCGCTCCAGGTAGACCTCGACGGTGTCACCGATCTTGAGCTCAACCGGGTTCGCACCAGTTGCGAACTCCTTCAGCTGGATACGGCCTTCCATCTTCATGCCGACGTCGATAACGGCAACGTCCTTTTCGATGGCGACCACGCGGCCTTTGACGACACTGCCTTCATACTGGTCTTCGCGCTCGAAGCTCTCATTCAGAAGGGCTGCGAAATCGTCACGTGTTGGGTTCATTCCGGGGTCGGTCGACATCAGGTGAGGCTCGTTCTGGGTTGAGTGGTTTGATTGGTTTACGAAACAGCCAAACAGAGCCAAGAGGCACTGCTGCCTGGGCTCACGTTCGTCTCTTGCGTGGCGTATTCATTGGTGTCTGCGGGTGGCACATCAGTGCCGGCCGGCTTGATTTTAGGGCACTTGGGGTGCCCCATCCGACCAATCCTCCTCAGGATCAGCCATGCAATCACCAAATCGAACGTGGCACTAGCGCAACTCTGGCAGCGGCGCAACTGCGGATTAGCGCCCCACCAACTCAAGTCGGCGCGCAGTCTCGTCGCCAGCATGCTCTGTGTGATGCCGGGCAAGCTCTGCGGCACGTTCTGCTGAGCCCGCCAAAATGGCTGTAAAAATTGCTTCGTGTTCCTGCCAAACGCGGGTGCGCATGTCCGGGTTGTCCAACACAATTACCATTGAACGCATGAAATGCGGCCATTGGGCACCGACCGTCTCGCCGATCGCATCGTTGCCTGACAGTGCGTACAAAGAGGCGTGAAAGGCGACGTCACAAGCGATCCGCTCGGCCACTGTTGCTTCAGCCCGCAACGACAGGCCACGTTCAAGCGCCGCCTGTGCCTTTGACATGTGCATTGCTTCAGCGGTTTTCTCACGGACCTGATTTGCAGCCAACCGCGCGGCCAAAGCGTCGAGCAAGGCACGCACCTGATACAGATCCCGCAGGCGCCGTGCGTCCAGCGGCGCTATCGCAAGTCCACGCTTGCCGTGCTCGATCAGCAGCCCCCGACGCTTCAACGCCTGCAATGCATGGCTGACCGGCTGCCGCGACACCCCCAGCATGTCAGCAACGCTTTCCTGCGTCAGGCGCGCACCAGAGCCAAGTGTACCATCGACGATGGCGTCGATCAGGCGGTTCTCGACCTGCTCAATCAGAACCGGCTGGATGTCGAGTTGCGTTACAGCCATCGCGGGCCTCCACTCTGGCTATAACACCTCGAATTCGGAATTCAATTTACGCCGCGCTTACTGATGACGCCCCAAACGTCAAACGCCGCACCGGTTTCCCGATGCGGCGCCAGATCACTACGGCGTACGATCAGCGGCCCCAACGGAACCGGCCGCACGAACGATCCAGATCGAACCGCAGCGCATCCAGTTCACGGCGCTCTCGGCCCGACAGCCGGCCATCAGACGCAGCAAACCGCTCAAACTCGCGCAGACGCCAAGCCTTGCGCTGGCAGATATCATGGCGCCGGGCTTCATACGGGAATGCGTTGCGTTCCCAGCGCGGCGGCGGCGGCTGCGGGCCAAAGCGAAGCGTAAGGGACTGTGCCGACGCGTCAGCCGCGCCGCAAGCCAACAGGCCAGCCACAAGAGCGAGTTTCTTCATCATGGACATATCCTTCTGCTGTGCGCCGAGTGCACAACATCACGCCTAGTGAAGCCCTGCGCGTGAACAGCGGGTGAATTACGCGCGAGTCTCGTCCGTTGATTGCGGGGCGCCACGGACAAGTCTTGTGACGACTATCGCATCAGAGCATCAGGGCGCTTTGGCGTAGTCGGCGTCGCTCACCTTCTCAAGCCACGTCACGTGCACGCCATCAAGCGCTTCATGCATGGCGATGTGCACCATGCCTTGCGTCGGCGTCGCGCCATGCCAGTGCTTTTCGCCGGGCGGAATCCAAACCGTGTCGCCTGTTTTGAGTTCGCGCACCGGGCCGCCCCAAACCTGCGCCCGTCCGGTGCCGGAAACAACATGCAGCGTCTGGCCGAGCGGATGTGTATGCCACGCGGTTCGCGCGCCGGCCTCGAACGACACGCGTGCCGCACGCAGACGCGCGGGCTCCGGCGTATCGATGATCGGGTCTTGCCAGACTGTGCCGGTAAACCAGTCGGCGTTGGCGCGCCGGCTGGCGCGGCTGGCTGCACTGTGGATGTCCATGTGTCACTCGTTTGACTGCGGCGCCGACCTCTGCCGGCCCGACGTCAACAAAGGGCCGCGCAGCCCTCGGGTGTCAAGCGGACAAAGCGGCGTTAGGGACTGCGGCGCTATTGTTTCGGACCAAAGTGGCGGCCAAGTATGTCGAGAATGGCCGAGATATCTGCGCCCATGGCATCGGACTTCTCTTCCAGACGATCGACCTTCTTTTCGAGGCCGTCGAACTTTTCTTCGAGCTTACCGACCTTGTCTTCGAGCTTCCGATCGAGCGCACCGAACTTGTGCTCAAGGTCACGGCGAAAGATACGGAAGTTCAAGCCGATGGCCTCCGGGAGCTTGCCCACATCAGACGCAAACAGAATTTGCTCGGCCTGGAACTGATCCATGCGCGCTTCCAGGGCTGTCAACCGGTCGTCGTTCGATTTCGGCATCGCTGCACTCTGGGCGATCAGCCTCGTGTCCTGACACCAGCAATGCCAGATCACGCATTCTTGGTCTACGAGATCGAGAACATTTTGCGATTTTTAAATCTTAGCGCGCTTTTTACAGAACCTCACTCACCGCCCCGCGGCATAGCCTTGCATGCCACGCGGGTTGGCTGCCGCTTTGCGCAACTGACCCACCTGCGACGCGGCTGTGAGCCGCCCTTCGGACCAATCCGTGCCGACCTCGACCATGTGGCCACGCTTGCGCAGATCGTCGACCGTCGCCTTTGGCATGCGGCCCTCGACGACGACCACGCCCGGTCGCGCGGCGCGCGGCCAGAACGAGGCCGGGAAGTGCTCGATGTGCCAGCTCGGCGCGTCAATAGCTTCCTGCAGATTCATCTTCGAATGCACATGCCGAAGGAACATCTGACAGCTCCACTGGTCCTGCTGATCGCCTCCCGGCGTACCCCAGGACAGGTACGGTTTGCCCTCGCGGAACGCCATGCCGACCGACAGCGTCGAGCGCGGCCGCTTGCCCGGCGCGAGCGAGCCCGGCAGCCCCTCTTCGAGCCAGAACATCTGCCCGCGCGTGCCGAGCGGGAAGCCCAATGACGGAATAACCGGCGACGATTGCAGCCAGCCGCCCGAGGGCGTGGCCGTGAACACGTTGCCATCTTTATCGATGACATCGATATGCACGGTGTCGCCCTTGGTGTCGCCGAGTTTGCCGACGGTCGGCTCGCCCGAGCCAGCGGACGGACCCGCCTGGGCCTCACCGATGATCATCTTGCCGCCGAAGCCGTCGACGGTGCCCGGACGCTGCGTGAGATCCGCCTTGGCGCCAATCAGCTTGCGACGCTCAGCGTTGTAGGCATCCGACAGCAGCACATCCATCGGCACGGCGGCGAAGTCAGGATCGCCATAGAACACCTCGCGGTCGGCAAAGGCCAGTTTCGCCGCTTCGATCCACAGATGCAGATAGTCCGGCGATGTCGGGCTCAGTTTGTCGATGCCTGTGCCGTCAAGCAGCTTCAGCATCTGCAGCAGCACGGGACCTTGCGTCCATGACCCGGGTTTGAACACGCGATGACCGGCATAATCGACATGCAGCGCATCCTCGATGGTCGGCTGCCACGTGGCCATGTCGTGTGCGGTCAGCACGCCGCGATGGCGACGGCCAGACGTGTCCATCACATCTTCGGATTTGCAGAAGCGCTCGACCTCCTCGGCGACGAAGCCCTGGCTCCAGGCTTTGCGGGCGCGCGCAATTTCTTTGTCGCGACCACCGCCGCCGCTCTCGGCTTCCTTGAGGATGCGCGCGTACGTGGCCGCGTGCTTCGGATTGCGGAACAGGCTGCCCGTTTCGGGAGCCTGGCCGCCGGGCAGATACAGCGCGGCGGATGTTTTCCAATGATCGCGGAACAACTCTGCGACCGTGTTGATGGTCTGCGGCACGCGCTCGACGAGGGGATGTCCGTGCTCGGCATAACCGATGGCTGGCTCCAGCACGTCGCGCAGACGCATTGTGCCGTAGCGTTCGAGCACCATCATATAGGTCTCGAACGTGCCCGGCACGACAGCCGGCAGCAGCCCCGTCCCCGGCATCATGTCGAGGCCGAGATGGTCACGCATATGCGCGATCGTGGCACCCGCCGGCGCCGGCCCCTGGCCGCAGATTACTTGCGGTTTGCTCCAGTCGCGCTTGGCGATCATGACGGGCACATCGCCAAGCGGCCCGCACAGATGCGGCTCCACCACCTGCAATGTGAAGGCGGCCGCGACGCCGGCATCAAAGGCGTTGCCGCCTTTCTCCAGAATGCCCATCGCGACCGCAGTCGCAATCCAGTGCGTGGTGGCCACGACACCGAACGTGCCCTGGATCTCAGGGCGAGTGGTGAACGGCGCGGTGTAGAGGATGGACATGTGCGAGCTCGGGACGTGTGCGTTCGGGACGGTCGGCACCGCTGATGTTGCACCCCAGCGGAGGCGCGTCCAGGCGGCGATGTTTGCGAGGGAGGGGAGTGAGTAGGACCGGGAAGATTTGCGCCCAATCGCTTCCGGGGGGCGGCACTTGCTCGCCTTCACGATCCTCGTTCTCTGACGGGAAATTAAGACGCAGAGGACGGTCTGGGCAAGGGTCAGGTGCTGACGTCTCACACCGCAGCCGCCACCCCCAAAGTGTCATGGCAGGCCTCGTGCCTGCCACCCATCGCGCCGCAAATGACACACGACGCTTTCGACCCAATGGCCACGTCGAAGATGTGTGCGCCCGCGAGGTCTTGAACGCCCCGGAGGGGCGAACGACTGTAGCCACGGGTGAAACCCGTGGAAACGATCTCGACGGATTCGCCCCGGAGGGGCGAAGGATGCCAGGCACATATTCGCAGCTGCTGCTCCACATCGTGTTCTCGACCAAGGGCCGCACGCCGTGGATCGCACCCGACGTCGCCGAGCGCCTGTACCCCTTCATGGGCGGGATCGTGCGCGCAGAGAGAGGCGTGCTCTATGCCATCGGTGGTGTCGAAGACCACGTGCACTTGTACATGCGCTGGCGGCCGGACGGCGCGGTTTCGGACTTCATGCGCACCGTGAAATCACGGTCGAGCAAGTGGGTGCACGAGACGAATCCGAAGCTTGCGGCC
>JANMGQ010000110.1:0-2067 GCA_031374735.1 Hyphomicrobiaceae bacterium | reverse complement strand
GGCCGCAAGCTTCGGATTCGTCTCGTGCACCCACTTGCTCGACCGTGATTTCACGGTGCGCATGAAGTCCGAAACCGCGCCGTCCGGCCGCCAGCGCATGTACAAGTGCACGTGGTCTTCGACACCACCGATGGCATAGAGTACGCCTCTCTCTGCGCGCACGATCCCGCCCATGAAGGGGTACAGGCGCTCGGCGACGTCGGGTGCAATCCACGGCGTGCGGCCCTTGGTCGAGAACACGATGTGGAGCAGCAGCTGCGAATATGTGCCTGGCATTTCCTTCGCCCCTCCGGGACGAGACCATAGACATCGCTCCCACGGGTTTCACCCGTGGCTACAGTCGTACCTCCCTTCGGGGCGTTCAAGACCTCGCGGGGGCACGTACCTTCAACATCGGCAACGGGTCTTGGTTGTGCGAAGACGTCGGGGCGATGGCGGACGGCGATACTGGGTTCCATTCACAGCAGCGCACGCGAACACGGATCCCTCCATCGCGCCTACACATAAGGGATCGAGAACGCGATTTCCCTCCGGGGTAGTCATATCAGACTTTTCATCCAGCCGGTGCCAAAACCCGTCCCCACACCGCGCCCCCCTACACCTTCATCCCCAGCGCCTTTGCGACCGTGAACAGATCTTTGTCGCCGCGGCCACACAGGTTCATGACCAGCAGGTGGTCCCTAGGTAGTTTGGGCGCGATTTTGCCGACGTAGGCCAGCGCGTGCGCTGGCTCGAGCGCTGGAATGATGCCCTCGTGTTTGGTGCACAGCTGCAGTGCGGCCAGCGCCTCCTTGTCGGTCGCGGACACATAGGTGACGCGGCCGCTATCGCGCAGCCAGGAATGCTCTGGGCCAACGCCGGGATAATCCAAGCCGGCCGAGATGGAGTGGCCTTCGAGGATCTGGCCGTCGCCGTCCTGCAGCAGATAGGTGCGGTTGCCGTGGAGAATACCGGGCTTGCCGCCGTTCATCGAAGCAGCGTGGCCGTTCTCAACTTTTAAACCGTGGCCGCCGGCTTCGACGCCATAGATCTTGATGTCGCGATCATCGAGGAAGGGGTGAAACAGGCCGATGGCATTTGAGCCGCCGCCGATGCAGGCGACGAGGCTATCAGGCAGACGACCTTCGGCTGACAGCATCTGCTCGCGTGTTTCGTTGCCGATCACCGATTGGAAATCGCGCACCATCTGCGGATAGGGATGGGGACCTGCGGCGGTGCCGATGATGTAATAGGTATCGTGGACGTTGGTGACCCAGTCGCGCAGCGCCTCGTTCATGGCGTCTTTCAAGGTGCCGGCGCCTGACGTGACGGCGTTCAGTTTTGCTCCAAGCAAATGCATGCGCGCGACGTTCGGCGCTTGGCGCTCGATGTCGGTCGCGCCCATATAGATCTCGCACGGCAGATCGAACTTGGCGCACACCGTTGCGACCGCGACGCCGTGCTGGCCGGCGCCGGTTTCAGCGATGATGCGCGTCTTGCCCATGCGTTTGGCGAGCAGGATCTGGCCGAGGCAGTTGTTGATCTTATGCGAGCCGGTGTGATTGAGTTCGTCGCGCTTGAAATAGATCTTTGCTCCGCCAAAATGTTTGGTCAAACGGTCAGCGTGGTAGAGCGGGCTCGGTCGGCCGGTATAGTGGGTGTTTAGGAATGCCACTTCGGCGTGGAACTTCGGATCGGCTTTGGCGTCGGTGTAGGCCTTCTCCAGATCGAGGATCAGCGGCATCAGCGTTTCAGCGACGAAACGACCGCCGAACAATCCGAAAAAGCCCTTCTCATCCGGACCGGTGCGATAGCTGTTCGGGCTTGGACTGCCAGCCACGCTCGCAGTCTTCGGCTTAGCGGTTGGCGCTTTGGATTTCGAAGTCTTGCTGGCCATGGTCTGTCTCCTGGCCGCTTCAATCGCAGGATCAGCCGGGACGGGCAAGAGTTGAGGCGGGCAAGAGATGAGACGGGCAAGAGATGAGACGGGCAAGAGATGAGACGGGCAAGAGATGAGACGGGCAAGAGATGAGACGGGCAAGAGATGAGACGGGAAAGAGATGAGGAGGGCAAGAGATGAGCAGGCAA
>JANMGQ010000101.1:0-4143 GCA_031374735.1 Hyphomicrobiaceae bacterium | reverse complement strand
TGCGGTCGGTTGCGATCTGTGCCCAACTATGAACCCGCCCTTCACAGTCGAGCAGTTTCTCGGTGTCTTCGCCGCCTACAACGCGGCGATCTGGCCGGCGCAGATCGTTGCATATCTTCTCGGGCTGGTCGCGGTCGTGGCCGTCTGCTCTGCGCGGCCGATTGCGTCCCGTCTGAACCTGGCAATCCTCGCGCTCATGTGGGCGTTGAACGGGATCGGCTATCAATTCCTGTTCTTCAGCACGATCAATCCGGCCGCGCACGTCTTCGCGGGGTTCTTCATATTAGAAGCCATTCTCTTTGCAGCCAGCGCCGTAGCAGCAAAGGAGCTGCGCTTCGAGATCGGACGCGATTTCCGTTCATTCGCCGGGCTTGCTGCGATCCTCTACGCGATGCTCATTTATCCAATCCTCGGCATTAAGGCGGGCCACGGTCTGATGGCTGGGCCGATGTTCGGCATCGCGCCTTGCCCGACAACGATCTTCACCATTGGCATGTTGTTGCTGATGCGGGGACGATGGGTCGTTTGGCTGTCGATCATCCCGCTGCTCTGGTCGCTCATCGGGCTCGCTGCGGCGCTGCAGCTTGGTATTCCCGAGGATCTGGCATTGCCAGTGGCAGGCCTTTGTCTGTTGCTGGTCCTGGCGGCTGACACATTCAGGGTCTGGTCGGGCCGGCGTAGTGCTGCGGCATCGTTGAGATCGGCGCACCTATGACCAGCCCATTCATGGCGCCACTTGTGACATTTGTCTGCGCGTTCAATACGGCGCATGGTAAAGCGGAGGTGGCGAGCAATCGAATGACGCCCGCGTGAACGCGATGGCGACCTGCAAAGGGATGCAGAACTGCGCGTACAAAAATACGAACGATGGGTTCGGCACCAACCTTTGGTGCCAGGCCTCGCAACGCTGACTGTACCTTGCTCTCTTGAACATGGATTTCTTGCGAAGCCATGGCGCGCAACAAGGCCAGCTTACTTGGGAAATACCGATACAACGTTCCGATCGAGTAGCCAGCACGGGCCGCCACATGATTGGTTGTCAAGCGTTCAGGTCCGTCGGCTTCCAAAAGCTGAGCAGTGGCCTCGAATAGATCGGCAACCGTTCGCTGGGCACGCAGCTGGGTTGGGATTTTTCCTTGAAATTCGACATTTTTTTGCATACCTGATGCGCCATTCGATGTGTTGGGCGAGCTGAGTAGCCCGCGCGCCTGTTGCGGTGCACTATGTTTGCACTCGCGCGATATCTCAACTCGGAACCTGCTCATGCGAATCATAGTCCTCGCTCTCTCGACGCTGACGCTATGGCCGACCCTGGTCCAGGCCGACCAGAAAGGTGCCAAGACCTGTGCCGCTGAATTGTCGGCGCCGGCACGGCAGATTTATGACGCTGTCAATGCGCTGAAGCTTCCAGTGAACGGTCTCCCGCAGATCGTCCGAGAACAGACCGTCGCACTTGTGCAGTCAGGTCAAATCGCGATGTCGACAGCGCCGGACCACGCCACGGCTGCCGCACGTTGCCTCGAACTACGGCTGTGAGACAGCACAATGCGCATTGCGATTGTCTGCAATGATACCCGCGGCGGCGTCCAGCCTTATGTGGCGCTTGGCCAAGGCCTGGCACGCGCCGGGCATGATGTCCGCGCCGTGGCTCCCGCCGAGTTTGCGCCGATGTTTGCCGGCGTGGGGATCACCATGGTCCCACTCTCACGCGGCGAACGAGCGGCTGAGTTGCGCTCAACCGGCATCGCCGAGCAAGGCGTCATCGCCGCCATGCGCTTCATGCGCCGCGAGCTTCCGGCCCAAATCAACCAGTGGACCCGCGAGACACTGGCGGCCTGCGATGGCGTCGATGTCATGACGGGTGGGATCGGCGGCATGGTCACGGGTCGGTCGGTTGCCGAAAAATTGCGCGTGCCTTTTATCGAAACGCACCTCCAGCCTGTCGGGGCGCCGACTGACGCCTACCCCGGCGTGATGACGCCGTGGTGGCCCAGGTGGCTCGGCAGCGTCGGCACGCAATTCAGTCACTATCTCTCTGACAGAGCCGCCTGGATGGCCTTCAAAAAGCCCATGACTGCGGCGCGTGAAACGGTACTGGGCTTAACGGGACCACCCAACATGGTCGGCGACCATCCCGTTCTCTATGGCTTCAGCCGCCATGTCGTGCCGATGCCGTTGAATGAGAAGCGGCATGTCTGTGGATACTGGTCTTTGCCTGCGTCCGCAACGTGGGCACCGCCTCCAGCGCTTGAAGATTTTCTCGCGCGCGAAGGCCCCGTTGTCAGTATCGGCTTCGGCAGTATGGCGAGCACGCAACCACAGGAGGTTACGGACTTGGTGTTAAACGCCGTGCGCCAAGCGGGTGTTCGTGCGGTGCTGCTGTCGGGTTGGGGCGGACTTGCATCACTGCCCGAGGCCGACGACGTGATTTGCGCTGATGCCCTGCCGCACGATTGGCTATTTCCGCGAGTCGCCGCTGTCGTGCATCATGGCGGCGCGGGAACCACGGGTGCGGCGTTGAGTGCCGGCGTTCCAGCTTTGATCGTTCCGTTTGCTGCTGATCAACCATTTTGGGGCGCGCGGGTCGCGGCGCTCGGCGTTGGCGTCAAGCCGATCCCCCGCAAGAAATTGACATCGGAACTGCTCGCTGACGCTTTGCGCGCGCTGGTCGACGATCAGGAGATGCGTGCGCGTGCCGGTAAACTTGGAGCGCTGATACGCGCAGAAGACGGCGTCGGCGCGGCTGTTGCACAATTCGGGCATCTGAAATTGCGCGAGTAGGGAGAGACACGATCACAAAGACACATTGTGCTCCGTCAAGACCGAAACGACTGCAGCCCAATATCCTTGGAGATAACCAACGATGCAGGAAATAATTCGCACCCCCGACGATCGGTTTGCAGACTTGCCCGGCTTTCCCTATGCACCGCACTACGTCGACAATCTGCCGGGATATGAGGGCCTGCGTGCGGCGTACATCGACGAGGGGCCCAAAGATACGCAGCACACGTTCCTCTGCCTGCACGGCGAACCGACGTGGAGTTATTTGTATCGAAAGATGATCCCTGTCTTTCTGGCCTCAGGCGCGCGTGTCGTTGCGCCCGACTTGTTTGGGTTCGGTCGATCCGACAAACCGATCCTCGATGCAGTTTACGGCTTCCACTTCCATCGCAACATGCTTCTGGCGCTGGTGGAGCACCTCGATCTGCGCGGCATCACCCTTGTCGTGCAGGACTGGGGTGGTCTGATCGGCCTGACACTGCCGGCCTCGCCCAACTTCACGCCTCGACTATCTCGATTGCTCGTGATGAACACGACGATCGCAACCGGCACGTCGGCCGGGCCCGGATTTGAGCAATGGAAGGCCTACGCAGCAGCACACCCAGACATGAAAGTCAGCGATGTCGTACGACGCGGTGCGCCTGTTCTGACGCCTGAAGAAGCGGCGGCGTACGATGCGCCGTTTCCGACCGGAGCGTCCAAAGCCGGTGTGCGCGCCTTTCCTGAACGCGTCATGGTTTCACCGGACATGGACGGCGTGTTCGAAAGCGTTGCTGCGGTCGCATTTTGGAACACGAAGTGGTCAGGACCGTCGTTCATGGCCTGGGGTGGCGCTGATCGCGTTTTCCCCGCCGCGACCATAACGGCACTTCGAAACACAATTCGAGGCTGCCCGGAACCGATGATTATTCCGGAGGCCGGTCACTTCGTGCAGGAATGGGGTGAACCGATCGCGCACGAGGCCCTCACAGCATTTGGCGATCATCGCCGCTGATACTCTGGCGGCTTACGAAGCGAACTGATCTGTTAAAAAACGATGGCCGAGCCAAGCGCCAGCGAGATAACTAAGACCGGCAGCAGCCGCTCTCGATGAGTTTGCATGTACGTGATCAGGATCGGCAGGGTGCTCCGGCCCACTGCCCCGCCTGCCATCACTAGGGCTATCGCATTTGGCGGAGCAGCTTGAGGCGGTAGGCCTCGTCCCAGCCGGCTCGCTTCAAGTTGATCTGCAATGATCCTTTCTCACTGTCGGCTGCGATGAGGTCGCGGGCGCGGCGGCGTAGCACTGCGATGTTGGCGGGACCATGATCCATGCGATTTCTCGCGGCATCTTCGCCCATGGCGACGTCGAGGCCCCAATGC
>JANMGQ010000087.1:0-28274 GCA_031374735.1 Hyphomicrobiaceae bacterium | reverse complement strand
CCCGTTTCTTTTTGGCTTTTTTCCGCACCGCTCGCCCGCCGGCCCCCTTGGCCCCGTGCCACGGGGGTGGCGTGGCCCCGCCGACGCACTCAGCCTTCATCCACGATCGGGTTAGACAGGATGCCGATGCCTTCAATCTCGATCTCAACGGTGTCGCCGGCTTTCATCCATGCCGGTGGCTTGCGCGCGTGTGCGACGCCTTGCGGCGTGCCGGTTGCGATCAGGTCACCCGGCTCAAGGGTCATGATCTCCGACAGCAACGAGACGCATGTCGCCACCGAGAAGATCATGTCGGACGTGTTGGAATCCTGCATCGTCTTGCCGTTGACGCGTGTCTGGATGCGCAACGGCGTCGCGCCCTTCGGCAGGGCGTCGGCGGTGACGACCACTGGCCCGAGAGGCCCCGTGGCGTCGAAATTCTTGCCAGCCAGCCACTGTGTCGTCTTGCGCTGATAGTCACGAACGGAGACATCGTTGAAGATGGTATAGCCGAACACGTGGTCGAGCGCACTTGACTCGGAAATGTGCCGCCCGCCCTTGCCGATGACGATGGTCAACTCGCATTCATAGTCGAGCTGCTCAGACTGCTTCGGCCGGATCACGGGCTCGCCATGCGCGCACAGCGAGCGGTCATAGCGGGCAAAGAACGACGGGTATGTTGGCGGCGGGTGCCCGCCTTCCTTGGCGTGCTCGAGGTAGTTCAAGCCGACACAGATGAACTTCGGCGGATGCGCGATCGGCATTGCCGCCTTGACGCTCTCAAGCGCATGCTTGGCCGACGCTGGCGCCTTCGCGGCTGCGGCCTTGACCGCGGCAAGCCCGCTCGGGCCCCTGCCGATCAGGCCGAGCAGATCGGACGGCAGGCCGCTGTCCGACGCCGCAACGTCGATGACGTGCGTGCCGTCGACCAGACCGAGACGCGGGCCTTTGCCGGCGTCGAACATCATCAGTTTCATAGGATCATTTTCCGGTAGGTTGGGTCAGAGGCGTACATCGGGTCGTAGAACCGCAGAACGTCTGCGACCTAATATTTAAGAGCTGTCGGGATCGAGCAGAGTCTCGGCAAAATGTTGGGGCGCACAGCGGAACAAGCTCAGCGCCCTTCACATGCCTTGACCCAACAACCAACACGCGGCACGCACCTCACCCCTTCAATTCCTTATCCCACCATTCCTTCAGCGCAACATCGTTCTTGTTGAGATAGTCGTAGTCGAGATCGACCAGCGCCTTCTGCTCCGCTTCGGTGAATCCAATGCGCTTGTTCAGATCCGGGGCGACGGTGGCGCCTGTGACGGTCGGATTGTAGCCCATGTCGATGGCGAACGCCTCTTGCGCGCTCTTCTCCAGCATAGCGTCGAGATACGCGTAGGCACCGTCCTTGTTCGGCGCATTTTTGGGGATCATGAAGCCGGACACGTAAGCGAGCGCGCCTTCGGTCGGCGTCATGCCTTCGACTGAGATGCCGGCATTCTGCCACTGCACCACACGTGCCTTCCACATGACTCCGCAGCCGAACTCTTCCGTCTTGAGGCCCTGGGCGAAGGCTTCATTGGTCGGATACATGCGCATGCCGGCCTTCTTGCACTCGATCAGCAGCTTCTTGCCCGGCTCGAAGTCGTTGAGCTTGCCGCCGGCAGCCAGCGTCGCGCAGGCGATGGTGTATTGGTATTGGATGTCGATCAGGGCGAGTTTGTTGCCGTTCTTCGGGTCGAAGATGTCCTTGTAGCTCTTGGGCGCGGTCGGGAAGAATTTCGGCACATAGACGCCGACCTTGCCCGAATAGATGTGTCCGACGCCGTAGGGATACTTCATTGAAGGGATGATGTTGCCGGCATTTTTCAGCTTGGCGTAGTCGATGGGGTGAGCGACACCAGCGTCATGCATCTGGAACATGTTGATCGCCGATAATCCCTGCACATCCGTTGTGCCGCGCGGCAGGCGCTGCTCGGCCAACAGCTTCGAGCGGCGCTGTGGATCGCCGGCCTGATCCTGTGCGATTTCCCAACCCTGCTTGATCAGGATGGGCTGGTCGATGTTCTTATCGAGCAGGCGCGCATAGTCGCCGCCCCAGGTGCCGACAACGATCTTGCCCTTGGCTTGGGCGTGTGCCGACGAGCCCGGCAGGGCAAGGGCTGCGGCAGACGTGGCTGCGCCAGCAAGGGCGGTGCGGCGGGATAGTTTGCGCATCAAGTCACTCCTGTTGCATCATGAGGTGGACGAGTCGGTCGGGCAGCATCGGCAAGGACGATCTCTCGGCACTCGTCTGCGCGTCGTTCAGAAATTCCCCAGTTCGACGACAGTCGTCGTTCGAAACTGCGGCACCTGTCAATCGTCGCTCCAGACCCGGCGCAAAAAATCCAATGCATCGGGGGCACGCTCCGATTGGCCGGCCGCAGCAGGTTTGGCCGCGCCAGCCCGCTAACCCACTTGAGGCCGCCACCTTGAACTCGCCACGCGGCCTGTCTACTGATCAACTCCGGCCCCATGGCCCACGGAGATCATTCAATGCGCGCTTGGATTGCCCCATTGTTCGCCGCCGTCATGGCGCTGATGCTCGCAGGTTGCGGCGTTAACAACATCCCGACTTATGAACAGGAGGCCAAGGCCAAGTGGTCTGAGGTCCTGAACCAATATCAGCGCCGGGCCGAACTCATCCCAAACCTGGTCAACGCCGTGAAGGGCTTTGCTGAACAGGAGAAATCCGTTCTGACCTCGGTTACGGAAGCACGCGCCCGCGCGACCAGCGTCCAGATCCCCGCAGACATCCTCACCAATCCCGAGGCCATGAAGAGGTTCCAGGACGCACAGAACTCGCTCGGCGGCGCCTTGCGCCAGCTGATGGTTGTCTCTGAGCGTTATCCTGAGGTGAAGTCGGGGCAGAACTTTCTGGCCCTCCAGCAGCAGCTCGAAGGCACCGAAAACCGCATCTCGATCGCGCGCCGCGACTACATCGAGCGCGTGAAAGTATACAACACGGAGCTGGTGACGATCCCCGGGCGCTGGTGGAAGAGCTTCATGTATCCCCAGTCAAAGGAATTGGCGACGTTCGACATCCCCGTCGAGCAGCAACGTGCGCCGGTGGTCGACTTCAGCGCGCCGAAGAAGCCGTGAGGCGTCGGCAGTTCTAGATGTGAGCGGTCGGCCGCATGTGCGGCGGCCCGTCACTTCCTTGAGCCGTCACTTCCTTGAGCCGTCACTCTACTTCAACCGTTTCGCGCTCGTCGAAGACGAAGCAGCCGCCTTCGAACAGGCTCTCCTCGCGCGGCACCTGCGCGAGGTAGTTGAGGATGCCGCCTTCGAGGTGGAACACCTCGGCAAAGCCCTGTGACAGCATATAGGCCGACGCCTTTTCGCAGCGAATGCCGCCTGTGCAGAACATCGCGACCTTGGTGTGCTTGGCCGGATCAAGGTGCGCCGCGACGTAGGTCGGGAGATCGCCAAACCGGCGCGTCTTCGGATCAACCGCACCGCGGAACGTCCCCGCTTCCACTTCGTAGCTATTGCGCGTGTCGAGGACCAGCACGGATGGGTCTGAGATCAGCGCGTTCCAATCTTGCGGTTTGACGTAAGTGCCGGCGTGCACCGTTGGATCGGCACTCGGCTGGCGAAAAGAGATGATTTCGCGCTTCAGCTTCACCTTCAGGCGTTTGAAGGGGTGAGCGTCCGCTGCGGCATCCTTTGTCGCCAGATCTGCAAAGCGTGGGTCGGCCCGCAGGTCCGACAGGAATTGCGCCATCGCCTGCGGCTCGGCCGAGATCGTGCCGTTGATGCCCTCGGTTGCGAGCAGGATTGTGCCGCGCGCGCCACAAGCCTGCAAGGCCGCAAACAGCTGATCGCGCAGCGTCGTGGCATGCTCGATGCGCACGAATTTGTAGAATGCTGAGACCTGGACCGTCATGAGCGGCCTTTTATGTCAGCCGAGGGGGCTGCATCAACCGCTGCATACGCCCAGGTTCGCCGCAACCTCGCTGTGCGATTGCACTCACGTGGCCGGGCGGCGCAGCGACTGCAGCTCGGCACGTGAGGCGAGCACGAGGTCGGTCGCGACCGGCGTGGCAAGGTGCGCTGCCCACGCAGCCGCATCGAAACGCGCGGCGGCGGACGTCGCCAGCAGAGCGTTTGCGCGGGCCACAAGAATTGTGGTCTCGCGCACATCAAGGGTCATGGCGCGCTCCAGCACTTCGACGGCGGCCAAGGCTGCGGCTTTGGGGATGTCCGCAATCTGGACCGCGGTCGTTGCGGCCCACAAGCGTTGAGCCCCAGTGTCGGACCCGAGCGAGGCAACGATGGCGTCGACGCCGCCGCTGGCGAAGTGTTTGACGATCATGTCCAGCGCAGGCTCAAGGGCGCTGTCACCGCTCGACACGTGGCGGTCGTCGAGGACTGGGTCGACGGGGTCGGCATCGGCCAAGGCGGCCACCACGGCGTCAAACTGTGCGTCGGCAATGCAGTGCGTGATGAGGCCGAGGCCGAGGGCATCTCTGGCGCCAATGATGCAGCCTGTCAGCATCAGGTATGCGCTGACGCCATCCGGCAAACGCGAGAGGGCATGCATGATGATGCCGGGCGGCACTGCGCCACGACGGACATCGGCGATTTCGCAGGCGAAGGCATCACCCGCAACGCGGTGCGTGCCGGCCATAGCCATGGCGAGTGCTGCGCTCGAGGGGGAGCCAGACAGCAGTGTCACCATAGGTTTGGCAAAGCACTCGAGTTCCCAGACGCGCGCATCAATCGCGCTGACATCGACACCGTCGGCCTGTCGGCCGGGTGGCGGCGCCATAACGCTGCGACCACGGGCGACGAGGGCATAAAGATCGGCATCACGTGCCAGAGGCAGCAATCGGCCCTTGAGGTCCGCGCCAAGTGCCGCGCAGGCCGCGATCCCGCCGTCACCGAGATCGAGAAGCAAGGCCGCGCCGCGCCGCTGCAGCAGGCCGCTATGCGGCTGAGCTGCGGGCGCCTGTGTCCCCAGTGGTCGTTCGGTCACGCTCGCGCCCACTCTGATTGCCGATCCCCGCGCCGCCACATTTTCGCCGCTGGTTCATCTGAAGTTCATTACGGAGGCGTCGCTGGGAGATGGCGCTGTTCAAACGCCTTCGCCCTTGTCCACACGTTCCCTTGTCCACACGTTGTGCCCACTTTCCACCATGCAACCTGTTGCCGCATCGAGGCTAAGGGTTTGCTTCTATACAACGCACCGCATGTCATGAGTATATGCATGTCTGCTGACTGATTCGGCCCTTGATGGGCGCTGTCTGTAGCTGCGCATCAGTGTCCTTGCGTTTCGTTAGGTGGCCGTAAGGCTGACGGAGAATCGCATGCGCAGCCTACGTCTAAGTGTGAAGATGTCCGCAACGGTTGTTGCGGGTGCAATGATTGCCGTGGCCGGTGTGGCGTCAGCCCAACAGTTCCAGCCGTGGACCACGACTGAAAAGCCTGCGACCAAGGCCACTAAACCAAAGGTTGATACTCCCGCGCCTCAGGCCCAATCACCGCAGACAGGGGCGCCACAAGCTCAAGCTGTCCAATCTGCAACACCTCAAGCAGCCCAGCCGCCCGCTGCCCTGCCGCAACATCCAGCTCCTGCCGCCCGTATGTCTGAGTGGCCGAAGCTTCTGCCAAAAGACGGCGGCGCCAAGCTGCCTGAGCGTTGGACGGAGGCCGAGATCGCCGACGCTCAGAGAAACTGCGTTGTCCTGCTCAAGGGACTCGATCTCGTGGCCGTCGGCGCGACGCCAATTCTTGAAGGCGCTGAGTGCGGCGCGGCCGCCCCCGTCGAGCTGATCAGCGTCGGCTCTTCCCCACAAGTGACGTTTTCACCGCCAGTGACCGTCACCTGCGAAATGGCGGCTGCCCTGCACGGATGGATCACGAAAGACGTACAAGCCAGCGCCAAAAAGAGCTTCGGCACGCCTATCGTGCGTATCGATACGATGAGTTCCTACTCCTGCCGCAATGCCTATGGGCGTGCTCACCACAAGCTCAGCGAACACGGCAAGGCGAACGCGATCGATATTCGGGCGTTTATGAGCGCCAAAGCCGATACGGCCGAAGTGCTGGCAAGTTGGGGCCCCACAGCGCGTGACGTCCAAGCGCAGGTGGCGGCAGCAAAAGCCGCAGAAGAAAAGGCCCGCGCGCTGGCGGCAACGAAGCCTGCGAGCCCCGCAGGCGTGATCGCCGTTCCGTCGACCGGTACAGCACTCGCCCCATCGGCACCGGCCGCGATTGCGGATGCGCCCAAGGGCCCGTCTGTGATCATCGGCACAGGCGGCACGATCGTTCCATCGCAGGCGCCATCGATCGGGTTATCTTCGGGTTTCCCACAGCCGAGCCGCCTCGGTGGGCCGAAGCCCGTAGAAAAACTGCGTGGTACGGACACTGGCAAAGCGGCGCAAAAGGCAGCGTCGCCCGCCGCGTCCGCAACGGAACCCGCCCCTGCATCAGGCGACCGCTACACACGCTTTCTGCGCGAAATCCACGCCGCCGCCTGCGGTCGGTTTGGCACCGTGCTCGGCCCTGAAGCCAACAACGCCCACCGCAACCATTTCCATGTCGATATGGCCAAGCGCCAGCAGAAGTCATTCTGCGAGTGAGACTTGCCCAAGTGACTTGCTCTGATGCTGAATTCTGATACGCGCGGCAGGAAACTGTCGCGCGTTCGCCGTTGAAGGAGCCAAACCATGTCCGATCAGAAGGTGTCCGATCAGAGCACGTCTGCCCCGCGCATTGCCCGGGCCCTGATCTCCGTGTCGGACAAGGCTGGCTTGGTGGACTTCGCCAGAAAACTTGCTGCGCATGGGGTGGCACTGTTGTCGACCGGCGGCACGGCGGCAGCATTGAAGGCTGCGGGCCTCCCCGTCACGGACGTGTCGGAGCACACCGGCTTTCCTGAAATGATGGATGGCCGCCTGAAGACGCTGCACCCAAAGGTGCACGGCGGGCTGTTGGCCCGACGCGACACGGCTGAGCACATGAGCGCGGCACACCAGCAAGGCATCGGCATGATCGATCTGCTGGTCGTGAACCTGTATCCGTTTGAGGAGACCATCGCGAAGGGCGCGGATTACGACACGAGCGTGGAGAACATCGACATCGGCGGGCCCGCCATGATCCGGGCTGCGGCCAAGAACCATGCCTCGGTGACGGTGATCGTTGATCCCGAGGATTACGCGGCCGTGCTTGACGAGATGGAGAACGGCGGCGCGACCACACTGGAGTTTCGCCAGCAGATGGCGGCCAAGGCCTACGCACGGACAGCCGCATACGATACGGCAATCGCTACGTGGTTTGCGCGTGTCCAAAGTGATACGTCGCCGACGTGGCGCACATTCGGGGGGCAGCTGAAGCAGGAGTTGCGCTACGGCGAAAATCCACATCAGTGGGCTGCCTTCTACGCCAACGGTGAACAGCGCAAGGGCATCGCGACGGCGACCCAGCACCAAGGCAAAGAACTCTCCTACAACAACCTCAACGACACCGATGCCGCGTTCGAGGCGGTTGCCGAATTCGATCCTGCCAAGGGACCAGCCGTCGCCATCATCAAGCACGCCAACCCCTGTGGCGTGGCCACGGGCGCGACTTTGCGGGAGGCCTATCTGGCGGCGCTGCGCTGCGATCCCGTGTCAGCCTTTGGTGGCATAGTCGCGCTGAACCAGCCCATTGATGCGGCGGCGGCCGGGGAGATCACCAAGATCTTCACCGAGGTGGTCATCGCGCCGGATGCGAGCGCCGAGGCGAAAGCGATCTTCGCGACCAAGAAGAACCTGCGTCTGCTGACCACCGGCGGCCTGCCCGATCCACGCGCGAAAGGCGTCACCGCGCGCTCGGTCGCCGGCGGCTTGCTCGTTCAAGCGCGCGATGCCGGTGTGATCGATGATGTGGCGCTGCGCGTCGTGACAAAGCGTCAACCGACGGCGGCCGAGCTCGAAGATTTGCGCTTTGCCTTCCGGGTCGCAAAACACGTCAAATCCAATGCGATCGTGTACGCCAAGGGTGGCGCGACAGTGGGCATCGGCGCTGGCCAGATGAGCCGCATCGACAGCTCTCGCATTGCCGCCGCCAAAGCGCTGGACGCGGCCAAGGCCGCAGGGATGCCGCAGAGTCTCGCGATCGGCTCCGTCGTGGCATCGGATGCATTCTTTCCGTTCGCTGACGGCCTGCTTGCCGCCGCTGAAGCCGGTGCAACGGCCGTTATTCAACCCGGCGGTTCCATGCGCGATGACGAAGTCATCGCAGCCGCCGACGCCAAGGGCCTCGCCATGGTGTTCACGGGCATGCGCCACTTCCGGCATTAAAAAGAGCGGCAAACATTGCCGCGCAGTTCCGTGGGCCGGTGTCGCAAGCTCTCCTCATATGAGGGGGAGACCGCGCCGCGGACTCTCGAACACTCGTTCACGAAAGCAATCAGCCCGCCTGCGTTGAGCGCAAGCGGGCTGATGGTGATGGATCGTGCATAGAGCCTGCAATTATACAGCCAGGTTTCAGCCCATCGCCTCGGCGTCTTCGGCCGACTTGATCAGCTCGTCCTTGGTCACTGACTTCTCGACCGGTTTGGCGATGGCGACGATGTGGTCGATCACCTTGTCCTCGAAGATCGGCGCGCGCAGCTCGGTCAGGGCCTGCGGGTTCTTGTCGTAGAATTCATAGATCATGTTTTCCTGGCCGGGATAGCGGCGCACCTGCTCCATCAAGGAGCGGCGCAGCTCGTCCTGCGTGACCTGGATCTTGTTCTTGTCGCCGACTTCGCCGATCACGAGACCGAGACGCACGCGGCGCTCGGCAATCTTGCGATACTCGTCCTTGGCGCCCTCTTCCGTTTTGCCTTCGTCGGCAAAGGTTTTCTTCGCGCGCTCGAGGCCGTCGGTGACTTGCTTCCAGATGCCGTCGAACTCGTTGTCGACCAGCGACTGGGGCAGATCGAACGCATGTGCCTTGTCGAGCTGGTCAAGCAGCTGACGCTTGAGCTTGCTGCGCGAGAGCTGGTCGTACTGGCTCTGGATCTGTGCCTTGATGACGTCGCGCAGACGCGCCAGATCCTCAAGGCCAAGCGACTTGGCGAGTTCGTCGTCGACGGCCGGGACGATCGACTTTGCGACCGACTTGACGACGGTGTCGAACGTTGCGGTTTTGCCGGCGAGCTTCTTCTCCGGATAGGCTTCGGGGAAGGTTGCGTTGATGGTGCGCTGATCGCCGGCCTTGGCGTCCTTGAGGCCGTCCTCAAAGCCCGGGATGAAGCCGCCGCGACCCAGCACCACGGGCATATCAGTGCCGGTGCCGCCCTCGAAGGCTTCGCCGTCGATCTTGCCGACGAAGTCGATGGTCACCTGATCGCCATCGCCAGCGGCGCGTCCCTCTTCGACCTCGAACTTGGTGCCACGCTCGGCCAGATCCTTGACGCCCTTATCGATTTCGTCTTCGTCGACGGCGACGGTGTCCTTCTCGAGCTTCAGCGTCGAAAAATCAGCCAGCGCGATCTGGGGCAGGATCTCGAAGCTCATCTTATAGGCGAGATCAGACTGACCAGCGAAGACCTTCTCGATCTCGTCCTTGTCCTCGGTCATGTCGATCTTGGGCTGCATGGCCGGCCGCTCGTTGCGGTCCGTGATGGCCCGCTGGCTGGTCTCGTTGAGCGCCTCTTGCAGCACTTCGGCCATGATCGAGCGGCCATAGACCTTCTTGATGTGCGTCGACGGCACTTTGCCCTTGCGGAAGCCGGGCAGCTGCATGTTGCCGCTTAGCGTTTTCACGCGATCGTTGAACTTCACGTCGATGTCCCCTTTCGGGATCACCACCTGGAGTTCGCGCTTCAGACCGCTCGCGACCGCTTCCGTTACTTGCATGGCACTCGCCGTTTGTTCGTTCGTGGGATCCCTTGCGGGACCATGTTCGTGTGTGCGGACATCCGCACGAATTCTCTAGTATCTAAGTATCAGGCCTAGGCTCGATCCGCCGTGGTGCGGGCGGAGGGACTTGAACCCCCACGACTTGCGCCGCCAGAACCTAAATCTGGTGTGTCTGCCAATTCCACCACGCCCGCATACCGTCACGTCCCGATGCTACCGCAGGGAACAGCCAAACGTGGGCGAGCCGCGAGCCTGCTTGCGCCGCTCAGCCACCCGTTGCCAGTCCTGCTGCTGTCCGTCTACCCGTTTTCAGATAGTGGCGCTGTCCGATAGCAACCCGGCTCCGCCAGCAATGCTGGCAGAGCGAAGCGCCGCCATATACCCGCGGTCTGCTTGGGAGATCAACAGCCAATTCGCCACTGCGCATGACGAACGCCGAGATCGTTACTGCCGGGCTGGCGTTGCATCGCCTCAGATCCTGTGATCCTTGGCCAAAGGCAAGGAGCGAGCGGATGCCGAGCTTCGATCTGTATGGCCGCGCCATCGAGTATCGCCTTCTGCCGGGCGATGCCGACAAGCCCTACCTCGTGTTCCTGCACGAGGGCCTGGGCTCGATCTCATTATGGCGCGACTTTCCCGACAAGGTTGCACTTCAAACCGGCTGCAGAGCGCTGGTCTACTCGCGTTTCGGCTACGGGCAATCGTCGGGGCTGACGGCGCGGCGTCTCCCGACATTCATGCATGATGAGGCGCTGAGCGTCTTGCCGCGCCTGCTCGCTGGATTGCGCATCGCGCGACCGATCCTTATCGGGCACTCTGATGGCGCCTCGATCGCACTGATCCATGCGGCGGAACCGGCGCACGCGATCCCGGCGACGGTCCTGATGGCGCCTCATGTGTTTGTCGAGCCGGTCAGCCTCCAAAGCATCGCCAAGATCACGGATACCTACGAGACCACAAATCTGCGCGCGCGCCTCATGCGCCATCATGCCAACGTCGACGATGCCTTTCTCGGCTGGTCACGCATCTGGCTGTCGCCGAAGTTCCGCACCTGGTCGCTCGGAGCCGAGGTGCAGCGGTTGGCCTGCCCGACGCTGCTTGTGCAAGGCGAAGCCGATGAGTACGGCACAACAGCCCAACTCGATGCCATCGCCGAGGCGGCGCCGGGCCCCGTCCAAAGGCTCGTACTTGCCAAATGCGGCCATGCGCCCCACCGCGAGCAACCCGAAGCAGTGATCGAGGCGATCAGCGGCTTTGTTGAGCGGGTGCTGGCTTAAGCCCTCATGCCGCTACAGGGCAGCCGTCGCGGCCGTAAGCCAGGCGCGCTCGTCAGCGCCAAGTTCCGGCCCGATCATCTTCAGCACACGGGCGTGATAGGCATCGAGCCATGCGCGCTCGCCGGCCGTGAGCATGTCGGCGGCCACGAGCCGCCGATCGAACGGCACCAGCGTCAGAGTCTCAAAACCCATCATGTCACGATCGCCGCCGGCGATCTGCGCAGGCTCCGTGACGACCTCCAGATTTTCCAGGCGGATGCCGAAGGCGCAGGCTTTGTAGAAGCCCGGCTCGTTGGAAATGATCATGCCCGGTTCGATGTTGGCCATGCCGCGCTTGGAGATCGACTGCGGCCCTTCGTGGACGGACAGATAGCTGCCGATGCCGTGGCCCGTGCCGTGGTCGTAGTCCAAGCCGGATTGCCAGAACGGCTGGCGGGCCAGCGTGTCTAGCTGCACCCCGCGTGTGCCCTTGGGGAAGCGCGCTGTGGCAATCGCAATGTGCGCCTTGAGCACCAGCGTGAAGCGCTCGCACATCTCGCGCGTTGGCTTGCCAATGGCGACCGTCCGGGTCACGTCTGTCGTGCCGTCCTGATATTGTGCGCCGCTGTCGACCAGGAACAATTCGCCAGCGCCGAGTTTGCGGTTCGACTGCGTCGAGACGCGATAGTGCACTATGGCGCCGTTCGGGCCCGAGCCGGAAATGGTAGCGAAGGAAATCTCTTTCAGCTGTTGCGTTTCAGCACGCAGCGCTTCGAGTTTCTTGACCGCCGTTATTTCGTCAAGCTGGCCTTTGGGCGCCTCCCGATCGAGCCATGCGAGATACCGTACAAGGGCCGCGCCATCGCGGATGTGGGCCGCGCGCGCCCCCTTCAGTTCGGCAACATTTTTGCGCGCTTTCGGCAGGATGCAGGGGTCTGCGCCATGCGCAGCAACGGCACCGAGTTTGCGCGACAGGATCTCCGGCGCGCTCGCCGGATCGATGCGCACCTGTTTCTTGGCCGCCTTCAGGTCGCCGAGACGCTTGACGAGTGCGCCGCGCATATCGGCCTGCACTTTCACGAGACCCGCGAGATAGCCCTTCACATCTGGCCCGATCTTGGCGGGATCGATGAACAGCTCGGGCTTGCCCGAGACCGGCACAAGCATGAAAGCCAGCACGACGGGATTGTGGGGGACGTCGGCACCACGGATGTTGAGCAGCCAGCAGATCGAATCCGGCAACGTCAGCACACACGCGTCCTGCCCCTCGGCCTTCAGCGTGCGCTGCAGATCAGCGATCTTTGTCTCCGCGGCGACGCCGGCGAGGATCAACGGTTGCAGGAAAACGGCGCCGACGGGCGGTTTTGGACGCGCTCTGCCCCAGACGGTATCGACAAGATTCTTAGCCAACGGCTTGAGTGTCAGCCGCTTCGCTTTGCCGGCTTTGGCAAGCGCCGCGATGGCGTCAAACGTATGCAGCCAGGGATCATAGCCGATCGTGCCGCCGGACGGCAGTTTGCTGCCGATCCAGCCGATGGTGTCGTTGGCAACACTATCGACCACCTCGAACGTGCCGGTGTCGATCTGCAAACCCGCCTGCAACGCGTAGCGGCCATCGGTGAACAGCGCGGCCGCTTTCTTGGTGACGACGGCAAAGCCGGCAGAGCCGGAAAAACCGGTCAGCCATTGCAACCGTTCGTCCGCCGGCGGCACATATTCGCCCTGGTGCGCATCGGCGCGCGGGACAAGGACGCAATCCACGCCGGCCTCGACCATGGCGGCGCGCAGCGCCTTCACGCGCGGCGGGCCCAGCGCCGGCTGGGCGACGGTGTCGAAGGTCTGGAACATGTGCGGCATTCCCGGCGGGTGGAGTGCAGCGTTGTAGCAACGGGGACGCTGGCTGCAAGGGCGTGGCTTGGCGGGCGTGCGCACCAAGTGATGGTCAACAGCGAAGGTCTGCACGCGGCGCGATCAAAGGATCCCAGGGGTTACTTTTGAACGAGCGGATCGAGGGCGCAGTACAAGCGGCCGCCCCTCACCCACCATCCTGACGTCGCGAGCGACATCAGGATGCTCTCCCTCTCCCCCGAAGGCGGAGGAGAGGCCCGAAGGCAGAGGAGAGGGACGTGGAGCGCCTACAGGGGCAGTAGAGGCGCCGCGACTTTAACGGCCAAGCCTCACGCCGCGTTCCAGCCCATCACACTCTTGACCTCGAGGTATTCCTCGATGCCGAATTCGCCCCATTCGCGGCCGTTGCCGGACTGTTTCATGCCGCCGAAGGGCGCCTTGCTGTCGGCGGGCGCGTTGTTGATATGCACCATGCCGGCCTTCAACTGACGCGCGACGCGCTTGGCGCGCTCGCGGTCGCCCGACGACACATACGCGGCGAGGCCGAACGGGCTGTCGTTGGCGATTTTGACGGCTTCGGCTTCGTCCGCGTATGGCAGGATCGCCAGCACAGGGCCGAAGATTTCTTCCTGGGCGATGGTCATAGCGTTCTTGACGCCGGAGAACACCGTCGGGCGCACGTAGTAGCCTTTGGCGAGGCCATCGGGACGGCCTGCGCCACCGGCGGCCACCTGCGCGCCCTCCTCGATGCCCTTTTTAATGAGCGCCTGGATCTTGTTCCACTGCAGCTCCGAGACAACTGGGCCGAGATCGACCTCGGTCTTGGGATCACCGACCTTCAGCGCCTCGGCCGTGGCTTTGGCGATGGCTGTGGCTTCAGCGAGACGGGCTGCCGGCACGAGCATGCGCGTCGGCGCGTTGCACGATTGGCCTGAATTGCGCATGCAGGCTTGAACACCGCCGGCGACAGCCTTGGCGAAATCGGCGTCGTCGAGGATGATGTTGGCACTCTTGCCACCCAACTCCTGGCCGACGCGCTTGACGGTTGGCGCGGCCTTGATGGCGACGTCAATGCCGGCACGCGTTGATCCCGTAAACGAAATGCAGTCGATGCCGGGATGCGCCGACAGCACCGCGCCGACGCCTGGGCCGTCACCGTTGACGAGATTGAACACGCCCTTGGGCACGCCCGCTTCGTGCAGGATCTCAGCGATCAGCAGAGCGCTGTAGGGGGCCATTTCCGATGGCTTCAGCACCATCGTGCAGCCGGCCGCCAGTGCGCCCGCGACCTTGCAGGCGATCTGGTTGGCCGGCCAGTTCCACGGCGTGATCATGCCGACAACGCCGATCGGCTCGCGAATGATCTCGGTTGTTCCAAGTGTTTCGTGAAAATGAAAATCCTTCAGCAGATCGTGCGCGGTCTTGAAGTGGCCGAAGCCGGCGCCGGCCTGGAAGCGCGTGGCAAAGCCGAGCGGCGCCCCCATTTCTTCACTGATGGTCGCGCCCATTTCGGGCATGCGCTTCTTGTAGGCCTCCACCACTTTTGCGAGCAGCGCCATGCGCTCGTCCTTGGTGGTCAGCGAGTAGGTCGCAAAGGCCGCTCTGGCGGCTGCGACGGCCTTGTCGACATCCTTGGCCGACCCCATGGCGATGTCGCCGATCTTGGCTTCTGTCGCCGGGTTGATAACGGCACGCAGCTTCAGTTCAGCGGGCGCGACCCAGGCGCCGTCGATGTAGAAGTGCTGGGCGTGTGTCGCAGACGCAGGCATGGGGAACACTCCAGGGTGACACGGTGATGATAGGCGTCGCGTAAGCCTGGGGCGTGGCGTGGTCAAGCGTGGGCCGACAGCGTGGGCCGGAGGGGGCAGTCGGGGGCGGTTCACACCGTCCGTGCCGGCTGCGTTCTCCACCGGTCGAATGAGGGCGTAGGCAAACCCCGCGCAAGGCTGGTACGTAATCCCAGATGAGCACGAGCGCTGCAAGATGGTCGCCATCGCTGCTCGGGACGGACGGCAGGCCGAACACGGCCAACGCCAGCGGCTGTTCGCGCTTGACAACAGCCGGTCGGACGGCCGCGCGCGGTGCCGCGCGTGCGATGTCGATCAGGCGTCCGCTCTGCGGCTGACCATTCGATCGCCGTCATGCTGGGGCAGGTCTCGACCCGCAACAACGCCATGCGCGAGACCTTGGATCTCGTCGTGGCGGAATTCAAGCGCATGGCAGCGCACGGTCCGACGGACGACGAGGTTGCAACGGCCAAGAACCAGTTGGTCGGCGGTTTACTGCTTGGCATCGACGGCAATGCGGCGCTGGCGGACACGCTCGTCGGTTTTGCGCTCGACGGGCACGGCGAAGACGAATGGAGCGGCGGCGTGCCGCACTTCTGCGCGTGTCAACAAGCGACGTTGCTCGTGTCGCGAAGAGCATGCTCGATCCGGCGCGCCTGCTGATCGCGATCGTCGGCAATCCGACATTGTGACGGGCCATCACGCAGGTTTGACAAACCGTGACTCACGCGACTCGCTGAGATGGGGCAACATCGATATGGACGATCGGTGAAACACACGTTCGCATCAGCAGAGAGGGAGACGTAGAATGGCAGTATTGAGAGTTTGTTTGGCGACAACCGCGGCTTTGGCGCTCATAACACACGTCGTATCCGCGCAGACCGCGCCCAGCGATCAGATCGTCGGCGCCATGCGCACGCTCGCCGGAAATCAGAAGGCCCGGCCAAGCGGGGCGAAGGGACAATGCTTCCTCGGTACGTTTACACCGACGACCGAGGCCAAGGGCCTCTCAAGTTCGCTGGCCTTCGAGAAACCCTCGCGCGTGGTTGCGCGGTTTTCGGTTGGCAGCGGCAATCCGAAGGTCATGGACGGCAACAAGATGGTGAACCGCGGCTTCTCATTTCGCATCGATGACGGCGGCAAGGGCCAGACCGAGTTCGTCATGATCAATGCGCCGATCAACTTCGTAAAGTCGCCGGCCCAGATGCTCGCCTTCCTGCAGGCGCGCCTGCCGGGCGCTGACGGAAAGCCTGATGCGGAAAAGATCAAGGCGTTTACGGAGGCCAACCCGGAAACGACGAACCAGGGCAAGTATCTCGCGAGCCGTCCGGCCGCGGGATCGTGGGTCGGCGTCAACTATTGGGGCATTCACGCCTACGCGCTCGTCAAGGCCGACGGCAGCAAGCAGATCGTCAAGTTCCAGATGGTTCCGACGGCTGGCGAGATTGGGCTGACGGACGACGAAGCTAAAGCCAAACCGGCCGACTTCCTGGTCGACGAACTCAAAGGTCGCATCGAGTCAAAGGCGCCGGCTGGTTTCGACATGATGGCAATCATGGGCAATGCTGAAGACGCAAAGTTCAACGCTACGGCGCAATGGACGGACGAGGACAAGCGCCCGCGCGTCAAACTCGGCACGCTCACGATCACGGCCCTTGAGAAGAACGCGACGTGTGATGACAGCATCTTCGACCCGACCAACCTCGCCAAAGGCGTCGAAGGGCCGACCAATGATCCGCTGTTCACGGACCGGCAGCCCGCCTACGCCGTCTCGATCGGGCAGCGCCTCTAAGCAGACATTCGTTGGTTGCCCAACGAATGCCTGCTTAGATTCCCTGATTTAGCAGAGTTTTATCGCTGAACCGGGAAGACCACTTCAGCGAACTCTGCTTAGGCAACGGCGTTTCGAACCGCGCGGCAGGATCACGCCTGCCGACGCACCCTTTCACGTCTAATGCCAGCGGCCAAAATTTGTGACTGACCAACCATCATCGTCATCCCGGAATACCTGTCGCGCCATGGCGCGGCAGGTGTATCTGGGATCCTTACCTATCGCCGTTGGGCACTCTTGCCATGCGGACGGAGGTAAAGATCCCGGATACACGATCACGCAGGATGCGCGATCGTGTTCCGGGAGGACGCCGTTGGAGATGATAGGTCAGAAACTTTGCCCGCCGGTATAAATGGTCTTAGCCGTCCTGTTGTGCGACGTGGGCTTTATGCAACCGGCGACCGGACCAGATCGGGCAACCTCATGAGCGGCCAAGCTGCAACGAACGGCGAGTACAGCCACGGACGCCCTGCTCCCAGAACTGCTTACGTGCTCGCCGGCGGTGGCAGTCTCGGCGCCGTGCAGGTGGGCATGTTGAAAGCCCTCGCCTCCCATGGCGTGCGCCCGGATCTGATCGTCGGCGCCAGCGCGGGTGCGATCAACGGCGCCTATGCGGCGGCTCGCCCTGATGGGGAGGGTATCCGCGAGCTGGAGCGGCTTTGGACCACCACGCGGCGGCGAGACATCTTTCCGCTCACGGCGCGGACGTTGACGCGGCTGCTCGTGAAACGTGACTTCTTGCTGGAAACGGCAGCACTGCAAAAGTTGATCGACTCCAACCTGCCGTATCGCCGTTTGGAAGATGCACCGATCCCGATCCATATAGTGACCACGGATTTTCTCAGCGGCGCGATGGTCGTTCTGTCCAAGGGACCGGCCGCAGAGGCGATTGTCGCCTCGTGTGCGATTCCGGCGGCGTTTCCGTCGGTCGCGATCGGTGGCCGACACTTGGTCGACGGCGGGATCGTCAGCAACACGCCGATCAAGCTCGCGCGTGAGCTTGGCGCAGAGCGGCTGATCATCCTGCCGACGGGGCACGCTTGCGCCCTGCGCTTGCCGCCGACGGGCGCCATCTCAAGCGCACTGCATGGGTTGACGCTGCTTGTCGCGGGCCAGATCGTGAAGGAACTCGAGGCCTTGGATGCGAGCTGCGACTACCACGTCGTGCCGTCGTTGTGTCCGCTCGGCTCATCCGCCTATGACTTCACGCACACGCGCGCCTTGATCGATCGGGCCGAGCAGCAGACGCGGGATTGGCTGAACACTGGCGGCCTCGAACGTTGCGATATCCCCGATGCTCTGCGGCCGCACAGCCATCACTGAGCCAAGGCTTTGGCGTTTGAATCAGGCTCCCACGTATATTGGACCAGATCATCATCCAGCGGCGTTCCCGCAATTTCGTTGAAGAAGTTGCTGAGCATTTTCGCGGCGATCCCAGTCAAGATTTCGAACACCTGCTCCTGGCGAAAGCCGGCCGCGACGAAGGCATCGCCGATGTCTTTGCTGACACGGCCTTTGTTGATGACAACCGCGCGTGTCAGCGCCTGCAGGGCATCGAGGCGCGGGTCGCCAAGCGGGCGGCCGGCGCGCAAAGCTGCGAGCTGATCGGCTTGCATACCTGCCACCACGGCACATTGGCTGTGCGCGGCGACGCAATAGGCGCAACGGTTTTCACGACTGGTGGTGATGTAGACGACCTCCTGCTCGATGGCGCTGAGCGAAGAGATCGTGAACTTCTGAATCAGCCCGCTGTAGCTATCGAGGGCGTCGACGGCTTGTGCCAGCAGGCGCGTCTGATCCGGCACGAAACCCCAATTGAATTTGGCCTCCTGCAGCAGGCTTTCACCGCGGCTGCTCGGTTGTGCCGCGTCATCTTGGTGGTCTGTCATGTGTCCTCGCGAGGGGTCGAACATGACCATACCAAAAAAAACGATTATGCAGCGTCGCATGCTGTTCACGGGCATCGCACTTTCCCGTCAGTCCAGTTCTTCCATAGGCAGAGACAGTGAGGGGGCGATCTAATTCATGTGAACCGATCATGTGTGGGTTCCAACGGCAGCGCTGGCACGTCTGACCATCATTCCCGCCGCGCCGACGTTCGATGTGATGGTTCAATGTTTTGTTCGCTTGCGTCACAGTTCAACATCACACCACAGGCAGGCGTGATCCGAGGCGGCTTCATAGGCCGTCTTCATTTCGGGATAGATCTCCCACAGCTTGCCGTTCTTGCCGCCCCACACGCCCTTGCGCCAGATGCCGCCCTGGCTCATGCGCTCATAAAGCTTCGGTGACAGCAGAATGTAATCGAGCTGATCGTTGGCTTGGCCGTCCTTGTAGGTGCCGACGCGGCCATCGCCCATGAAACGCGGATTGGTCGAGAAATCCTTGAGATCGCTCTCGCGCAAAAGAGGGGCAAGCGTATCCGACGTTGCCGCGTCGTTGAGATCGCCCATGACAACGACGTGTTCCGCGCCTTCGAGCTTTAAGCGTTCATAGATCGTGCGCACGGTTTCGGCCTGCAGCCAGCGGCGGGCGTCGGACGCCTGTTGCGAGCCATAGCCGCGGCTCTTGAAGTGATTTTGCAGCACCCAGATCGTTGCCCCTGAGGGCGTCCAGATCGCGAACTCCGGACAATCGCGGCTGAAAACGGGGTAACCCGTGGACGACTTGTCGTCGACGTGGCTACGCATCCAACCGATCTTGTAGCCCGTGCGTGTCATCAACCCGACATCAATGCCGCGCGTGTCGTTGCCATCGACCAGCATTTTCTCGCTATAGGCGCGGCCTCCGACCGCCGGCAGCAGCTTGTCCGAGAACTGCACCAGCGCGGCGCGGCTTTCGCATTCGACCACGCCAATGATGTCGGCGTTGACGTCCCGGACGACCTGCGCGGAATTGCGAGTCGCAGCCTCGTTGACGAGATCGCTCTTCATCTCGACCCAGCCCGACCATTCGTTGCGGCCGTTGGCCACCACTTCGGCGCCGCCCATGGTCGAGCGCTTGATCAGCCGGCCGCGGTTTTGGCGCAGTGTGACATAGCCGCCGCCATCGTCCTTCTTGTCGATGCCGAGCACTTTCATGAGTGCGAGGATGCGGCGCTTGTCGACCACCGAGTAGGTCTCTTCTTCGAACAGGCCATTGATCTCGGCAAAGGCCTCGAGGATGTGGCGTCCTTCCGCCCACGTATCGAGGTTCAACGCGCGGGCGCGCGTAAACAGGTTCTCGACGTTGTATGTCGCGATGCGCATCCGACCCCCGATTCGCTCTTGCAGCAGTCTAGCGAAGCGGCGCACGCAAGCCATGTGGCGCCAGCGCCATGCACATAAAAACGCGCGCTCGCTCAGTTCAGCATATTGGTATCGCCGCACACCGAAATCGCCTGGCCCGAGATGGTGCGTGCCCGCGGGCTGGCGGTGAACACGACCATATCGGCCAGCTGCTGGGGCGTGACGTAGTCCTTGATCGACGTCGCCTTGAACATCATGGCCTCGACTTCGGCAAAGCTCATGCCGCGCTCCTGCGCCTTGGCCTCGAACACGCGGCGAATGCGATCGCCCTGCACAAGGCCCGGCAACAGCGCGTTGACGCGGATGCCGCGACTGCCAAGCTCGATCGCGATGGATTTGGTGAAGCCGATCACGCCCCATTTTGCCGCTGCATAGGGTGAACGCAGCGGAAAGCCGTGTTTGCCGGCCTGTGACGACAGGTTCATGATGCTAGCGTTCTTGGATTTTTCGAGATGCGGGATCGCCAACCGAGCGCAGTTGAACTGGCTCGTGAGGTCGACGGCAAGGCAGCGGTCCCAGTCCTCGGGGTTGATGTCCTCGATGCGCCCTGTCGGGCCGGCAATACCAGCGTTATTGACGAGGCAATCGAGGCCGTCGAGGTCTCCCAATGCCGCCTCGAACAGCTTGGCCACTTGCGCACGGTCGGCCACATCGCAGCGTGTGGCTTTGACACCGGGCAGGTGTGTCGAGAGCGCTGCCAATGCCGCATCATCGACGTCGCAGACATGCACACGGGCGCCTTCGCGCACGAAAGCGCGCGCAATCTCAAGCCCGATACCGCCCGCGCCAGCCGTTACGAGCACGCGCGCGTCTTTCAATCCGAGGTCCATGACCTTGTCTCCACCGCTGAACATCACGTGTAGCAGCGCCCTGCGACCCGCAACCAGCCCCCGGTTGGTAGACCGGCCAGCAGACTGTCGAAATTCGCCAGGGATTGGTGTAGGCTCAAGCCACTTAACCGCGGAGCGCTCGCATGTCCGTTATTGAAACCGTTGCAACGCCACGCGGCAAGGGCCATCCGCTCGATCACATACCGGGCGACGACGGCTGGCCTGTGCTCGGCAGCACGATCACCATTCTGCGCGACCCCATCGGCACCGTGCAGCGCAACCATCTCAAGTATGGCCCTGTGTATCGCAGCCGCGTGTTCGGATATCGGTCCGTCTCGCTGCTCGGGCCCGAGGCGAACGAGCTTGTGCTGTTCGATCGCGACAAGGTGTTTTCGTCGTCTGGCGGCTGGAACCCGGTTCTCGAACTCGTGTTCCCGCGCGGGTTGATGATGCTCGATTTCGACGAGCATCGCATGCATCGCAAGGCGCTGGGCGTCGCCTTCAAGCCTGGGCCGATGAAGTCCTATCAGGGGCAACTCGACGACGGCATTTCGCGGCGCGTGCGCGAATGGCATCTCGGCGGAACTGGCCAGGGCGGCGCGACGGAGATGAAGTTCTACCCCGCGATCAAGCAGCTGACGCTCGATCTCGCCTCTACGTCGTTCCTCGGCATGGGGCTCAATGAGGATGCGCTGAAGATCAACCGCGCCTTCGTCGATATGGTGGCGGCCAGCATTGGCGTGGTCCGCTCACCCATTCCAGGCTCGCAGATGTATCGCGGCGTCCAAGGCCGCAAGGTCATCCAGGAGGTGTTCGGCCGCCTCATCCCCGAGCGGCGCGCGAGCCAGGGCGCGGATCTGTTCACGGAGCTGTGCAAGGCGACAAAGGAGGACGGCTCGTTCCTGACGGACCAGGAAATCGTCGACCACATGAGCTTCCTCATGATGGCCGCTCACGACACGTTGACCTCGTCGATCACATCGTTGGTCTATCTGCTTGGGCAGAACCCCGCGTGGCAAAAGAAGCTGCGCGACGAGATGCTGGCGCTGAAGCTGCCAGCCGGTGCGCCGCTGCCCTATGAGCGCATGGGTGAACTGGAGTTGACCGAGATGGCCTTCAAGGAGGCTATGCGCATCAATCCGCCCGTGCCGTCGATCCCGCGCCGGGCGGTCAAGGATTTTCATTTCAAGGGCTTCGACATTCCGGCCGGCACGCGGGTTGCGATCAACCCGCTGTTCACGCATCGCATGGCGGACGTCTGGCCTGATCCACTAACATTCGATCCTATGCGCTTCAGCGACGACGAGGTGCGCAAGCGACATAAGTACGCCTGGGTGCCGTTCTCAGGCGGCGCGCACATGTGCCTCGGCCTGCACTTCGCCTACATGCAGGCCAAGGTGTTTTTCTATCACCTGCTGACCACCAGCGAGATCGAGATCGCGCCGGGCTACAACCCCACTTGGGCCATGTGGCCGATCCCCAAGCCGCGCGATGGTCTCGCCATCAAGCTGCGGCGGTTGCGGTGAAGCGTTCAGTTCTTGATTGCGATCGACTTGATCCAGGCCGACGCCCGGCCGTCTGATTTGACCTGCGTCGTGTCGGCCTCGATGCCAATGCCTGACACGGCCGGCACTGGGCCGGTGGTTCGGAAGGCGGCGCGAAACTGATCGGCAAGATTGATGACCGATGTCACCTCTGTGCCGGCCGCTGGTTTGTCGACGCACACATAACGCCCCTGTTGCGTGTAGGATCGGCCGGTGATGGCAACGCCACGGCGTTCCTTTTCACAGAGGAAAAAGCCTATGAAATAAGGACTTGGGGGACGCAGGAAACCGCCTGATAGCTGCTCGGTACCGAATTGGACGATGACCATAATCGCCTCGTTGTTGATACCGGCCTCCCAATTGGCGCCGGCTGGAAAGCGCGATACACCCCAGGTGACAGTCAATGTGGCCGGCTGCTGGATCGATAGGCCCTTCATTGTCAGGAGCGGCTCGGCCGGCCCGCTGGTTTCGACCGTCAACCCGCGCTCGCCGAGGCCCAGCTTGACGTTCGACTCGCTGCCATCGACCAACTGATACTGAAACTTGCGCGCCGCCAACCAAGGGCGTGCGCTCGTGGCTTGGGGTTGGACGAAATTCAAGTCCAGGCCCGCGGCTTGGGCCGACGCGGGCCATCCACAAAGCGTTGTCCACCCGCATATCGCGAGCGCAAATACTGATCGGGCGGATTGTACTGTTGCGACCATGGTGGGCTCCTTCGCTATTGCAATGTCAGGGAGCGGGCGGCTTGTCTGTTGCCGACACATTGTCTGCTCTCTTCTTGCGGGCCGCATTTCGCTCCCGGCGTGCAGCGCGCCGCACATCTCGCAATCGAACAAGGGCAGGGTCGTAGAGATACCAGAGGCCGATCATGATGATGCTCACGACAATGGAGCCCACCATCCAGAAGCCCCAGTCCTCGGTGAAGTCTGTAAGGGCCCCGCGATACTTCGCCATCATGTAAGATCCGAATGAGACAGCCGAGACGACGACGGTGCCGAAAAAAGCGATCAAGATCCGCTTGTGATTCCACAGCATCCCTACTGTGAGAAAACAGTATGCCACTAGCAGCGCCACCGCGAGAAAGCCGTCCTTCTTGTAAACATCAGCACTCAGCGACGACAGGCCACAGCCAAGCGGCCCCTCAAGGCAAGTGTACATTTGCTTGGTGGCGACAGTCGAAATGCGAAATGGCGTCCAAACCATCAGTGTGATGAAGGCATATGTCAAACACAGAAAAGTGTCTTCTGTCGGCACCTGCAAGATCTTGCCATCGCGTGACCGGCGAATGGCAACGACTGAGTAAATGATTGCGATGAGGATCGCTGAAATCATCAACCAAATGATTGTAAAGAAGGACAGCGCGTAGAACCAGAAAACGCGAGAGTACGGCGCATCCGTACCGGTCAACTGCCGCAGCGCCTCGACAGCGAGGATCCGCCTCATCGCTTCAACGACCTGAGTCCGCTCCTCGTCATAAAGCGAATCGACGACGCCGCTAGAAACCGGCGCTGTGAGATAGAAGAAAACGTTAGGCCAGCATTTATTTTTCATCCAAAATTCCCGGCCGAATTTACGTTTGAATGCTTCGGTTTGCCCATAACCCGCGAGGCGTTTCCGGTCGGCAAAATACTGAGCCTTGTCCTCGGTATTTTCTGGACCTGCGTCAGGTGGGCCGGACCTGCAGATCTCCAGTGTCTGCGGATGGACCGTCCAAGGAACCTGAGGCGGCTTAACTTCCTCAAGGGTCACGACAAGCGCGAGCACAAAGCCGATCAATATCGGTGAAAGGAAGACGATCGTATCGCGCAGAGACGGTGCGTTGAGTGCTGCCTCAAAAAGGATCTTGA
The DNA here is from genome assembly GCA_031374735.1 of Hyphomicrobiaceae bacterium. Lineage (GTDB taxonomy): Bacteria > Pseudomonadota > Alphaproteobacteria > Rhizobiales > Hyphomicrobiaceae > JABFRJ01. Next base: position 4,199 of record JANMGQ010000087.1, on the reverse strand, counting down.
TTGGCTTGAAGAGGGCGACCAGGATAAACGGCATAAAAAAGAGCGGCCAGATGAAAAAGCCGGCCCACGCGGCCGCCATGCCCGACCATGCGTCATGACCATATTCGCGATAGCCAACCAAATTCGGTACGATTGCGGTTATGCACCAAGCCAGTGTGGCCAAGATCGCGTAACTGACCGACCAACCCCTCCCCAATCGGCGCGTCAGGCCGGCCTCTCGAGCGGGCGCACGCAGAACCTCAGCGAGTTCATCCACCGACATGGATGACTGGGCCGGCTTCGCATTCGTCACTGCCAACTCTTCAATGGTCTTCGGCAGCGTGCTCGCCGCTGGCATGGTGGCACCATCGACGAGCAGTGGCGCGATATCCTTGTCCAGGCTGATGGCAGACATGATCTCCATCAACAGGACATCGGGTTCGCCGGACTGGGCCTTTTCATCAAGACGCAATTTCCAATCAAGGCCGATCAGTTCGACGAACAGATCACAATCAGCGATCGCGTTGTGGATGCGGCCTTCGAACATGTCGCCGCCAGCCATCGACGCGACATCGAGAAACACGTGCTTGAAGCCAAGTTTATGGAGCGCTGCTTTAACTTTCAGCGGGAAAGAAAAATCGGGCGGCTGCGTTGCCCCCATAAACCGATCCGTGCGCCGGTACGAAATGAATGCCGTTAAATCACGCGCCATGCAACGCCCAATGTTTTGCTGAAATGGCTTAGGCTGAATATCCGATCCGCGCTGATTGTGCGCGACCGGCCGAGTGATAAAGGTTTAGGTTAGCGGCGTTGTCAAGTGGTTGTGCGACGCGAGCTTGTGCCGATTTGATTGGAAAGCATGCGGTTTACTTGTGTGAGGGTCACGTCTCGATTTGGTTGCCGGCCACGCGCAAGGCCAATGACCTGGTTAACGACGGAATGATTGAGGCGATGACCGGTGCGGCGGTCGTGCTAAAGTGCACGATATGATCGAGATCCTGGTCGATGCCGATGCTTGTCCCGTGAAGGAAGAGGTCGCGCGTGTAGCGCTGCGCCACGGGCTGGATGTGCACTTCGTGTCCAACCAGGGCATGCGCCTGCCGTCCGGGCCGAAGGTGCATCGCGTGATCGTGCCGGAAGGGCCGGATAAGGCGGATGACTGGATCGCGGAACGGGCCAAGCCGGGCGTGATTGTCGTCACAGCCGACATCCCGTTGGCGGCGCGCGCCGTGAAGGCCGGGGCGCGGGTGACGTCGCACACGGGCAAACCGTTCACGGATGCCAACATGGGCATGACGCTGGCCACGCGCAATCTGATGCAGGATTTGCGCGAAGCGAACGTGGTGCAGACCTACAATGCAGGCTTCACGAAGCAGGACCGGTCGCGTTGTCTGCAGACGCTGGAACAGATGGTGCAGGAACTGAAGCGCGCTGGCTTGTGAGTGTAAAGCCCATTGCCGCGCCGGCATCACTTGAAGGCCGCAGACAGCAGTCGCATGACCTTGTCGATGGCGGCGGCGCGGGCGGCCGGATCTGTCCCCACATGCGCTTGGCCCGATTTATTGGCCGTCATGGCGAGGCCCGTGCGCACACGAATCGGCACGTTCGGCGCATCAAAGTCGTGATATGCGCCGGGATACTCGACATAGCGGACCGGTTCGGCTTGAATGATGGCGATGAGTGCAGAGGTGTCGACGACGATCATTGACGAACGCCAAACTCGTCGTAGCCGATGATGTCATCTGCGGTGCGGTCATCCAGGAGCGGCAACGCGGACACGCGTGCGATGATGGCCTTCACGCGGGCGTCGTCGAATGCGCGCTGTTTTGGTTGCGGCGCAACTCCGGCCTCACGCGCACGCGCTTCGACGGCTTCCTTGAGGATGTCGTCGGGGGTCTTGCCTGTCTTGACGGCGACCAGCCGGGCAAGCTGTTCAAGCTTCGTCGGAATGGTCATAGTCATGCGGAACTCCTATCTTGGTCTGACCATAGCACAGAACACCGCTAAAACGGTAGGACGTTGACGCGGCTGGATATTGCGGATCGGGATAGGGAGCCGATTTACGTGCCCTCCACGCCGTGGTCCTATTTCGTGCGTGATCAGGTCGGCTTGTTCGATGATTTTGACCCACACCAGTCGTTAGGTAACGCGCGTCGGAGTGTCGACACCTGAGTGACTTACTGCCGCGATTTGTCCGCTCAGACGGAGGCCTGCTCAAGTATCAATGGCAGTGGCGAGCCGCCCGAGAAGCACTTTCAATTTCTTCCGCTCGCCTCTGGACAACTTCGCGAACCACTCACCGATTGCCGCAAAGTCGCCGACGTCCCGGTTCTGCCAAACGCGCAGTCCAGCTTTCGTCGCAGCAAGCCGTTTTATGCGACCGTCGGTGGCGTCCTTGGAAAAGCGGATCATGCCCTTTCGCTCCAGCGCCAAGGCGATCTGCTTGGCGTTCTGATGCGATGTTGACATGGCAGTGGCGACTTCCCCGAGCGTCGGCTGGTCGCGCGTGCGAACCAAGGTGAGAAGAATGCCCTGCTGGCTGGTCAGGTCATCGGATTTCAGTCGATCGTCGAGCCGTCTACGCAAGTGACCGCTGCAAAAAATGATCATGCGGAAACAGGCGACCGCGTCGCCAGCCAATCCGGCATCGGTCAACTCTGTACCGCTCAGTTCGTAGGACAGCTTGTTCCGCATGGTCATTTATGTAATATATTACCTAATTGACCTCTGTGCAAGAGTTGCGATCATGATCTGCCTCATGCCGATGTGTGCCTATTTGTCCGAAACGTCGCGGATGATTCAGATTTACAAGGCGCTCAAAGCGCGCTGTGCCGAAGCCTGCGTTGCAACGCACGGGGGCGTTCACGAGGCACTGCTGCAATCCGAGGGCATCCCCTACGACATTGTCGGCCCACGGATGACGTCGGCGCGTGGCACACAATTCGTCAAGGACAACGTCGGCCTGGGCCACCCCGGCCAAAGCATGTACTCAGCCAATGAGATGCGAACCTACGTGTCCGCAGAGGTCGACTATTTTCGGCGGCACAAAGTTGCAGCTGTCGTGACGGGGTTTACGCTGACGGCGTTGTTGTCGACGCGGGTTGTCGGCATCTCGTTGATCACCGAGCATGCAGGCGCATTTATTCCGCCGCTGTTCGAGCGCGGGTTGCTGCCGGCGGCATCAAACCCCGTGCAACCAATTTTCAAGTACATGCCGGATTGGTTGGCAGCCCGCGTCCAGAACAAGCTCGCCATCAAGATGAAGCTGTATCTGGCGGGCTTCAATGCTCTGGCGGCTGAACTTGGCGTCACTCCGATCCCAAGTTTTCCGGCACTGATCCTGGGCGACCTTGTGCTCGTCACTGAAGCGCCCGACGTCTATGGCGTCACGGACGACGAGATGGAGCAGTGGCGTCCACAAGGGGCGGCATACTGGCCCTCGACGCGCTTTCGCTACACCGGCCCGATGTTTGCCGAATTCGACTTGCCCGTGCCGGTCGACATCGAGCGCGTTCTGCAGGGGCCTCGCCCGATCGTGTATGTCGCCTTGACGTCCGTGCCCGAGACATTTGTTCGCCGCGTTGTTGCCGGCGTCGCAGCAAGCGGTGCGCACGTCATTGTCGCCGGAACGGTGCACAATGTCAGCGATCTCGCAAACGAGCGCATCACCGTTGGTGGCGTTCTGCCAAGTCACAAGATCGTGTCGCGCGTCGATCTCGCTGTGACCATGGGCGGCCAAGGCAGCGTGCAGTGCGCCATGGCGGCCGGCACACCGATCATCGGCATTCCGCTACATCGGGAACAGGATTCAAACGTGCATTTCCTGGCCAAGCGCGGCGCCGCCGAACTTTTGCCGATCAGCAAAGCCACGACGACAGGGTTGAAAGCGCTGGTCGGCAAGATGCTCGGACAGCCAAGCTATCGGCAGGCGGCCCAGTCCATTCAAAGGGCCTATGCCTTGCGGGATGGCCCCGGCCTATGTGCGTCGGCGATCATGGAGCATGTGAAAAGCAAACATGCTTCAGAACATGTGGTTGGTTGATTGGTCGCCGCATGGGCGGTCCATCTGGTGGCCGACCGTCTCTCCACCAGCATTTTTCGCACCCCAGAATTTTTCACAAATCTGGCAACCTCGATGCAGGTCCGGCGGGAGTTAGAACTGTTAGAATGGGTTAGATGAGTTACGGGGTGTGAGTAACCGCCTCAAGCCGCTGGAATGC
>JANMGQ010000083.1:0-7420 GCA_031374735.1 Hyphomicrobiaceae bacterium | reverse complement strand
CGACCTGGACTGCCCTGATCGAGACACTCCGATCCGGCATCCCGCCACCGCAAGCCATTCGGGACGGCTGATCCCTTCCTCTGCGAAAAAAGCGACCGCCACGCCGGTGTAACCTTCAATCCGTCAAAATGAGAATTGCTGTTGGGCGTGGACGGCAAGCAGGTCAGGTTCCCTCTCCCCGTTTTTCACGGGGAGAGGGTTAGGGTGAGGGGCGGCATCCATACAGACCGGGATCGAACCACTGGCAAAATGTTGATTGTGCGCCAGTTGAGCGATCTCCGCTGGAGCAAGCAGCCGCCCCTCTCCCCGTCCCTCTCCCCGTGACGGACGGGGAGAGGCAGCAGGACCGAGTTCACCCGATGACCGCGTGCGCCTCTCAGCCGCGACGGATTTGTACCGGTCGCTGCGTTCCTGCCTCATGACCGCGCCCTGTGGCGCTGCAACTCGATCAAGGATGTCCACACGATGTTTACCCGCCTGATCACGATCGCAATCAGCCTCGCCGCCATGGCCACTGTTGCCAACGCCCAGCCTGCCGCGCGCGGCATGGCCGCCTGCCGCACCGATACGGCAACGTTCTGCGGCGGCATTGAAGCCGGCGGTGGCAAGCGCATCGCGTGCCTGATGGCGAACCAGGACAAGTTGTCGGCCGCGTGTTCGGCCGCAATCCAGCAGCGGACGGCGCAGGCCCCCGTTGGAGGCCCGACGCCTGCCCAGGCAGCCCCTCAGGGTGCTCCACAGGCAGCGCCAGGCTCCAACGTTGCGCCGCCCGCTGTCTCGGCACCGGGTGCATCGGCGGCGGCGCCACCGGCTGTCACCGGCCAGGGCGTGGCGCCCGGCAAGGGTCGCGGTGGCCCCTTGGCCGCCTGTCGCGCAGACGTCCGACTGCTGTGTGCCAGCGTTCCGCCCGGTGGCGGCAGCAAGGTGCGCTGCCTGCAAGACAATCAGGTGAAACTCAGCCCAGCCTGCGCTCAGACGCTGGGCGACTTGAAATCGACAAAACAAGTGGCCCGGAGCGCCTGCGCCACGGACGCAACGGCCCTCTGTCCTGGCCTGAAAGGCGATGCGCGACGCGCCTGCTTCACCGAGAACCAGGCCAAGCTTTCGCCAGAATGCTCGGCCGTGATCGGCAAACGGGCCGCGCGCTGAGCCGGGCGTGTGCACAACGGCCGCGTTGTTTCCATGCAGATGCAATGCGGCCGACGTTTACCGGCTAACTTGGCAAGCATGGCTTTCGCGTTGGAGTTCGGGTAACAACGCAACCGAAATTTCGGCAATAAAAACACTGCGTCGTCCAAAGATGGTCCAATGGGATTGATCGCCTTACGGCCACGGTGCGTACCACCTGACAGATGCTTAAATCTCCCGTCCTTTCCCGCAAGCCAGCTGGCAGCGCCCCGTTCAAGCTCGGGATGCGCACGCTTGCTGGCGCGGTGTCTGTCGTCACCGCACACAGCAGCGACGGCGTACCCATCGGGCTGACGGCCACTTCGGTGTCGTCGCTGTCGGCAGAACCGCCGTCGCTCCTGGTCTGCGTCAACCGCAAGACCGAGCTTGCGAGCGCGATGACACCTGGCGCGGTATTCGCGGTCAACGTCCTGACGACCGGCCAGATCGACGTCGCCCAGGCCTTCGGCGGCCAGACCACGGCCAGAGGCCGCGACAGGTTCGCCATCGGCACGTGGCACCGCAGCGCTGATGGCGAAGTGCCGCTGCTGCTTGGCTGCCGGGCAGCGTTCGAATGCACCGTTGCCTTCGTGCAGGATTGGGAAACGCATCACATCGTGATCGGCTCGGTAACCGAGGTTCACTTCTTCAATTCTCAGGAGCAACCTCTGGCGTATTGTGATGGGGCGTATCAGACGCTGAAGCCCCTCTAAGTGATCTGGGTGGGCGCCAGAAGAATGAGTTCACGATGTTCGACCCGCGCGCCCCGAGCCTGAAACGCACCATCGCGTCCGGCAAGTCGGTAGGCGTCATCTGGCTGTCGCTCGGCTCGGTCGCCCTCGTCGAACTGGCGGCCCGCACCAAACCCGACGCCATCGTCATCGATATGCAGCACGGCCTGTGGGAGCGGCGCGACCTTGAAGCCGCCATCGGCATCGTGCCGTCGTCGATCCCCGTTATCGTCCGCGTGGCCGAGAACAGCGCCTTGTCCATCGGCACAGCCCTTGATGCCGGCGCCGAAGGCGTGATCGTGCCGCTGATCGAGAGCGCCGCGGAAGCCGAGCGCGCGGTGAGCTACTGCAAGTATCCGCCGCACGGCATCCGCTCGGGCGGTGGCGTCAGGCCGCTGCGGGACTTCGTCGCCGCCGTTGAGGCGTCAGAGGATATCGCCGTCATCCTCATGGTCGAGACCGCCAAGGGCGTCGCCAACGTGTCCGACATCGTCAACACCGAGGGCGTCGACATGCTGTTCATCGGCACCGGCGACCTCGCGTTGTCCATCGGCACGTTCCCGCATCCCAAGCCGGAGCATGCCGTCGCCTGCGCCGACATTCACCGTGCCAGCCGCAAGGCCTGGGTGCCGTGCGGGATATTCACGATGTCGGCCGAGATGGCAGCCGCGCGCCGTGCCCAGGGCTATCGCATGGTTGTTACTGCCAACGACATCGACATCGCCCAGCGCGGCTTTGGTGGTGCGAGCGAACATTATCGCGGGCCCGCTGCACGCGCCTCTCAGCCTGAGCCGGAATCAGCGGCTGTCGCTGTATCAGCACCAGCGACCGAGACGCCACGCGTTGGCGTAAGGCGGAAGCGTGCAAAACCGTTGCGCCCGGCGCAGCAACGGGTGACTGCCACAAAACGCCGAGCCTCCAAACGCGCAAAGTGAGGCGACCTCACGTCCCTGTCTGATGCGCGAACTCCCAATACAGTTTGCGCGCGCGACGCATCATCGGGCCTGGCTGAAGCTGCCGGTCGACCACTTTCGTGATCGGCATCACCTTGGCGTAGTTGCCAGTCGTGAACACCTCATCCGCTCCGAGAATATCCTCGACGCGGAGCACCTTCTCGACCACCTCGACGCCATCCTGCTTCAGCAGCTGGATCGTGCGTTGACGCGTGATGCCATTGAGGAACGTGCCGTTGATGATGGGCGTAAAGGCGACGCCGTCCTTCACACACCAGATGTTTGACGTTGCGGTTTCCGCGACATTGCCGAGCATGTCGAGCACGAGCGCGTTGCTGTAACCACGCGCAATCGCGTCGCGCACAGCGCGGCCGTTGTTGGGATACAGCGCACCCGTTTTAACGTCGGTTGGCATGGTCTCGAGCGTTGGGCGGCGGAACGGCGACACGCACAACGTCCCACCCGTCACCTCGGGCAACGGCGCCTCCCACAGCGTCAGGCAGAAATCGACGCTGTCGGGATCATTGCCGACCGAGTTCGGGCCATCGCCGATGGACCAGAACATCGGCCGGAGATAAAGCGCGGTCTTGCCGTCGAACTTCTTCACACCGTCGCGCGTCAGGGCGACGATCTCCTCAGGCGTCTTGGTCGGGTTCATGTTCATCTTCCGCGCACTCTCGGTCACGCGCGCCGCATGACGATCCATGTCAGGCATCTTGCCCTCGAAAAACCGCGCGCCATCGAACACGGACGAGCCGAGCCAGAACGCATGCGCGCGCGGGCCCATGATCGGCGGATTGCCTTCAAGCCATTTGCCGTCGTGGAAGGTCCAGGTCTTCGAGAAACTCGCCATCGCCATCGCCTCGCATGCTCGGGCCGCCAGTGTGACAGCCGATCTGAAGGCCAGAGTAGCGCAGAGAGCACGCTCGGCAAGTCATGTGTGTGACAGTGCCCGCTGAATTGTCGTGCATTCGCCATCCAGGGCAATCGGATGAACACTCAAACGTCGGTGTCCCGGAGGCAAATCAGCGCCTTCAGCGCTGATCTGCCATCCGGGATCTTGACCTCGCGACGTGAAGCGCCACTCAGCACCGCCTTGACAGGTAGATCCCGGATACGCCGGTCGCGCTAAGGCGCGACGGGCATTCCGGGATACCGAGGTTTTTCTCCGTGACGTTTCATGCGATTGCCGTGCATTCCCCATCGAACAGCGCTCGACGGCGGGACCTGTGGACGCTAACGGCGGGGAAACGCTGCACCGAGAGTCGTCCATGTCAAAACAAGCCCCCCTTCTCGCTCATGAAGCCGGACCCTTGAAGATCCTGGCCACCCTTATCTTTGGCTCGCGCTGGCTGCAGGTGCCGCTGTACCTCGGCCTGATCCTCGCCCAGTGCGTCTATGTCGTGAAGTTCCTGAAGGAACTCTGGTTCCTCATGAGCAACGCGCTCACCTACTCCGAACAGCAGATCATGCTGATTGTGCTGGCACTCATTGACGTCGTGATGATTTCAAACCTGCTCGTCATGGTCATTGTCGGCGGCTACGAAACGTTCGTTTCGCGCCTGCGCCTTGAGGGGCATCCCGATCAGCCGGAGTGGCTCGGCCACGTGAATGCCAGTGTGCTGAAAATCAAGCTTGCCATGGCGATCATCGGCATCTCCTCGATCCACCTGCTGAAAACCTTCATCGAAGCTGGCAACCTCGGACAACCCGGCGCGAAATACACGGAAGCCGCCGTCATCTGGCAGACCGTCATCCACTGCACCTTCATTCTATCGGCAATCGGAATTGCTTATGTCGATCGTCTCGGGCGCGTGCTGGCGCAGGAGAAGCACTGATCCCGTCGGCTATCGACTTTGGCCGCTCGCATCACCTCCACCGTCATGACCGGAACAGATGCCGGCCATGACAGTGGGTCGGTTTAGGGGCGGCGATGACCATCAGATGACGCCACCTTTCCTGAGGCCGGCGATCTCGCTCTTGGAGAAGCCGTGCTCCTTCAAGATCGCGTCCGTGTGCTGGCCGCGCTCCGGCGGCGCAAGCACCGTTCGGCTCGGCGTGCGCGACAATGTAACGGGCTGAGAAATCACGCGCACCGTCCCTCGGACGTCGCCAGACTCAACGCTGGCCGCAAGCCCCAGATGCTTGACCTGCGGGTCGTTGAACACGCCCTTCATGTCATTGATCGACCCGCACGGCACGCCCGCCGCATTGAGCAACTCGACCCAATCGCCGACGGTCTTGGCCTTCATCTTCTTCTCGATCTCGGCATTCAGCGCATCGCGGTTCTTTGAGCGATCCCTGCCGGTTTTGAAGGTTGCTTGCGTGATCCAGGCTGCACCGCCCACGGCGCGCGCGAAGCGCTCCCAGATGGCCTGGCCGGACGCCGCGATGTTGATGAACCCATCCTTGCACTTGAACACGCCGGTTGGGATCGAGGTCGGGTGATTGTTGCCGGCCTGGCCGGGAACCTCGCCCTCGTTGAGATAGCGCGCACCCTGGAAGTCGAGCATGAACACCTGCGCCTGTAGCAGCGATGTCTGCACCTCCTGGCCCTTGCCCGAAACCTCGCGCTCCAGCAGCGCCGTCAAAATGCCCATGGCGGCAAACAATCCGGCCGAGAGATCGGCAACGGGAATACCGGCCCGCATCGGCCCGCGCCCCGGTTCGCCCGTCACAGACATGATGCCGCCCATGCCCTGGGCAATCTGATCAAAGCCCGGACGGTCTTGATAAGGCCCATCCTGGCCGAAGCCTGAAATGGACGCGTAGACGAGCCGCGGATTGATTTTCGACAGTTGCTTGTAGCCGATGCCAAGGCGCGTCTTTACGTCCGGCCGGAAGTTCTCGACGATCACGTCCGCGGTTTCGACCAGCCGTTTCAGCACCGCAATCCCCGCAGGGGATTTCAGATCCAAGGTCATCGCGCGCTTGTTGCGATGCAGGTTCTGGAAATCTGAGCCATGACGCGGGCCGCCCATGCCTTCGTCCTTGTCGAGATGTTCTGGCAGCTCGATCTTTATGACGTTGGCGCCCCAATCGGCGAACTGGCGCACGCACGTCGGCCCCGACCGCACGCGCGTGAGGTCGAGAACGGTGAAACGCTCAAGGGCTTTGGAGGCGCGGGGCATGGGCTCGGTCCGGGTTCTCTATACATGGCGCCGCTTGTTACATCGCCCGCTTCGGCGCCGTATCCAGCAACGCCTTCAGCTGCGCCGCCCAATGCTTGGACGAGAACGTCGTGCCGTGGCCGCGCGTGTCGGACGTGCCTGGCACCACCAGCAGCTTGCCGCCTTTGATGCGGGCGATCTCACGCTCCATCACGTCGAGCTCGGGCGGGTTGCGCTCGTCGTCGGCCGAGTTGATCGCCAATAGGGCAGCCTTGATGCGATCCAGCTTCGGCGCCGGATTATAGTCGCGCGATGAATCCCACTGATAGACGAAGTCGTTCGGGTCGGCCGTGAAAGGCGCCGCCATCATACCGTCGATCAGCTTGTCGGCATCTGCCCGCGTGTTGGCTTGCGATTGCCAGCCGAGATTTCCGCCGTTGGTGCCGACATTGTACATGATGACGGCCCGTTTTACGCTTTTCAGCTGCCCCGCGTAGTCGCCGCCGTTGTAGTCAGGGTCCTGCCGAATGGCATCGATCAGTAGGCGCCGCATCATCCAATTGCGGCCCGACATTTCTGTCGGTTGCGACGCCATGGGCACCAGCGCGTCCATGAAGTCCGGATACGTCACGCCCCACACCCACGTGTGCATGCCGCCCATCGAATTGCCGATCACCAGACGCAGATGCTTGATCCCCAAGCCTTCGCTGACAAGCCGATACTGCGCCAACACCATGTCATCGTAGTTATAGCGCGGGAACTTGGCCTTGAGGCCATCCGACGGCTTGCCGGATTTTCCAGCGCCAAGCGCATCCGGCAGGATGATAAAGTACTTCGCAGGATCGAGCGGCTTATCAGTGCCGATCAGTTCGGCCGCAAACGCCGGCGCCAGCATGCCGCCGCCATTGCCAGCTGTCCCATGCAACACGAGCACGGGTTCGCCCGTCGGCTCGCCGACCGTGCGGTAGTGCAGCTTCAGCTCCGGGAACACGTCGCCGGTGTGAAACCTGAAATCCTTGGCGACCCAGGTTGCTTCCTTGGCCGCGGGAGCGGCAGCTGGCTGGGCGCGTGCACTGGGCGCTGCTGCCACGAACGCAAGTGACGCGACTGCGCCGAGAAGAGTGCGGCGAAGCATGGCAGGCCTCCGTGAAGCGTTGCGGACACTGGCCGAAGCGTAGCATGTCAGCCCGCGCCGTCCACAGGAACCACGAAATTCCCGAAATTCGGGACACCCACCAATTTCTGCGGCCACCCAAACATGGTTAACGCCGCAAGCCACGGGCAAAGCCCGTTCGCCTCTCCCCGCCATTTCAAGCAAGCGGAGAGGCGGGGCGGATGCCCAAGTCTGATGGGCGGATAAGCGTGCAACGTTCGGCCTGTTGCCTTGGCCTCGCGGCCAAAACTCACCTGTTCCATGCACGGTCCGCCACCGACAGCGCCGTCGCTGCAACGTGTCTGA
>JANMGQ010000012.1:0-2348 GCA_031374735.1 Hyphomicrobiaceae bacterium | reverse complement strand
GAGCATTGCAAGCCAGGTATCGCGTCTGTTCATCGGCCGCCCTTTGATTGTCGGTGCCGGGTTCGCAATGGCATTGGCAAGCGGTCGGCACAGCGACTCACCAAGGCAAGCAGATTACACCTTAAAGACTCTTTCGAAGTCCCGTTGAACACCTGCAAAAGACGATACCGAAGGTGGCCACGCGTCACCGGGTTCAATCGCTATGGGCCAATTCGTGCGCGCGACCGCTGTATCAATCCCTGTCCATGTTGCCGAATCCGCGAGTATGCTCGCCGCCCGGCGCGGCAAGGGCCCTGAATGCAACGCCACACCGGCTTCGGAGCGCTTGAGCGGATTGCCCGATATGCGACAGGTCATCGCGCTCATGGATGTCCGGATTGACGAAATCAAGTGACGGATGACGCGGCGCGATCAGGGCGCCGGTGTCGCGCGCGGTCAACCCCGCGGATTCCAGCGCACGCCCAAGCGTGGCCCAATATTCGATCTGGCTGGTCACAGAGCGGCGCATGGTGAGCGCGGCCGCGCGGGCGTCATCGACCAACGCAGCGTCAAGCTTGACGGATGTAAAGCCTGAACCGGTCGCCATGGCCGCTCCTCGATATTGGGAGTCAAAAGGCAGCTAAATGGCGCATTCATGTCAATCTTTCCACGCGTAGCGGCCACATGGAGCTCCAGTTTGCCCACACCTTGCGTGACTTACGGAGCAAGCGCACGGCGTCTTGCAGTTTCCCGGGAATTCCTCGATCGCGGCGCGCGCCCGCACGCTGACCTTACCAGGCCGCTTCCAGCAAGCGCTGCAGATCCTCCACGCCCTTGATCGGCCGTGGATTGGTGCGCACCCACAGGTTTTCCTGTGCGCCGCGCGCGCAGCGTGCCCATCCGTTTGCTCGTCGATGAGCTTCGCATGTCAAGCGGCTACGCCGCGAGCGCAGGTTCGACGGCCAGGGGATACGCGCCGCTCGCGCGGGCTTCAAGCACGACGACTTCAACAGCGCTGCCGTCTTCGGCGTAACTGATGTGCGTATTCCAGTCCTGCGAAACCTCACGAACAATCGGCTTGTCGGACAAATGAATCACCATGATGTCGTCTTCATCGTAATACGTCGTACGCATGCAAGCTCCTTACAGAAGTGAGAAATGGTGCATCACGGTCTTGACGATCACCACCGCCTCAAGCACCACAACCGCGCAGAGCAGGTTGTCGTTACGCTCCGGGAATGATTTGTACGCCCAGAGATGCGTACTGTCGCGGTAGCGGGTTTCGCCTTGATCGATCACTTCCATCAGCATCGTATCCGAAACATCGCGCTCGGTCATGCGCTCGCGCGCATGTCGCGTCACAATCACTTCGCGCTGGAATCGTTGACTGAACAGGGTGTTCGTCACTGGCAAGATCTACCAGGCCGCTTCCAGCAGCGCCAGCAGATCCGCTGCCCCATTGATCGGCCGCGGATTGGTGCGCACCCACAGATTTTCCTGCGCGCCGCGCGCGATCTGCGCAAACTGCTCCTGCTTGACACCCAGGTCGCGCAGGCGCGTGGGCAGACCGAGACCTGCCACCAAATCGGCCACCGCCTGCGGCGCGTCGCCGTCGCTGCGGCCCATGGCTTGCGCAATGCGGTCCTGCGCCTCTTGGGTTGCGTCGAAATTCCAGCGCATCACGTGCGGCAGCATGATGCACGAGGTATAGCCGTGGCTCATGCCGGTCACCGCGCCCAGGCTGTGGCCGATGCCGTGGGAAGCGCCATAGGGCACGCGCAGGATGCCGAAACCGGATAGCCATGCGCCCTGCAGGCATTCGAGGCGCGCTTCCATGTCGGCGGCATCGTCTTTGGTGCGCTTAAGCGAGCGACCGAAGAGGCGCAATGCGTGCAACGATGCCGCCTCGATCAGCGGTGAGGGCTGGATCGAGCAGATGCCCTCGACCGCGTGATCGACAGCGCGAATGGCGGTGGATAGCCACAACCATTCCGGCGTGTGCACAGTCACCGCCGGATCGAGGATGACGGCGGCGGCGCCGCTGTACTTGCCGGCGTAGCCGTCCTTCACCTTGCGCGCGGTATCGGTGCAGCCGCCGAAATCGGAAAACTCGGCTGCTGACAGCGTGGTCGACAGCACCACCTGGCGATACGGCGGCGGCTTGATTGCCGGCGTGTGGCGGCTGCCGTCGGGGTTCATGCGCAGGTGGTAGTCGCTCAATTGTTCCGGCCGCGTCAGGTCGTGGGCGATGGCGATCAGCATCACCTTGACGGTATCGATCGCGGTGCCGCCGCCGAAGGTGAGCACCATGTCCGGCGCGGCGGCGCGCGCGGCTTCCGCGGCGGCGATCACGCTTTCGCGCGGCGTGT
>JANMGQ010000255.1:0-50207 GCA_031374735.1 Hyphomicrobiaceae bacterium | reverse complement strand
TTGATCATGATTTGCGCCAGACACACATGAGTCGGACTGACGCACTCCATGGGTACAATTGCAGACGCCTGAATTCGCGGAACCGTTTGATGCGCTTAAGCAAAGCAGTGCGCGTTCGCTTTTTGAGCCGGGGAACTTCGGACTAGACAGTAATTCGGGACACCCACCATTTTTTCGCCTAAGTGCGCATCAATTGCCTGCATCAGGCGCGACGTCCGCAGCTGGTCAGAGCTGCCGTCCCTTGCTGCCAAGATCGCCATTGTCTCCGTCTGCACCTAGCCCATCACGATGGAACACACTCCGTCAGCTTTCTGTGGTGCTTCTTCCGAGGACCGGAACTCAAGATGGGGCTGCGAACGTACCCGTTCCGCGCACAATAATGCGCCGCTCCCAAGAGCGGCAGCGTCACAGCCTCAATTCGGCGCCCGCCGCCGACGGTAAATCCGGACCACCCACCATCACCCGCGATGCTCCGGCGCCGCCAAGACGGGCCAAATGGATCGTCGCCTGGAACGCTGCCTGAAGATGGGCGGTAAGCCGGCGGACCCTACGTGGTCCGCCGACCCGGTCACAGCCTCACTGGTCCAGCCACACGTTCTGCAGATCCATGCCTGTGAAGTGGGCGGCGTGCAGTTCCCAGCCTTTGATCTTGGAATGGATCACGATCGAGCGCTGCCACCAGTAGAGCATGCCAATATAGGCTTGATCGAGCACGTGGCGTTCCAGCTCGTGCACGATCTTGCGGCGCGCAACAGGGTCGATCGTGCCGGCCTGCTTGTCGAACAGATCGTCGACGAGCTTGTCGGTATGGCCCGGCAGGGCTGATGGCGACTTGGCCTTGCTCACAACTTTCTGGAAGTGGATGGAGGGGTCATCAACGTAATCGGCGATGAACTCCATCGTGACGTCAAAGTTCCCCTGCGCCTGGGCGTCGAAGTAGAGCTTGGTTTCCAGCTGCTGGTGGTTCGTCTCGACACCAATCCGCTTCCACTGATCGACCACGTAGATGCCGCCCGGCGTATAGGGCTCGGCAATGTTGCGGTTGATGAAGTTGATCTTGAGGTTCGAGACGCCCGCGTCTGCCAGCAGCTTCTTCGCCTCTTCGCGCGACTTGGCAATGTCCTTGGCGTAGCCGGGCAGCTTCTCGAGTTCCTCCGGCGGCATCGCGAATTCAGATCCCGTACGCGACAGACCACCGACATATTTCAGGAACGAGATCTTCGACAGGGGCGCCGAACCGCCGTGACGGTCGATCGCCATGGTCAGGGCACGGCGCACGCGGACGTCGTCGAACGGCTTTTTCTGGGTGTTGAAAGCGAGCAGCAGCGATGTGGTCCAAGGCCCCTCCATCACAGTCACTTTGTCCTTCATGGCCTCGACCAGCTGGTCGCGCTCCTTTGGCGTGCGGCCGCGGAACTCGGCGTCGAACTGCCCGCCTTGCATCCCTGGCACGACGGCGTTCGATTTGACGATGAACACCTTGTAGCCGTCGAGGTAGGGTTTGCCCTGCTCGAAGTACTCGGGATTGCGCACGCCTTCGAACGTTGCGCCCTTCACGTACTCCTTCATTTTGAAGGCGCCCGTACCCATCACTTCGTTTTCGGGGTACTTGGGATTTTCGGCCAGTTTTTTGGCCGAATAGATGCAGTTGAAGGGCGACGCGAAGTTGTTCAGCATCGAGGCGTTGGCCTTCGAGAGCTTGAACACGACGGTGTTCGCATCGGGCGTTTCGATGCTGGCGATGTCGCCATGCAACGCCGAACGCGCAGAGACAATGCCCTGCGGCGGCTTTACAATGCGCTCGTAGCTGACCTTTATGTCAGCCGACGTCATCGGCGTGCCATCGTGAAACTTGACGCCCTCGTGCAGCTTGAAGGTCCAGGTCAGGCCATCGGCCGACGCCTCCCAGGACTTGGCGAGATCGCCGACGGCCTCGATCTTCTTGTTCACGTCACCGCGGAACTTGAGGAGGCCGTTGTAGGCGGGCGCAACGGGATGGATGGTCGCGAACGTCGTCGTCGCGTGACAGTCGAGCGTCGGTGGTTCTGCGACGATCGAGAAGTTCAACACGCCGCCCTTTTTGGGTGCCTGCGCGTTGGCTGTTGTAGATGTCGCCGCCGCGGCGGCGAGCGTGACGGCCAAGGCCGTCCCGAGTGATCTGCGCATCGTCTTCCTCCCTGTGACGGGCCGCATTGCGCGGCTTCTCGTCAGTGAACATGCGCTACCTACCGCATCCCTGCGACGCAGGCGAGGGGGGCACGCGAGGCTATCGGTCTCCCAGGTGGCCCAGGAGGATTGCACAGGTGCCCGCATGTTTTCGCCGTACCAAACCCGGCGCGAAGCCTGCTATGCGCTATCGATGCCATTACTCCTCGTCCTGTCGATCGCCGCCTTCGTCTCGGCGTTCACCATCCGTATGATCGACCCGCTGGTGCCGGCGATCGGGCGCGACCTGGGCGTATCTGTGGAAACAGCGGCCTTGCTGGCCTCGGCTTACACGTTCCCCTACGCGCTCTCGCAACCGATCTTCGGCGCTCTCGGCGACGGGCTCGGCAAGGCCCGGGTGATCAAGGTGTGCCTGGCTGTCATGGCGCTGAGCCTCGGCCTTGGGGCGATTGCGGCCTCCTTCGAATATCTGTTCTTGTCACGCATGTTGGCGGGCATTGCGGGTGGCGGGGTGATCCCTGTCTCGTTCGCGGTCATCGGTGATCGCTTTGCGATCGCGGACCGCCAATGGGCGCTGTCGCGCCTCGTCATGTCGTCACAGATTGCCATCCTGCTCGGCACGGCGTTTGGCGGACTGGTCGCCACCAGCCTCGGTTGGCGCTGGATGTTTGCGGCGCCAGCGGGGCTGACGGCACTCGTGTTCTTGCTCACGCTGAAAGCGCTGCCGACACGCAAGGATGTCGTGCGGCCAAAGTTCACGTTGATGAGCGCGAAGGCCGGCTACGCCGAGGTGTTTCGCAGCCCCTGGGCCGTGGTCGTGCTCAGCGGCGTGTTCACGGAAGGCGTGGCCATGTCTGGGCTGACGCCCTTCGTGGCTGCCCGCATCGAGCAGCGCGGGCTTGGCACGCTCGCCGAAGCCGGCCTGGTGCTGGCCAGCATGGCGGTCGGCGGCATTGCGTTTACCCTGCTGGTGCGGCCCTTGCTGTCGCGGCTTGGGCGTGCGCGGTTGGTGCAAACAGGCGGTGTGCTGACCTTGCTTGGCCTGTCAGCCGCCGCCTACAGTCCGACATGGCAGGCGGAGGCTGCGTGCTTTCTCGTCATCGGCTTCGGCTTCTTCATGGTGCACAATTCGCTGCAGGCGAGTGCCACGGAGTTGGCCCCGAATGCGCGTGGGTCTGGCATTGCGATGTTCGCGTTCTTGTTCTTCTTCGGCCAGGCGATCGGGCCTGTTCTCTACAGCGTCCTGTTCAAGGTCCTGGGGTGGCACATTCCGATGGCGGTTGGCGGCTGTGCCATCCTTGCCATTGCATTGTGGTTTGGCGCGCGGCTGCAACAGGCAGATGCGTCCGCGCGTGAAAGCAGCGCGGTGTGATGCAGGCCGCTATACATCGGTCGCGGCATAAGTTTTGCGTTTCGCTGGAACTTCCCGTCGTTCCAGCCGCGGACAGCGGCTTGGTATGGAGCGTTCACCATGTCGTCTGATTTGCTGGCCTCGTGGTCACCGGAAACGCCGTCGCTTTGGGGCAATGCGCCGCTCAAATTGGGACACCAGCTCCACACATCGCCCTTGTTCACCCGATCGGCGCTCATCGAGCTCATCGAGAACTATCCGCGCTCGCACTATGCCCTCGTCCACATGGGCGAGCAGAAAGACAAGCGGCTGTGGCAGGAGGGCGAAATCGGCGCCATCAAAGGCGCTGGCGTTATCGACGCCATTGCCAAGGGCCGCATGTGGCTGAACCTGCGCGATGTCTCGTCGATTGATGCGCGCTACAAGGCCGTGCTGGACGAGATGTTTGAGACCCTCGGCCAACGCCTGCCGGGCTTCGATGCGCCGCGCCGGTCGTGCGGCATCCTCATCTCGTCGCCGAAAGCCCAGGTTTACTATCACGCCGATCTGCCGGGGCAGGCGCTGTTCCAGATCGACGGCGTCAAGAAGGTCTACGTGTATCCAAACACGCCGCCCTTCATCACGCCTGAGAACCTCGAAGACATCGCGCTGTTCGATATGGAACTCGATGTGCCCTATGCGCCCTGGTATGATGCGCATGCCAAGGTGATGGAGCTGAAGCCGGGCGAATTCCTACACTGGCCATTGAATGCGCCGCATCGGGTCGAAAACATGGACGTGCTGAACGTATCCATGACGGTGTCCTACACGACCGAAGAGATCAAGCGCGCGCAGTCGGTCAATCTGGCCAACGGCATCCTGCGACATCGATTCGGCTTCAAGCGTCCCGGACGCGCCATCTACGGCGCCCCGTATTGGTCGAAGGCTGTCCTCCAGAAGGGCATGCGCGACATGGGCTGGATCAAGCGCGAACGAGCAAAGCGGCGTGAGCTGACGTTCCGGCTCGATCCGGATCGTCCGGGCACGATCATTCCGCTGTCGGCCGGTGCGGGCGAATGAGCGCCGCCTACCACGTGTTGGTTTCAGCCGACTGGCCAGCGACACGTGATCGGTGGGCGCGCGACCCCGCACCAACGACCTGCGGCCAGTTTCAGACAGCGTCTTGGCTCGATGCCTGGTACGCGTCCCAGGCGGACCAGGGCGAGCCGTGTCTCATCGACGTAACGCTCAACGGTGATCTCGTCGTCCGCTTGGCCCTCGTCGTAACGCGGCGGGGTGCCAAGCGTGTGCTTGAGTTCGCCGACCTCGGTGTCTCCGATTTCAACGCGCCCATTCTCGGCCCCGCAGCGCCTGTGACGCCCGTCGACGCGGCCCGGCTTTGGCGCTCGGTCACGAAGGTCGCGCCACGCGTGGATCTCATTGATCTGCGCAAGATGCCGTTGACCGTCGGCGGCCGCAAGAATCCGTTGGCGTTGCTCAAGGGCATCTCGCCCAGTCCAATGACCGGGCATCTCATCGATATGGCGGATTGGGCCTCCTACCACGCCGGGCTCGATCGGCGCGTGCGCATGGAGTTCGAACGCTGCTGGCGTGTGTTTCAGCGCCGTCAGGACGCGTGCTTCCTGCGTACGCGCGATGTTGGCGAAGCCTTGCGCATCCTGGATGCGATGGACCAGCAGCAGCGCGCGCGCCTCAATGAAATCGGCCAGGCGTTCCTGCTCGACCGGCCGGTCGAGGCCGCGTTCTACCGCCATGACTTGGCGCGTCGCCTGGCCGCAAACGAGGTGATCGTCACGGCGCTGATGGATGGCCCGAATGTCGTGGCCGCGCTCTATGCCTTCTCCGATGGAGAGACGCCGGCTGTCGTGCGCATCTCGAATGCGGGCGGCGAGTGGTCAAACGTCTCGCCAGGCCGCCTCATCGTGCACCGGACGATGCACCATCTTGCGAGCGAAGGGTTTCGCCATTTCGATCTGTCGGTCGGCGATTATGACTACAAGCGCCGCCTTGGTCCTCACAAAACGCCGTTGCTCGAACGCGTCACGGCCGCGAGTTGGCGTGGACAGACCAGCGCGCTGCGCCAGCGGGCCGTCGGTCTGGTGCGCCGGCACCCGCAGTGGGATGCACGCCTGCGTCGGTTGCTGGGCCGGCCTGATCCAGCGACTGGCCGCGCGCCAGAAATCAAAAAAGGTGAAGCCTGACGGCTTGGTCTCGGACGCTTCACAAGCTGCATGCAGCCGTCTTGAGCCGACGTCGGACACGGATCACACGCGGGCAGAAGCGCCGTTCGGTGTGCACCTCTTGCGACAACCCGTGCCACGCCTCCAACGGGCCCATGAGCAGGGCCACTTTGAACCAGCGCGCAACCAACGAACGCGGCAAGCGGCGCGGCGAGACGGACCAGCTTTCCCAAGCGACCCACGGCAGAGCAGCGGGAGCTGAGCAGGTGTGCCTTGCAGGCCGATCCGGCTCTGGTGTATGGTATACCAGAGCCGTGGTTGCCGTAGCGGATGCGTTTAGCGCTCAACGAAAAGCTTCCAAAGCTGTCTCGCGATTGTCGCGTGACAGCGTGTTAAGGCGTTGATGGCAGGGAGCAATACATGTATCAGCCAACCCATTTCCGCGAAGACCGGCTCGATGTGCAGCATGCGCTCGTGCGCGCGCATCCTCTGGGGCTGCTGATCTCGACTGGCGCGGATGGCTTGGTCGCCAATCCGATCCCCTTCTTGCTCGATGTGGGCAGCGCGCACGGCACGTTAAAGTGCCATGTCGCGCGAGCAAACCCGCAATGGAAAGAGCTGCAGACCGCTGCCGACTGCCTCATCGTATTTCAGGGTGCGGAGCACTACATCTCGCCGTCCTGGTACGCCTCGAAACGTGAGCACGGCAAAGTCGTACCGACCTGGAACTACGCGACCGTGCACTGCTGGGGCACGGCGATCATTCGCGACGATGCTGTCTGGGTGCGCGATCAGATCGAGGCGCTGACACGCCAGCACGAAGGGCCACGCGCGGCACCCTGGGCCGTGAATGACGCGCCGGAGCCGTTCATCGCGGCGCAAATGCGCGGCATCGTCGGCATCGAGATCCCGATCTCGCGCATCGAGGGCAAGTGGAAGGTGTCGCAAAACCGGCCCGAGCCGGATCGCGCGGGCGTACACACCGGTCTTGGTGCGGAGCGCGATCCAAATGCCGCGCCGATGGCAGATCTCGTCGGCGCACATATTCCCGTTGCAGCTAACGGAGTTCTGAAATGACATCCGCGTTGCGCAAACCTCAGCGCATGACCTTCGACGACTATCTCGCGTTTGAAGATGCGACGTTGACTCGCCACGAACTGATTGATGGCATGGTGTTCGCCATGTCCGGTGCAACGGACGCGCATGAACTCGTCACTGGCAATCTGTTTCTACAGATTGCCGGCTCTTTGCTCGGCAAATGTCAGGTCTTCCAAGCCGGTATGAAACTCAAGGTCGAGCACGCGCGCGATAGTGACGGCTACTATCCCGACATCCTCGTCTCTTGTGATCCAGCCGATCGCAACCGTCTGTTCCGCAAAGCACCGCTGTTGCTGATCGAAGTTCTCTCGCCATCAACTGAACGCCTCGACCGCGGCGAGAAGAAGCTGAACTATCTGCAGATACCGTGTCTGCAGGAATACGTCCTGGTCGCGCAGGATAAGCCGAAGGTCGAGATCATGCGTCGCAGCACATCCTGGGCCGTCGAGGAACTCTATCCCGGCGACACGCTCGAACTTGACAGCGTCGGGCTCAAGATCCCGCTCTCAACAATCTACCAGACCATCACGTTCTAATCGCATCTCTCAGGACCCGCACTGCCATGACCCAAGCTCTCAAAGGCGTGAAAATCCTCGACTTCACGCACGTCCAGTCCGGACCAACCTGCACGCAGCTGCTCGCCTGGTTTGGCGCGGATGTCATCAAGGTCGAGCGCCCCGGTGTCGGCGACATCACACGCGGCCAGCTGATGGACGTGCCAAATGCGGACGCGCTGTATTTCACGATGCTCAACCACAACAAGCGCTCGATCACCGTCGACAGCAAAAATAAAAAAGGCCTCGAAATCCTCGAGCGGCTTATCAAGCAGTGTGACGTCATCTGCGAAAACTTCGCGCCCGGCGCCATGGACCGCATGGGCCTCACCTGGGAGCGCATCCAGGAACTCAATCCGCGTATCATCTACGCGTCGGTGAAGGGCTTTGGCCCGGGCCCGTACGAAGAGTGCAAGGTGTATGAGAACGTCGCCCAGTGCACCGGCGGCTCGGCTTCGACCACTGGCTTTCGCGATGGGCCTCCTCTTGTGACCGGGGCTCAAATTGGCGACAGCGGCACGGGCCTGCATCTCGCGCTCGGCATCACCGCGGCACTGTTCCAGCGCACACATTCGGGCAAAGGCCAGCGCGTCACCTGCTCGATGCAGGATGGTGTGTTGAATCTTGCGCGCGTCAAGTTGCGCGACCAGCAGCGCCTCGCGCACGGTCCGCTCACAGAGTACAGCCAATTCGGTGAAGGCATTCCGTTCGGAGACGCGACGCCACGCGCAGGCAATGATTCCGGCGGTGGTCAGCCGGGCCGCATCTTGAAGTGCAAGGGCTGGGAAACCGACCCGAACGCCTACATCTACTTCATCACGCAAGCGCCGGTTTGGGGTGCGATCTGCGACGTTATCGGTGAGCCGACCTGGAAGACCGATCCCGCCTATGCCACGCCAAAGGCGCGCTTGCCGAAGCTCAACGCGATCTTCGCCCGCATCGAGCAGTGGACGATGACCAAGACCAAGTTCGAGGCCATGGACATTCTGAACAAGGACGACATTCCCTGCGGTCCGATCCTGTCGATGAAGGAGTTGGCGGAGGATCAATCGCTGCGCGCCACGGGGACGGTGGTCGAAGTCGATCATCCCAAGCGCGGGAAGTATCTCTCCGTCGGCAATCCGATCAAGATGTCGGACAGCCCAACAGTGGTCGAGCGCTCACCCCTGCTCGGTGAGCATACGGACGAGGTGCTGGCGGGCCTCGGGTACACGGCTGAGGAGATCGCGGCTCTTGCGGCGGGCGGCGTGACGGCCGTTGTGGCGAAGAAGCCTGCAGCGTGAGGTTCAGAGTTGCCATGATCCCGATTTTCCTTTCGACTCCCAACTCCCTTTCGCAAATGCAGAGTGGATTGAAGGACTGCATCGTAACTCTGGTGAAAGGAGAGAATCTGGAACCGAGAACGATAGGGATAACCGACATGCCCACATCGCATCCACTTAAGGAGGCGGCGATTCTCGCCCGTGCGTGTTACGGTGGCCTGATCCTGGGGTTCGAACAATGCCTTTCGCAAATGGCCGTACAAAAACGCGGCACACTGAGCGAAAAGGCCGTTCACGGGCTGCTTCATCCGACGCCCTGGAACCAACTTGAGGCTGGAATGCTGTTCGCACTCAGGAAGCCGTTACTCATTATGCGGCAACCCGGTGTAGAGGGTGGTATATTTGATCCCGGCGTCAGCGAGAGCTTTATCGTCACTCTGCCGACGGGCCAGCCAACGGAACTTGAGGAGCGGAATATCGCATCAGTGGTCAAAAGCTGGGCAAGCGAAGTTGCTAAGTCTTATCGACATTGGGGCTAAGGACACATGGCGAGTGCACAGTCACGCTCGAATATCCTGCAAGCCGACGAGTATCTCCTTGGCGAGGCATACGCGTCGGTGCGTCATGAGTTCATGAACGGCCATGTCTATGCGATGGCCGGCGCGAGCGAGGGCCACAACACAATCAAACTCAACGTGGCAGGAGCCCTGAATGCTGCGATCGGTGCTGGCTGCCGCGTTTTCGACGGCGACATGAAGTTGCGCATCGAACGCGGTGATGAACTAAGGTTTTACTATCCAGATGTGTTTGTGTCGTGTGGGCCGACGGATCGCACCGCCCAGTATCGCGAAGATGCGATCCTCGTCATCGAGGTGCTGTCTCCATCGACGGTTCGATACGATAGGTTCGAAAAATTCCTTGCCTACCAGATGCTACCTAGCATTCTGGAGTACGTGTTGATCGAGCAGGATGCCCCGCAGATCGAAGTCTTTCGTCGAAGGACGAACTGGCAGCGCGAGACGTTCAAGAGCGGCGACACGGTGAACTTCGAGAGCATCGGTCACGCGATGACCGTCGAGCAAATCTATCGTCGCGTCTTCGATTGACACGACCAGGCCAAGAAGAGGGAAACTCATGCGCATCGTCGTTCACGGACAAGACGCCTTCGGCAAGGCCGTTCTCGAAAGACTGCTGGAGCGGGGCGAGAATGTCGTCGCCGTCTGCTGTGCGCCGGACAAGCCGAACAAAGCGGAAGATCCGCTGAAGGCCTTCGCGCGCGAAAAGGGCTTGCCCTTGCACCAGCCGAAAAGCTGGAAGACGCCGGAAGCGCTGGAGCTCATGAAGAGCTTCAATGCTGATGTCTGCCTGATGGCGTACGTGCTTCTGTTCATTCCGCAGCCGGTACTCGACGCGCCGCGCCTCGGCACGTTCCAGTATCACCCCTCTCTCCTGCCTGCGCACCGTGGTCCTTCGTCGATCAACTGGCCGATCGCACAAGGCAAGACGCAGACTGGCCTGACGATCTTCTGGCCCGATGAAGGCCTAGATGAAGGCCCGGTTTTGCTGCAGAAGTCAGTCGCCATCGGCCCTGACGATACGCTCGGCGACGTCTACTTCAAGAAGCTGTTCCCGATGGGCGTCGATGCCATGCTGGAAAGCCTCGACCTCGTGAAGGCGGGCGTGAAGCTCAAGCACAAGCAGAACCTCGCCGACGGCTCCTACGAGAGCTGGTTCAAGAAGGACATCTCGGAGATCGATTGGTCGAAGCCGGTGGCCGACATCTACAACATGATCCGCGCGACCAACCCGGCACCGGGCGCCTGGTCAACGATCAAGGGCATCAAGCTCGACATCTACGACAGTGCAAAGGTGAGCGGGACAGGTGCGCCTGGCACGATCCTGTCGATCGATGCCAACGGCATGACCATCGCAGCCAACGGCGGCGCGATCCTGGCGAAGCGCGTGAAGTCGGCCGACACCAAGAAGATTGCGGCGGCCGAATGGGCTGTAGGTGTTGGCGTGAAGGTCGGCGACACCTTCGATGCGCCGGTGGCAAAGGCTTGAACTGCTCCCTCTCCCCGTTCTTCACGGGGAGAGGGCCGGGGTGAGTTACCATGTGCGGCGCACACCTTGATCTATGAAACAAGCTGCCGCGCAGCGGCGATTTTTGCGATGCAGCATTCGTGCTGCGCTGCAGCTAGTTACAGGAGAGGGGCAGCATCCGCACCGCCAGGCTCGCTCCGCTGGCACATGCGGTCTGCGCGATGACGTACAGACAAGGGGGCGGAGCAAGCGGCTGCCCCTCACCCTAACCCTCTCCCCGCGAAGAACGGGGAGAGGGAATAGATCCCGAACCCCCATCGGCGGCAGAGCCTCGTGGGTGTGGGTTCCAACCAGACGTCCTGTTGCGGCGGCCACAGAGTTCGGTCGTTGCGGCATCACAAACAGGAAACGACCCAAATGACCGTGAAATCCGACATCGAAATTGCCCGCGCGGCAAAGAAGCGCCCGATCCAGGAGATCGGCACAAAGATCGGCATCCCAACCGAGCATCTGCTGCCCTATGGTCACGACAAGGCGAAGATCTCCGAGAGCTTCATCAAATCGCTTGAGGGCAAGAAAGACGGCAAGCTCATCCTCGTCACCGCCATCAACCCGACGCCGGCTGGCGAAGGCAAGACGACGACCACCGTCGGCCTCGGCGATGGCCTCAATCGCATCGGCAAGAAGACAGCCATCTGCCTGCGCGAGCCGAGCCTCGGCCCCTGCTTCGGCGTCAAGGGTGGAGCGGCCGGCGGCGGTTATGCCCAGGTCGTGCCGATGGAAGATATCAACCTGCATTTCACCGGCGATTTCCACGCCATCACATCAGCGCACAATCTGCTCAGTGCAATGATCGACAATCATATCTACTGGGGCAATGCGCAGAACATCGACACGCGCCGCGTCGTCTGGCGTCGCGTCATGGACATGAACGATCGCGCTTTGCGCGAGATCGTGTGCTCGCTCGGTGGCGTTGCGAACGGCTATCCGCGCGAAGCCGGATTCGACATCACCGTCGCCTCGGAAGTCATGGCGATCCTCTGCCTCGCCAACGACCTCAAGGACCTTGAGAAGCGCCTCGGCGACATCATCATCGCCTATCGCCGCGACAAGACCCCCGTATTCTGCCGCGACATCAAGGCCGACGGCGCCATGACCGTGCTGCTGGCGCAGGCCATGCAGCCAAACCTCGTGCAGACGCTAGAGAACAACCCAGCCTTTATCCACGGCGGCCCGTTTGCCAACATCGCGCACGGCTGCAACTCCGTCGTCGCCACCAAGACCGCGCTGAAGCTTGCGGATTATGTGGTCACGGAAGCCGGTTTCGGCGCTGATTTGGGCGCTGAGAAGTTCTTCGACATCAAATGCCGCAAGGCTGGTCTGAAACCCGCCGCAGCCGTCATTGTAGCGACTGTCCGTGCCATGAAGATGAATGGCGGCATCAAGAAGGAAGACCTCGGCAAGGAAAATGTCGAGGCCGTGAAGAAGGGCCTCGCCAACCTCGGTCGCCACATCGAGAACGTGAAGAGCTTCGGCGTTCCCGCGATCGTGTGCATCAACCATTTCATCTCGGATACGGACGCCGAGATCAAAGCCGTGCAGGACTACGTCCGTTCGCTCGGCGCGGAAGCGGTGCTGTGCAAGCACTGGGCGCACGGCTCAGCCGGCATCGAGGAACTGGCACACAAAGTCGTTGCGCTCGCCGAAGGCGGCACGGCCAACTTCAAGCCGCTGTATGCGGACGAAACACCGCTGTTCGGCAAAATCGAAGCCATCGCCAAGGGCATCTATCGCGCGGGCACGGTCACGGCCGACAAGTCCGTCCGTGATCAGCTCAAGCAGTGGGAAGACATGGGCTACGGCAAGTTGCCGGTGTGCATCGCCAAGACGCAATACTCGTTCACGACCGATCCGAATGCGCGCGGCGCACCGACCGGCTTTGATATCCCCGTGCGCGAAGTGCGCCTGTCGGCTGGCGCCGGTTTCATCGTCGCCATCTGCGGGGAGATCATGACCATGCCCGGCCTGCCAAAAGTACCGTCGTCGGAGCATATCCGCTTCAACGCGGCCGGGCAGATCGAGGGGTTGTTCTGAGGTTGCGGCCGGTGGTGGTGTCGGGCCGGGGGGGGCGGACACCACTTGCTGCTACCTCATTTCTGTTTGCGAACAGCAGCGCACCTGTGAACTGCTCCAGGCGCGGCGCCGCCGACGCATTGCTCTAGAGTTACCTCTTTGTAGGTGCACCATGGGCGCCCCCCGTTCTTGAAAGTGTGATTGTCCCAGCAAACCGCTATCTGGTTGACAGTGTTCGCATCACATTGTTGCACATTCGGAACAAATCCTACCGTGCCATTTCCGTTTAGCTTATCGCGCCCACTGCAATCGCCAACTCCTGCGGGCATCCATACGTAGTCAAAACTGACCGCCCAGCTTTCACCGTAACGAGACTTCAGGCTGTCATATAGTTTTTTTAGATCGTCACTTTCAAAGGCCAACTCTACTGCCTCCAACACCGATTTCATTTGCATCTGATCTGTTTTTTGGTCCGAATAAAGCTGAGCTTTATTAGTTTGCACGAAATCGATGTAGTATTTTTTAGTAGCTTGCTTTCTCGCAACTTCTCTGTCTTTCAGTTCTCCTGATAGGAGTACATGTTTGTTTTGCTCGGTCAACTGAGTAGCCCATCGGGCGGTTTTTTGTGCCTCACAAGATGTCAATGAACTCAAGAAGAGCGCCGCCAGAGCAACCGCTGCCGGAACAATTACCGAGGCTTGCGACCAGAATTTCCCGTCACGAGCGGCCTTGTTGCGATCCAATGCAATACGATCCTGATGCACTACCTGATCGTGTTCGAGACGCTGTTTGTCGTGAGCTTTAGAATATTCAAATTTTTCGCGTTCTATGTCCTGTAGGCCGCCTGGCAACATTTGCTCCTCCATCGCTCAAAATGTTCACTCCGCCGCGACCCGCGCCACCGCCTCCGGCTCGCGCTCGATCACGCGCAACAGGGCTTTTGCAGCTGGGTCGAGAGGGCGACGTTGCTCCTCCCAGTCTCGTACCAGCGCAACCGGCAATCCGAAGCGTCGCGCGAACTCGTCGACTTCGAGACCCAATTTCGTGCGGATCGCTTTCACGTTCGGCACCCGGCGCATGCGCGCCAGTTGCTCGTCAGTTGCCGGTTGTGCATCGGGATCGGCGAGAGCCGCCGCGTGGCGTTGTTCCTCGGTCATCGCATCAACGCGTGACCAATCAGCCTTCGGCGGATTGGCCGGATCGAGATGGACGCGGACAGGCGGGGTCGAACTCATACGAAAAACGTAAAACGTTTCACGTTTCTGCGCTAGCCCTCGTGGTACCGGCGCTTCTCCTTTGGCTCGGCAGGCCTCGCCGAGATAATCCGGCAAACGTCGTCTCGCAAAGTGAACACCACGAACAACATGTGGCCATCAACAAGGCCAATGACCCGCTGCCGATCCTCGTAGGGGTAGGGATCGTCCTCCTCGACGCGATAAAGATCGAGGAACACGCGGATCGCCACCTCGAACGCGACGCCATGATTGCGCCAGTTCAATTCGGCCTTGACTGGGTCCCATTCGAATTCCATCGACCCAATCTGCACGGCTTTGCGCAGTTCGCAACCTCGGCGATTGTCGGCATCAACCACTTTATCTCGGATACGGACGCCGAGATCAAAGCCGTTCAGGACTACGTCCGCTCGCTCGGCGCGGAAGCGGTCCTGTGCAAGCACTGGGCGCACGGCTCGGCCGGCATCGAGGAACTCGCGCACAAGGTCGTGGCGCTCGCTGAAGGTGGCACGGCCAACTTCAAGCCTTTGTACCCTGATGACATGCCCCTGCTCGGATGGGCGTGACTGATTTGCGGTAACACCGACTGCAGAGGTTGCAGAATCGCACCTGCACTTTGACGACACGCCAAGAACGCGACGTGGCCTCCACGGCGTCATTTGTCCGTCATGAAGCCAGCTAAGCCTGCCGCAAGAGCAGAGCGCTCATCGCTGCCGCAACGGCTTGTTGCGATGGCTCCACCACGGGGCAACCGATCGCATCCTCGATGGCGCGGCGATGTGATGCCATGCCCGCGCAGCCCAGCACCACAACATCGGCACGCAGGGCCTGGACCAGGCAGCGGCCAGCCTCGATCATCCGATCCCGGATTGAAGCTTGGGCACTCTCCGCAGCGCTCAGCCCGACAGACCAACTGCCGGCGTAACGGCTGTCGATCCCCATGGTCCGGGTCATGCGCTGCTGTCGCTTGATGCTGTTTGGCGAAAGGGCAATGATGCCGAACCGTTCGCCGAGTGAAAGGGCGCGCAGCAAGCCACATTCGGCAATGCCCATAACGGGGCGTCCGCCGGCCGCTTCTCGAACAGCATGAAGGCCGGGGTCGGAAAAGCAGGCGATGACGAACGCATCCGCAGGATGCGCCTGCACCAGCGCTGCGAGCGGCATCACGACACTGTCAGAATGCTGCTGCGTCATGATGCTGGGCGGTCCTTCCGGCAGATCGACGACCTCGATGCGCGGGCCGCCAGCGACGCGCAGCGGTTCGACTGCATGGTCAATGGCTGATGTCACGGACTTCGACGAATTCGGATTGATCGTGAGGATCGTGCCGGGCGAGCCGGTACGCTGTTGGCTGGTTTTCGTCATCGGTGGACCTCCTTCGGCATGCGGCATCAGACAAATTGCAAATGTCAGCATTGCTGCACAGCATTATTTGTCCCATTCTTCCTCTTACACGTTCGCAAGGTTTCGGACCTATGAACCTCCTCATCACTGACGCCACCATCGTGACGTGCGATGATACGCGCCGCGTGATCGAACGGGGCGCGATCGCCATCACGGGCGACCGCATCGCGGCGATCGGCCAAACGGCCGCCTTGCTGCAAGACCATCCTCATTGCGAGCGCATGAGTGGGCGCGGCCTGGCCGTGTTGCCAGGCTTCATCAATGCACACACCCACACCGTCCTCACCGCACTGCGCGGCACGGTCGAGGATTGGGATGGCGAGATCATCTATCGCTATATGTCACCGATCTCATACGCCATGACCGGGCACGAACGCGCGGTCATGGCGGCGCTCGGATGCCTTGAGGCGATCCGCAGCGGCACGACCACCCTCGTCGATCCCTTCCGCCATGTCGGGACCTATGCGGGTGCCATGGCCGACACAGGCTTGCGGCTGTGGCTCTCGGAAAGCTGCGCCGACATTGACACCCGCAAGATCCGATTTGGCGACTATTCGACCGACGACGCATTCGGCAAGGAATTCGTTGAGCGCGCCGAAGCGCTGGTCGCGACGTGGCATGGCACGCGCAACGGGCGCGTGAACTGCCAGATCGCGGCGCATGCCACTGACAATTGCTCACCACGCATGCTGGCGACGCTGTTGGATATGGCGCACAGACATGGCCTCACGCGCACCTGCCATCTGGCGCAGAGCCTCGGCGAAGTCGCAGCCGTGAAGGCCGCCCACGGGCTCACACCCGCAGCCTATCTCGACCGCGAAGGCTGGCTTGGACCAGAGTTGACCAGCGCGCACTGGACCTTATGTACCGCTGATGACATCGACTTGCTTGCCAAGCGCAAAGCGCGGCTGGTGCACACGCCCGCAAGCTTCAGCCGACGCGGCCTGCATAAGGCGCTGATCGGGCGCATCCGCGATACCGACGTCGAGATCGCCATTGGCACCGACAACATGAGCGAGGACATGTTCCACGCCATGGCCATCGGCTCGATTGTCCAGCGAACCGGGCGCGGGCGTGACAGCGATGGCGGCATCTCGCCCTCACCACAGGAGATGCTGGATATGGTCACGCGCAATGGCGCAGCCAGCGTTGGCGCTGCGGCAGAAATCGGGCAGCTCCGCCCCGGCATGAAGGCCGACTTGACCATTCTGGATTTGAACACCCCAGCGCTGCGCCCGGTCATTCGGCTCGTCTCGAACATCGTGCACTACGGACATCCCGGCACGGTGCACTCCGTCATGGTCGATGGTGACTTCGTCATGCGCGATCGCGTGGTGACCACGCTCGATGAACAGGCGCTCCTGGAGGAGGCGCAGCACGTCACCGAGCGCGTGTGGAAGCGGATGATCGAGGCGAACCCTGACATCCGGCCGCCCAAGGGCCAGATCGCATGGCTCGACAACTGAAAGATCCACCTGATGGGGGCCGCAGCAGCATGTCTTTGACCAAAGTTCCCGCCGTTGGCCATCAGACCTTCCTGTGGTCCGAACTTGCCACTGATCTCGATGAGCTCGAGGCGGATATCGCCTTCCTCGGGGTGCCGTGGGGCGATGCTTACACCTATGCCGAGATCGTCAACGATCAGACCAACATGCCCGCCGCCATGCGCCGCGCGAGCGACCGCATCGTGCGCTCCATCGAACGCTACGACTTCGATCTTGGCGGGCCGCTCTACGACAACCGTCGGATACGCACTGTGGATTGCGGCGACATCATCGGTGACCCACAAGATCTGAAAGCGCACTATCGCCGGACCGAAGAGGCCGTGCGCAAAATCTTGCGCGCCGGCGCCATGCCAATCGTCATCGGCGGCGATCATGGTGTGCCGATTCCCGTCTTGCGCGCCTTTGACGATCAGGGGCCGATCACGCTTGTGCAGATCGACCAGCATCTGGATTGGCGGCTGGAGGTGAACGGCGTTACCGAGGGTTATTCGAGCCCGATCCGTCGCGCGTCTGAAATGGCGCACATTGGCAGCATCTTCCAGATCGGCCTGCGCGGCACAGGCAGTGCGCGGCAGGAAGAGGTGGATGCCGCGCGCGCCTATGGGGCGAAACTCATCACGGCCTATGATCTGCACGACAATGGGCCGCAATCCGTCCTCGACCAGATCCCCAATGGCGGCCGCTATTACATCACCATTGATCTCGACGGCATCGACCCGTCGATCGCGCCGGCTGTCGCCGGTCCTTGCCCTGGTGGGGTGACGTTTCCGCAGGCCCGCGCGCTGATCCGTGGCCTCGTCGCGAAGGGGCGAGTCGTCGGCATGGATGTCGTCGAGATCACACCGCGGGTCGACGTGAACCAGATCACCTGCATGACCGCGGGACGCTTGATTGTGAACCTCATCGGCGCCGCCGTGCGGGCCAACTATTTCGGAGCCAGGGTGTGACGCACACGGGAGTTTCGTACGAGCAAGTGCGGCATGCCGTTTTGGCCGAGCGTGCGCGCGCGGAAGCTCTGTTCAAGCAATTGGCCGATGGCAGTCCGGGGCATCCGGGCATCATGCGAGATACTTACGGGGCGGGCGAGAATTTCGCTCACGACCTGATCCAGCGATACGCTGCGGAGCAGGGGCTGACTGTTACGTCGGATGCGGCTCAAAATACCTATGTGACTTGGGCTGGCGCAGACCGATCTGCGCCGTGCATCCTCATGGGCTCGCATCTCGACAGTGTGCCCAACGGCGGCAATTTCGATGGTGCAGCGGGTGTCGTTGCCGGCTTGATCACGATGGCCGCGCTGCGATCTCTGGGCGTCAAGCCTGCTTGCGATATCGTCACGATGGCCATCCGTGCGGAAGAAAGCGTCTGGTTCCAGGTGTCCTACATCGGCAGCCGCGCGGCGCTCGGAACGCTACCGGACGGGGCGCTCGAAGCGCGCCGCATTGATACGAAACAGACCCTTGCTGAGCACATGCGCAACTGCGGTGCTGATCCTGAGCGCATCACGCGCCGCGAGCGTGCGCTCGATCCAGCTGACATCCGCGCCTTTCTGGAAGTTCATATTGAGCAGGCGCCGGCGCTGGTCGAACGCGGCGTGCCGGTCGCGATCTGCAGCGGCATTCCCGGCAACTTCCGCTACGCGAATGCCCGCATCCACGGTCGCCACGGCCACGTCGGCACGCCGTTGAAATACCGCAGCGATGCCGCCATGGCTGGAGCTGATCTCGCGATGCGGATGGATGCGATCTGGCGCGAACACGAAGCCGCCGGCATCCCCATGGCTGTAACCTTCGGCCGTTTTCATACGGACAGTGCGCATCATGGCCTGACGATCGTGCCCGGCGCTTTCGCCTTCAGTCTCGATGTGCGGGCCTACGATGCGGAGATCTTGCGGTCACTCGAAGACCGCTTCATGGCCGCGATCCGCGAGATTGAGACACTGCGCAATGTGCGAATTGAACTCGGCGCGCGCGCATCCGTGGCCGTTGGACCGGTCGATCCCACCATAGCCGCGCGCATGTTGGCGCTGGCCGGCGAACACGCCATCCCCGCGATCAAGCTGGGCAGCCCGGCCTCCCATGATGCCGCCGCCTTCGCTGCGGCGGGCGTTCCCATGTGCATGATTTTTGTGCGCAATGAGCACGGAAGCCACAACCCGGATGAGCACATGGAAATTGATGACTTCCTCAAGGCGTGTACGATCCTTGCTGGCTGGGTCGCTGAACATGTGCGTTAAGTGTGGTGGTGGGATGGGGAGCCAGGATGCAACAAGCTGACGTCAGGCCGTCGAAACTGCCGGGGCTAGAGGATGTCTCGATTGCGGGAGCCGTGCGCTCAGGCGAGCGCGTCTTTCTGTCGGGCGCCAACGCATTGGCGTCGGGCGCAGGCTTGGCCGATGGTGACGCAGCGAAGCAGGCGCATGCAGCGCTCGATGACATCGAACGCGCGTTGGCGGAAGTTGGCGGATCGCTGGCGCATATCACCAAACTGACGACCTGCCTCGTCGATCGGAACTACCGGCCGCACGTCTATCGGGCCATTGTCGAGCGACTGCCGAATGTTCATCCGGTCAGCACGGGGTTGGTGGTCGCGGGCTTGCCGCAGCCGGAACTCATTGTGCAGATCGATGTGGAAGCCGCGATACCCTCGCGACCCGTCCGGCATACGCGGCCCTATACCTTCGACAATTGGCACGGGCAGGGGTTCCCGTGGCAGGGCTCGATGGTGCTGGCCAGCGATGCGGAATACTTCGTGCGCGGCCAGACCGGCGCCCATCTCGATCATTCCGGTATGGTCACGAAGAGCCGCTCGATTGCGGCCGCAGGCCAGCAGGCAGATGTGGCGCTTGCTAATCTCTGCGCGTTGCTGAACGAGGCCGGCGCTTCCGTCGACGATATCTGTAAGATGACCGTCTACATTTCAGATCGCGCCTATCGCCAATCCGTCTACCCGATGATCGGCAAGCATCTGGCAGGTGTCCGTCCTGTGTCGACCGGGATCGTCACAAACGCTTTCGCCCGCGAGGACATTCATTTTGAGATCGACGTCACAGTCGTTTCAAAAGTGGATGGAAAGCCGCACAGGCGGATCCGGCCCTACCACTCGAGCGCAGCGCGCTATGGCAGCGAGGTGCAACCGCTCAACATCGATCTGTGCATGGCCGTGGTGGCGGGCAATCGTGTCATTCTGCGCGGTCAGACCGGGATGGGGCTCGACGAAAAACTTTACGGTCTTGGCAGCGCCAAGGCGCAAGCCGAAAAAGCGATGGACAATGTCGCGGTCCTGCTCGTGGAGGCAGGTGCTGCGCTGAGCGATATCGCCAAGCTGACGATCTACGTGACGGATCGGGCCTATCTGGCTGATGTCAATGCGGCCATCCTCAGGCGGCTGGGCGGGGCAACGCCTGCCGTGACAGGTGTCATTGTCAAAGGGCTCGCAAGCCCAGAGCTACTGATGGAAGTTGACGTGGTGGCGATCAAGGTGGGGGGACGATGACTTTCTCAATAGCAGGGCGTTGCGCCCGCACGGGCATGTTCGGTCTCGTAGTCACCACATCGTCGATCGCTGTCGGATCGCGCTGTGCCTTTGCCAAGGCTGGCGTCGGCGCGGCCTTGACACAGCACCGCACGGATCCGCGGCTCGGTCCTCTTGCGGTGGAGCTTCTGGATCGCGGATTTTCGTCGCAGCAGGCCATGGATGCCGTTGTCGCGGCGACACCGCATCGTCACTGGCGCCAACTCGCGATTATCGATCGGCACGGAAAGACCGCCTCCTACAGGGGGGCGAATGTGAAGGCCGAACACGAGGAAGTGCATGGCAAGGATTGCGTGGCACTCGGCAATATCGTGCGCTCCGTCGAAGTACCGCGGGCCATGGCACGGGCCTTTGAAGCAGACCCATCCGCGCTGCTGGCGACGCGCTTGCTTGCGGCGCTGAAGGCCGGCGAGGATGCGGGTGGCGAGTTCGTGTCGCTGGTGTCAGCCTCGCTGCTGGTCGTGCACGCGGAGAGTTTCCCCTATGTCGATCTTCGGGTCGATCGCGATCCCGACCCTATCGCGCAGCTGACGAGCCTTTGGAGCGAATATGCGACTTTGGCTGACAGCTACGTCGAACGGGCCATCCATCCGGACGGGTTCGTTCTGCCGACGACGCGCTGAAGTATCATTGTGGAGGAGAACGTCATGCGGAAGTTCCTGTTCGGTACGAGTCTTGCGACCGCACTATCCCTCTCGACGGCCGTCACGCCCGCGGTGGCGCAGGGCACACTCCGTGTCGCGCTTGGGACGACGCTGACGCAACTTGATCCGGCGCTGACGACTGTTGGTGACGAGTACGTCTACGTCCACCTCGTGTTCAACGGCCTGTCCAAGATCAACCCGGATATGACCATTTCGCCGGATCTTGCTGAAAGCTGGAGCGCATCGGAGGATCTCAACACCTGGACCTTCAAACTCCGGCCCGGCGTCAAATTCCATCACGGCAAGACGCTCGACGCAGACGACGTGGTCGCCACCTTCCAGCGCATTCTTGATCCCAAGACAGGTTCACGTGGCCGTTCCAATCTCGGCATGGTTGAGACCGTCGAGGCCGTTGACCCGCTGACGGTGCGCTTCAAGCTCACCCTCGCCTATGCCGGGTTCGCCGACATCTTTGTCGACCGCCAGCTGCGGATCGTGCCGAAAGACAAGATCGCCGATCTGTCGAAAACGCCTGTTGGCACGGGCCCTTTCGTGTTCAAGTCGTGGTCGCCCGGCGACCGCTTGGAATTGACCAAGAACCCTGATTATTTCGACAAAGGCCTGCCAAAGCTCGATGCAGTCACACTGCGCATCATACCGGAATCGGCGGCACGACTTGCGGCGCTCGAGTCCGGCGCGATCGATATCCTCTGGAGCATGCCGTACGAGTCCGTCGACAAGGTGAAGGCGAACCCGAACCTCCGTGCGGACAGCGTTGCGACAGCGACCTGGGATGGCGTCATCCTCAACAATGCCATTGCGCCGTTCAACGATGTGCGCGTTCGTAAGGCACTGGCGTTGACCATCGACAAAGCTGCGCTGGTCGAGCTGGCGCTGTTCGGGCAGGGCAACCCGACGTTCAGCCCCATTCCGTCGAGCCACCCATATTTCAATAAGAAGCTGAAATTCAATCCGCCCGACATCGCACAGGCTAAGAAACTGCTGGCCGAGGCCGGTTATCCCAACGGCTTTGACGTGCCGATGCAGGTGCCGCAAGAACGCGAGCAGCGCGTGCGCGTCGGCGTTGCCGTGCGCGATATGGCCAAGGCGGCAGGTATTCGCATTGAAGTGCAGCGTGTGCCGTTCGCGTCCTTCACGGCCAATGTCGCGGGCAAGGCCCAGATGTACGTTGATGGCTATTTCGCCCGGCCGACGGTCGATACGGCCATTTATCCGTTCTACCATTCCTCTGGCAGCTGGAACGGCCAACTCTGGCTCTACAAGGAAAAGCGCGTCGACGATCTGCTCGATGCCGCGCGCAGAACCAACGACGACAAGGTGCGCGCCGAACTCTTTGGGACGTTCCAGGAGCTGGCCGAGGAAACCGTCCCGAGCATCGTGGCCTATTCTGCGGCGCACGTGAACGGCGTCAGCAAGAAGGTCGAGGGCTTCAAGTCCACGCCGATGCAGTGGCTTGAACTCGCCACCGTCTCCATCAAGCCCTGATTTCCTCCAGACCGGATCCGACGACGCGCTGGTCGTTCAGCGCGAGAAGCCGCTGGCGGCCCAGCGAACACTTTAATACTCTGGGATGATGTATATTTAGTCCGACAGTAACTCTAACCGCCGTCATCAATGAGCTACGCCGCACTCGATTGCCACAAGGACCTCCCATGAAGTTCCGCGCGTTGCTGCTGATGTTTTCCATGCTCCTCGGTCTCTGCGCCCGACCTGCCGTGGCACAGGACCAGGCCTTTCCGACGAAGCCGATCACGATGATCGTCGTGTTCGCCGCCGGCGGCCCGACCGACGTCATGGCGCGCATCGTCGCTGAACATATGGGACGAACGCTTGGCCAGCAGATCATTATTGAGAATGTCGGCGGCGCCGGCGGCACGATCGGCGGCGCACGCGGCGCCAAGGCTGCGCCGGACGGCTATACGCTGACTGTTGGTAGCCTGGGCAGCCATGCGGCCGCGCCCGGCATGTACAAAAACATGACCTTCGATCCGCGCGAGTTGGAGCCCGTCGGCATGATCGCCGGTACGCCCGGCTATGTGGTCGTGCGCAAGGAGTTCCCAGCAAAAACCTTTGCCGAGTTCCTCGCCTATGCGAAAGCAAACCCGGGCAAGATCACGAGTGCGAACGCGGGCGTTGGCTCAACGCCACACTTGCAATGCCTGCTGCTGGCGAGCCAGACCGGCATGGAGTTTGTCTATGTGCCCTATCGTGGCTCGGCGCCTGCCATGAATGATCTTGTTGCCGGTCAGATCGATTCCATGTGTGATCTAGCGCCGACGGTCGTGCCGCAAGTTCAGGCTGGTACTGTTCGCGCGCTGCTCGTTTCGATGCCGGACCGCGCGGCAACGACCCCCGATGTGCCGACCGCAAAAGAAGCCGGCATACCTGCCTATTTATTTGCCGGCTGGAATGCCGTGTTCGCGCCCAAGGACACGCCGCAATCCATTGCCGACAAGCTGTCTCAGGCGCTTCTCGCCGCTCTTGCAGATGCGGATGTGCAAAAGAAGATCACCGATCTCGGGGCCATTCCCGCGGTGGCCAAAGATGCGACCCCAGCCGCCCTGCGCAGCCTGCTTGCGACCGAAATCGACAAGTGGAAACGCATCCTGGCCGACGCGCGCGTGACGGCTCAGTAATTGGCGGGCAATCCAATTCCCTCAGTGAACCCCGAGATACCGCGTCAGCACGTCAGGCGTTTTCTGCAACTCAGCCGACGTGCCTTCGTGCACGATGCGGCCAGTTTCGAGAATATAGACGCGATCCGCCACTTCCAGCGCGCTGTAGAGATTCTGCTCCACCAGGAGCACGCCGAGGTTCATGGTCTTCAATGATTTGATGATCGTCTCGAGGTGCTGCACCATCACGGGTGCT
This sequence comes from Hyphomicrobiaceae bacterium, assembly GCA_031374735.1. GTDB lineage: Bacteria > Pseudomonadota > Alphaproteobacteria > Rhizobiales > Hyphomicrobiaceae > JABFRJ01. The sequence continues at coordinate 26,269 of JANMGQ010000255.1, read as the reverse complement.
AACCCCTCGGAGGGTTCGTCCATCAGGATCAGTTCAGGGTCGATCATCAGCGCGCGGCCGACGGCCAGCATCCCGCGTTCACCGCCTGACAGTTGACTGCCGCGATGGTGGCGCCGCTCGGCCAGGCGCGGAAATAAGCCAAACACCTTGTCGATCGTCCAGCCATCTTTGGCGCGCGGATGCTTGAGCATCGACAGATGCTCGGTCACGCTCAGCGATGCGTAGAGTCGGCGGCCTTGTGGCACGATGGCGATCTTGCGTTGCGCGATATCGTGCGGCCGGAGCGCGGTCATCTCCTCGCCCTTCCACGTCACGCTGCCCTGCTTCACGGTCGGCGGCGCCATGCCCATGATCGAGCGGATGAGCGTCGTCTTGCCCATGCCGTTGCGGCCGAGCAGAGCGACGATTTCGCCGGGCGCCACATCGAGCGAGACGCCATGCAGCACGTGCGCTGCGCCGTAATAGCTGTTCAGATCGCGAACCTGCAGCGAGCCGCCGTTAGACATTGTGGCGCGCCTTTCCGAGATAGACATCTTGCACGGCCGTGTTGCTGCGGATATCGGCGGGTGTCGCCTCGACCAGCACGCGGCCCTCGTACATGCACGTGACATAGTCGACGAGGCCAAGCGCCAGATCCATATCGTGCTCGATCAGCACCACGGTGATGTCGCGCGGCAGCCCACGCACGATCTCGGCCACCATGGAGCGTTCCGCGGGCGACAGCCCGGCGGCAGGCTCGTCAAGCAACAGCAGGCGCGGCGTGCTCGCGAGCGCGAGCGCCAGTTCCAACTGGCGCTGCTCGCCATAGGACATGTCGCGCACGATGGTGGATTGCCGCTCGGTCAAGCGTGCAAGCCCAAGCGCGCGCTCGGCCGTATTGCGCTCTTGCGTATCAAGCGCGCTGCTGCCGAACATGGAGAACTTGCGCGCCTTCAGCCCGCGCAACGCCAGCTTCATATTGTCGGCGACCGACAAGGTCGGAAACAGGTTCGTGATCTGGAATGTCCGCGCGATACCAAGCTTTGCGCGGCGGTGCGGCGCCTGGCGCGTCACATCGTGCCCGTCGAAGATGATTTTACCCGACGTCGGCGGGAGAACGCCGGTGATCGTGTTGAACAGCGTCGTCTTGCCGGCGCCGTTCGGACCTATGACGGCCCGCCGTTCGCCCACAGCAACAGACATGGCGTTCACGTCCACCGCACGCAGTGCCCCGAACTGCATGACGACGGAGGTGAGTTGCAGGATGGGAGGAGCTGTGTCTGACACGATGTGTGCGGAGCCATATCTATTCTGGGCCATCGGCGTTCTCGACGAGGCGCCGCTTGCGAACTGATCGGAGCGCGCGATGTACCGGCTCCGACCAGCTCTATCTCCTCAGGATTTGATGCCCTGGAAGGTGCGCGAATACGGCGGCTGCTTCATGTAGGTTTCGGGATCGTATTTCCCGAACTGGCTGACGTTGGGATAGGTAGCGATCGTTACATTCCACTTTTTGCCGTCGGCGCGTTTCGCGACCTTGCGGATGAAGACGTTGTAGACGGGATGGCCGTAGGGATCGAGCTTGACGGTCTCGCCGAGCGGCGACCCCTTGAGTTCGATGCCACGGACGGCTGCCAGGAACGCATCGCGATCTTCGACCTTGCCGTCGATCTTGGTGATCGCCTCGGTCAGCCATTTGGCGCCGGAATAGTGCGTGGTGCCGAACACGGACGGGAGCTTCTGGTAGCGCGCTTCATATCCCGCCACGAACGACTTGGTCGCTTCGTCGTCATTGCCTTCGCAGAACATCGCGGCCGACACGATGTCCATGGGCTCGTCGCCAAGCGTGCGGATCACGGACTGATCGGCAATGTTCATGGCGCCGATGAGGGCGATTTTGCCCTTCAGACCGAAGCTCGAATACTGCTGCGCAAACCGCGACGCGTCGGCGCCGGTTTCCATGGCGAAGATCGCGTCAACGCCGAGCCCCTGCAGCTGGCCGAGATAGGGCGAGAAATCCGACGTGTTGAGCGGGTGCCAGAATTGCTGCACGATCGATCCGCCGCCCTCTGTGAAGGTTTGGCAGAAGCCGCCGCACATCTCATGGCCGTAGGCGTAATCCTGCGAGACGGTCGCGACTTTCTTGTAGCCGGCCTTGAGCGCCCAATCGGCCAGCGGACGCGTCATCTGGCTGCCGGTGTAGCCGGCGATGCGCAGCACGTTCGGAATGCGGTCCCGTTGCGTGAGGTTATCGGCGGCGATGACAGGGATAAAGTAGGGGACGCCGTTGCCTTTGACGTAGTTGGCGACGGCAAGGCCCGTGTTGGCGGTGATGTTGCCGATCAGGAAGTGCACGTTGTTCTGCTCGACAAGGCGGCGCGCCTTCTGCAGGGCTGTGTCGGGATTAGACGCATCGTCCTCGACCGTGATTTCGATCGGCCGGCCGGCGATGGACTTGCCGTTGCGCTCCCACCAGAGTTCGAAGCCCTCGACGAGTTCCTTGCCGCCAGCGGCTAGAACGCCGGTGAGCGGCGCCATGAGGCCGATCTTGATCGGGCCGGTTTGCGCGCGAAGGATGGCTGGCGCCGACATTGTGCCGGCGGCCATGGCCGATACGGAAGCGGCAGTCTTGAGTAGGTTTCTACGGTCGATCATGGGGTCGTCCTCCCGGGTAGGTTTCTTTGCAGTCGTGTCCGATTTCGGATCATTGTTGTCTGCGCATGCGTGTCCACACGGTTCTGAATTTGCCGACGATGCCCTCCGGCGCGAACAGCATGATGCAGATGAAGAACACGCCAAGCACCATCTGCCAGCGCTCGGTGTAAGCTGACACAAACTGCTCCAGCAGAAGAATGACGGCGGAGCCGACGAATGAGCCGATCAAGGTGCCGATGCCGCCGACAATCGCCATCAGCAGGCCTTGCACCGATTGCGCGAGTGCGACCGCCGACGGGCTGACATAGTTGTTGAACACGGCATAAATAGCACCAGCGACCCCGGCAAAGAAGCCCGAGATCGTGAACGCCAGAAACACATGCAACGTCGTGTTGTAGCCCATGCTCGCCATGCGGCTTTCGCTGTCGCGGATGCCCCGCAGCGTCAGGCCGAACGGCGAGTTCACGAACCGATACATGGCGGCGAACGCGCCGAGACTGATCACGACGACGAGCGCGTAGAACGTGATCGGGTCTGCCAGCATGCCGGTCCGCAGGTTGCCGCGCAGGCCATTTTCGCCGCCCGTCACCTGCGACCAGCGCAAGCAGATGCCCCAGATGACGAGCCCTAGCGCGAGTGTCAGCAGCAGGAAGTACACGCCGGAGACGCGCACAGCCAGGACAGCGAAGATGGCGGCCACGATGGTCGACGCGACGATCCCGATCAGCAAAGCGACCGGCAGTGGCAAGGCCCAGGTGTTGACGCAGTAGATGACGAAGTACGTGGCCGTGCCAAAGATCGCGCCGTGGCACAGCGATGTGCGCCCCGCAAAGCCGGCGAGGACATCGACCGACATGGCGAGGATGGCGAAGATCAGGATCTGCGTCGCAAGGCCGAGATGATAGCTCTTCAGCACGAACGGCAATGCCGCCAGCACAGTAATGGCGAGCACGCCAAGGGCCCAGCTCCCAATCGCCCGCCCCGAAGGTTCGGTGTCAACAGTCAACGCCTGCGTTGTCTTGCTCATACGGCCCTCCCGAACAGTCCCAACGGACGGAATGCCAGCAGCAACGCCATCGGGCCGAAGATCACGAAGTACGCGAGTTCCGGGAACCACACCTGGCCGAACGTGTTGAGCATGCCGATGAACACGCTGCCGACCGCCGCGCCCACGAGGCTGCCACGGCCGCCGATGATCACGACGGCGAGGCTGAAGACGAGGATTTCGGAATCAGCACTTGGATACAGCGTCAGAAACGCGCCGCCGAGCCAACCGCCGATGCCGGCCAGCGCCGCACCGAGCATGAAGGTGAGCAGGAAAACGCGCTGAATGTTGATGCCCGACGCCTCCACCATCTCTGCATCGTCAACGCCAGCGCGGATCAAGGCGCCGAGCCGCGTCTTGTTGAGCATCACCCACAGGCCAACAAACGCGACGATGCCGGCCGCAAGCACGAACAGACGATAGCGCGGATACGTTACACCCCAATAGGTGGCCGCACCCTGCAGGGCGGCCGGAACAGGAATGCTGAAGGTATCGCCGCCCCAGATGACGAGGCACAGATCGTTCAACACCAGCGCGACGCCCAGTGTGAGCAGCACCTGCCGCAAATCGTTGCCTTTGACCCAGCGGAGCAGCGACTGATCCAGCGCAAGACCCGCCAATGCAATACCGCCGGCCGCCGCGATGCCGCCAAGCACGTAACTGCCCGTTGTCGTCCCGACTGTCAGACCGATGTAACCACCGAGCAGGTAGAGCGCGCCGTGCGCGAGATTGACGATGCGCAACAGACCGAAGATCAACGTGAAGCCGCTCGCGACAATGAACAGCAGCGCCGCAAACGTCAGGCCGTTGAGGACTTGGAACACGCTCATGCGCGCGGGCTCCCTTGGTGGCGTCGGGAAAGCGGCTGCATCTCAATCCAACCCCAGCCGTTTGCGCTCATCCTGATACCAGTCCAGCATCTCGACGCCGTTCCAATGGATCACGCCGGGATGCGTGTTGATGTAGTCGTAGATGGCCTCGAGGTACTTGATCCGGTGCGGTTGGCCGCTGATGTAGGGATGGATGGCCATGGCCACGACGCGCGGGCGCGTCGCGCCCTCGGCATACAGACGGTCGAAGTAGTCGGTGCAGCGTTGCTGCCAGTGTGCGGCTTCATGATGCTGAATGATCATCATGGGGATGTCGTTCAGCTCGACGGTGTAGGGCAACGTGACGAGCGGGCCTTTGGACGTCGAGATGACGGTCGGTTCGTCGTCGTAGACCCAGTCGCCGATGTATTTGATGCCAGCCTCAACCAGATTCTCTGGCGTGTCGAATGTCTGCGTGAGGCCCGGCCCGAGCCAGCCGACAGGCGGCTTGCCGGTGAACTTGGCGATCACGTCATTCGCGCGCGCGATCATCGCACGCTGGTCTTCAACCTTGTGGATGGGCCCCTGCTCATAGGCGTGCCCCATGAATTCCCAACCGGCGTCGCGTGCTTCCTGCGAGACGCGCGGATAGTCTTCGATAACGCGCGCATTGATCGACAGTGTGGGACGGATGCCGAGGCGCTTGTAGAGATCGAAGAAGCGCCAGACGCCGACGCGCATGCCGTACTCGTGCCAGCTCCAGTTGGGCACATCCGGCAACAGTGGTGCGCCCATCGGCGGCGGAATGACCTGCCGCGCCATGGGGCGCATGATGTCCCAAACCTCAAGATTGACGATCGTCCACACGATGATCCGACCATCGTTGGGCAAACGTAACACGGGCCGATCCACGATGGCCGAAAAAGGCGATCGATCACGAGGAATCTGCGAGCCAAGCGGGACAACAGGCGCCGACATTGATGGATTTCCTTCCGGACGTCTCAAAAGCCGCGCGTGCTTCCCGGCGACGTGTTGGTCGACGGGTGCATAGTGCGACGGCACGGGAGCTAAAAACAAGGCGGATTCTATTGATGCCGATGATCACGAAGCTTGATGGTGGCATGAGCCGCAAGTCGCCACCGCGCCAGATGTGGCAACGTATGCGGCACTGCGCTCACGTCTGACGGCATCATTTCCGCGTTTTCACGACCACTTTGATCGCGTCCTCGACGCGGTCGCGCGCGTAGCGGATCGCCTCCGGTAGATCTTCGAGCTGGAACGTGTGTGTGTGCACCAGGGTCGCGTCGAAACGCTTTTCGCGCATGAAGGCCTCTGCACGATGCGTTGCGCTGCGCCCCTCGCCGCGGATGCCATAGAGATAGATGTTGTTGCGCACGATGTGGCCGACGTCGATCAAATCGGGGTCGTGCGGGAAGGCTGCGAGGCAGATCTTGCCGCCGCGATTGCACATGCGCGCGGCGTCATTAATCGCGCCTGGCGCGCCGGAGCACTCAATGACATAGTCGACGCCTTTGCCGCCATTGAGCCGTCGCACGGCCTCGACAGCGTTCTCGCGCGTGACGTTGATGACATGATCTGCGCCGAGCTTGCGGCCCTTTTCCAAGCGCGCGTCGCGCGTGCCGGTGAGGAACACAGGGTAAGCGCCGAGGGCTTTCGCGACCGCCGCTCCAAGCAATCCGATCGGGCCAGGGCCTATGACGGCGACGCTCTCGCCGGCGATCAATCCGCCGAGCTCCGTCAAGCCGTACATCGACGTGCCCGCGGTGACGACGAGCGTTGCTTCCTCGTCGCTCATGCTGTCGGCGATCTTGATCAGCGTGTTGATGTTGTTGATCGCATACTCGGCAAAGCCGCCCTGGCTCGTGAAACCGTTGGCGCGATGGCCTTTGTCGACGTCGCCGTAGTTGAGCCCGTAGTTCAAACACGACGTGTACATGCCCATGCGGCAGCGCTTGCATTGCCCGCAGCCCGCATGGATCTCGACCGTCACGCGATCGCCGATGGCGAACTCGTCGACCCCTGGTCCAAGCGCCGCAACGGTCCCCATGTACTCGTGGCCCGGCGTCCAGTTCTTGTTGAAGGGCGCGCCGCCTTCGATCATCGCGGGCGGGCCGGTCTTGATCACGTCGAGATCGGTGGCGCAGATGGCGACGGCGTCAATGCGGACCAGCACCTCAGCCTTGCCCGGGACGGGGATCGGCTTCTCGGTTAGGATCAATTGCTCGGGATTGCCAAGCACCCACGCGCGCATGCGATCGGGGATCGGCATAAGGCCGGCGTTGGTCTTCACGCCTGATGGTGCGTACATGGCGCTTCTCCAGATTTGCGACGACGCGTGACGGGTGTCGCCATTGTTTCTGAACGTGTAACATCGGGGTCTGTCACTGCCAACGCGCCAGCGGGCAGCAGGACGTGATGGCGGTATTATCAATTCTGATCGAACCCAGTATGCAATACCAGCGGCGAAAATTTCTGACTGAAGACTTATCCCCCCCACTGTCATGGCCGGGCTTGTCCCGGCCACCCATCGCGAAACGAGAGTGGCGGTGCTTATGGTGTTGAGACGTCTCAACATGCTGACACCAGCCGCGTGCGCTGCGCGATGGGTGGCCGGCACGAATGGGCGGCCATGACAGTGGGGTAGGCGCATCTGGCATTAATTCTCGCCGCTGACATAAGACACGCGTCACGGTTTTTGCAGTGCCGCGATGATGCGCTCTCGGGTCAGCGGCAAGTCGCGCAGGCGCAGGCCCAGGGCATCGGCGACGGCGTTGGCGATTGCGGCCGCCGTCGGGCCCTGCGCCACTTCGCCAACGCCAAGCGGCGCATCGTCTGGTCGATCCATGAGCGCGATGTCGATCTCTGGAACCTCAGAGAAGCGCAGGATCGGATAGCTGTCCCATGAGCAGCTCGCGACGCGCCCGTCCTCAAACAAAACCTGCTCTTTGAGCGTCCAACTCGCAGATTGGAGGATGCCGCCTTCGACCTGGTTGCGGACGCCGTCCGGCGAGATGACGAGGCCGGCATCAACAGCGCACCACACGCGCTGCAGTTTTACAGTGTCCTCGACGCCAACATCGACGACCATTGCCAGATAGCCCGCGCGATCCTTGTAGCGGCTGAACGCAAAGCCGCGGCCGTGGCCTTCGGGTCGCCTGTCGCCCGCGCGCCAGCCGGCCATGGCAGCCGCCTTCTCGATCACAGCACGCGCCCGCGTGTCTGGTGTCATTGCGAGGCGAAAGGCGACTGGGTCCGCAGCGGCCTCTGCGGCCAATTCGTCGACGAAACTCTCGATCGCGAACACGTTGGCGAAAGCGCCGAGACCACGCATTGCCGACGTGCGCGGCGCAAGGTCGGCGACCAGTGTGTTGTGCACGGTTTGGTGAGACACAGCATACTGGAGCCAGGCGTTGCGCATGCCGCTGCCGCCGGCCTGCTCCGGAAGCTCCGCCGATGGAGCGGGAACGGGTTGGTCCGGCAGGGCTTGCGCACCGAGCAGGTTGATGTTGCCGTGGGCACCAGGACGGCGCAGGTGCGACCCGCCCCAGATGCGCGTGGTCCAGGACAGCGGCAGGCCCGATGGTGCCACAGTGGCTTCCAACTCGACCAACATCGGCGGCCCGAACGGCGCCGCAGCCAGCTCGTCGGCACGGCTCCAAAGCACGCGGATCGTGCGGCCTGGTAACTCGCGCGCGATGATCGCGGCGTCGCACGCCACGTCATCGGCACCATTGTGGCCGTAGCAGCCGGCGCCGGGCACGTGGATCACCCGAACATGGGCTGGATCGAGGCGCAGGGCACGCGCCAGCGCGCCGCGCAATGGAAACACACCCTGCGAATGGGTCCACACGGTCAGCGACCCGTTCTCAAAATGCGCCAACGCACACGATGGTCCGATCGAGGCGTGCGCAAGAAACGGCTTGCTGTAGCTGCGTGAAATGCGCTTGGCCGCCACCTCAGTCGTCGCCGGTGCATCGCCCCGGGAGACGGCGCTGGTTGTCGATGGCTGGGTCTTGAGTGACGCTGGTGACGTGTCATCCCTCTGGATCGGCGTGCCGCCACGCCAGTGTAAACGCGTGGCGAGCCTCTCGGCGGCAGACACGACGTCGCGCTCAGCCGCTGCCACGACGGTGACGAACGTATTCAGCCGAACGAGGCGCACCGATGTGCCAAGCGTTGCTTGCATGTCGATGTCGGACGGGCCCTGCAGCTCCGCATCAGGCCAGGGTTGTCGCAGGATGCGGGCGTGCAGCATATCCGCGGGAGCGAGGTCGTGTATGAAGGATGTTGCGGCACCGAGGATTTTTCCGTGCAGATCGGTGCGCGGCCAGGAGGTACCCATGACATGCCGCTCCGCCGCAGATTTCAGCTGCGTGCCGCCGCTCGCTGACGTGGTTAAATCAAGCAACGGTGCCAGCTGCCAATAGTCGAGCCCGGTTGGCGTGCCACCTCGCAAGATCTGCCCGTCGGACACACGAAGCTCCCCGGCGCGGCAGGACAACTGCACGGCCGCGGCCTCGCACAGCATCGCACGCACGTGGGCGGCCACGCGGCGGATCGAACCGCCCGAATTCTCGATCGACAGACTGCCAGCAGTGTACCCCTCTTCAGGCGTGCACGATGTGTCACCGGACGACATATCGATCCGGGAGATCGCCACATCCAACTCGTCAGCGGCCATCTGAGCCAGTGCCGTCAGCACGCCTTGCCCAAGCTCCACTTTGCCCGTCGAGATGCGCACGCGGTTTGGCACTTCGAAGCCGATCCACTGGTCGAGCCGGGGATTGTCGCGCAGGCCCTGCGGCAGTGTGTTGTCGATCATGACTGGTGCGCCGTTGCTGCGAGTGTCACGGCTGCGCGCTCGACGGCGCGGATGATGCGCGCATGCGCACCGCAGCGACACAAATGCCCGTCGAGGGCTGCAACGATCTCAGCGCGGGATGGTTTGGAATTGCGGTCCAGGAGCGCTTTTGCCGACATCAGAATGCCGGAGAGGCAATAGCCGCACTGGCCCGCTTGCTCATCGATGAAGGCCTGCTGCAGGGGATGCGGGCGTCCATCGATTGCCAAGCCTTCGAGCGTGGTCACGGCATGGCCGACGACACTGTCGGCTGGCCGCGTACAGCTGTGAACCGTCCTGCCGTCGACCAGCACCACGCACGCCCCGCAACTCTCCGCGCCACAGCCAAAACGTGTCGCCATCAGTCCGCAGTCGTTGCGCAGCACGTCGAGCAAGGACGCGTCTCCCGGCGCTAGCAGCGGGTACGACTGTCCATTGATGTGGAGAAGCCGGCTGGCTGACATCGCGCATTGGCCTCGGAGATGATGCCGGCACCTCGCATGGCCCGCGACGCTTGTTCAAGTCAAAGGCTTCCTGGTCATTTGCAGAAAGCGGGGGCATCGCACTTGCCCCGTTGTCCGTGTCTCGCTCGCGCGTCTTTGACTTGCCGTGAACCCCGACACCTGTCTTACGGTTCATGCGGGGCATGGGAGCCAGAATGAGCAGCGAACTCTACATCACGTTTGGCGTATTCCTGGCCGGGATCGTCAGCTTCCTGAGCCCATGCGTGCTGCCGCTGGTGCCGCCGTATCTCGCCTATCTCGGCGGCACATCGATTGAACGCATGTCAGACGGACAGGAGCTGGATCTCGCGGCCCGGCGCAAGGTGCTGCTGGCGGCCAGCTGTTTCGTGCTCGGCTTTACGACAGTCTTCGTGGCACTCGGCGCGGGGGCGTCGATGATCGGCCAGGTGGTGCTGACCTACAAGGATGTGCTGGCCAAGATCGCGGGCGTCATCATCATCTTGTTCGGGTTGCATTTCCTCGGGCTGCTGCGCATCCCGCTGCTGTATGTCGAGAAACGCTATCACGCTGACGTGCAGGGTGTGAGCTATGCTGGCGCCTATGTCATCGGCCTCGCCTTTGCCTTTGGCTGGACGCCGTGTGTGGGGCCGGTGCTGGCGACTGTCCTGGCGGTGGCCGCGCAGGACAACAGCCTCAAGACGGGTGTGTGGCTGTTGCTGGTCTACTCGCTTGGGCTCGGCGTGCCGTTCCTGCTGGCGGCGGCGGCCATCCGGCCGTTCTTTGGTTTCATGCAGCGCTTCCGCCGCCATCTCGGCAAGGTCGAGAAGGTGATGGGCGCGCTGCTGGTTGTCACCGGCATTCTGTTCCTGACCGATGGCCTCAACCAGTTTGGCCAGTGGCTGCTGGTGACTTTCCCCGCACTCGGCGAACTGGAAGGCTGGATTTCGCTCAAGGGCCTGCAGGACGCGATCAGCAAAAAGGGGCGGTGAGCGCCTACTTTGGCAAGATCAGCCAAAGATCCAGATCCAGAATCACGCCATCGGTATAGGTATCACCGGCCTTGAGCACGACGCCTGCCGTCGGCAGGTTCTTGGTCGCAACGAGGCGCGTACGCAGCGCACCGATATCGGCGCGGCCGGGGATGTCAGCCGTCTCGATCACCTCGCTCCAGGCATAGACTGTATCGCCTGCAAACAGCGGCGCCACATGCCGGCCGCCGTTGATCGCCGCAATGTGGAATGCGTTGCCGAGGCCATTGAATGACAGCGCGCGCGCGAGCGAAATGACCACGCCGCCATAGATGAGCCGCTTGCCAAAGCGCGTGCTCTTGGCTGCGTGGCCGTCGAAGTGCACTTTCGCCGTGTTCTGATACAGACGCGTGGCCAATTGATGCTCGGCCTCTTCGATGGTCATGCCGTCGATATGGTCGATGCGCTCGCCGGCCTCATAGTCACCCCAGCGGTGCGCGCTGCCAGCTGAAACGACATCGTAGGTGCCAAAACGCGCAGGGATCGCTCCGCCGAGCGTCGCAGGATCGACGCGCTCGGCAAGTTTGGGAACCATTGGCGTGGGAGCTGCGTTGGCCTTGTCGCGCTTGCGCACCATGACCCAGCGCACGTAGGACAAACAGTCTATTTCAGCGCCAGTGGCCGAGTCCGTTTTCGTGCCTGTTGTGCGCACATAAACAACGCCGCTGTCGCCGGATGAGTTCTCTCTGAGACCGATCACCTCACTGACGGATGACAGCGTATCGCCGGGAAAGACCGCTGCCAGAAATCGGCATTCGGCATAGCCGAGATTGGCAACAGCATTCAGTGATATGTCCGGGACCGTCTTGCCAAACACGATGTGAAACACCAGCAAATCGTCGATAGGTGCGCGCAGATAACCGGCCGCCTTGGCAAACGGCGTCGATGACTGCATCGCAAAGCGCGAGCCATATAATGCCGTGTAAAGGGCGACATCGCCATCTGTCACAGTCCGCGGCGTCGCGTGGTTCAAGATCTGACCGACCGTAAAATCCTCGAAGAAGTTGCCGGGTGAGGTTTTGGGCCTGAATTTTTGGGGGCTGGGCATGGCGGCTCCGCGGCTGAGGGCACGCTCCCTGTGCGCTGAACATAAGCCACTGTCACGGCGACGTAGTGTGCCAGCTTTCGCCTCCGCCGTGGTCCTTTTGGCAGCCTCTGCTAAGGTGCAGCGATTGAAGGCACGGATCAAGCCCGGATATGCGCATCACCGTCATCATTGCGACCCGCGATCGCGCTGCGCTGCTGAGGGACGCGCTGGCAAGCGTGGCTTTTCAAACCCGGCCAGTCGACGAGATCATCGTGATCGACGACTCGATCAGCGATACTGCGGCGGCCGACGTGTGCCAAGGCTTTCCGGACGTCATCTACATGCGCTCGGGCGGCAAAGGCCTCGGTGCGGCGCGCAACATCGGGACAGCCAAGGCGACCGGCGATATCGTTGTTGTTCAAGACGACGATGACGTCATGATGCCGTCGCGGATTGCCGATCATGTGGCGGCGTTTGTCGGCGATGTGCAGGTGACGTGTGGCGCGTGGATCAACGTAACGTCGCGTGCGCGAGATGCGCTGTTGCGGCTCGTGCCGGGCCACGCTGTCCCGACACTGGACGGGTTGCTGCTCGGCAGTGCCTGCCTTGCCCATGGTGCAGCCGCCTATCGCACGGAGCTGTTGCGCAAACACCCCTACGACGAAGCGCTGCAGGCAGGCGCTGACATGGACTTGCATGCGCGCCTCCTCGCCGATCGCGCCGTGTTTCGGCACACCCAAACCGTCGTGCTGGTCCGCCGCCTGCATGCTGAGAGCGTGACACAACGCTTTGGAGACGCCCAGAAGAGTGTAAAGGACGGCCTCAAGAGCCGGCACCTTGCGCCGGGCTACGCAGATGAGTTTGCGACCACCTACGCAAGGCCTGTTCTTGTGCGCGCAGATTTTGAGCGTGCGCTTGATGTGCTTGGTATCGACGGTGCGCGCAGCCTGCTCGGTGGCACGGCAAAGACCCTGGCGGCGGCTGTCGCTTTGGCGCCTCGGGCCGGTGGCGCAGGCGCTCTTGCCGTGCTCGGTCAAGGGGGATTTGTCGATGTCGTGGTGCCCGTCGCGGCGGCACAACTCAGCGACATGGAAACGGTCGCCGGGTTCGCCCCGCTGAAGAACCTAGCAGCTGCACAAGAGTCCGCTGCTGTGGATGCTGATCATGCTGCGTCGCTCGGTCTCGCGGATGGCGGCAGCCGCATTCTGATAGATATCGATGGTCTCGATATGGCGGCACTTGCCGCCATGAACGCGGGGTTGTCGACCGTGTCGCCGTCGTGGCGCTTCGTCGCCGGCCACCCTGCACTGGCGATGGCTTTCGCGGCCTCGCCAAAATTGGCGATGGCGTCCAACCGATTTGTTTCTACCGACTCTCTGGCGCGAGCGTTCCAAGCCGCTGCCTACGCCGCGGGTCGCCTCAGGTTGCCGTTGACACGATTGGGCGTTGGGACGGTGCGAAAGGGCGTGCTGTTTGGGCTGAAAGCGTGACGCGCATTCACCCCGCACGGTGCCCAAACCGCTTTTCAATGTAGTCCTCGACGATCACCTTGAAGTCGGCGGCGATGGTCGGGCCGCGCAAGGTCATGGCCTTCTTGCCGTCGATAAAAACCGGTGCTGACGGTGTTTCGCCGGTGCCGGGCAGCGAGATGCCGACGTCGGCATGCTTGCTCTCGCCGGGGCCATTCACGATGCAGCCCATGACAGCGAAATTGAGTGTTTCGACGCCCGGATATTTGGCTTTCCAATCCGGCATCCGGTCGCGGATCATCGTCTGCACGTCGCGGGCAAGCTCCTGGAACACGGTCGAAGTCGTGCGCCCGCAGCCGGGACAGGCGGCGACGATGGGCGCGAACGCGCGCAGGCCCATCGTCTGCAACAGTTCTTGGCTGACCTTCACTTCCAGCGTTCGATCGCCGCCCGGCTCGGGGGTGAGCGAGGTGCGGATGGTGTCGCCGATGCCCTGCTGCAGCAGCACGCCCATGCCGACAGCTGAGGCGACGATCCCCTTGGAGCCCATACCAGCTTCGGTGAGTCCGAGGTGGAGGGCGTAGCGGCAGCGCTGGGCCAGCAGCGTGTAAACGGCGATCAGATCCTGCACGGCCGAGACTTTGGCCGAGATGATGATGCGGTCGGCGCCAAGACCGATCTCTTCGGCACGGGCGGCGGACAGCAACGCGGATTGCACGATGGCTTCGTGCATCACCGCACGAGCCTCCTTTGGAGCAGCCGCCTTGGCGTTCTCGTCCATCAGATGCGTCAGCAGCTCCTGGTCGAGCGAGCCCCAGTTGACGCCGATGCGCACGGGCTTTTTGTACTCGATAGCCTTCTCGACGATGGTGCCGAACTGCTTGTCCTTCTTGTTCTTGAAGCCGACGTTGCCGGGATTGATACGGTATTTGTCGAGAGCCTCAGCGCAGGCCGGATTGTCGGTCAGCAATGTGTGGCCGTTGTAGTGGAAGTCGCCCACCACGGGCACGTGCACACGCATTCTCAGAAGCTTCTCGTGGATGTGCGGCACGGCCTTGGCGGCTTCGTCCCGGTCAACGGTGATGCGCACAAGCTCCGACCCCGCGCGGGCGAGCGATGCAATCTGTTTCACGGTACCGTCGATGTCGGCCGTATCGGTGTTGGTCATCGATTGCACGACGATCGGCGCGGTGCCGCCGACAGTAACGGCATGGCCAACGCGGCCAATGGAGACGGAGGTGGAGGCGCGGCGGCTGAGCATCTGTCAACTACTTCTGCTGTGCGAGGTGCGATGGATCACGATTTGAGAGGACGCCGCGATGTGTGGCGTACATGCATAATGATTATCCGATCCGGCTCAGGTGTGTAGTAGATCAGTTACGGCGCGTCCACGACCGCAATGCGACGACGTTTCCCTTTAGAGCCCCTTACGCCAGCAAACGGAAACTGCCGCAGGAGTGTGATGGTACTTTCGATGTGCGATAGCACGATGCTTATTGCCTGCGGATTTGAGAGCATGAGATGATGCTCAATCCCGATCAGATCGCTGATCGCACGTGGCGCATAACCAAGGGCAAGCATTCGGGACACCCCTCGTTACGAGCGCTGCTTTGTCCAGAATGCCCGCATGTCGGCTTCGGGCACGACCTTCCCGGCAACGATTTCAGCCTCGGCTTGGCTCAGGGCTGCTTCTTCGTCGGGTGTGGCGACCCAAGCGCCGAGGTGCGCAAGGAGAAACCCTGCACGATCGTCTTGTTCCTGCTCAGGCAGTTGACGGACACCTTCGATGGCTCGTTCGAGTAGCTTGGTCATCGGAAACCTCTTGGTCGGCATCTCGAATACACCACAACCGCGTCCGCCGCAAAACGAGCCCTCACGGTGCGCGCCGCCGTCCCCCGAGGGCGACGGGTATCATGGCGAGGCCGAACATGACCGTCAGTACCAGCACGATAGACGGCCCGCCCGGCAGGTCATTTGAAACCGAGACGAACAGGCCAAAGGCAACCGCCAAGGCCGCGAAAATCACCGCGAAGAATGCCATCTGCTCGGGCGTCTCGGAAAATGGCCGCGCGGCCGCCGCGGGCATGATCAGGAACGCGATGGTGAGCAGCGCGCCGACGACTTTCAACGAGATGGCCACGACGACTGCCAGCACGAACACGAAGATCGCCTTTGTGCGCTCAACAGCCACGCCTTCGGCCGCTGCGAGGTCTTCGTGCACCGAAATCGACAACAGAGGGCGCCAGATCCAGACCAAGGCGATGAGCGCCGCGATGCCGCCACCGATGATCCAGCGAAGATCGGCGATGGATACCGCGTAAATATCACCGAACAGGATGGCGATCAGATCATTGCTGGGCCGGCGGAACACGGCCGCTGCGACGATGCCGATGGCGAGCGCCGCATGGGCCATGACGCCGAGAACACTGTCGAGGGGGACGAGCCGCTGGCGTTGAAGCCCGAGCAGGAGCAGAGCAATTGCGAGCGATGTGACCAGCACGGCCACCGTCGAATCGATATCAAAACTGATGCCGATGGCGATACCGATCAGGCCGCCCTGGGCGATCGTTTCGCCGAAGTAGGCCATGCGGCGCCAGACGACGAAGCAGCCAAGCGGCGCTGCCACCAGGGCGAGCGCGAGCCCAGCCATCATGGCGCGCAGCATGAACGGATCGGTCATGTCCCGCGGTCCTCGTCGTTGCGATGGGGTATCGCGTTGCCTGCAGAAGCGATGGCCGCCCCGGAAAGGTCGTGCCGGTGGTCGTGCGCGTGGCGATACAGGCCGAACGTGCTTGCCGCGATGGGGCCGAACAGGCGAGCGTACTCCGGATGGCGCGCGACATCTTCCGGCACGCCGTGACAGCAGACGTGCTGGTTGATGCAGAGCACGCGGTCGCTGGCGGCCAACACCACGTGCAAGTCATGGCTGACCAGCAGGACACCGACGCCGCGGTCGGTGCGCAAGCGCGCGATCAACGCATAGAGATCAGCTTCGCCCGCATAGTCGACACCGCGTACCGGTTCGTCGAGCACGAGCAGTGTCGGGTTGCGCAGCAGGGCGCGCGCGAGCAGCACGCGCTGTAGTTCACCGCCAGACAACTCGCTGAATTGACGATCGAGCAAGGTGGGTGCGCCGACCTCCTCCAGAACGGCCATTTGTGTCTCGCGGTCGCGCGCCCGGCCTAGTGCCAAAAAGCGCTCCACGGTCATAGGGATCGCCCGGTCAAGATCAAAGCGCTGGGGCACATAGCCAATGACAAGCTCACCTGAACGCACGACGGTGCCGACGGTGAGGGTTTCCAGTCCGAGCAGCGCACGCACCAGCGTGGTCTTGCCTGCGCCGTTTGGGCCGATCAACGTCACGATTTCACTCGGCCCGATGTCGATATCGATGGACTGCAATACAGCCCGTCCCCCGCGACGGACGGTCAACCCGCGGGCTGAGATCAGAGCGTTCGCATTGTGAGGCTTTGACGGAACCGAGTCGTGAGCATGATCGTGGTGGTCATGCTCATGCAGATGGTCATGACCGTGCTCCCCATGATCATGGCGCCCATGATGATCAAGCCTGGAGGGCGCCGCTTTATTGGCCACGAGCTTTGCCTCCGGCTGGCAGGTCGCAGGCCGTGCAATGGCCCGAGATTTCGACGACGCTGCGCTTGACCACAAACGGCATTCGGCTCGTCGCTGTGTCGATTGCAGCAAAAACTGTGGTGCCATCGATCTCGGCAACAAGTCCGCAGGCTTCGCACACCATCGCAATGTGACGCTTGCCGGCATGTGGTGTATGGCAGGCAAAAAAGGCGTTCTTGCTCTCAAGGCGATGCACAACGCCGACATCGAGCAAAGCGTCGATCGCGCGGTAAACCGAAATCGGCGCCATGCGCTCGCCCGTCTTGCGCATCAGACTGTCGAGCACGTCATAAGCCCCAACAGCATCGTGCGACCCGGCAATCTCGGCAAACACCTGCCGGCGCAAGGGCGTCAATTTCATGCCTCGTCCTTCAAACGCTAGTTCTGCCCGCTGAAGGGCTGTGACGACGCAGGATTGATGGTCGTGCTGCTTGGATTTGGCGTTCGAGACCATCGCTGTGCCCATGATGTTGCGGCTATAACGTTACAGCATTCCGTCGGCGGGCGCGAGGACGTGGTTTGATGCGTGACGGTTTCGGTACGTACGTTTGGAGCGGGCTGAAGTGCAATCTAAAGGTGGTTAAAAGTCATTGGTTCTTTGAATGTCCCAATCTGGTTGCTATCTCAAGACGTATTTTTTGTTTTGCACAAATTTTCTCTCGTCAAAAGTAGGTGCGGCCATCGACAACGCCATCGTGAGTTGTCTGGTTCGCATTTGAAGTGCGTCCCAGCCGCGTTTCTTGGTGGGACTTTATGGCGCGTACTGCCATGAGTTGTGTGGTCTCGAGCTGGCTTCGCTGTGCGCGTGCCGTGTTTGTGGTCGCTTTTGCTTTGGTTGTGTCGGTCGCCGCTTCAGCAAGCGCGATGGCGGCTCCGCCTCAAGGTCTGCCTCCTCAAGACCTGGAAGACGACGAGTTGGCCACCCCTTGGTATGAGGGCACGGCGAGTGTTGAAGAGGCATCGCGTGAAAGCTGGGTAGGTGCAGAGGCGTTCCGACGCACCTGGTCGGTGTACACCGGATCCACCTACGCCCCATTTTCAAACCTCCGCCAGGACGGCGTGCGACTTCGAGCCGTGTCAGCCGTCAGCGGTTATAGTTACGCTGGTCGGCGCTTCGATCCGGCCTCGGGGGTTGCGATCTGGCAAACATTCCGCGGCCAAGCGCGCATTGTAGACCTGCTGGCTGGCTATCAATGGCGGACCGGCGACCTGACCTTGAAGGTGTTTGCAGGGTATCGTCACAGCGCCGTCGCCATCGCGCCCTTCGATCCGGAAACATTGGTGCAGGGCCAAATGCACGGCGCAAAAGGTGCGCTCGAGATCTGGTACAACATGACGCCGCGTCACTGGGCAGCACTCGATCTGACGGCTGCGACGCCGTTCAAGAGCTATTCACACCGCTTGCGGCTTGCGGATCGGACGTTTGAGCATGTCTCGCTTGGCTTTGAAGCGGCAGCATTTGGACATCGGGAGGGCGCGACGCACCGCGTCGGAGCATTCGTGCGTTACGACAATGGCCTACATGAGGTCTCGGCGTCAGGTGGATGGTCCATGCCGCGCGGAGATGCCGGACACGCTTATGGCACCGTTCAGTGGCTCTATCGGTTTTAGGGCGCCCGCGATCCTCTACCGCGTGCCGTAAACCACCCGCGCGCGCTGCTCGAACGCGTCGGCGAAAGCGCGGTATGCCTGCTCGAACATGCCCCCCACCAGCATCTGCAGCATCATGTTCTTGAACGCATACGTGATGTAGAATTCGACCTCGCATCCTGTGCCAACAGGAGCAAAGCGCCAGCGATTCGTCATATGTGTGAACGGCCCGTCGACATTCTCGGCGGTCACGGCCGGCGTGAAGGGATCTAGGATGACCCGGCTGCCGATGCGCTCCCGGATCATCTGGTAGCCGACGCGCATGTCGGTAACGAGTTGTTCGCCATCGCCGTAGGCTGCCCGCGTCCGCACGGTCAGCGCCTCGCACAACGGCAGGAACTCTGGATAGCGCTCAACATCGGCCACGAGGGCATACATCTCGGCGGGCGTGTAGGGCACGCGGCGACGTGTCGTAAACTCGGGCATCGCCAAGGCTCCTTTCTGCGCAGATGACCGTCAACGCCGATACTGCAAGAATGGTGATTTGGTCGCCACTTTGTCATAGAGGCCGCGAGCCCGATAGTTGAACTCTTGCGTGGACCAGTAAACGCGCGTGGTCTGGCGCGTATCGGCGGCTGCATAAACCGCCGTGATCAGAGCTTCGCCCACGCCCTTGGCGCGGATATCCGGGCGCACGAACAGGTCTTCGAGATAGCAATACCATGTCTTGGACCAGGTGGAGCGATGGAACAGGATGTGCGCCAGTCCGATCGGGGTATCGGTGTCATCGACAGCGACCAGGCCGCGATGCACGTGCTCATCGCCCGACAGCAGCCGCTGCCATGTCTCTTCGATGACATCGTCAGCCACTGTCGACTTGTAGAAGGTGATGTAGCCTTTGAAGAGCTCGGTCCAAGCGGCTTTATCGCTCGGCTTAAGGGGGCGGATGTTCACGGTCATGGGCGGGTGTCCTTTCGAGACGCGTTTGGTTCAGCCGTCGGCCGGCTTGGCCCTGTGGCCGAAGTGCGGCGCGATCTGAATTGCAAGCGTTGCGATTATGATGAGTGCCGCTCCGGTCCAAGCCACCACGGTCAATCGCTCGCTTAGCAGCAGCGCTCCAGCCATGGCACCGAACAAGCTCTCGGTTGAGACGATGATGGCCGCTTCCGCGGCCGGAGTGTGGCGCATGGCGAGTGTCAGGATGGTAAAGGTGAGCGCGCTCGACAGCAGCCCAACGTAAGCGATTTCTGGCGCCGCGCGCCACAAGGCCGCGAGCGAGATCGTTTCATAAAGCAGCGCGCCCAAGAGTGCGATGGCGCCCACGATGATGAACTGCAGGCACGTGAACAGAATTGGCCGACCGTAGTGCGCGGCAATGCCCGTCGACACCACGTGGGCGGCCCAGAACAGGGCCGAAAGAGCGACCAGCATATCGCCTTTGGACAGAGCCCCGACCGAACTGCCGCCGAGCAGCCAGGTGCCCAGAAACGAGAGCGCTGTTGCCGGCCAAACGATCGATGGGGGCGCGATCTTGTGCCAACCCCAGGCGATCAAGGGCACGAACACGATGTAGAGCGCGGTCAGAAAACCTGTGTTGCTGACTGTTGCCGTGACGAGGCCCGTCTGCTGCAAGGTTGCCCCGAGAAAGAACAGCACACCCGATACGGCGACGATGGCGGCAAACGACGGATCGGCAGGGCGTGTCGCCCGCCTCACTTCGTACCAGGCAAACGGGGCTATTGCGATGACCGCGAGCGCCGACCGCGCCGCAATGAAGGTCAGCGGCCCGATGTCGGCCATGGCGGTCTTCTGGAATACGAAGGCGAGGCCCCAGATGGCGGCTGTCATCAGCAACAGCAGGTCGGCTTGAAGGCGGCTCATTTCTAGGTATTCCAGGGCAAGTGATTCCAGAGCGGACGTCGGCCGTTAGAGCCCCATCGCGCGGGCGAATGCAACGGTCGTCATCCCGGCAACCACTGCGACCACTTCGTTGCCGCGCAGCAAAACCGCGACAACCGTCGCGACAATGCCGGCCGCTTCAGGCCAGCCGCCACGCAAGGCCGGCGGCAAAATGATCGCCAACATCACGGCGAGCGGTATGGCCGCCAATGCAGCCTTCACACGCGGTGTCATGGGTATGAAGCGCATGAAGGCAAAACCGGCGAAACGGCATGCGGCGGCCGCAAGCGCCATGACAAGAATGACAGCCAAAGTGCGCGGATCGAGTGTCATGCCGGATCGGTCTCCGGATCGTAAAGCACAGCACCCGTTATCGCTGCCGCAAGCCCCGCCGCGACCACCGTCCAGGGCCCCGGCAAAAGCCGATCGACGACGATGATGACAGCGCCGGCCACGAGTGCTGGGACAAACCCGCGCGGCGTGCGGACCAGGCGCGCCATGCTGGTCGCGGCCGCGAGGCAGAAGGCGATGACGACGAAGTCGAGGCCGATCGCCTTTGGATTGGCAAACAACTGTCCGGAGACAAAGCCGATTGCCGTTGAGATGACCCAGCCCGTGAAGCTCGCGAGCCCTGAGCCCATGATGATGCCAGCATCTTGATTGCCCTCCGCGCGTGAGCGCAGACCCAAGGCATAAGCACTGTCGACCATGAAGGTGAGCAGCGGATAGACCCGCCACGGCGACACTTGGTCAAGCCACGGCCGCAACGACGCACTCATCAGCGCATAACGGATATTGGCAATCAGCACGATCAGTGCCGCAGGCAGCAGCCCTGGCTGGCTCGGCCATATCTGCACGACGGCAATCTGAGCGGTGCCGGAAAACACCAGAATGCTCATCAAGGTCGCCTCAACGAGCGACAGGCCCATCGAAGCGGCCAAAGAACCGAATGCGAGGCCATAGACGAAGCCACTGGCCAACAATGGCAAGCCGCGGCGAGCACCATCGACGACCCCCGTCCGTGTGATGCGCGGTTCGTTCATGGGCGTTGCAAGCCAGATATGGCGCAAAGGCGCCATGCGGCGAGATGCATCGTCGGCCCCAACAAATGAGCGTGCAGGAAGGTTGGTCGGCAATAAAACGCGCCCGAAAAATCAAAAGAGGCAGCTGGCTTTTGCCACTGCCTCTCCGCGAGCATCAACTGTTTCGTATCGGCCGTGCTCGACGGCCCACCCTCAGAACCACGTCAGCCCGGTCGTGTACGACAACCGGTGCATCGGTCTCCCCCGATGCTGGGCCGTCCCTAGACTTGGGCGTTATGATTAGAGCTGCGCCACTGGCGCGCTCAGCCCTTGCGCAAGCTGCTTAGCTGATAGTCACAATCATGTCACCTGATTGGACGAGGCGAATACAAAAATATTTGATCGTGCTGAAGTTGGGATTGGATGCTGACCGCGGGGTACCCCGGTCGGCCAGCCTTTGCCTCCTGCACAGTGGCGCGCTAATGGGTGAGATCAATGAGCCCGAGCGAATTTTGACGATGAAACTTCCAATCATCGCGCGAATGGCAGCGCGTCCGCGCCTGCGCGCTTTCACCCGCAATTTCAAGCGGCATTGGCGGCGCACAACTTATGGACCGCTGCATCTTGCGCGCAAATCCAGGGCCAAGCGTATGGGGCTGGACGCCAGGTCCGCCCTGCCGGTCCTGCGGCTTTATCTTGACAGTGCGCAAGCGTGTACGAGCCACGCACGCTTCATCCAAGCGGCACAAGAAGTCGCACGCGATCTGGCCTGCAGTGCAACGTCCAAAGCCGCCCCGCGCTTCGGCCAGACGGCCATGGCCGTTGATCTTGAGGTGTTTGCGGATTTTCTCAGCTGGCAGCGAGTGACGTCCAAGATCACCGACGGCAATTCGCGCCGCGCCGCGGCGACGGCTCGCAAACACGGCTGCACGAGCCGCATCGTCGGCGAAAAATCGTTCGATGCAAGCCTTCATGCGCTTACCGGTTCGAAGGTGCGCCGCTCGAAAGGGCTATTTGTCGTCGCAGCGCTATCAGGACCTCGGACTGATCTGGTCGACACGCGGATCGCGCCCGAGAGACCGGTTTGCCCGCTACATTGGCGAATCGCTTGGGGTGCCTTCCGAACGATCGACGGCGCAGAAAAACTCGTTTGCTACGCCAAGCTGGTCCGCGCTGGCGATGCGGTGTTCGTCCAGAGCCTGATTGGTCACGGCGACGCGCTGCGCGACGGTATCACGAAAATGCTGATGTTCGATATCATGGCGTGGTTGCTCGACCGTCGTGACCCTTGCGTCATTGGCCTGCGCGCCCTCATTCACGGTTCGATGGAAGAAGGGGCAGAGGGCCTGTTCCTCTGGAAACGGCGCCTAGGGTTCCGGCCGGTGCTGCTGCATCTCGCCGACCACCAGGCTGAAACAGGCATCAAGATATAACAATCTCTTTATGTCTTCTTGCGCGCCTTTGCTCGTCACGCTATAGGCGCGTCACTTTCTGGGCATCGTCACTGCTGTCCGCCACAGTCACGTCGAGCGTGAAGGAACCTGTAATGAACGACTACATCGTCAAAGACATCAAAGACGCCGAATTCGGCCGCAAGGAAATCGACTTGGCCGAAACTGAAATGCCTGGTTTGATGGCCATCCGCGCCGAATACGGTCCGAAGCAGCCGCTGAAGGGCGCGCGCATTGCCGGCTCGCTGCACATGACCATCCAGACGGCCGTGCTGATCGAGACGCTGAAGGCGCTCGGCGCCGACGTGCGTTGGGTGTCGTGCAACATCTTCTCGACCCAGGACCACGCCGCAGCTGCGATCGCCGCCGCCGGCATCCCCGTGTTCGCCTACAAGGGTGAGACGCTGGTCGAATACTGGGATTACACCGCCAAGCTGTTTGACTGGCACGGTGCCAAGTCTGGCGAACAACTGACGCCGAACATGATCTTGGATGACGGTGGCGACGCCACCATGTTCGTCCACCACGGCCTGCGCGCCGAGAACGGCGACGCGGCATTCCTCGACAAGCCGGAATCCGAAGAAGAAGAGATCTTCTTCGCGCTTCTCAAGAACACGCTGAAGTCCAAGCCGAAGGGCTACTTCGCAACCCTCGCCGCCAACATCAAGGGCGTGTCGGAAGAAACCACCACGGGCGTACATCGCCTCTACAAGCTTGCCGAGCAGGGCAAACTGCTGTTCCCGGCCTTCAACGTCAACGACAGCGTCACCAAGTCGAAGTTCGACAACCTCTATGGCTGCCGTGAATCGCTGGTCGACGCGCTGCGTCGGGGCACCGACGTGATGATGGCCGGTAAGGTCGCGTTCGTCGCCGGTTTCGGCGATGTCGGCAAAGGCTCGGCGGCCTCGCTGCGCCAGGCTGGATGCCGCGTGATCGTCTCGGAAGTGGACCCGATCTGCGCGCTGCAGGCGGCCATGGAAGGCTATGAAGTGGCGCCGATCGAGGACGCGTTCTCGCGCGCCGACATCTACGTCACGGCGACGGGCAACAAGGACATCATCACCATCGACATGATGCGTCAGATGAAAGACCGCGCCATCGTCTGCAACATCGGGCACTTTGATAACGAGATCCAGGTTGCCGGCCTCAAGAACTTCAAGTGGCAGAACATCAAGCCGCAGGTCGACGAGATCACGTTCCCGAAGGGCAACCGCATTATCCTGCTCTCGGAAGGCCGCCTTGTGAACCTCGGCAACGCCATGGGCCACCCGTCGTTCGTGATGTCCTCGTCATTCTCGAACCAGACGCTCGCCCAGATCGAGCTGTGGACCCACAAGGACGATGGCAAGTACAAGAAGCAGGTCTACGTGCTGCCGAAGCACCTCGACGAGAAGGTCGCGATGCTGCACCTCGAAAAGCTCGGCGCCAAGCTGACCAAGATGAGCAAAGAGCAGGCCGACTACATCGGCGTGCCGATGGCCGGCCCGTTCAAGCCGGAACAGTATCGGTATTGAGGCTGATCGCCGTGTCGCTGCACGTTTGCACCGCTGGATCGAGAGGTCCGGCGGTGTTTTTCTGGTGCGCCAGGCAGCTCGTCAGCTTGCGTGTTATCAGCCGCCGCATTGTTAGCACGGTCGGTATGCGATACGTATCTGATACGGGGCAGCGCTGGCTCGGCACCAGCGTCCCATTGCAGACAGCAAATCGCAAACCGGCGCCTCGCGGGAATCAGGGGCGGAGATGAAAAGATGAACGCCCCTGGGGAACTGAGGCATGATCCAAAGCTATCGGGACAAGCGCACCGCGCGCTTTGCTGCAGGAGAGCGAGTCAAAGCGTTCTCCGGTTTCGCACGGCAAGCCGAAAAGGCGTTGGATCGGCTTGATGCCGCAACCAATGTTGGCGACCTGGCTGCACTGCCAGGCAACCGGTTCGAGTCCTTGGCCGGCGACCACGCAGGCCGATACAGCATCCGAGTGAACGACCAATGGCGCGTCTGCTTTGGTTGGCCGAAGGGAGCATCGGGGCCGCAGGACGTCGAGTTTGTCGACTATCACTAAAACCTGGAACAACGATGCCACGCACACCCATTCACCCTGGCGAACACCTGAAGGACGAGCTGGAAGAGCTTGGCATTTCGGCGTCCGAACTTGCCCGCCAACTGCGCGTACCCGCGAACCGCCTGACGGCAATCATTGCCGGTGATCGCGCGATCAGCGCCGAGACCGCAGTGTTGCTAGGCCACTGGTTTGGCACAAGTCCCGGGTTCTGGCTCAATCTACAATCGATGCATGATCTTCGGATCGCAGAGCGGACTTTGAAGCCGATGCTGGGAGGGTTGCCGCAACGCGCGGACGCCAAACGTAAGGCCGTATGATAACGCGGTGTAGCGTTTGCCGTGACTGGCTTTCTTACTGAGGTCACACACCACCACGAACTCGGCATCAAGTTGACAAAAATGACCAACCAGCAGGCCGACTGCATCGGCCTGCCGATGGCCGGTCCGTTCAAGCCGGTTGCGTACCGGTACTCATCACGTTGGTGTCTGACCTCGGGCTCAGACACCGCTGCTCAGACGACTGCGTTTGGCACGTGCTGACTGCACGCTCCGGTGTTATGGTGTGTTAGATACCATTGCCCCACGGGCAAATACGGGTCGAGTAACTGGAGTTAAGTACGTGGCTTCGCCTTTGCATTGGATCGCAAGAACGACGGTGATAATTTTCACCGTTGGTGCCAAGCCCGCAATAGCTGCTGAGTGCTTTCCGATAGCCGAGAAGGTTGCCCAATCGCTTCCTTTTCTTGCACTCAAGCGGGAGCCAGAAGCTGCAGTGCTTTTTTCAATCGTAGGAATACCTGGTTCTGAAGCTGCAGTGACGCGTTGGGCCGGCAATCGAGCAACTGTCGGAGACGTATCGTTTGTTTGGAACGGCGCATCACTCACGAGTGACAGCGCGATTGATTTTGGGTCTCGGCCGGGAGCCGCTCATACAGGTGACAATATGTCCAGTCTGACGATACTGGCTCGTCGCTGCCTCGCTTCAGCTCGGAAGCCTGCATCTGCTGGATCGTTCCAAGCGATCAGTGGCAAGACGACATTATCGTGCCTTCACGTCGGTCGCGGCTTCTCGCTTGCATTCTTCACGCGCAACCCCGAAGACCGTGAGGGGTAATTCCGGTATCCTAGGAGCCCGTCCAGATAGCCCCAGCGGCTCCACGATTTCACAACCATAGCCCCTCAGGCGGCCCTGAACAGCTGCGTGAGGTTGTGGGCGGTGCACACCAGGGCCCATTCCAGGCGCACGGTCTCGACGCCCCGCAACAGGAACTGGCGGAAGC